>DATJOO010000037.1:0-98352 GCA_035506955.1 Verrucomicrobiia bacterium
GCTCAACAAAAAAGCCGAGGCACCTTCGCCCCGGCTTCCTCGCTTTACGTTTTCTCCCCCCGTCTACCGGCCCGGAAAAAACCACTCTACCCAATTCAACGACGCGGAATTCTTGGCACTCATTCCCACGTTGCTTCCCGAGCCGCCCATCGTCCTTGTTACCGGTTCGCTCTCCACCGCATCGGCGTAGTAGTTCTGCTCGTACCGATCGTGATGGCGCAGCCACGCCGATGGCGGCCGCAGCCCTTCTTCCATTCGTCCTTTCGGCACCATGTCCAGGTGGACGTACACGCCCATCAGCGGCTCCAGTTGCCGCGCATACGCCGAGTAGGTGTGATACACCTCGCCGTCCTCATCCTTATAAAAGACGCTCAGGCCCGGCCGCTCTTCACTCATCGGTTTCTGGATTCGATAGTTGTAGTAAATCTCTCCTCGATCCAATTCGTCCTTGGTGCATGACACGTGACAGTCGTAGTTAAAATCGCTGCCATACGATGACGCCCACTTGAATGTCCAGCCCATCCTTTTCTTGAAGGCCTCAATTTCCGGCAACGGCGCTCGCGAAACCGCGATCAGCGTCACGTCCCGATTCGCCAGGTGCGCCACACTTCCGTTCAGATGGTCGGCAATCAACGAGCAACCCGGGCACCCCGCTGGCCACCCTGGACCCATCATGAAGTGGTACACCACCAACTGGCTCCGTCCCTCAAACAACTCCGCCAGCGTCTTCTTCCCTTTCGGCGTATCGAACACATACTCTTTGTCCACTTTCACCCAAGGCAGTTTCCGCCGTTCCGCCGCAATCGCGTCGCGTTCCCGCGTCAGTCTTTTTTCTCTTTCCAGCAATGCTTTACGCGCCGTCAACCATTCTTCCCGCGAGACGACTTTTGTCTGTTTCGTTGCGCTCTGTGTCATGCCTGTTTCTCCTTTTCCTTCCGCTTCGTTTCCTCGACCTGCTCCATCGCCGCTTCGTCGCCACTCGCTTCCCCGTTCTCCTTCTTTCGACCCATCGCTTTCACCGCCAGCGCCGCCGCGCCTCCGGTGGAAACCACGCCCGCCACAATCATCGATATCGCCGCCAGGCACGCTGGACACATAGCTCTTCCATCCTTTCCACATCCTTGAAAAACGAAAACATGTCATTCCGAACCAAGTGAGGAATCTCTCTTGGATTTCTCCGATTGCAAGACCGCTCCTCCAGCCTTACGGCGATCTCTGGTCTCTACCTCCCGCTACTGCTTCCTCGCCTCAGCCCGCTCCCGCACGCGCTCCAAAATGAACGTCCATCCCTTCGGCATCCCCATGCGGTGCCCCTCTTCCACCATCCCGAACGCCGTGTGCCGGAACTTAATTAGCGTGCCGCCGTTCTCTTCGCTCAAGCGGTACTGCACATTCGACATCACCGCGGACGACACCATCAGCGGCCCGCAAATTTCCAGCAGCGTTGGCTTCTTGATCGCCTGCACCGTTCCCCAATAGTGGCCATTCCCATTCCCCAAATCGCGATACCAACGCCCGCCCGGCCAATCTTCCAGCTTCAGCTGCAGAGATTGCCCCTCCAGGTTCGTGAACATCGTCCCCATCTGATCCAGCAACGCCGCAAACGTCGCCTCGAGCCCCGCCTTCACCTGCGTCTCCATCGTGATCGTCAACGTGAAATCTTCGATCTTCTGTGCTGTCGCCGCCATGCTTCCTCCTCAAAAAAAGTGAATGAATTTCCAGGTCCCTACTGCTTCTTCGTCGATGCTTCTGCTTGCTCTTTAATCCGTGCCAACTGGTGCTGCCACATCCGTTCGAACGTCCGCGTCCACTCATGTACTGGCCGAATCGGTTCCGCGTTGGTGCGGTACAAAATGTGCCTCCCGTCGCGCCGCGATTCCACCAGGCCCACTTCCCGCAGCACCTTCAAATGCTTGGATACCGACGGCTGGTCGATTCCCAGAGCTTCCACGATGTCGCCCACCGGCCGCTCCTGCAAAGCCAGGAAGCTCAATATGTCCCGCCGCCGGGGTTCCGCCACCGCGTTGAAGGCGTCCGAAGTTGTTGCTGCCCTAGCCACGGCCAGAGAATACATTCCCATATAGGAATATGTCAAGCCAATTTTTTCTCGCCCTCTTTTTCCTCATTTCCCGCGCGATAATGGAAAGCCGAGGTCTACTTCAGCGCCGAATGTTTGCTTCCTTACTCTTCTTGCTCGCCGTCACGGTCACGCTGTCAGTCCCCGTCCTGCTCGTTTGGGGTTGGGTGCGTTGGGCCAACGACGAAAACCCTCGCTCGCGCTCTTCGACGTCTTCGCTGGTTGGATTTGTGCTGGCGACCGCGTCGGCAGGGCTCGCTCTCGGTACCCATCTCTATGCGGTTTTTGTTCACGGTTTTCACGGCGCAGACCCAACGCTGCTCAAAATTTACGCTTGTGGCAGCCTGCTCTCGGTGGTCGGTATAGGTTTTTCCTTCGCCGGTTCGGGAAAGCCCAATCCTGTGCGCTGGCTCGCTCCCATCTGCTCGATTGGCACGCTGGTTTTCTGGCTCCTGGCCATGGGCAGCGAATAAAAGCGAGAAGAAACCTTAGGTCTCATCCGCATCCTTTTTGTGCGCGACGCCAGGCGCCGAACATCGTCCCACCACGCCCCTGTAGCTCACCCCTTCAGGGGTGAGGCCTTCCATCCCACCGGCGCAGGCGCAAGGTCGTATCACCAACGAAATTCTTCACTCCACACCAGCGCCAGCGGCGCAACACAATTTAGCCCAGCGCGCAAGCGCTGGGTAAGCCAACACCATCACCAAAGCGCCGTAGGTGCGCCACATCCCCCATATCATGTGTCGTGTTTGTTGCCAGGGTGCTCCACACTCGATTACTGATAACGAATTTTTCCTTTGACGCCTTTTATTCCAATTCCCCCACCCACGCCCCAAACGGATCGACGGCAATCTCCCTCGTGTTCACCACATCGCGCGCGGCAAACGAAGCCAACAATGTTTTCGCCTGCGTTCCTTTCGAGCTGGTCGCCGCTAAATCCAGCTTCACCTTCCGCGCCGTTCCGCTCATATTGAGCACTACCAAAACGCTCTTCCCCTGATAGCTCCTCCCATACGCCAGCACATTGGGGTCGTCGCCATTCAAGGCAACATACTTGCCTTCCAGCAGCTGCGGATTCGTATGCCGTAGGGTCAAAAGCGTCCGGTAGTAGTTCAAAATCGAATGAGCATCCTGCTTTTCGCTTTCCACGTTATATGTTCGGTAGCGCTCATCCACCGGCAGCCACGGCGCCACCGTGCTGAATCCCGCGTTCGCGCTGTCGTTCCATTGCATCGGTGTGCGTTCGCCGTCGCGCCCTTTTTCTTTCGGCCATCCCAACCTCCCCATGGAATCCTTCACGTCTTCGGGCCGCTTGGGATCGCTGTTCTCCATCCCGATCTCTTCGCCGTAATACATCACCGCGGTTCCCCGCAGCGTCAGGTACAGCGTCGCCATCATCTTTGCGATTTGATCGTTGTGTTTCCCGTCGCCATAACGGTCGACGATGCGCCGAATATCGTGATTGCTCAGCACGTAGACGGGCCAGCCGCCAGAGCCATCCACCCACGCAATCTGCTTGCGAAATTCCGCCGGAGACAGGCGATTCACCGTGGTGAACATGAAGTCCATGGGCATGTTCACTTCGTCACTGTTTTCGCCGTAGTACGCTTTCAACTGCGCAATGTCATTGGTCCAGGTTTCCCCAATCAGCACTGCGTTGTATTCATCTGCAACCTTCCTCAGCCGTTGCAATACACCATGCAATTCCGGCTGGTTCTTGTCATAGATTTCCTGCTCCCGCGGATCGCCAAAAGCATTCTTCACCGTACCCACCACGGGATTGTCGCGAAACTGAGCATTGACGAACATCACGTCCACGGCATCAAGCCGGAATCCCGCCACGCCGCGCTGCAGCCACCAGCGCGTCACTTCGAACATGGCCTTTTCCACTTCCGGATTCCGCCAGTTCAGATTTGGTTGAGGCGGATAAAAGTAGTGGTAATACCACTGGTTCGTCGGCGCGTCGTATTTCCATGCCGAACCGCCAAAATTCGACGTCCAGTTATTCGGCGGCTGGCCCGGCCCTTTTCCATCCCGCCAGATGTACCAATCGCGTTTCGCATTCGTCCGCGAACTGCGCGATTCCTGAAACCATTGGTTCTGATCCGAGGTGTACGTCAGCACCAGGTCCAGCAGCACGCGAATATTCTTCTGCTTGCCTGCGGCTAGCAACGCATCCATGTCCTTCAGCGTTCCATACTCCGGATTCACTCCGTAATAATCGGAAATGTCGTAGCCCCAATCCACTTGCGGCGAAGGATACATGGGCGCAATCCAAATCGCGTCCACTCCCAACCAGTGCAGATAATCCAGCGTCGAAGTTATCCCCGGGATGTCGCCAATCCCGTCGTTGTTGCTGTCCGCAAAACTCCTCGGATAAATTTCGTAGAACACCGCATGCTTCCACCACGCATGCCCTTCCGCATCCACGCCGCTAGTCTGCCCACGCGCACCGACACCCACAGCCAGCCACAGCACAAACACTACGACCAGCACTCGCATCCCCATCATGAGCCCAGCTTACCGTTTTTTTTGTGCGAGACGTGAGCCCGACGTCCGAGCGCTGTCGCAGCGCCCTGTAGCTCACCCCTTCAGGGGGTGAGTCCTTTCCTCTTTCACTCTTCCAGTCTTCATCCCCCCGCGATCGCCCCAACAATCAACAACGGCTCTTCGCCTTTCGCCACTGCCTCGGGTAACAACGCGTCCGGCCCTTCGTGCGACCAATCCTCCTCGCACGCAAAAAACCGTAAAAACGGGCGCCGTTGCTGGGTCACGTGGTCGCGGATAGTTCCCCGCAGCATCGGATATCGCGCTTCTAACGCATCCAACACACTGCGCTGCGTCACCGGCCCGGCAATTTCCAACTGCACTTCGTCGCCAACCTTCGCCAGATTCCGCAGATGGGCGGGCAGCACCACGCGAATCATGGCAGCGTCTGCACTTCCACCGATAGCACTCCCGGCAGATCGTGCACTATCGCGTTCCAGTTGTCGCCGCCATCCGGCGACATATACACCTGCCCGCCCGTAGTTCCGAAATACACGCCACACTCATCCAAGGTGTCCACCGCCATCGCGTCGCGCAGCACGTTTACGTAGCAATCGCGCTCCGGCAATCCCTTCTTCAACTCTTCCCACTCATTTCCGCCCGATTTACTGCGGTACACCCGCAATTTCCCGTCCAGCGGAAAATGTTCCGAATCGCTCTTGATCGGCACCACATAAACCGTTTCTGGTTCGTGCGCGTGCACGTCGATCACAAATCCAAAATCGGTCGGCAAATTCCCGCTGATCTTGGTCCACTGATCCCCCGCGTTGTCGCTCCGCATCACGTCCCAATGCTTCTGCATAAAAAGCACATCCGGGCGTTTCGGGTTTATGGCCACATGATGGACACAATGTCCCACTTCCGCGTTCGGATCGGGGATGTATTTCGAGTACAGCCCCTTGTTGATCGGCTTCCAGCTTTTTCCTCCGTCGTCGGTGCGAAACGCCCCTGCGGCCGAAATCGCAATATACATTCGTTCCGGATTTGCCGGATCGAGAATAATCGTATGCAGACACATCCCCCCTGCTCCTGGCTGCCAATGCGGTCCAGTTCCGTGACCGCGAAGGCCCGGTATTTCTTGCCACGATTTTGCGCCATCGGTGCTGCGGAACAGCGCGGCGTCTTCCACTCCCGCATACACCGTATCGGCATCATGCAGCGACGGCTCAAAGTGCCATACGCGCTTGAACTCCCAGGGATGCTGCGTTCCGTCGTACCACTGGTGCGTCGTCAGCGGCTTACCCGTTTCTGTAGAACTGTCGTACACAAATTTGTTGCTGGCCCGCGCCGAAAAAGCCGGCGGCTCTTCTCCACCCGGAACCGCCCAGGTCTTTCCCCCATCGTTCGAAACCTGCACCAACTGCCCGAACCATCCGCTGGTTTGCGACGCATAAATGCGGTTCGGATCCACGGGCGATCCCTTCATGTGATAAATCTCCCAGCCCGCAAAGTGCGGCCCTGCGATATTCCATTTGTCGCGCTTGCCATCCGAAGTGAGAATGAATCCTCCCTTGCGCGTCCCTACCAGCACTCGCACTCCGCTCATCCCTTCTCTCCTTTTTTTATCTCGCTTCTGGTCGCAACAGAAAGCTCATTACATCACCGGAACCCGCGGTTTTTTTTCGTGGCTCCGTGCAAAGGCCGGGTTCCTAGTGTGCCACATAGCTTGCTAATTGCAAGTAATGTTATACTGTTGTCTGTTTATGGCGAAAACCAAGTCCGTTCCTGATCGCCGTTCCGGGTGTCCGCTCAACGCCTCGATCGAAATGCTCGGCGATCGCTGGTCCCTGCTGATCATCCGCGATATGATGCTGCGCGGCTCGCGTTCCTTCAAGGAATTTCTCAACTCTTACGAAAAAATCGCCACCAATATTCTCACGGATCGCTTGCGCCGCCTGGAATCCTACGGCATTATCACCACGCAACCTGATCCGAATGACGGGCGCAAGCTGATTTACCTGCTCACGCCCAAAGGCATTGACCTTGCCCCCGTCCTCACCGAAATGGTTCTTTGGGCCGCCGCACACGAACGCACCGACAATCAGGCGCTAGTTCGCCAGATGCGCAAAGACAAAGAGGCTTTCCTCGCAGGGATCCGCCACCGCTGCTACGCCGCCGCAAAATTGCCAAAGTAGTAGCTCAGCCTTCAGTCGCTGTGGCCGCTTTTGTGGCGGCCGCCTTCTGAGAGTTTCTGGAAAAATGTGTGTGGCACTCGGGGGTCGGAGCTTCAGCTCCGACATAAATGCTTGCTGATCAATCGGGCTTCCGCCCCTGAGGAATTGCTGTTCGACTTTTTCCGCAAGCTGTTCTGTGGCGGGCCGTTTCTTAAGTTAGGTCTTGTCTTAGCGCGCCATGGATGTCCGCTGTTCCGCGCGGAATCCGTTCGTGCCGATCCACAGCGGCGTCATGGAATGCAGATTTTCCTTGTAGGTCCGGGAAACCGGAAACTCCAATCCGCCTTTCACCCGCACAATGTTATCTCCCGAACTCAGGTTCACGATTTCTTCCACAAACAGCGTGTTGATTATGATCGACCGGTGGATGCGCACAAAGCCGTACGACCGCAGTTTCTCGGCCACCGTCGCCATCGATTCGCGCAGCAACTCCGTTCCTCCATTTCGCCGCACCAACACATAATTTCCCTTGGCCTGCACCGACACGATCTCGGTCGGGTCCACAAACAGAATCCTTCCGCGCGCCTTGATGGCTATTCGTGAACGCTTCGCCAGTATCCCTTCGATTTGAGGAAGCAGGTCCGCTTGCAGTTCGCTCTTTCCAAACATGTCGCTCGTTCCTCCTTGGCGCTCCTTTTTTCCGGCGCGCCATTCGCAATCAGCCACTGCTATTCACACGCACACACCTGTAGCGATCCGCGCCATGTGGCACGGCCACCGGTGTCTTCGAGGGGTGTGCCTATTTGACATAGAAAAGTGGTTGGCCGCAATATCCACTTATGGGCATTTTGATATGACCACTAAGGCCTTCCCCAAGCCCAACAAGAGAGCCGGAGCGGCCTTTCCCCCGCTCATCTCCGTGAAGCGGGATTCCGCGCGACCGCTACATCGTCAAATCTACGATGCCTTCCGCGCCATCATTGTCGCCCGTGCCCTCACTTCCGGTCAGCCCATACCATCCACGCGCGCCCTGGCCGCGGAACTCGGCATCTCGCGTATCCCCGTGCTCAACGCTTATGCGCAACTCCTTGCCGAAGGCTACTTTGAAGCTCGCGTGGGCGCCGGCACGTTCATCTCCAGTTCCCTGCCTGTCGAGCCCACGCCTACCCCGGACTCGTCCTTGCCTTCGCACAAAGCCACTTCCGCCTCGCGTCGGCTGGCTCGCGCCTCCCTGGCTCTTCCTGCTTACCGGCGCGATCCTTGGTTACGCCATTACGGCGCCTTCAGCGTCAGCCAACCGGCGCTCGATGCATTTCCCTTGAAGGCTTGGGCAAATCTGGTCGCGCGTCACGGCCGCAATCCCCTTGCGCGCGCTCTCGAATATGGCAACCCCATGGGCCTGATGAGACTCCGCGAAGTGATCGCCGTTTATCTGCGGACCTCGCGCGCCGTTCGCTGCGAACCTGCGCAAATCATGATCGTCAGTGGCTCGCAGCAAGCGCTGGATATTTCAGCTCGCGTCCTGCTCAATCCTGGCAATTCCGTCTGGGTGGAGGAACCGGGTTACTGGCTGGCCCGCCATGTACTCACCGCTGCCGGATGCCGCATCATTCCTGTGCCAGTCGACTCGGAAGGTCTCGACGTCGCCGCAGGCATCCAACGCTGTCGCACCGCACGTGCTGCGCTGGTTGCTCCTTCCCATCAGTTTCCCCTCGGCGTCACCATGAGCGCGTCGCGACGCTTGCAGATGCTGCAGTGGGCTCGCCAGTCCGGCTCCTGGATTATCGAAGACGACTACGACAGCGAGTATCGCTACGAGAGTAAGCCCATCGCTTCGCTGCAGGGCCTCGATGACTCTTCTCGCGTCATTTATGTCGGCACTTTCAGTAAAGTGCTGTTCCCTTCCTTGCGTGTCGGCTACCTCGTCATCCCGCCCGATTTGGTCGATCGTTTTCTGCCCATGCGCAACGCTATGGACGTTGGCCCTCCGCACTTGAGCCAGGCGGTTCTCGCGGACTTCATCGCCGAGGGACATTTCGCGCGACACATCCGAAAGATGCGCGCGTTGTATCGGGAACGCCGCAATGTTCTGGTGGACTCACTGCAGCGCGTATGCGGTTCGTTGTTGCGCGTAGTCGGGGATAGGGCCGGCATGTATTTGGCGGTAACGCTGCCCAAAACTCGCAACGATCGCGAAATCGCTCTGAGAGCAGCCGAGCAATCCCTGTGGCTCTGGCCGCTTTCTCCCACCTACATCGCCAAGCCCGCGGAATCCGGCTTCATCCTCGGCTTCGGCAGCACCACCACAGCAGAAATTCCCGCCGCCGTCCGCCACCTCCACAAACTGATCTCCTGATTGCAGTAGCGCCAGACGCTGGTTGCACGATGCGATCGCACAGATACTTGTTTCTCGCCTCTGTAGTGTTTCGCTGCGGCAGCGTCCATGCGGCACAGGCGATACCGAATTGAAACAGCCTTTGTCTTCACACCACCTGGTCCCTCCGCCTTAGCCAGAAAACGTTGCGTTAGACCCTCGACAGGCGAATCGGCGTGGCCTCTCCTGCGGGGGAGACCCAGTACATTAATCCGGCCGGCCGCAAGATGGTCGGGCTGGAGCTTGATGTCCCTCTTCCGTCAAAAATCTTGGATTTTCATCCCGAGACAGTATGGAAACAGATCAACGAGACCATCTTTCCCACCGTGTTCAAAAACGGCCACTGGGAAGGTGAATGTCAACTTCGCAATTTCCGGACACAGCAGCCCATCGATGTGCATATGAGCGTTTTTCTCGTTCGCAGCCCCGAATCGGGCTCACCACTCTTCGCCTGCACCGTGTCGCACGACATTGCCGAAGCCAAACGGGCCGAGCGCGAACTCCGCGAGGCTCGCCGCGCCGCCGAGGTCGCCAGCCAGGCCAAAAGCGAATTCCTCGCCAACATGAGCCATGAAATTTTCGCACGCCCATGAACGGCATCATCGGCATGACCGAACTGGCGCTCGAAACCAATCTCGCTCGCGAGCAATACGAGTATCTTTCCACCCTCCAGCAATCCGCCAACTCCCTCCTTTCTCTTCTCAACGATATCCTCGATTTTTCCAAAATCGAGGCCGGCCGCGTAGAGTTCGAGTGTGTCCATTTCCAGCTTCGGAATCTTCTGGAAGAAACCCTGAAAACCTTTTCGTCGCGCTCCGGCCCAAAAAGGCTCGAACTGTTGTGTGAAATCAGCCCGGAAGTTCCAGAGATGGTGCAAGGCGATCCGAACCGTTTGCGACAAGTTCTCGCTAATCTTCTCGCCAATGCCGTCAAGTTCACACAGCACGGCGAAATCGTCTTGCGCGCTTCCGTCGACTTGCACGATCCGCAATTCAGCATCTTGCATTTCACGGTTTCCGATACCGGCGTCGGTATCGCCAAAGAGCAGCAGCGTCTGATCTTCGACCCTTTTCGGCAAGCCGATGCTTCCACCACGCGGAAATATGGAGGCACGGGACTTGGCCTGACCATTTCCGCGCGTCTCGTCGCTCTGATGGGCGGCCGAATTTGGGTCGACAGCGCGCCCGGCCAGGGCAGTGCTTTTCATTTCAATGTGAAGCTGAAGGCTTCCGCGGAAAAACCGCCCGCGAATCAGCTCGCTCACCCCGAACTCGCCCCTAACACTCGCGTCCTGATCGTCGATGACAACTGCACCAATCAGCGCATCCTCCAAGACACGTTAACGCGCTGGGGCTTGCAAACAGCCACGGCACAGAGCGGCAAGGAAGCCCTCGTGCAGATGTCCCGCGCCTCAGCCGCTGGCAAGCCTTTCCAACTTGTCTTGACGGACATGCCGATGCCCCAGATGGACGGCTGCGCTCTGGCGGAGCGCATTCACCAGAGTCCCGAACTTTCGTCCCCGGTCATCCTTATGTTGACCTCCGACTCTTACCGCGCCGAGGCCGCATGCTGCAAGAAATTCGGCGTCCATGCTTGCCTGCTCAAGCCGGTACGTCAGGTGGAATTGCGAGAGCTCCTTGCTCAGACCTTGAGCGCTTCCAGCTCTCCGCAAACAGTTTCCTCTCTCGCGCGCCATTCCCCTCCTCCCGCCCGCGTCCCGGCGCGTGTGCTACGTGTGCTGGTGGTCGAAGATAATGCCGTGAATCAATTGCTCGTGGTTCGCATGCTCGAAAAACGCGGCCACGATACGGTCGTCGCCGCCGACGGCCGTCAGGCGCTGCAAGCACTTTCTTCCAGCTCTTTCGACTTGGTGCTCATGGATGTGCAAATGCCCGAGATGGATGGCTTCGAGGCCACGGCCGCCATCCGTGCCCAAGAACAAAGCTCAGGCCAGCAGCTCCCCATCATTGCCCTCACGGCTCATGCGCTAAAGACCGACCAGGAGCGTTGCCTGGCAGCCGGCATGGATGGCTACCTCTCCAAACCAATTCGTCCCCAAGATCTGGACTTCCTCCTCAGTGAATTCATCACGAACCTCAGCGGAGCCTCGGGCAAGGACGACGCCGGGGACGTAGCCGCCGCGCTCAAACTAAACGGCACCAGGATTCAGGATTAAACCATAGCCGCCGCTACACCCTCTCCTTTTGTGACTAACTTGACCCCGTCTCCCCGCAAACCCTAAAATAGAAATTTAACCGTGAGCCATTTTTTCGATCTGTTGCATGGTTCTTTTGCCGGCCCAGCGCCCACCCGCTGGGCTGTGTCATTTTTGCGCTGTAGTGGCCAGTCCTGCGACCGGCCGGATGCCGAGAAGACGGCGCGTTATCCAACTCTCCGCGAGGTTCCCCATGATTGATGGTCCGATTCCCGAAGGTCTTACGTTTGACGATGTGTTGCTGCAACCCGGCCGCTCCTCGGTGCTGCCCACCGAAGTCGACACGCGGACTTGCTTCACCCGCAAGTTGGCCATCAATATCCCATTGGCTTCCGCGGCCATGGACACCGTGACCGAATCGCGCCTGGCCATTGGCATTGCGCGGCAGGGCGGCCTCGGCATCGTTCACCGCAATCTTTCGATCGATCGGCAAGGCGAGGAAGTCGATCGCGTCAAGCGCTCCGAATCCGGCATGATCGTCGACCCCGTCACCATTTCCCCCGACATCACCATTCGCCAGGCCCTCGAAATTATGGAGAAGTACCGCATCTCCGGCCTCCCGGTGACCCGCGGCACGCGCCTCACCGGCATCCTGACCAACCGCGACCTGCGCTTTGAAAAAAATCATGCCCAACTGGTCGGCCAGGTCATGACCAAAGATAATCTGGTTACCGTGCCCGTGGGCACCACCCTCGACCAAGCCGAAAAAATTCTCCAAAAGCATCGCATCGAAAAGCTCCTGGTCGTCGATCAGGATTTCAACCTGAAGGGCCTGATCACCGTAAAAGACATTCAGAAAAAGTTGGAATATCCCCGTTCCGCCAAGGATGATCACGGCCGGCTGCGCGTAGGCGCGGCGGTTGGCGCGACTGGCGATTTCCTGGAGCGCGCTGTGGAAATGGCCAAGGTTGGCGCGGACGTGCTGGCCATCGACACCGCGCACGGCCACACCGAGCGCGTCATTGAAGCGATCAAAGCCATTCGCCATCGTTTGCCCGACATGCAGGTGATTGCGGGCAACGTGGCCACTTATGACGGCGCGAAGGAGCTCATTTCTCTCGGCATTGATGGCCTGAAAGTCGGCATTGGCCCCGGCTCGATTTGCACCACACGCGTAGTTACGGGAGCCGGCGTTCCGCAACTCACCGCGGTGATGGAAGCCGCGCGCGCTGCGCAAGGCACCGGCGTACCGATCATCGCCGATGGCGGCATCAAGTATTCGGGCGACATCACTAAAGCGATCGCGGCAGGCGCCAGCGCCGTCATGATCGGCAGCCTCTTTGCCGGTACGGAAGAATCACCCGGCGAGACCATTTTGTATCAGGGCCGCACCTTCAAGTCCTATCGCGGCATGGGTTCTACCGGCGCGATGGAGGCGGGCTCGGCGGATCGCTACGCGCAGGAAACGGCGGAGCGCGGCAAGTCCGTCCCTGAAGGCGTCGAAGGACGCGTTCCCTATAAAGGGCCACTTTCCGGCCTGACCGACCAACTCGTCGGCGGCCTGAAATCCGGTATGGGTTACGTCGGCGCGCGCACTCTGAAAGAACTTACCGAAAAGAGCCGCTTCATCCGCATCACCGCTGCCGGCTTGCGCGAATCCCACGTGCATGACGTGGTCATCACCAAGGAAGCCCCCAACTACCGCATGGAGTAAGAAGTGCGGGAGCCTCGCTCCCGCCGCTGCCGCAACAAACCGCTTCCACGCATCGATCAGTGGCGGCCCCGCTGCCGCCAACTGGAATCGAGCTACCCCAGATACAGCCCACCGCCCCCGAAACTGCACAAACTCCGCACAATTCTTTGCACACAATCTGCACGCTTTTTCTTCTTCCTTTACAATAGAAATGGATACTAAATCACCATGGCTTCCAACGAACTCGCTCCCAATGCCAATTCTCCCCGTCCCTCGCGCATTCCCAACTGGCTGCGCGCCTGGTGGCCCGCCTTGGCTTGGGCCGCGTTTATCTCCATCATGTCCACCGATCGTTTCTCTGCAGAGCACACCAGCCGCATCATCGAACCCATCCTCCGTTGGCTGATTCCCGCGATGTCAGCCGATACCTTAGAGTTGGTGCACCACCTCATCCGCAAGTCCGCGCACTTTACGGAATATTTCGTCTTTTTCATGCTGCTCTATCACGGCATTCGTGCTACTCGCCGGACCACCCGCCGCTGGCACTGGTCCTGGGCGCTCATTGCCTGGCTGATTGCCGCGCTCTATTCCGTGCTCGATGAAGTTCACCAGATTTTCGTACCCTCGCGCGGCCCCTCCCCCTGGGATTCCCTGCTTGATTCCACTGGCGCGCTCTTCGCGCTTCTCGTTCTGTTTTTCCTCTACCGTCGTTTCCTCCGTCCCCGCCCCAGCGAATCTTCGCTGTAGCGTCACTACTCGCCCCACTAGCGCCGGAGGCCCCGCATACTTTAGCCCAGCCTGCATGGGCTGGGAAAACAGCGCTCCGCATGCGAGCGCCGTAGGTGCGCCATATCCGTCGCGAACTACTTGACGCCCGTGCCGCCCTGCACCTCCTCTCTCCGCTCATCACTGCCGTATAATCTCCCCCATGCTGGCAACGACTCGCGGCCCCTTCGACGACTCTCCTGTGCGCTTGGAGCGCAGCGATCCTTACTTGCGCCTTCAGTCGGTCAGTGTTTTTGTGCACGATTTGGATCGCAGCCTGAAATTTTTCGTCGAACAGCTTGGCTTCCAACTGGTTTTCGACGGCCGCTCCGCCGGACGCCCCTTCGCGGCCATCGCACCACCAGATGGAACCGCCAACCTTACGCTGGTCGTGCCCGAAACAAACTCCGAGCAGTTCAAATGGATTGGCCGCAACACGCAAATCGCCTTCATCACTGAAGACGTGCTCACCAAGTTCCGCGATTGGAGCAGGCGCGGCGTGATCTTCCAAGCGAACCCGCGCCTGCGCCGCATGAAGTGGAGCTCGCAAACAGCTTCTTCTCACGATCCCGAATCCCACTCCAGCGAGTCAGGTCCCGTGTGGGGCGGCGTGTTTGCCCGATTCCGCGATCCCGATGGGAACACCTACTCGCTGGTCAGCTTCGACGAAGTGACTCGCGAGATTGAAGCGCAACGCCGCGCCGGGGCCGAAAAACTGGAAGCCGAGCGCCGGGCTGCACAAGAGCTGGAAATCGCCAAACAAGTGCAGGCGCGGCTGTTTCCCCAGAACCTGCCCGCGCTCCAATCTCTGGAATTTGCCGGAGTGTGTTTGCCCGCGCGCCATGTGGGCGGTGATTATTACGATTTTCTGCACCTGGGTCCCGGACGTGTCGGCCTGGTGATTGGCGATGTCTCCGGCAAAGGCATCGCCGCTGCGTTGCTGATGGCCAATCTGCAAGCGAATCTGCGCAGTCAATGCGCCATTGCCATCGATCAGCCGCAGCGCCTGTTATCCGCCGTCAATCAACTTTTCGGAGAGAACACCGCTAACGCCGCGTTCGCCACTCTTTTCTTCGCCGATTATGACGAGGCCACCGGTCGTCTGCGTTACGTCAATTGCGGCCACCTCCCGCCTCTGCTCCTCCATGCGGATCACTCACTTGAGCGACTGCAACCCACCGCCACCATTCTCGGCGCCTTTCAGCAATGGGATTGCGAGCTGGCCGAATGTCAGATTGCGCCCGGCGACACTCTGATTCTCTACACCGACGGCATCACCGAATCGTTCAGCCCCGCCGGCGAAGAATTCGGCGAAGCGCGCCTCGAACAAGCCTTGCGCCAGCATTGCCATTTGTCCTCGCAATCCCTGCTCGACGCCATCGTCGACCAAGTCCGCGATTTCAGTCCCCACGAGCAGCACGACGACATCACCCTAATCGCCGCCAAGTGCCAAGCGTAGCCGCACTATCGAAGCCGGTACATCCCGCCGGCGCAGCGAAAAACCTCACCCCTGAAAGGGGTGAGCTACAGGCTGCGGTCGTTTGCGTTGAAAGTTTCGTTGGATGAATTTGCCATTGACGTTCCCTACTCCCGGCGCTACCTTCTTATTCAACCGTTTTAATCCTGTGTGATTCTGCCGCGCGCCCAGGGCGCTGGCCAAGGAGTCCGTCCCGTGAAACCACTCATTGCTTTGTTCGCCCTTGTTCTGACCGCTCCGCTCTCCTTCGCACAAACCATCCACGTCGACGCCACACCCTCGCACTCCACCAACACCATTAAACCCACCGAGGCCCTCGGCGCAGGCATCGACCGCCTGCCCTACGGCGCCGCCGACAAACTCTATGTCCCTGACACCATCAAACAGGTGCTCTCGGCCGGATGGCAAACCGTCACTTACCGCCAGAACACCGAGTTGCACATGGAGGCGTGGCATTGGAATCCCAACGGCACTTGGAGCGATCCCTCGGGCAAAGGCTATTTCGTCGGCAATGCTTCGCCCGGCGCCGAACCCATTCGTCACTCCTACGGCTACCCGCTTCCGCATCGCGGCGTCACCCGCGACGACGGTACCGACACCGAAGGCTACTCCCGCCTCACCGATGGCGATCCCACCACCTACTGGAAGAGCAATCCTTATCTCGCCGAGCCTTACACCCACGAGTCCGACGCGCTTCATTCGCAATGGGTGATTCTCGATTTAGCCAAGCCTCGCCCCATTTCCGCGATTCGCATCGATTGGGCCGATCCCTACGCCACTCATTTCGTCGTGCAATATTTCACCGGCGAAGACGGCGTGCGCAAACCCACCTCCGGCGTGTGGCAAGCCTTCCCCACCGGTGAAGTCACCAATGGCAAAGGCGGCAGCGGCGTCCTGCAACTTTCCACCACACCCATCACCGCGCAATTCGTCCGTATTCTGATGACCGCCTCTTCGAACACTTGCGACACACACGGTTCCGCCGACAAACGGAATTGCCTCGGCTACGCGATCCACGAAATTTATCTCGGCACCACTTCCCCCGACGGAAAATTCCACGACCTCATTCGTCACACTCCCGATCAGGATCAGACCATGACCTACTGCTCTTCGGTCGACCCATGGCATCAACCGAGCGACCTCGACGAACACGCCGGCGAGCAGGTCGGCTTCGATCTATTCTTCATGCCCGATGGCTACACGCGCGGCCTTCCCACCATGATTCCCATCGCCATGATCTACAGCACGCCGGAAGACGCCGCCAACGAGATCAGCTACCTTGAAAAGCGCGGCTATCCGCTTTCCTACATCGAAATGGGCGAGGAACCCGACGGCCACTTCATGAATCCCGAGGATTACGCCGCGTTTTATGTGCAATTCGCCGACGCCATTCATCGCGTCGATCCTAAAATCAAGTTGGGTGGCCCGATTTTCACTGGCGTAAATAAGGACATCGAAACCTGGCCCAACGCCAGCGGCGAAACTTCCTGGACTGCCCGCTTCGTGCAATATCTGAAATCGCATGGCAAGATCGACCAGTTGGCTTTCTTCTCTTTCGAGCACTATCCCTTCGAACCTGGAAAAATTCAGTGGAGCAATCTCTACGACGAACCGAAACTCGTCACCGGCATCATGAACATCTGGCGCCAGGACGGAGTGCCCGACAACGTGCCCTTGTTCATCACCGAATGCAATCTGTCCTGGGTGGACTCCGAGGCCTTCCCCGATATCTTTGGCGGACTCTGGTTGGCCGATTACATCGGGTCTTTCCTCAATGGCGGCGGCCAAGCCGTTTACTGGTTTCATTACATGCCGGAACCGATGGGCCGCGGTATCAACAACTCCCATGGCACGTTCGCTATGTTCTCCGCCGATCGCGACTACAAAATCCTTCAGCCTCTCTCGCAATATTTTTCCAGCCAACTGATTAATCTGGAGTGGGTGCAGCCCGGCAACGGCGAACACAAACTCTTCAACGCCACCAGCGATGTCACCGATGGCGCGGGCAATAATCTGGTCACCGCGTACGCGGTGCATCGCCCTGACGGCCAGTGGTCGCTGATGCTGATCAACAAGGATCAGGAAAATGCGCACACGGTGAAAATCGCGTTTGACGACGCCACGCAGCCTCACGCGGCTTCCTTCAACGGTCCAGTCACCGTGAAAACCTTCGGCAAAGCCCAATACCAATGGCATCCGGCAACGCTGACCGCCGATCCTGACGGCCCCATCGCCTCCACCACGCAAAACGCCAGTGCCGATTCCACCTTCGAGGTGCCCGCATCTTCGATAACCGTGTTGCGCGGCAACGTAACCTGGCCGCGCCACTAGCCAACTCCCGTAGGGGTCTGTCATTCCGAACGGAGTCCGCGAAGTGAGAAATCTCTCTTCGCTCAATCCGATGGCGAAGCGTGTCACCTCTTCAACTCTTTTACGCTTATACTTTTTTACTCTTATACTCTTCTCCTATGCCTTCGATCCTCTATCCCCCCGGCCCGGAGCAGGGTTTCTTCGACGGCTTGCGCAGCCCCTTGCGCCACGACCCCCTCGGCTTCATGGCCACCGTCGCACGCGAATACGGCGACATCGTCTGCCTGCGTTTTTTCCACTACCGCACCTACTTGCTGTTCCATCCCGACCAGATTGAAGACGTCATCGTCAACAACAACCGCAAGTTCATCAAGGGCCGTATTCTCCGCGCCAATCGCCACCTGCTGGGCAACGGCCTGATCACCAGCGAAGGCGAATTCTGGCTGCGGCAACGCCGCATGATGCAGCCGGCATTTCATCGCAACCGCATCGCCAATTACGCCACCACCATGACCGAATGCACTCAGCGTCTGGCGGAATCCTGGCGCCCCGGCCAGCAATTCGATCTGCATGACGCGATGATGCGCCTCACCCTACAAATCGTCGGCAAAACCCTTTTCCATGCTGACGTGGAACGGCAGGCTCCTGAGGTCGGCGAGAACCTGCAGGTCTTGCTCGAGTACACCTTCGATTTTCGCCGCCTGCTCATGACTCCCCGCTGGCTGCCCACACGCCGCAACCGCCAAGCCAAGCAAGCCGTGCGCAATCTGACGAAAATCATCGACGCCATTATCGAGCAGCGCCGTAAATCCGATGAAGATGCGGGCGACCTGCTCTCTCTGCTCATTCACGCGCAAGATGAAGATGGCTCGCGCATGACGACCCAGCAACTTCGCGACGAAGCCCTCACGCTCTTTCTCGCCGGACACGAAACCACCGCCAGCACTCTTTCCTGGACCTGGATGCTTCTCGCCCAGAATCCCCGCGTCGAAGAAAAGCTCCACGCCGAACTCGATTCCGTCCTCGCCGGGCGCACGCCCACTCTCGAGGATCTGCCGCGCTTGCCATACACCAACCAGATCATTACGGAATCGATGCGCCTGTATCCTCCAGCCTGGGCCATGGCTCGACTCGCGATTGCAGATCATGTGCTTGGCGGGTATCCCATACCGAAAGGCACGGGCATCGCGGCGGTTACCTGGATCGTTCATCGCGATCCGCGTTGGTATGAAAATCCGGAAGGGTTTTGCCCGGACCGTTGGGCCTGTGGGGAACTGCTCAAGAAAATTCCGCGGTTTGCCTACTTCCCTTTCGGCTATGGCCCGCGTCAATGCATCGGCAATGCTTTTGCTCTAATGGAAGCGCAACTCGTGCTGGCCACCATCGCCCAACGTTTCCGCTTCACGCTGGTGCCCGACCGCCCGATCGTGCCGCTGCCTTCGATTACGTTGCGTCCTCGGTACGGGCTGCACGTATACGCCGAGGCCCGCTCAGTAGATGTAATCAGCATAACCGATCACTGATTACTTTCTCCTGCCGCCACACCCAATCCCCAAAAATCCGGATCGTCGATGATCTCGAGACCGAACAACGAGCGCTCCGCCACCGACGGCTTCAACCACGCCACCCGTGCTCGCGCGCTTTTTTTCGCGTCCACGCGCGCCACGATCACCATCTGCCCAATTTTCAGGCTCTGGCGCAGGTCGATGCACGCTCCGCGTTGGCTGATGTTGACGGTATGACCCTTCTCTCCCGGTTCATTCGAAGCCGATTCGGGGCGCACCAAGCACGTCACCCGCCTTGGGTAGCGCGGCGTGCGCTGAATACACTTGTAAACTTCGGCCGCACGCGTGGAAAGCGCGATCAGCTCTTCGCGTTGGCTTGGCGCCAACATGCGCGTTTCCGCCGCCAGCACCGTGGTCTCCGAAATCACTTCCGAAAGAAAGCTTTGCACTTCGGGAGCATGGTTGCGTTCCGTAGTGCCATCCAAAAGCTTGAACAGCGACTCGATTCGTCCGCGGGTCTGCTCCAGAAAATGGTCGAGGCACAACCAGCGATCACCCAGTCTCGTCCGCGCACTCTTCTCACACCCAGCCCAGCCACACGGCTCCGTCGTCTTTACAGGCATCTGCGTTATCAGTTCGAGGTTAGTTTATGGATTTCCCGCGTCTTGCCTTGACCCACGCGGGCGTTCTCTCCGTCTTGTTCCTATACTTTCTGTCGCCCCGCAATTTGTCAAACCATTCCCCATGTGCGGTTGCCATCCCCGACGATGCCTCCCGCTTTATTTACTTGACAAGTTATTTACCTTCTTCTAACACTACTCCTGTAGAGAAGTGCGCCCGCGGCTCCCGCGGGCTTTTCTTTTTTCAATTCAAGTTTTCTAGGAGCTTCCATGTCTAAGCGAACTTCTGAAGACCGCTCGTCTTCCTGTGCTTTCCTTTTTGCCGACGGCCGCCGTTGCCGCATGCTTCGTTCTTCCCTTTCCCAATATTGCTATCACCACACCCGCAAACTGCACCAACCTGGTCAACTCGAGCAAGTTCTGCTCGAACTCTCTGGACCCGTGCGCCGCGGCTCCACTTGCGCCTCTGCCCTCGCTCACATCCTGCACCGTGTTTCTGCTTCGGTCGCCGAGGGGCGTATTGCTCCTAAGCAAGCTAACGCCATCGCCGGCGCCGCCGGCGCGCTCCTTAAGTCCATTTCAAACTCGGCGCAGCCCCTGTGATCTACTCCAGATTCGCGGCCCACCCTCGTTTTCCGAGGGTGGGTCTGTCTTTGATCTAAAATTGTTGCTCTTATCCGCAACTCCTTTGATTGCTGCAGATCCACATCTCGCTGATTCTAAACGCGCCGACGATTCCCTTTTTTTGTAAGTTATGATCCCCACTCCCGCCTAAGTCCTTTGTCCTCAGTAGATATTCAAACACATTTCACGCCCCGTAGCCCCTTCGATCCATCTCTCCGATCCCTTACTCGCAACCAGCGCCTACGTGCGTCACTGGGAACGCCATCCTCACCTACATCAATCCGCGTAGCACCAAACGCGCAACCGCGCTTTCCGTGCTAAATTACTATTCACCGGCGTCCGGCCGGCTCCGCGGCGGAGAATTCGAGGAATTTCCCATCATGAATGACACGATTGTGCAGGAGCGCAGTGGTCTGCTTGTGCCCAGCGCTTTGCTTGCTCTGGGTCTGATTGTTGGCGGCTGGCTGCTCGGCGTGCAGATCAAAAACACGCGGCTCGGCGACCGCTACGTCACCGTAAAAGGTCTCGTCGAGCGCACCGTGAAGTCCGACCTGGCCATCTGGCCTCTCAGCTACAAAGAAGCGGGCGACGACTTGACGGCACTGTACGCCAAAACCGAAGCTGACAAAAAAGTGATTCTCGATTTCCTGCAACAGCAAAACATACAGCCCAACGAAATCGAACTGGGCGTGATTCGCGTCGTGGATACCCAGGCCAACGAATTTGGCGGAGGCCAGCGCGCGCCGCATCGCTACATTGTGGAGCAACAAGTCACCGTACGCACCAAGCGGGTCGATGTGGTGGCCGCCGCCGCCCAGAAAACCATGGAGCTGCTGCAGAAAGGCATTGTGCTCAGCGGCAATAATCAGGGCTCGGGGCTGGCCTACAAATTCACCGGCCTCAATTCCATTAAGCCCGACATGATCACCGAAGCCACTCGCAACGCCCGCGCTGCCGCCAATCGTTTCGCCGCGGATTCCGGCGCGAAAGTCGGCACCATTCGCCAAGCCAACCAAGGCGTCTTCTCGATTCTCGCCGCCGAGCAAAGCAGCGAGCCCGCCGAAGGTGGCGAAGCAGCGTATGGCGGCTTCGGCGCCGACGCCAGCCTCATGAAAACTGTACGCGTCGTCACCACCGTGCAGTATTACCTGAACCAATAAATCAGCACTGTACGGAAGTCGCGAACCTGTCATCCCGCGCGCACTGAGGGGTCTTTGTGGCACAGGCACTCATGCCTGTGCCATCCGCGCCCATATTAACGCCATTATTATTAGCAACTTGCAAGCGCACAAAAAATCTCTTGCATTGTGCTATGGTGTTATAGTTGACTATAACACATGGCCGGAGACTGCAGCTCCTTGCCACATCGTCAACTCGAAGGAGCTCACCATGAAGTCGTTTCGTTCTCTTCTCTGCATCGCTTTACTGTTCTCGTTCGCTTCCCTCACCGCCGCCCAAACTGCTTCTACTCCCGACGCACAAAAATCGTTCGACAACCTGAAATCCCTCGCCGGCACCTGGAAAGGCGCCCTGACTGTCACACCCGCTCAACCGGAGATGCGGGACATGAAGGATCTGTGGGTGTCGTTGCGCGTCACTTCGCGCGGCAACGCGATCGTGCACGAAATGAAAGATCCGGCAAAGCCCGACGACGTGAACCACGACGATCCCATCACCATGCTGTACCTGGACGGAGACAAGTTGTACCTGACACACTACTGCGACGCGGGCAACCGGCCGCGCATGGTTGCGCACACCTCGGCGGACGGCAAAACTGTGGAGTTCGAGTTTGTCGATCTAACCGGCAGCACGCAGTACGGCCACATGAATCATGTGGTATTCACGGTGATCGATGCCAATCACCACACCGAAGACTGGACCTTCCTGATGCCGGGCGATAAACCGATGCACGCGCACTTCGATCTGCAGCGCGTGATGCAACCGCAAGCTGCCTCAGGAAAAGACTAAGGCCAGGCCACCGTGGACCGTGAGTGGAGCGACAATCAACCGATCTACCGGCAACTGCGCGAGCGTGTCATCGCCATGATTCTGGATGGCGTGCTCAGGGAAGGTGATCCCCTTCCCTCGGTTCGCACCGTTGCCGCGGAGTATCGCGTCAATCCACTCACGGTTCTCAAAGCCTATCAGGAGCTGGCCGACGAGCAACTCGTCGAGAAACGGCGCGGACTCGGCATGTTCATCACTCCCGGCGCGCGCGATCTGCTTCTGAAAGCCGAGCGCATGAAATTCCTTACGGAACAATGGCCTCGGATTCACGCCACCATTCAGCGTCTCGGCCTTCGCCCGCAAGACCTGCTGAATTCCGACGGTGAGCCTTCTTCCACCAGCTCTCCCGCCAACCACGAAGACAACAACAAAAAGGAGAAGCCCTGAAGCCATGTCTCTCATCGAAGCACACGCTCTCCGCAAATCGTTCGGCTCATTCGCTGCGCTCGACGGCGTCAATTTACAAGTAGCCGAAGGACGCATCGTTGGACTCATCGGTCCCAACGGCGCGGGCAAGACTACCGCGCTCAACGCTATTCTGGGACTCACGTCGTATCAGGGCGAGCTGCGCGTCCTTGGACAAGATCCTTGGAGCAGTCGCGATCGCCTGATGCGCGATGTAGCCTTCATTGCCGATGTTGCGGTGCTCCCGCGCTGGATTCGCGTTTCGCAGATCCTCGACTATGCCGCCGGTGTTCACCCGCGTTTCGATCGCAGCAAGGCCGAACGCTTTCTGGCGAAAACCACCATCGCCAAACACAGCAAAGTGCGCGAACTGTCCAAGGGCATGGTCGCGCAACTGCATTTGGCCTTAGTGATGGCCATCGATGCGCGACTGCTGGTGCTCGACGAGCCGACCCTCGGCTTGGATATTTTGTATCGCAAGCAATTTTACGATTCCCTGCTGAACGATTACTTCGACCGCAGCCGCACCATTCTGGTCACCACCCACCAGGTGGAAGAAATTCAGGATGTACTCACCGACCTGATTTTCATCGACCGCGGGCGCATCGTGCTTTCCTGCAGCATGGAAGAATTGGAGTCGCGCTACGTCGAATTGCTGGTGCGACCCGAGCAATTGCAGGCCGCGCGCTCTCTCGGGCCGGCCAATGAGCGGGCAATCCTTGGCCGCTCGGTTCTTCTCTTTCAGGGAGTGGATCGCCAGCATCTTGCCGCTCTCGGCGAAATCCGCACTCCCAACGTGGCCGATTTGTTCGTTGCGGTAATGAGCCAGCGGCGTCAGCCAACACAAGGAGTGCCGCAATGAGCAGCAAACCCAACGCACTCTCGCAATCCTCCGTTTCCTCACCGGCCGCGGTCTCCCCGGTCCCTGCGTCCACTCGTCCGTTCTACTGGTCGGTGCGTCGCGAGCTTTGGGAATATCGCTCGATTTATTTAGCTCCGCTGATTGCCACCGCCGTGTTTCTCTTCGGCTTTTTTATGGCCCTCGCGCTACCACACCACCGGCACCAGCTTCTAGCTTCGATCGAGACCCAACAACTTCAGCCGATCTTGCACCCGTACGAAATTCTCGAGGGTCTGCTGATGGTCGTGGGTATGGTCGTCGGAGCGTTCTATTGTCTCGACGCGTTGCATGGCGAACGGCGGGATCGCAGTATCCTGTTCTGGAAGTCCATGCCGGTGTCGGATCTCACCACGGTGCTCTCGAAAGCCGCGATTCCGCTGGTGGTGCTTCCGGCCATCGTGGTTGGCCTGAGCGTAGTTACGCACTTCTTCATGTTGCTGGTCAGTAGTGCGGTTTTAGCGGGAAGCGGCTTGCCGGTGGCGCCGCTGTGGAACGCAGTATCGTTCGTGCATAATTCGTTCGGACTTTTTTATCACATACTCACCATCCATGTGCTTTGGCATGCGCCGTTTTATTGCTGGTTCCTGTTAATCTCAGCGTGGGCGCGTCGCACTCCGTTTCTCTGGGCTTTTCTCCCGCCGATCACCATCGCCATAGTGGAGAAAGCCCTCTTCAATACCCAGCATTTTTGGCACTACCTGATGTATCGCTTAGCGGGCAGAATGGAAGCGATGTCCACCGGCGCCGACTCTACGCTGTTGGGCGGACACCTCACGCCCTTGCGGTTCCTCTGCACTCCAGGTCTGTGGTTCGGCCTGCTGTTCGCTGCAGCCTGCCTGTTCGCCGCCGCGCGATTGCGCCGTTATCGCGATCCCATGTAGCAACGGCTTTAGCCGTGACGCAAAGGCAGGTAGCCGCAATGCGGGCATCACTGAGGGCTGCTTGTCTAGTGGCCGAACGTTAGGCTGCCTGCCGCAGGCAGGATCGGCCAACCCGCAGTGTCGTACCTAACCGCTCGTAGTGCGGGAGCCCAAGTCCCGTCGGTAGCACGCTCTAATCATCTTCACTCGCCACTGCTTCTACCACGCCTTGGATTTGTCGCGCAATTGCGTTGCGCTTGATCGAGGCCGCAGCAGTTTCCGGCAGGGCTCTTCCACCACATAGTACGAAAGCAAAGACACGGCCACTGCCGCGAGGAACGCCACCAGCGGTCTCACCCACCACCCATACGCCGGAATCCAATCCGATGCCTCGAATGCCGTGGAGTGCAGCAGATACAAGCTGTAGCTTGCGTCGCCCAACACCACCAGCGGGCGAAACTCCAACACCGCAGCCCATCGCGGACGCAGCGCCAAACCATAAATAATCGCCGCGAAGGCCGGCGACAGAAAGCCGGCGGAAATCAACGGACGCGGAATCCGGTCGGCGAGCAATACCAACGCCACCACTACCAACACTCCCGAGACCACCAGGGGTGTTGCCAGCTTCCGGTTATTCTTTGCCGATAAATACAGGCGGCCCGCAAAAACGCCGACGAGAAATTCCGGCAATCGCACCAGAGGATTGAAGCTCAGAACATTTTTCCAGAGCAGCGTGGTTTCTCCGGAATTGATTTTGTCGATGCCATCGGGATGCGCCAAGATATACCAAACAGAAATCGCCAGGCTCACCAACGACCAGAGCACAATTCCCCAGAACCGCTTTCGCGCGGTGCTCTCCTTCGTCCAGACCAGCAGCCAGGGAAAAAGCAAATAGAAGAATGCTTCGACCGATAAGCTCCAGCACACCGCGTTCCACGTCAACGCCGCCTGCGGAAACCACGACTGCAGCAGGCTGAGCGTGAGCACGCAAGCCGCCGCCAGATGTTGTTTGCTCCACGCCAAGTAGGGAATGTCCAGATGACGCACGGCGAAAAAGAAAAACCGCGCGGTCACCAGCAGGGACAAAGCGTACGCCGGATAAATCCGCGCGAAGCGCGCTTGCCAGAAGCGTTGCGGATTCGATGGCGCGTTCGCGTACGTGTAAACGAGGATGAAGCCCGACAGCACAAAAAACAGGTTCACCCCGATATAGCCAGTGCCCGCGAAGTTTTGATACCACCACGGGCCGCCGGGAAGCAGGCCGGTAACGCGCATGTGGAACAACACCACATGCAACGCGGCCAGGAACCGTAGCGTAGTCAGCGCCGGCAGCTTGGGGCGAACAGCGGTGGTTGTGGGGCTCGCCGCGTCCATGTGTCAGTAGAGACGCCGGACGCCGGGAAAGTGTCTTATACCGTACTTAACATCAGCCAGCTTACAGAAAAATGTCTGTGGCACTGGGGGGCGGAGCTTTAGCTCCAACATAATCCTTTGGCAGGCCTGGCGGGCTTCAGCCCCTGAGGAATGGGCCTTCGACTTTCCGCATGCACCAAAGCCATTCATCGCGCGGTCCAGCCGCCGTCGATGAGCAAGGTTTCGCCGGTGATCAAAGAAGCAGCGGACGAGGCCAGGAATACAACCGCACCGGCAACTTCCATGGGTTCGCCGATACGGTGTAACGCGGCAATGCGCTCCACGGTGTCCACCAGGCGGCGCGGGTCGGAGAGGAAATCCTCGGTTCCCGGCGTGTTAATGAACGTGGGCGCCACGGCGTTCACCGTGATGCCGTGCTTGCCCCACTCGATGGCCAGGCACTTGGTCAGATGTGCGATTCCAGCCTTGGTCATGCAGTAAACCGATTCCGTGGGCAGCGCAGCGAACCCGGCCTGCGAGCTCATGTTGATGATGGTGCCCTTTTTCTGGCGAATCATCACGCGGCCGACGGCTTGGCTGACAAAAAATGTTCCTTTTAGATTCACCGCCAGCGTCGCGTCGAAGTCTTCCTCGGTGACATCCTCCACAAGATTGCCCGGCGCGATTCCCGCGTTATTCACTAGGATATCGATGCGGCCAAACTCCTTCACAGTTCGGTCGACGGCAAGAGAAATCTGATCCATTTTGCTGACATCCATCTGCAGCGGGAGCGCCTTCCGCCCCATCTTGCGAATTTCGGCAGCGACACCCGCGTCTTCCTTAACCTCGCGCAAACCTAACGCCACCTCGGCTCCAGCATTCGCCAACGCTAGCGCGATGGCTCGTCCCAAGCCGCGCGCCGCTCCCGTTACCAACGCTATTTTGCCGTCCAAACCAAACTGCGGATAGTCCACGTGCATCATCCTCATCCTCCGTGTGACCTTTGTTCTGTTCCGGGTTCATTGTAGCGTTTCTGCGCAGAAGCGGGCTCGCACATTCGGGCTGCGATCTAAAGTCCGGCCACTACAAAGGCAGCACTGCGCCCGCCTCAGAAGGCGGTCGCTACAAAGACAGAGAACATACAGGTTGAAGCCAGTGCTGCACACATGGAAGAAAGTTGTACCGTTGGTGGCGTTTCTCTAATCTATAGATCTATGGAATACAGACAACTTGGCTATTCTGGTCTGAAAGTTCCCGTTCTTTCTTTTGGCACCGGCACATTCGGTGGCGGCAACGAATTTTTCGAGGCGTGGGGCAAAACCGATGTTGCCGAAGCAACGCGGCTGGTAGACATTTGCCTGGACGCCGGCGTCAATCTGTTCGACACCGCTAACGTCTACTCGACCGGCAAGTCCGAAGAAATTCTGGGCAAAGCGATCAAGGGCAAACGCCATCGCGTGCTCATTTCCAGCAAGGCCACGTTTCGCATGGCCGATGGTCCGAATGAGCTGGGGTCTTCGCGACATCACCTGATCCAGGCTTGCGAAGACAGCTTGCGGCGCATGGGCGTGGAGCATATCGACATATATCACATGCACGGCTTCGACGCCCTGACGCCGGTGGAAGAGACGCTGAAGACGCTCGACACGTTGGTGCAAAGCGGCAAGATCCGCTACATCGCCTGCTCGAATTTTTCCGGCTGGCACCTGATGAAATCGCTGGCAGTTTCGGAGCGCTATGGCTGGGCGCGCTATGTGGGTCACCAGGTTTATTATTCGCTGATCGGCCGCGAATATGAATGGGAATTGATGCCGCTGGGGCTCGACCAGAAAGTTTCCGCACTGATCTGGAGCCCACTGGGATGGGGACGCTTGACCGGGAAGATTCGCCGCGGCGCGCCTCTGCCGGACGTGAGCCGCTTACACAAAACTGGAGATGTGGGACCGCAGATGCCGGACGAGTATCTGTATAAGGTCGTCGATGCACTGGATGAAATGGCTAAGGAAACCGGCAAGACTGTGCCGCAGATCGCGTTGAACTGGCTGCTGCAACGGCCTACGGTGGCGAACGTGATCATTGGCGCGCGGAATGAAAAGCAGTTACGCGATAACTTGGGCTCGGTAGGTTGGAATCTTACGCACGAACAAGTCGCTAAGCTCGATAAGGCCAGTGAAGTGGCGGCGATTTACCCGTATTGGCACCAGCACTCGTTCAAGGAGCGCAACCCGATCCCAACGGAAAGTTAAGGAGCGCAAAAGTTCAAGAGTGAAAGAGTGTAATCCGCCAGTCCGCCTATGCGCTACGCGGACATGCGCTCCTCAGGACGGCAAGTCTTCTTACTCTTTCACTCTTCCCTAAACAAGAAAGCCCGCGGCGAATTGTTTCGTCGCGGGCTGGCCATGCCTTTGCGGAGGCGGACTTGAGCTAGCTGTCGGCTTTAGCGTCGACGGCTTCCTGCAGCTTGCTCTTCTCTTTCTTTTCTTTCTTTTTGAATTCGTAGCTGACCAATTCCAGAATGGCCACCTTGGCTCCATCACCCACACGGATGCCCGCGGGGATGATCCGCGTGTAGCCGCCCGCGCGATCGGCAAACTTCGGCGCGATCTCGCTGAACAGCTTCTGTGTGACCGCTGGGGTCATGATGAAAGCGGCGGCCTGGCGGCGCGCTTGCAAGGTGTCGCGCTTGCCGAGGGTAATCATTTTTTCCGCCACGGGCCGCGTGGCTTTCGCGCGGGTGAGCGTGGTGGTGATCCGGCCGTGTTCCAGCAAATTGGTGACGAGGTTACGCAAGGTCGCGCGGCGGTGCCACGGATTGCGCCCCAGTTTCGATCCCGACTTCAGATGTCGCATTTCAAGTTCCTCTAAAAAAGTAATCAGCTATCAGTAATCAGTATCAGTAATCTGGGCCGCCAGCTTACAGCCGTTAGCCTACAGCTAAAACCGTTGCCCCTCGGCTAGCCAGACGCTTTTGGCTGTGGGCTGTTGACTGGCGGCTGTCGGCTCTCTAAAGGCCGATGGTTTCGTCGGTGCTGGGCATTGCAGTCTGGCTCGGGAGCGGCGGCCAGATGATGCGGCCGTGCTCGTCGAACTTCATGCCCAGGCTGAGGCCCATCTTCACCAGTATGTCCTTGATCTCGTTGAGCGATTTGCGGCCAAAGTTCTTGGTCTTCAGCATTTCGTTCTCGCTCTTCTGCACGAGTTCGCGGATGGTCTGAATGTTGGCGTTCTTCAAGCAGTTGTAGCTACGCACGGAAAGCTCGAGTTCTTCCACGGAGCGATCCAGGTGCTCAAGGCGCGGGTCGTGCACGGTGTCGGTGGGCACTTCTACGTTTTCCACCGGCTCTTCAAAGTTGATGAAGATGCTCATGTGGTCCTTGACCAACTTGGCGGCCAGGCCCACGGCATCCGACGGAGTGATCGCGCCGTTGGTCCACACTTCCAGCATGAGCTTCTCGTAATCGGTCATCTGACCGAGACGAGCCGCTTCCACCGCGAAGTTTACCTTGCGCACGGGCGAGTGCACGCTATCCACCGGGATGTAGCCAATGGGCAGATCTTCGTCGTAGTTGCGATCGGCAGCGACGTAGCCGCGGCCGTTCTTCACGCGCATCTCGATGCGCAGCTTGCCGCCTTCGCTGACGGTGGCGATGTACACGCTCTTATCGAGAACCGCGAAATCCGCGTCTTCCTCGATGTTCGCGCTGGTCACCACGCCGGGCGCTTCCACGTTGAGATAGATGGTTTTCGGCAGGTCGTTGTTCAGCTTGATCGGCACCTGCTTGAGATTCAGGATGATGTCCGTGGCATCTTCGACGACGCCCGGGATCGAAGAAAATTCGTGCAACACTCCTTCGATCTTGACCGCGGTGATGGCTGCGCCCTCGATAGAGCTGAGCAGCGCGCGCCGCAGGGCGTTCCCTACCGTGGTGCCCCAACCGCGCTCGAACGGCTGAGCGGAGAACCGGCCGTACTTCTCGGTCAGCGATTCAAACTCTGGCGCCAGACGCTTCGGTTTCTGAAATCCCTTCCACATCGTGTTCCTTCCTTCTGTGGCCAACTTCTGGCCACGAACATCTGAAAGCTGTTAGCCACCAGCCGATAGCCAACAGCTAAAAACTTTGCTCGCCTGCTTCGCTGTCGACAGACAGCGAATGGCTGGCGGCTGGTCCTTACTTCGAGTACAGTTCGACGATCAGCTGTTCGTTGATCGGCGGGGTCTGCACGTCTTCGCGCTTCGGCAAGGCCACGACCTTGGCTTTGAACTGATCGCGGTCCTGCTCCAGCCAGGGCACCGTGCTCTGGCTCTGCGCGACGTTGCGCGCCTCAAGAACCATGGCGTTGTCGCGCATCTTGTCCTTGATGGAGATTTCCTCGCCGACATTCACCTGGTACGACGGGATGTTGACTTTCTTCCCGTTGACCCGGACGTGGCCGTGCAGCACAAGCTGCCGTGCCTGGGACCGCGAGGACGCCAAACCCGCGCGCCATACCACGTTGTCGAGACGGCGCTCGAGCATGATGATCAGGATTTCACCCGTTGGGCCCTTGACGCGTACCGCTTTCTCGAAATAATTGCGGAATTGGCGTTCCAGGAGCCCGTAGGTGCGCTTCACCTTTTGTTTTTCGCGCAGTTGCAGGCCGTAACCCGCCACTTTAGCGCGCCGCGACTGGCCGTGCTGCCCCGGAACAAAGTTGCGCTTTTCAATGGCGCATTTGTCGGTGAAGCACCGCAGTCCTTTCAAAAATAGTTTCTGCCCTTCCCGGCGGCACAGGCGGCAGACTGCATCACGATGTCTTGCCAACTTCGGTTCTCCCTTCCCGAATCCTTCTAGAACTAAATCCTTACAAAATCTCTTCGAGCCCTTAGTCACCAGCCTACAGCCGTTAGCTTGTCTTGCTGCCGGCTAAAGGCTGATAACTGTTGACTGCATCAAACGCGGCGGCGCTTCGGCGGACGGCAGCCGTTGTGCGGAATCGGCGTGACGTCGCGAATGACCACGATGTGCAATCCGGCGGCGGCCAGAGCGCGCACAGCGGATTCGCGGCCGGAGCCGGGACCCTTGACACGCACTTCGACGCTCTTCATCCCAAACTGATCGCGTGCGGCACTGGCGGCGCTCAAGGAAGCCTGCTGTGCTGCATAGGGCGTGCCCTTGCGCGAACCCTTGAAACCGATCGCGCCCGCGGAGGAATTGCAAATCACGCGACCATCGGGATCCGTGATGGTGATCTGCGTGTTGTTGAACGACGCAGAGACGTGCACCAATCCGTGCGGAACCGTGCGGCGTTCCTTCTTCTTCTTGAATTCCTTCTTCTTTTTTGATGCCGCAGCCGGTTTTGCTGGTGCCGCTGGCGACCCCGCGTCCGCTGCTGCTTTCTGCTCTTTAGCCACGTTTCACTCCGTTTTCGCTTCCAGTTCTTAAGGCGCCCGCCTCGGAAGGCGTCCGCCACAAACCTAGCCGATCTAAAGTCCGGCCAACAAAATCTTTAGCCCTTCTTGCCCTTGACCTGCTTCTTGCCGGCAACCGCGCCGCGACGCGGACCCTTCCGGGTGCGCGCATTGGTGTGCGTGCGCTGCCCGCGAACCGGCAGGTTACGGCGATGGCGAATGCCGCGATAAGCCTGAATTTCAATCAGGCGGCGAATGTTCATCTGGATCTCTTTGCGGAGATCGCCTTCGACGCGGCCTTCCTGCTCGATGACCGTGCGGATGCGGTTGACTTCGTCTTCGGTCAAGTCGCGGACTTTCTTGGTGAAGTCCACATTGGCCTTTTCGGCGATGGACTTCGCGCGAACCTGCCCGATGCCATAGATCGAAGTCAAGCCAACCCAGAGGCGCTTCTGCGGCGGAAGATCAACACCTGCGATACGTGCCATGGTTTCTCCTTGCTCCCCTTATCCCTGACGCTGCTTGTGCTTCGGATTGACGCAAATTACCCGAACCACACCACGGCGGTGGATCACTTTGCACTTGTCACAAATTTTTTTCACGCTTGCCCGAACTTTCACTGCTGTCTCCTCTTCTTGTCACCGGCGCCCGCCTCCGAAGGCGGCCGCTACACAACCGAACTCAAAAACCGCCCAAACTACTTATAGCGATACACGATGCGCCCGCGGGTCAGATCGTAGGGAGAAAGCTCCACAGCGACCTTGTCGCCGGCCAGAATCCGGATGAAGTTCTTGCGCATTTTTCCGGAAACGTGGGCCAGCACCTTGTGTTTGTTCTCCAGTTCCACCCGGAACATCGCGTTGGGCAACGGCTCCAAAACGGTGGCCATTACTTCAATCGCGTCTTCCTTCGGATTACCGGAGTCGCCCTTATCGCTCTTCTTTTTCTCTTCAAACGGCTGCTTCGGCATAAGCTCCTAAATTCTTTACCACGATGGCCCAGTCATGCCTTTCGGCCGGGTCAAAATCCAAGGACCGTTCGCGGTGACGGCCACGGTGTGCTCAAAATGCGCCGAAGGACTGCCATCGGCGGTTTCCGCCACCCATTCGCCGCGCATTTGGACTTCGGGTCGACCGGCGTTCACCATCGGCTCGACGGCGATAACCATGCCTTCCTGCAAACGCGCGCCGCGTCCCGGTTCACCGTAATTCGGAAGATTGGGTTCATCATGCATCTTGGTGCCGATGCCGTGCCCCACGAATTCCCGCACTACAGAAAAACCGTGCTGCTCCACCCAACTCTGCACCGCGTGTCCGACATCGCCCAACCGGTTGCCCGGGCGCATTTTTTCGATCGCGTGGTCCAGCGATTCGCGGGTCACATCCAGGAGCTTCTGCAGCTCTGGCTGGATTTTTCCCACGGGCACGGTGACCGCCGAATCGCCGAAATATCCGTCGACTTCCATGCCAAAGTCGATCGAGACAATGTCGCCTTCCCGCAACTTGCGTTTTGGCGACGGTATCCCGTGAACGATTTCGCTGTTCACCGAAGTGCACAGCACGCAGGGATACCCGCGATACCCTTTGAACGCCGGCTTGCCGAGTCCCTTGGAGATCAGCTTAACCGCCATCTCCTCGAGATCCATGGTCGTCAGCCCCGGGCGAACATCGGCCCGAAGCGCGCTCAAAACCTCATAGACCACCTGGCCAGCGCGGTACATCTTTTCCAACTCAGCGGCGCTTCTTAATTGAATCGCCATTTCAACGCGCCCCGCGCATACTTGCCACGGCCTGACAAATCTCCTCTTCGACCTCAGCCACGCTCTTGCTGGCGTCGATTTCGTACAAGAAACCGAGCCGGCGATAGTAGCTGACCAGCGGCGCCGTTAACTTCTCGTACGCATTCAGCCGCGGCTTGATCACTTCTTCGCGATCGTCGGGGCGCTGAAACAACTCGCCACCGTCGTTATCGCAAATCCCTTCCACTTTCGGCGGGCGATCATAAATATTATAAATCTCGCCGCCGATCTTGCAGGTCCTTCGGCCGGTCAAGCGCCGGATGAGCAGCGCCGTGCCGATGACCATATGAATCACGAACGGCTGCTTGAAGCCTTGCCTCTTCAGCAATTCACCCAGGTACTTCGCCTGAGTGACCGTCCGCGGAAAACCGTCGAACACAAAACCCTGGCTGCAATCAGGCCGCTCAATGCGTTCCGCGACCATGCGCAGCACCAACGAATCCGGCACCAGTTCGCCGCGCTCCATAATCGGCTTGGCTTTCAAGCCGAGCGGCGTGCCCTGGGCGATATGCTCGCGAAGCATGTCGCCGGTGGACAAGTGCGGGACACCTGCTTTGCCCGCCAGCACCTTCGCCTGGGTGCCTTTCCCGGAACCCGGAGGACCCAGGAAAATAACCGCGCGGTCGAGTTTTGCAACAGGACGCTGTTCCAGCGCCACGTTGTCGTCTCCCTTAGCTTAGCGACGGCCGCGCACTCTTCCCTTACGCGCAAAACCCTCGTAGTTGCGCATGACGAGTTGTGCTTCCAACTGCTGCACAGTATCCATCGCCACGCCGACCACGATCAGGAGCGAGGTGCCACCGAAATAAAACGTCACGCCTAAACCGTGCAAAATCCAATTGGGAAAATGACGGTCAAACCAATCGCCGCCGAGCCAGACCGGCAAGTGGTTCAAAGCAATACCCGCGATCATCCATTCCGGCAAAATACAAACCAGAGCCAGGTAGATGGCGCCGATGAACGTCAGGCGCTTCAGGATCAGCGCGACATACTCCGAAGTGCTGCGTCCAGGACGAATGCCGGGAATAAATCCACCGTTCTTGCGCATATTGTCCGCGACTTCCGTGGGGTTGAAGACGATGCCCACGTAGAAGAACGCAAACAGGATGATCATCGCGACGTACAGCAGGGTGTACAGAGGTTCGCCCCACTTGAGCTTATCCGCAATGTTTTTCACGAAGGGCCAACGCGTGCCGAGCAACAACGCGGCGGTGGCCGGAAATGCCAGCAACGAACTGGCGAAAATCGGCGGAATCACACCGCCGGAATTGACGCGCAACGGAAGATACGTGGCTTGCCCACCCATCACCCGACGACCAACGACGCGCTTGGCATATTGCACCGGGATGCGGCGCTGTGCCCCTTCGACGTACACGATGAAGGCCACGACAGCAACCATCAACGCGAGGAGCATGAGAATCGCGAGCGGAGTGAACGCGCCCCAGGTCTGCGTCCGCGCTTTCTCAATCAGGTCCCCAATGGCGCGAGGCAGGCCGACGACGATGCCGACGAAGATGATTAACGACATGCCGTTGCCGATGCCGCGCTCACTGATCTGTTCGCCGAGCCACATGATGAAGGCGGATCCGGTGGTCAGCGTAAGCACGGTCATGAGCCAGAAGCCGATGCCCGGATGATAGACCAACGATTGCCCGCCTATGTTCTTTGCGGAAAGCGTGGTGGCAATCGTGGAAGCCTGAATGATACTGAGCACGATGGTCAGGTAGCGGGTGTACTGAGTAATTTTCTGGCGGCCGAGTTCGCCTTCTTTTTGCAGGCGCTCAAGGTACGGGAAAACCACCTGCATCAACTGCAGAATGATCGACGCGGTGATGTACGGCATGATGCCGAGCGCGAAAATCGTCATCTGGCGGAAAGTGCCGCCGGTGAACAGGTCGAAAATGCCGAGCATCGAGCCAGACGCGCTCTGCTTAAAAATGTCTTCCAGCAAGCCGGTATTGATACCGGGCGTGGGAATATGCGCGCCGAGGCGGTAGACCGCGAGCAGCGCCAGCGTGAAGAATAGCCGGTTGCGCAGATCCTCGATCCGGAAAAGATTTGTAAATGCTTGCCAGAAACGATTCATAGCATTTCCCCAGAGCTATACAACAAAACCGAAAAAGAGAGATTCCTCACTTCGCAGACTCCGTTCGGAATGATGGGCTGCAGTGTATGGCCCGACAGACCGTTCCGTGCAACGAGTATGGAAGATCTGCGCATCATGCTTACGCTACCACCTCGAAAGTGCCGCCGGCCTTGGTGATCTTTTCCTTGGCCGAGGCGCTGAACGCATGAGCGTGAATGGTGAGCTTGTTCTTGAGCTCGCCATCGCCGAGAATCTTGACCGGGCCGGTGGCGCGGCGAACGAAGCCGTGGGCACGCAGAACTTCCGGTGTGATGATTTCGCCAGCAGGAAATACGTTGAGTTCCTCGAGATTGATGACCGAGTATTCCTGGCCGAACGGATTATGGAAACCGCGCTTGGGAATGCGGCGATGCAAGGGCATCTGGCCGCCTTCAAAACCACGGCGACGCGAATAGCCGCGACGAGACTTTTGTCCCTTGTTGCCGGCGCCGGCAGTTTTGCCGAGCTTCGAGCCCATACCGCGGCCGACGCGCACTTTGCGCTTACGCGAGCCCTTGGCGGGACCGAGCGTCGAGAGCGAAATCGTGTTGTGTTCTTTCTTACCCTTATCTGCCATTGCTTACTCCACCACTTCCACGAGATGACGAACTTTGTGAATCATGCCGCGCGTCTCGGGAGTGTCCTGACGCTCGACCACTTGATGCAAGCGGCGCAAACCCAGGCCGCGGATAGTGGCGCGCATGTCGTCGGTGCAAGAAATAAAACTGACGACCCACTTAACTTTGACGGTTCCGGCGCTTTTCGCGTTTTTCTTCTCTGCTGCCATGATTTATGCCTCTACCGCTTTCTCGCTGGTTGCCGCCACAGGCTTTTCCTTTTCCGCCTTAGCCGGCCTGCCGGTCATTTCTTCGACGGTCTTGGAGCGAGTTTCCGCAACCTGAGCCGCGTCTTTCAAACCAAGCAACGCCGCGAAAGTAGCCTTGACGACGTTGTGGGGGTTGGAGGTGCCGAGAGACTTGGTCAGCACGTTCTGAATGCCCGCCACCTGCATCACCTTGCGCACGGGGCCGCCAGCAATGACGCCAGTGCCTTCGGGCGCGGGCTTGAGCAGCACTTGCGCGGAGCCGTACCAGCCGGTGACCTGATGGGGAATCGTCGAGCCCTTCAGGTTCAGCTTGATGAGATTCTTCTTGGCCTGCTCGATGCCCTTCTTGATGGCCATGGGAACTTCGCGGGCTTTGCCCATACCAAAGCCGGCATGGCCATGGCTGTCGCCGACGACGACGAGAGCCGAAAAGCTGAGGTTCTTGCCGCCCTTCACCACTTTGGTGACGCGGTTGATTGCAATGACGTCATCCTTCAAGTCGGAGGGATTAACCTCGAGGAGGCGCCGCACTGCCAGACTGTCACGCAAAATTTGCTTCGACATAAGTTAGAACTGTAACCCCGCTTCCCGCGCCGCATCCGCGAGCGCCTTCACGCGGCCGTGATACTTGTATCCGCCGCGGTCAAACACCACCTTGGAAACACCGGCTCCCTTGGCGCGCTCGGCAATGAACTTGCCGACGGCCTTGGCGGAGGCGACGTTGCCACCACCCTTCAAAGACTTTTTGGATTCCTTGTCGACGGAGCTGGCAGACACGATGGTACGCCCGCTACGGTCGTCAATGACTTGCGCATAAATATGTCCGAGCGAGCGATAAACGCACAGCCGCGGACGTTCCGCCGTGCCGACAACGCGAGTGCGCACGCGCGAGTGAATGCGACGGCGTTGCTCGTCCTTGGATAGCTTTCGAACTGGTACCGATGCCACTTTAGTTCTCCTCTAAACTTGCTAGCCCACAGCCAACAGCTTAAAAAATCTGCCCGGCCTCAGAAGGCCGCTACTACAAAACCCTAAAACCTGCGGGTCCCTTCCTCCGTCAGGACAAGCTAAAGACCCGCCGCTACAAAACTACACAAGCTTACGCTGCGCCAGCCTTGGCTCCGGCCTTGCCTGCCTTCTTCTTCAGACGCTCGCCGGTGATGCGAATACCCTTCTGCTTGTACGGATCAGGTGGACGCAAAGAACGAAGGTCCGCAGCGACCTGACCGACTTGCGCCTTGTCCGCACCGGTAACGACGATATGGGTCTGCTTGTCGACCGCGATCTGAATGCCCTCGGGAATCGGGAACTCGATGGGATGGGACTTGCCGAGGGCGAAGGCAACTGCTTTGCCCTTCACTTCGGCGCGGTAACCGACGCCGACGATGTCGAGCTCTTTCTTGAAGCCCTGAGTGACCCCGTGAACAGCATTGGCCAGAAGCGCGCGAGCCAAGCCGTGAAGCGCGCGATGATCTTCGTTATCGCGGATGGCCGTGAGCACGCCGTCTTTCTGTTCGAGGCGAATCTGCTGCGGCACGAGCACATGGAGTTTGCCCTTGGGGCCCTGCACTTCGACCTTGCCACCCGTGGTGTTGATCTTCACGCCCGCGGGCACTGGAATCGGTTTGCGACCTATACGTGACATCGTCAGTTCCTTCTCGTAATCTCTGCAACTGCACCGGTGTAAAGACCGGCTGCTACAAAACCTTTACAACTAAAATCGCCCGCCTCAGAAGGCGGCCGCTACAACTGCTACCAGACCTCGCACAAAAGTTCGCCGCCGACGTTCGCCTTGCGGGCGGCGCGGCCGGTCATGATGCCTTTGGGCGTGGTGAGAATGCTGATGCCGAGACCGCCTACGACCGGCTTGATCTCAGTGGCGCCGCGATAGTTGCGCTGGCCGGGGCGCGAAATGCGCTTCATGCCGGTGATGACGCTGCGGCGATCTGGGGTGTACTTCAGGAAGATACGCAGGGTCTTGCGCGCCTTGTTCTCCTCGACCATTTTGTAGGTGGAGATGTAGCCCTCTTCCTTGAGAATACGGGCGATTTCCGTCTTGAGCTTGGAGACCGGCACGTCGACGCGCTGATGCTTGGCGGCAGCAGCGTTGCGTACGCGAGTCAAAAAATCGGCGATGGGATCAGTTTGCATAATTAGCTATCTCGCTCCTACCAACTGGATTTCACGACTCCCGGGATTTCCCCGAGGAGCGCCATGCCGCGGAAACAGATGCGGCACATCTGGAACTTGCGGATGTAGCCCCGGGCGCGTCCACAAACGCGGCAACGGTTGCGCACGCGGGTCTTGAACTTGGGCTTCTTGAGAGTCTTGGCGATTTTAGCGGTGCGTGCCATTTTATTGAGCTGCTCCTTTTTCGCGCAACGGAACGCCGAGGCCCTTGAGGAGCTCGCGGCCTTCTTCGTCGTTGCGAGCGGACGTGGTCAGGGTAATGTTCATGCCCTTGATCTTGTCCACGCGGGTGTAATCGATTTCCGGAAAAACCAACTGGTCTTTCAAACCCAGAGTGTAGTTGCCGCGGCCATCAAAGGCGTTGGACGGCAAGCCGCGAAAGTCGCGGACGCGGGGCAGCACCACGTTGCAGAGCCGGTCGAGAAATTCATACATCTTCTCGCCGCGCAAGGTGACCGCGCAGCCGATGGGCATGCCCTTGCGAATCTTGAAATTCGCGATGGACTTCTTGGCCCGGGTGATGATCGCTCTCTGGCCGGTAATCTGGCCGAGTTCCACGGCGGCGGTGTCCAGCAACTTGGCGTTCTGGCTGGCCTCGCCGAGACCGATGTTGACGGTGATCTTTTTCAACTTGGGCACAGCCATCTGGTTGGCCCAGTTGAAGCGCTTCATCAGCGCGGGAACCGTCTGCTTACTGTAAGATTCGTGCAATCGACTCTTCATGGTTCCTACTTAAGTTGTCCGTTGTCCGTTTTGAGTTTTCAGCAAAAACAACCTCAGAACTTACAACTTAGGACTTCTTCCGTTCCCTTCTTCGGCCATTCGGCCGTTTCAAATACCCCGCCGGTGTAAAGCCCGGCCACTACCAAGACCACCTGAAAAACCGCCCGCCTCAGAAGGCGGCCGCTACAAAACCCTTCAAACCTGCGGGTCTAAAGACCCGCCGCTACAAAAACCCTCTACCTTAAACCCGGCCAGTCTGAAGACTGGCCACTACACAAACTACTTGTCGAGCGTCGTGCCGCAACGCTTGCAGACGCGCACCTTGGTGCCGTCGGGCAGAATGTTGTGGCCGATGCGCGTGTGCTTGTTGCAGCTGGTGCACACGATCATCACGTTGGAAACATTGATGGCCGCTTCGCGTTCGACGATACCACCCTTGATATTCTTGCTCGGATTGGGGCGAGTGTGCCGTTTGATGATGTTGGCATGCTCGACCACCACGGTATTCTTCCGCGGGTTCACGGAGAGCACGCGACCGCTCTTGCCAACGTCGCGTCCGCTCATCACGTGGACCGTGTCACCCTTGCGGATGCTGATCTTGTAGCGCTTGACTGCTTTCTGTGCCATGACTTACCAAACCTCCGGAGCCAGCGAAACGATCTTGGTGAACTTCTTTTCGCGCAGCTCTCTGGCCACCGGGCCGAACACGCGGGTACCCACGGGCTCTCCGGCATCGTTGATCAAAACCGCGGCGTTATCGTCGAAACGGATGTAGGTGCCGTCTTTGCGGCGCTGTTCCTTGCGCATCCGAACAATCACGCACTTCACAACCTTACCTTCTTTAATCTGGCTTTCCGGGGTGGCTTCCTTCACCGAAGCGGTGACAATGTCGCCGAGTCCCGCCTTCAATCCGGCATCGCCACCGATGGGCAGGATGCACATGAGCTTACGCGCTCCGGAATTGTCGGCCACCGTCAGCCAGGTTCGCATCTGAATCATGATTCGCTCCCCTGTCCCGTTACTTCTTCCCTGCCGCCGCGGTGGGCGTCAGTACTTCTTTCAAGCGCCAGCGCTTGAGACGCGAGAGCGGGCGGGAGGACACGATGCGAACTGTGTCGCCCTGCTTGGCTTCGCGCTTTTCGTCGTGCGCATAGAATTTCTTGGAGATGCGGACGACGCGGCGGTATTTGGGATGCTGCACCAACCGCAACACTTCGACCACAATGGTCTTTTCCATCTTGGCGCTGGTGACCTTGCCGATGAGCTCGTGCCGCTCACCGTGCTCAGCCTGCTGAGGCGCCGCTTGCGTTTCCGTTGTCATTACGCCTTCCCTGCCTTTGCCGGCTTAGCTGCTCCGGCCGTCAACTCTTGTGCGCGGATGAGCGTCTTCACACGCGCGAGATCTTTTTTGGCATCGCGGAGGCGCTTCAAGGCTTCCGCTTGTCCGGTGGTCAACTGAAAACGCAACCGGAAGATCAATTCAGTCAAATCTTTTTCGCGGGCGGCCAGCTCGGTGGTGCCTTCTTCGCGAATTTTCTCAATACGCCGTGCCATTAGATCCCTCCTGCGCGGCTGACGAATTTCGTGGGAATGGGCAGCTTGTGGGCTGCAAGTCCCAGGGCTTCGCGGGCAGTAGCCTCATCGATACCAGCCATTTCAAACATAATGCGACCGGGCTTCACCACCGCGACCCAACGCTCCGGAGCTCCTTTGCCCTTACCCATACGGGTTTCCGCGGGCTTCTTGGTAAAAGGCTTATCCGGGAAGATGCGGATCCACAGCTTGCCGCCGCGCTTGATGTAGCGGGTGATGGCCACGCGAGACGCCTCAATCTGGCGGTCGGTGATCCAGGCATTTTCCAGGGCCTTCAGTCCATATTCCCCGAAAGACAAACTTCCGCCGCGCCAGGCCTTGCCTTTGCGGCGGCCGCGCTGCTGCTTTCTGTACTTCACTTTCTTCGGCATCAACATAATTCAGTCCTAATTCCGTTTCTCAGTTTTCCGTACTCAATCTTGCGTTCAAAATTCAAAATCTTGCTCGTACTTCACGTTGAGATCCTTCGTCGCAAAAAACGCTCCTCGGATCCCGAAACCTGCCGGGTCTAAAGACCCGCCGCTGCAAAATCTCAGGCTACGGCTGCGGCTACGGGCTTGTTATCCTCGCGCTTGGTGCGATGCGGGATGTTCTCGCCCTGATAGATCCAGCACTTTACGCCAATCACGCCGTAGGTGGTCTGCGCTTCCGCGGTACCGTAATCGATGTCCGCGCGGAGGGTCTGCAGAGGCAAACGGCCTTGCAGGTACCACTCTTTGCGGGCGATTTCGGCGCCGTTCAAGCGGCCGGCCACGCGAACCTTGATGCCCTTGCAACCAAAACGAAGAGCGGAGTCCACGGCCTTACGCATGGCGCGGCGGAACGCAACGCGCTTTTCGAGCTGCAGCGCAATGGATTCGGCAACCAGAGTGGCATCAAGCTCAGGACGGTGCACTTCCTGAATATCAATGTGCACTTCGCGCTTGGTGCGCTTGGAAACTTCCTGCTTGAGCTTGTCGATTTCCGCGCCCTTGCGTCCGATGATGATGCCGGGACGCGCGGTGGCGATACGCACGACGAGCTTGTTGGCAGCACGTTCGATGTCGATGGAGCTGACGCCGGCGCTCTTCAGGCGCTTCTTGAGTTCCCTGCGGAGCTTCACATCTTCGTGGAGCAGGTCCGCATATTCCTTGTCGGCATACCAGCGGGACTTCCAGGGCTTGTTGTAGCCCAGGCGAAATCCGTACGGGTGTGTTTTCTGTCCCATTTACTTTTTCCCCTTCTTCGCGGGACCTTGTTTCCCGGTCAAAGCCTTGCGAACGCGACGAGCGGTGCCACGGACGCCCTTCTGGGCTTCCGCTTCGGCGATATTGGCGGCGACACGCTCCGCGGCGGCACGATGATGCTCGGCCACGCCGACCCAGATGTGCGCGGTGCGCTTCTGGTAGCGGAACGCGCGGCCCATCGGCGCGGGACGCAAGCGCTTCCAACGAGCACCTTCGTTCACGAAGCACTTGTTGACGAAGAGCTGGTCCACGTCGAGCGGAGCGCCAGCATCTTCAGCCTTTTTCTCGGCATTGGCGATGGCGCTGCGCAGCACTTTTTCAATGTGCTTGGCGGCGCGCTTCGGCGTGTAGCGCAGCGACTGCAAGGCATCCTGAGCCTTACGGCCGCGGATCAAATCGACGACCAGGCGCGCTTTTTGCGGAGACATGCGCACATGCCGGGCAATCGCGTGAGCTTCAATCAAATTGGATTGTGTCTGTAGTTCAGCCATAACTTTATGCCTTCGGCGCGGGCGCCCCTGCTGCTGGCGCGGCACCGCCTCCTGCGGGAGCTGCTCCGGCGGCCTTCTCAAGAGCGGCCTTGACGGCGTGGCCCTTGAACGAGCGGGTCGGGGCAAACTCGCCGAGTTTGTGGCCGATCATCTGTTCGGTCACATACACGGGAATGAATTTCTTGCCGTTGTGAACGGCGATGGTGTGGCCGATCATGTCGGGAACAATCGTCGACCGGCGCGACCACGTCTTCACTACTTTCTTTTCGTTGCGCGTGTTCAGTTGTTCGACCTTAACGCGCAAATGGCCATCGACAAACGGCCCCTTCTTCAATGAGCGTGCCATTGCTTCCTTATTCCTCCACGCGGCGCAAACGGCCCCACTGGGCATGCCGCATCTTTTTAAATCCCCGCACCGGACCAGGCACACGGTGCGACTTCGGACAGAACGGGCAAACAAAGCGCGTGCCCAGCGCGTTGGGTATGCGTTCCACGATAACCGCCCAACCCGGCTTACACAGCTTGTAGAGCACCGGTTCAGGTGGCGCGACCAGCTTGGCCGCGGGTTTCGCGACGGGTTTGACCGCCGCGCGCTTGATGCGCTTCACAGGACGCGCCCGGCGTCCGGTGCTGCGTGTGCGTGTTGTTCGTGTCGCTCGCATAGTTATCGCTTCCTCCCCGCTGAAAGTTACTTCCAGCCGGATTCTGCGGTTGTCTCTGTTGCTACCTTGGGCGCTCTCGTTCAGGATTGCGCCCCGTCCTAATTAGCCCTGTCCTACGTGAAGTTTCCGGCTCCAACCGCAAACCGGAAACAGAAACTCGTTACTTACGACGCTCCACGATCATGCGATCGGTGCGCTTGTTGTGGCGCGTCTTCTTGCCCAACGTGGGGAAAGCCCACGGGGTCTGGGGGTGGTTGCCCTTCACGCGGCCTTCACCACCACCGTGCGGGTGGTCGACCGGGTTCATGGCCACACCGCGAACCGTCGGGCGAACGCCCAGCCAGCGGGTACGGCCAGCCTTGCCGAAGGTCTCGTTCTCGTGGTCCAGATTGCCGACTTGGCCGACGGTCGCTTTGCAATCCACGGAGAACTTGCGAACTTCACCCGAAGGCATCTTGACCAAAGCCAAATCACCTTCCTTGCTGAGCAGCTGCGCGGAAGCGCCAGCGGTGCGAACCGCCTGGCCACCACGGCCAGGATACAACTCGAGGTTGTGCAGCATGGTGCCGGGCGGAATATGCCGGATCTTCAAGGCATTGCCAGGAAGAATGTCGGCGTTTTCGCCGGTGGAAACCGTAGCGCCCACTTCCAAGCCTACGGGATGGAGAATGTAGCGCTTTTCGCCATCAGCATAGTGCAGCAGAGCGATATTCGCGCTGCGGTTAGGGTCGTATTCAATGGCAGCAACCTTGGCGGTGATGCCATCCTTATCGCGGCGGAAGTCGACGACGCGATATTGCTTCTTATGGCCACCACCGCGGTGCCAGACGACGACTTCGCCCTGATTGTTGCGGCCGCCCGAGCGCTTTTTCGGCTCGAGCAAGCTTTTTTCCGGGGTCTGCTTCGTGATCTCGCTCTTATCGAGCACGGTCATGAAGCGCCGTGACGCCGTATATGGATTAAAACTCTTGAGTCCCATCTCTGCCTCGTACCTTCTAAAACTTCCGCCAGTTGGCGGTCTACCAAATAACCCAGGTCTTACAGGTTCTCCGAATACTCGATCATCTTTTCGCCTTCGGCGAGCTTGACGTAGGCTTTCTTCCAATCGCGACGATAGCCTTCGTCCTGGCCGCGGCGGCGCATCTTGCCCGCGAAATTCGCGGTGCGCACGCCCGCTACTTTCACTTTGAAGATTTGCTGCACAGCTTCCTTGATTTCGGTCTTGGTAGCATGAGCGGCAACTTCAAAAACCACCGTGTGCTGCAATTCCTTCACACCGAGTCCCTTTTCGGTGATGATCGGACGCCGAATGATCTGATAGTGCGGCGTGGCCATGACTTACTCCTTGCCCTTCTTGGCGGCCGGCTTTTTCGCGGCTGCCGTTTTCTTGGCGGCAGGCTTGGCGGCTGCCTTGGGCGCTGCTTCCTTTTTGGGAGCAGGCGCTGGGGCGATGGATTCGACTTGAGGCGCGGCCGCTGGATCGTGATTTGGATCGAGCGCGCGAACCAGGCGAGCCGCAGCGTCCTTGGAAACCAGGAGGCGGTCGTGGCGCAGCACGTCATAAGGCTGCAGGACGCTGGAAGCGGCGAGCTTCACGCCATCGAGGTTACGGCTGGCGAGTTCCAGATTGCGGTTGTCGCCATGGACCACAAGCAACGTGGTCTTATCGGCGTTGAGCTTGTCGAGCGCGGAACGCAGAGCCTTGGTCTTGTGGGACTCGAGGGACCACGCGTCGACGATGGTCAGCTTCTCTTCGGCCAACTTCGCGGAAAGCGCTGAACGCAGAGCGCCGAGAACCATCTTTTTGGGCAACGCATAAGTGTAAGTGCGCGGCTTCGGCCCGTGGACCGTACCGCCATGACGCCACAAAGGCGAACGAATGGAGCCGACGCGGGCGCGGCCGGTGCCCTTTTGGCGCCAGAGCTTACGACCCGCACCGCTAACTTCGCTCTTTTCCTTGGTCTTGGCCGTGCCGCGACGCAGAGTCGCGAGATACCAGCGGGAAGCTTCGTGGAGGAGATGCTTGTTGATCTCCGCGCCGAAGACCGCGTCCGCCAGTTCGACCTGACCGACTTTCTTGCCATCCAGATTGACTACGTCTACTACTGGCATTGTTTCGTTCCTTCTCCCAAAACTCGTTGCTGCCTTACGTTCAAATCTAACGGGTCTAAAGACCCGCCGCTACAAAACCCGCCGGTCTAAAGCCCGTACTGCAAAAACCCATCAACCTGCTACAACCGTTACCGCTGCTCAACTTGGGCACATCCTGCTGCGCCCCTACAGAACCGAAAAACCTCACAGGCTGAAGCCTGTACTACAACCGAATTACTTGGCCTTTTTGACCGCTTTCTTGGCCTTGTGGATGAAAATGTACGTTCCACTGGGCCCGGGGACCGAACCGCGAACCAAAAGCAGGTTCTCGTCGCTGTCCACCTTGATGACTTTCAAATTCTTCGCAGTGACGCGCTCGTTGCCCATGTGTCCGGGGAAATGCTGGTTCTTCCAGACGCGCGACGGGAACGAACTGCCACCGATGCCGCCGGGGGCACGATGGAACATGGAGCCGTGAGTGGCGTCGCCACCGGCGTAGTGCCAGCGCTTCACGCCGCCCGCGAAACCGCGACCCTTGCTGACACCGGTTACGTCGACCAGTTCACCGGCTTTGAAATTCTCGACGAGCACGCGATCTCCGACCTTGGTTTCGTCTTTCGATTCCGGCAAGCGCACTTCGCGAAGAATTTTCACCGGGGCAACATTGGCCTTCTTAAAGTGCCCGGTGAGAGCCTTGTTCACGCGCTGCGGCTTTACGAATTCCACCAAGCCGAGTTGCGCGGCGTCGTAGCCATCTTTTTCCTTGGTGCGGCGTTGCACGACAACGCAAGGGCCCGCTTGAAGAACGGTGACCCCAACGAGGTTGCCGTCTTCGGCGAAGACCTGCGTCATGCCCAGCTTGATTCCGATAATTCCGTCGACTGCCATTTTTCGTCTCTCTCTTTAGCAGCGTGCCCCTTGGTATAGGCTGCTTGAATCTTTATTGCTTCAAACCTTACGGGTCTAAAGACCCGCCGCTACAAAATCTGCCGGTCTAAAGCCCGGCTACTACCGAACCTTCCTGAGAGATCCTTCGTCGCAAAAGGCGCTCCTCAGGATGACGACCCTGATCGGATCGTCACTTGCCTGCGTGGCCAAAGGCCTTGATCTCTACGTCCACGCCGGGAGGAAGATCGAGCTTCATGAGCGCGTCAACCGTGTCAGGTGTGGGTTCAAGAATGTCGATCAGCCGCTTGTGCGTGCGCATTTCGAACTGCTCGCGGGACTTCTTGTCCACGTGCGGCGAGCGCAGTACAGTCCAGCGATTGATGGTGGTGGGCAACGGAATCGGTCCAGCAACATCCGCGCCAGTGCGCTTGGCGGTTTCCACGATTTCCCGCGTGGATTGATCGAGAATCCGGTGATCGTAAGCCTTGAGGCGAATGCGAATTTTGTCTCCTTGTCTCATGGCGTTACTCGATGATCTCCGTGACCGCGCCGGCACCTACGGTGTGGCCGCCTTCGCGGATGGCGAAGCGCAAACCCTTTTCGAGAGCAACTGGGGTGATCAGCGTGACTTCGCAGCTGACGTTATCGCCGGGCATCACCATTTCCACGCCCTGCGGCAACTTCATGTCGCCGGTGACGTCAGTGGTGCGGAAGTAGAACTGCGGACGATAGCCAGTGAAGAACGGCGTATGACGGCCACCTTCTTCCTTGGTCAGCACGTACGCTTCAGCCTTGAACTTGGTGTGCGGGGTGATCGAGCCGGGCTTGCAAACGACCTGGCCGCGCTCCACGTCGTCTTTTTCCGTCCCGCGGAGGAGGAGACCGATGTTGTCGCCCGCGATGCCTTCATCGAGCAACTTCTTGAACATTTCGACGCCGGTGACGATTTTCTTCTGGGTCTCGCGAAAGCCGACGATTTCAATTTCTTCGCCGACCTTCACTTTGCCGCGCTCGACTCGGCCGGTCACCACGGTGCCGCGTCCGGAGATCGAGAAAATATCCTCGATGGGCATGGCGAACGGCTTATCGACGTCGCGAACCGGTAGAGGAACTTTCTCGTCCACAGCAGCCATCAGTTCGTCGATCTTGGCTTCCCACTTGGGATCGCCGTTGAGGGCCTGGAGAGCGGAACCGCGAATCACGGGAACGGCGTCGCCGGGGAATTGATAGCTCTTGAGCAGTTCGCGAACTTCCAGTTCCACCAGTTCCAGCAGTTCAGGATCTTCCACCATGTCGCACTTGTTCAGGAACACCACGATGTACGGCACGCCCACCTGACGGGCGAGCAGGATGTGCTCGCGGGTCTGCGGCATCGGGCCGTCCGTGGCAGCTACGACAAGAATCGCGCCATCCATCTGCGCCGCGCCGGTGATCATGTTCTTGATGTAGTCGGCGTGGCCCGGGCAATCCATATGCGCGTAGTGGCGGTTAGGGGTTTCGTACTCGACGTGCGAAACCGCGATGGTGATCCCGCGCTCGCGCTCTTCCGGCGCGTTATCGATGGAGTCGAACGCGCGGAAGGCCACCTTGGGATTGTGCTTGGACAACACCTTGGTGATCGCCGCGGTCAACGTGGTTTTGCCGTGATCGATGTGACCGATGGTCCCAATGTTCACGTGCGGCTTACTGCGCTCAAATTTCTCTTTCGCCATTGCTAGCTCTGCTCCTCACTAAAAAACATGCAAACCTAAAATCATTTTTACTTCGCAAACCCATGGCGGGATAAACCCGCCGCTACAAAACCCGCTACGACCATCGCCGCTGCTCTACTGAGGCGCAGCATGCCGCGCCTCTACAATCCCTCACCTTGCGGCTCTACCGGTGGCCTTGCTGACCACTTCTTCGGCTACAGATGCCGGCGCTTCCGCATAGTGCGAAAAGTGCATGGTGAAATTGGCGCGACCCTGAGAGCGGCTGCGCAGGTCCGTGGCATAGCCGAACATCTCCGCGAGCGGCACCTGCACGCGAATTACGTGACTGCCTGCACGAGTTTCCGAACCCATAATCTGGGCACGGCGAGAATTCAGGTCACCGAAAACGCCCGCCATGTACTCCTCGGGGGTGGTGACTTCGACGCGCATAATCGGTTCCAACAGAACCGGTTTGGCCTTGTGGCAGGCTTCCTTAAATCCGATGGAGCCGGCAATTTTGAAGGCCATTTCGGAGCTGTCGACATCGTGGTAGCTGCCGTCGATAAGAACCGCGGCGACATCGACCATCATAAAGCCGGCCAACGGACCGTTATCCATGGCTTCGCGAATGCCCGCTTCGATCGGGGGAATAAATTCCTTGGGAATCGCGCCACCGAAAATCTTATCGATGAACAGGAAGCGGTGCTCCTTGTCGAAGCGCCACTTGCCACCGGCACCGGCGATGGACTTCGCCAGATTATCGAGTTCATCGGTGGACATTTCGTGCATGTTCTCGTGGTCGGCGCTAGGAAGCGGATGAACTTCCAGCCTGCAGACACCGTACTGCCCCTTACCGCCAGACTGCTTGACGTGACGGCCTTCGGCTTCGGCTTTCTTGCGAATAGTTTCGCGATAGGCGACCTGGGGACGGCCCACGTTGGCATCGACACTGAATTCGCGCTTCATGCGGTCCACAATGATTTCGAGATGCAGTTCACCCATACCGGAAATAATGGTCTGACCGGTTTCGACATCGGTATGAACGCGGAAAGTAGGATCTTCCTGAGCAAGACGGGCCAGAGCCATGCCCATCTTGTCCTGATCGGCTTTGGTCTTGGGCTCGACAGCAACAGAGATGACCGGAGCCGGAAAATCCATGGCCTCGAGGACGATTTGCTTGTCTTCGTTGCAAAGCGTATCGCCGGTGGTGACACTCTTCAGTCCAACGCACGCGCAAATATCGCCGGCGTGCACGGCTTCGATTTCCACGCGTTTGTTGGCATGCATCTGCAACAAGCGGCCGATGCGTTCACGAGTACCCTTGGTAGAATTGTAAACGTAACTGCCGGCGTTCAGGACACCAGAATAAACGCGGATGTAAGTTAAATGGCCGACAAACGGGTCGGACATGATTTTGAAAGCGAGTGCAGAAAAGGGCTGATCATCGGAAGCGCGGCGCAGTTCGCTCTTTTCGTTTTCCGGATTGAGGCCTTCCACGGGAGGAACATCCAGTGGCGAGGGCAGATAATCGACGACCGCGTCGAGCAACGGCTGAATACCTTTATTTTTGAAGGCCGAACCAGCAAGCACCGGAACGATTTTCATGGCCAGGGTGGACTTGCGGATCGACTTACGCATTTCTTCCAGAGTTAACGTGCCTTCGGTGAGGTACTTGTCGAGGACCTCGTCATCGTGCTCGGCGATATATTCCACGACCTTGGCGCGATGATCTTCGTAGAACTTCTTGTCGATGGCCGAGCCTTTGAGCGCGGCGGCAATGTCCGGGCGGCTGGCAACGAAGGCGGGATCCCAGAGTTTGGCGACCTCAAATACTTCGAACTTGGCGCCTAGGGTTTCTTCGAGCCAAACGATGACGTTTTCTTCCAGGAAGTTAATGCAGCCAATGAAATTGTCTTCGCGACCGAGGGGAAATTGCACCGGCACGGGATGGGCGCCCAGACGCTGACGCATGGTGCGGATGACGTGATCGAAATCCGCGCCCATCTTGTCCATCTTGTTGACGAAGGCGAGGCGAGGCACGCGATACTTATCGGCCTGACGCCAGACGGTTTCCGACTGGGGTTGCACGCCGGCGACGCTGTCGAAAATAGCGACGGCGCCATCGAGGACGCGCAATGAACGCTCCACTTCCACGGTGAAATCGACGTGGCCGGGCGTGTCGATAATGTTCACGCGATACTTTTTGTCGAAGCGGGCCCAGCTGGCGGTGGTTGCGGCGCTGGTAATGGTGATGCCGCGCTCGCGCTCCTGCTCCATCCAGTCCATCGTGGCGGTACCTTCGTCGACGGAGCCGATCTTGTAGGTCACACCGGTATAGAACAGGATGCGCTCGGTGGACGTGGTCTTGCCGGCGTCGATGTGCGCCATAATCCCGATGTTGCGGGTGTCTTCGAGTTTGAATGCTCTAGCCATGATCCCTTGTGTTGCTCGTTTCTCCCCTGAATCCAGGTCCTCAGTGTCCGCCGGCCGATCCCTTCTTTCGTCAAGACGAGCTAAAGACCGGCCACCACGAAACTTCTAATGCTCAAGCACTGCGCAACTCAACCGCGCCCGCCTCAGAAGGCGGCCGCTACAAAACCTAAAGGCTTACCAGCGGTAATGGGCGAAAGCCTTGTTGGCTTCGGCCATGCGGTGCACATCTTCCTTCTTCTTGATGGCGCCGCCACGGGAATTCGCCGCGTCGATCAATTCGTCGGCCAGTTTGTCGACCATGGTCTTGCCAGCGCGTTCACGCGAGTACTGCAAAAGCCAGCGGATCGCCAGCGATTGCCGGCGGAAGGGATTTACTTCCACGGGCACCTGATAGTTGGCGCCGCCCACGCGACGAGTCTTGACCTCGACAATGGGCTTGAGGTTCTCGATGGCCTTCTTGAAAACCTTGAGAGCGTCATCGTTGGTCTTCTTGGCCACCTGGTCCATGGCACCGTAGAACACACGCTGCGCGGTGCTCTTCTTGCCTTCCCACATCATCGAGCAGATGAACTTCTCGACGATTCCTTCACCGTAAACCGGATCGACTGCTTGGGCCCGGCGGCTGACTAATCCTTTACGAGGCATTGCGTTTTCTCGCTCCTAAAGTTCTCAATACTCAGTTTCCAGCTATCAGCAAAACCTAACTTCGTTTCGAACCAAGAACTCGATCACTTCTCTAAACCCTGCCGGTCTAAAGACCGGCCACTACAAAATCTTTACTTCGCAGCGCCGGCCTTAGGACGCTTGGCGCCGTACTTCGAACGGCCCTGTTTGCGATTTTCCACGCCGGCGGCATCGAGTGTGCCGCGCACAATGTGATAACGAACACCGGGCAGATCCTTTACGCGGCCGCCGCGTACGAGCACGATAGAGTGCTCCTGCAAGTTATGGCCGATGCCGGGAATGTAAGTGGTGACTTCGACGGCATTGGTTAAACGGACGCGGGCGACCTTGCGCAGCGCGGAGTTCGGCTTCTTAGGGGTCTGGGTATACACGCGAATGCACACACCGCGCTTTTCCGGGCAGCCCATGAGCGCAGGCGACTTGGTCTTGGAGATGACCCCTTCTCTTCCCATACGTACAAGTTGCGAAAACGTCGGCACTGTCGTTCCTCGATTCAAACAGTTATCGGTAATCAGTTCTCAGTAATCAGTAAGAGCAGGCTTGCTGATTATTGCGGCCAACTACTTGGTACTGCTTCTGAGCGGGCGACCTTGTCAGGCCATCCCTTCAAGTTCTCAGTGGTAAGTTCTGAATGACGTATTCAAAACTTAAAACTGCTAACTTCGCCTGCGCGCGGACACCTTCGTCGAACTCTCACGCGCGCGCAGACAAAAGCGCGAGAGCACACACTCACGGTGAAAGGTACTGCGAATCCGGAGAGAACCAGCAAGAGACTCCGCGCACAATCCAAGAGACAGGTCTTGCGACTCTCGGTGACGAATCGGAGAGGCTTACTCGGCTTTTCGGGGCTGGCGCCCCATTCCGGCCGCTCTTCCGTCCCATTCCATCGAACTTGTTCTGGGACCGAAGAATTTCCTTCCAACCAGCCTGCCCTACACGAGCAACAGGCCGCACAACGCACTAAGCGGGGAAAATCCCCCTGACAAAACACAAAGTATAAAGAAGTTAGGTTAAGCTGTCAAACTTCTTTCGACAAAAGGCGGTGGAAAAAGCTGTGGAAAAGGAGGGATTGGCCAGTGGGGTGCTCGTTGCCCACAAAGATGGGCCCTTGGCGGGCCTCGGTGGCTTGTTAAGCGCTTTATTAACAGTCAGTTAACAGCAGATCCCGGGTCCTGCCCCAGATTGCCGAAAGTCCAGAGATTGAAAGATTTCAACATGTCGTAGTCGCCCTTTTCGCGGAGCATCTTGGCCGTGCGCTCGGCAGGCCAAGGGGAGGCAAAGCGCTCGGGGCGATCGGCGATCCAAAAAGCAGTCAAGGCCAGGATGGTGGAATCTTGCGTGAGCACGTCGGGTTTTACTTCTTCCAGAGCGTCAGCGGCAGAATGATGTGTGTATTTGTAATCAGGCGAATCCTGGTCGAGGTTTATGCCAGGAAGACCAGCAAGAATGAAGGGGCCAGTGTCGGTGCCAAACTCGCGCTTATCGCTGACGGCAATTTCGCGGATGTTGTCGAGGGAGGCCGAGAACGCTTTCATGGAGTCCACTAAATCTGTGCGGCCACCCAACTGAAATTCCTTGATGGGGCCCTGGCCGTCGTCGAGCACAATGCACGCCAAGTGATTCTTCATCTCGTCGGCGTGCTGCTTCACGTAAGCGAGCGAGCCGAGAAGGCCCTGCTCTTCTCCGGTGAATAGCACAAAGCGAATGCTGCGGCGGGGACGCTGGCCGCTCTTGAGAATCGCTTCGGCAGCCGCCAGAACGGCGGTGACTCCGGTGCCGTTGTCGGTGGCACCTTCGCTGAGGTCCCAGGAATCCAAATGTGCACCCACGACGACAATTTGTTCGGGATGCTCGCGGCCAAGGATTTCACCGACGACGTTGGCGGAGTCCACAGGACCGCCGGTGAAGCTGTTTTGCACATTGATGCGAATGTGTGGAGTTTTTCCGGCGGCGAGGAACCGCTCGAGTTGGCCCTCGTCTTCCATAGTCATGTCCACTACAGGAATCGCGAAATCCTGGGCAAAACCGAGGATTCCGGTGTGGGTGAGGTGCATGCCTTCGGCTTTGAATCCACCTTGACCACCGATCACGGCGACGGCGCCGGCTTTATGGAGCGCGTTCAGAAAATCGCCGTACTGCGCAAAGATCATCCAGAAATTTTTCTTGGGCACGCCTTCGGGCTTCATCAAGACAATTTTTCCGCGGAAACGAGCGAGGTTGGTGAGTTCCGTGTCCATATCGAAAAGATTGGCGGTGACGACTTCGGCTTCGACACCGTTCGGGGGAGTCGAGCCGGTCCAGCCCATGGCATCGACGCTGAGGGCGCGCTGAATGGGAGCGACGAGTTCGGCGGTGGCGGTGCCGCGAGTCCAGCCCTTCCACATGGACCACTTTTCCGCGTGAACATTAGCGAGGCCCATGGACTGCATTTTGTCGAGACTCCAGTTAATGGCTTTCTGGCCGGCGGGAGAGCCGGTAACGCGGCTACCGACGTCGTCGCTCAGCTCCGTGAGATAGGTGAAGGCATTCGAATTGTAGAAACCTTCACCGGCAATGCTGGTGAGAGCGGGCTTGGTGCCATCCTCGTCGGGGCCCTTGGGGCTGACGGAATCCTTGGCGCGCAGCGGAAAAGCGAGGAGGGTGGCTGCGAAGGCGATGGCGAGGAGATGTGTCTTCATACCGGCTCCCTGATGGGAAGAATGAGGCAAATACAAACTTCCACTGTAGCACGGACTTAGACGCATCGGCGGACGGGGATGGCGTCAAAGCGAGGTGCGGAACGGCGCAATCGGGCTACATTCAATTATTTTCGGGCGTACAGGAATTCCTTCATAGAAGGGGCTGGGTCAATTCCGAGAGCATAAGTGCGCTGGGGTGGGCACACGAACACATGTTAGAAGATCAGATCGTTGACCAAGTCAATCCAGAAGACTTGGTTGTTACGCCTGAGCCAGAGCAGCTCAAAACACCACCGAAACAACTGGAAGTTCGAGAGGGAGTTCCGCATCCTCGCGGGGCGTCGTGGGATGGCCAAGGCGTCAACTTCGCACTGTTTTCGGCGCATGCGACCAAGGTGGAACTATGCCTGTTCGACCAAACAGGAAAAGAAGAATTGCAGCGCATCGAACTGCCGGAATTCACCGACGAAATCTGGCATGGGTACGTTTCGGGACTAAATCCTGGCACGGTTTATGGTTATCGCGTGCATGGGCCGTATGATCCGGAGCACGGTCATCGCTTCAATGCGAACAAGCTGCTGTTGGATCCGTACGCGCGGCAGCACGTGGGGCAACTGCAGTGGAACGACGCCTGTTATGGCTACAAGGTAGGCGCCGAAAATGCAGACCTTTCGTTTGACGAACGAGACAGCGCTCTCTTTGTCCCCAAGTGCGTAGTCATCGATCCGGAATTTCGTTGGCGGTTAACGACGACGAGACGGCGTGCCATCCCTTGGAGTCAAACAGTTATCTACGAACTGCACGTGAAGGGGTATACGAAGCGAAACGGGGCCATTCCCCGGCGGCGGCGAGGGACCTATGCGGGTTTGGCAGGTAAACATGTCGTGGAATACATCAAGTCGCTGGGCGTGACCGCTATCGAACTTCTGCCGGTGTGTACGTTTGTGGTGGAAAGGCACCTGCAAGAAAAAGGACTGACGAATTATTGGGGCTATAACAGCATCGGCTTTTTCGCGCCGGATCCGCGCTACGCCTCGGACCCAAGCAATACACTTAACGAATTCAAACAACTGATTGCGCGATATCACGATGCAGGAATCGAAGTGATCCTCGACGTGGTTTATAACCATACCGCCGAAGGGAATGAACTCGGGCCAACACTATCGTTCAAAGGAATTGATAACGCGAGTTATTACCGGCTGAATGCGGAGACCCCGCGCTACTACGTGAACGATACGGGAACCGGCAACACGCTGAACTTGTCGAATCCGAGAGTGCTGCAAATGGTGACCGACAGCTTGCGCTACTGGCACCAGGAAACGAACGTGGACGGATTCCGTTTTGACCTTGGCACCATTCTGGCTCGTGAAACCGACGGCTTTGATCAACGAAGCGGGTTCTTGACGGTGTGCAGTCAGGATCCAGTGCTACAGGACGTGAAGAAGATCGCCGAGCCGTGGGACGTCGGCCCGGATGGATATAAACTTGGCGCGTTCCCGCCCGGTTGGGCGGAATGGAACGACAAATTTCGCGACACCGTGCGGGATTTCTGGAAAGGCAATGCGTCGGTTGGAGAGTTGGCAGAACGGCTGGCGGCGTCCGGGCCGATTTTCAATCACCAAGGGCGCAAGCCGTGGACTTCGGTGAATTTCGTGACGGTACACGACGGATTCACGCTAAATGACCTGGTCAGTTTCAACGAAAAACACAACGAAGCCAACAGGGAGGACAATAAGGATGGAACTTCCGACAACCGCTCGTGGAACTGCGGAGCGGAAGGGCCCACCGACGATCCTGAAATTCTAAAATTGCGGGAAAAGCAGACGCGGAATTTCCTGGCCACGCTGCTGCTGGCACAGGGCCTGCCGATGCTGCTGGCGGGCGACGAGTTCCACCGCACACAGCAGGGGAACAACAACGCGTATTGTCAGGACAATGCGATTAGTTGGGTGGATTGGTCTTTGGCGGAGAAGAACAAGGCAACCATCGACTTCGTGCAGAGACTGACGTTTCTGCGCAAGCTTTATCCGGTCTTGCGGCGGAACCGTTTCCTGACCGGCGCTTACAACGAAGAACTCGGCGTGAAGGACGTAACGTGGATTCATCCTTCGGGCACGGAAATGAATGACGAAACGTGGAAGGACCGCAGCACGCGATGCATTGGCATGTTGATCGATGGCCGCGGACAGGCGAGCGGGATTCGCGAGCGCGGAAGTGATGCCACATTGCTGCTGATTTTCAACAGCTTTCACGAGCCGGTGAAATTTGTGCTGCCGGAGACAGCCGATGGGAAGGGTTGGAGACTCCAGTTGGACACCCACGATGGACTGAATGTTAACCAGTTGTTTGCGCCTCGCGAGGAACGTGAGATTCCCGAGCGTTCCGTCAGCGTGTTCTTGATGTATTGATTGCCGCACGCGATCCAAGGACGAACTCAGCCGATGATTCCGCGGGCTACCTATCGTATCCAGTTCGGAAAAGAGTTCGGATTTAAGGATGCTGGGGCCGTAGCACCTTATCTGGCCGAGCTAGGCATCAGCCACGTGTATGCTTCGCCTTATCTGCTGGCGAGGCCGGGCAGCAAACATGGCTATGACATTACCAACCACGCCGCGTTGAATGACGAATTGGGCAGTGAAAAAGAATTCCGCGCTATGTGCGCGAGTTTTCGCGAGCATGGATTGAAGCAGATTCTGGATTTCGTCCCTAATCATATGGGCGTAGGAGGAGCAGATAACCCGTTCTGGCTGGATGTACTGGAATGGGGACGCGATTCGCAGTACGCCGGTTGGTTCGACATTGACTGGGATTCTCATTCCGAATATCTGAGTGGGAAGCTGCTGGTGCCATTTCTGGCGGATCAATACGGCGTTGTGCTTGATTCCGGGAAGATTGAGCTGAAATTCGACAGGGACGACGGGAGCTTCGCTGTTTGGCTCTACGACACACATAAGCTTCCCATCGCACCTACGACTTATCCGGAGATTCTTCGTAACGGATCGCCAGCGCTTAAAAATTTCGTGGACGGTTTCGCGGCACTTCGCGACGACGGACCGAACAAGCAGCAAAGGGCCACGGAACTGAAGCAGCAATTAGCGCAGAGCGTGCGAGAGAATCAGGACGTGCGGCAAGCAGTGGAGAGCGCGCTAGAGCGTTTTCGGGGCATGCCAGGCCACTCCAATTCGTGGGATAAGTTGGATGCTCTAATCCGCTTGCAGCACTGGAGGCCTACGCATTTCCGGGTTGCCGCCGACGATATCAATTACCGGCGATTCTTTAACATCAGCGAACTGGCCGGAATCCACATGGAACTTCCGGAGGTTTTCGCGCACACGCACCAACTGGTTCTGCGCCTGGTGCAACAAGGCGATTTGCAAGGACTGCGCATCGACCATATCGACGGGCTATACGACCCCAAGCAATATTTGGAGCGGCTTCGCTCGGAAACTCCGAAATGCTTTTACCTGGTGGTCGAAAAGATTCTGAGCGGGCCGGAAAGCCTTCACGAAGATTGGCCGGTGGAAGGCACGACCGGATATGACTTCAATGCGCAAGCCACGGCGTTGCTGGTGGACACGTCGGCCGAAGCGAAATTTAGCCGTTTTTATCAGGACTTTACGGGGCAAACGCAAACGTTCGCCGCGATGGTACAAGAATCGAAAATAAAAATTCTCGAAAACGAATTGGCCAGCGAACTGGCATCGCTGGCGCGGGATGCGGTTCGGGTAGCGCGCCTGGATCGCTGTACCGCGGATTTCACGCGAAACATTCTTCGACGAGCACTGAAGGAAATCATTGCGGACTTTCCCGTTTATCGAACTTATGTGGACGGCGGGCCGCTGAGCGAAGCAGACGAGCGCTACATTCACTGGGCGGTCGTGCAGGCCATGAAGTCTGAACTGGAAATCGACAAAAGCGTGTTTGAGTTTTTGGAGCGGCTATTGAAAGGACAACTCGCGAAACCCGGTTCAAGTGATTTTTTCAAAAACTCCGCGTTGCGCTGTGCCATGAAGGCGCAGCAATTGAGCGGCCCAGTGATGGCTAAAGGGCTCGAAGATACCGCGCTGTATCGCTACAACCGCTTTATCGCGTTGAACGATGTGGGAGGGTCGCCGGAACAATTTGGATTGTCCGTCGCTGGCTTTCACAAGGAGAACCGCCATCGCGCGGAACATTGGCCACACACGATGCTGACCACGTCCACACACGACGTGAAGCATGGAGAGGACGCGCGAGTACGGCTTGCGGCATTGTCTGTGTTTCCCGACGAATGGGCCGCGAAGGTCACGGCATGGAGCCGCATTTTGCGTGCGCGGCGCGGAGACGTGGAAGGCACAGCGCCTCCGGAACGCAATGACGAATATCTGTTCTTTCAAAATTTGCTGGCTACCTGGCCGGCATCGTTGACGGCTCCGAAGCCGTTGGAAAAATGCAAACTGGCGAAATATTGTGAACGGCTGCAGGGTGCCATGGTCAAGTCGTTGCGGGAAGCGCGACAGCGTTCCAATTGGATCGCGCCGAACACGGCGTACGAAAACGCAGTGACGGAATTTGTGCGAGACGCATTGAATCCCGACGTTTCTCAGACTTTTCTGGACGCTTTCCTTCCCTTCCAGCAACAAATCGCGGAATTAGGGGTGCGGAATTCGCTGGTGCAAGTGTTTTTGAAAGTCACTTCGCCCGGCGTGCCGGATTTTTATCAAGGAAGCGAGTTGTGGAACTTGAGTCTTCCGGACCCGGATAACCGCAGGCCGGTGGATTTTCGGAAGCGGAGCGCATTGTTGTCGGAATTGGGCAAAAATGGGCGAGACCGGCGCTCCTGGTTCGGCGAATTGCTGCAGCATTGGCACGACGGCGCAATCAAGCTGGCGATCACCCAGTTGTTGCTAAGGTTCAGGAACAAGAACCCAGAATTGTTCGAGAACGGCAGCTACGAACCTCTTCAAGAAGCAGAAGGCGTGCCAACGAACGTGTGCGCTTTCTTGCGCAGGAAGGGCCAGCAAAGCTTTCTCACGGTTAGTTTGCTCGACGCGCGCACGCCTTGCCAGAATCACCCGCAGCAATGGATTCGTGCCGATACCGCTGTTTCTCAGTGGCGCGATGTGCTTACCGGTCGAATCGTTCCTGCCGAGGAAGGAAGCATCGATCTGGCGCAAGTCTTCAGCGTGATCCCGATAGCCCTTTTAGTGCCTGCAGCCGATTCCTTTCGGGCATGAACGGTTACGGTAGACACTGTATTGTTGGGTTACGCAAAATCGCCTACAACCAAAAGGTAGTCAGTTTTTAAACCTGGGAGTTAGATTATGGCAATGCAAACCGGAACTTCACTATCAAGAGACACTTCCGTACCGGTGAGTGTCCGAAAAAATGATCGACAATTATCCAATCGAGCGAACGATGCCGTTGCGCGTAGAGCTTATTCGCTGTTTCTGGCAGATGGAGCGGCCGACGGAAAAGACATGGAACATTGGCTGAGAGCCGAGTCGGAAGTTGTGACACACATACCGGATATTCGGGAATCCGGTTCTTCCTACACCATAGCAGTTGCTCTTCCTGGATTTAGTCCGGAGGAGATCGACGTCAACGTGGATGAAAACGCCGCGATGATCGTGGCGGATAAGTCGCAGTCCGACGGAGGCGCCGATAAAAGCAACGTCCGCCGGGAATCCTTGTTCCTGGTGGCGGATTGGCCGACCTCGGTTGATCCGGCGACGGCCAGCGCGAATCTGAGGGATCACAATTTGACGGTCACGGTGAAGCGGAGCGGCACGCGATAGCAGCCAAACAAATTTTCCTGTAACGGGTAGATCGCGAGGCGAGTGACCACTTCGATAGATGCCTACTCCTTTTCCATGGTGGTACCCAGTTGGTGCGCAACTCCATGAAGACGGGGCGAGGTTTCGTGTGTGGGCGCATGGTCACGAGAGTGTAGTGCTGCGCGTTCGCGACAAAGATTATCCGCTCGCGCAAGAACAGCACGGATACTTCTCCATCGATGTAGCGGGGGTGCGGGAGGGCGACGCCTATGGGTATCACCTCGACGGCAAGGGGCCGTTTCCGGACCCCGCGTCGCGCTTTCAGCCGGAAGGGCCGCACGGACCGTCGCAGGTGGTCGACGCAAACCGTTTCGCATGGACGGATCACGCGTGGAGAGGGCTTTCGCTTCACGGCCAAGTTATCTATGAAATGCATGTGGGAACCTTCACGCGCGAAGGCACGTGGCAATCGGCGGTTTGCCAACTGGCGTATTTAAAAAATTTGGGGATTAGCGCGATCGAGGTGATGCCGGTCGCCGAGTTTAGCGGGGCATTCGGCTGGGGATATGACGGCGTAGATTTTTTTGCGCCGACGCGCAACTACGGGGCGCCGGACGATTTTCGCGCGTTCGTGGTCGCAGCACACGCGCATGGATTAGGCGTGCTTCTCGATGTGGTTTATAACCACGCGGGTCCGGATGGAAATTATCTACCTTCGTTTTCGAAGAGCTACTTCAACGAGAAGCGGCCGACGGAATGGGGCGCCTCAATCAATTTTGATGGCGAGAACAACGCTGCGGTGCGAGAGTTTTTCGTTTCGAATGCCGCGTACTGGATTCAAGAATTTCATCTGGATGGGCTGCGGCTGGATGCCACGCACTCGATCCAGGATTCCTCGAAACTACATATCATTGCAGAGATTGCGCGGGGCGCTCGCCGTGCCGCGGGACCGCGAAGCATCGTGATCATATCTGAAAACGAGGCGCAAGACGTAGCGCTGGTTAAACCAGAATCGAGCGGGGGCTACGGGCTCGACGCCACGTGGAACGAAGATTTCCATCACTCGGCGATGGTGGCTGTCACGGGAAGCCGGGAAGCTTACTTCACTGATTATCTGGGATCGGCGCAGGAGCTGTTGTCGTCGTTCAAATACGGGTTTCTGTACCAGGGCCAATGGTATTCGTGGCAGAAAAAAAGAAGGGGCAGCAGCACGCTGGAGATAAACCCAGCGGCATTCGTGTCGTTCATTCAGAATCACGACCAAGTGGCGAACTCGGGGCGTGGTCTGCGCATCCACGAACTGACCACATTCGGACGATTCAAAGCGATCACAGCGGTGTGCTTGTTGGCACCCGCGACACCAATGTTGTTCCAGGGGCAGGAATTTGCGGCGTCAACGCCATTTCTTTATTTTGCCGATCATGAAACGGAGTTGGCGGAATTGGTTCGCAAAGGTCGAGCCGAATTCTTGATGCAATGGCGCAGCCTAGCCATAAAAGAAATGAAATTCGATGATCCAGGGGCGCGCGAGACGTTTGAAAAATGCAAGTTGGACCTGGCCGAGCGCGAAAAAAATGCCAAAATCCTGGCTTTGCATCGGGACCTGCTGGCATTGCGAAACAGTGATCCGCTATTCTCCAGGCAAACGCGGCAGTTGGACGGGGCTGTTTTAAGTGCCGAATGCTTCATGGTTCGGTTGTTTTCGGACGATTTCGAAGGCGATCGATTGTTGGTCGTTAATCTTGGTTCGCACCTGTATTTGAACCCGTCGCCGGAGCCGTTGTTGGGCCCACCCGTGAATTCAGAGTGGGAAATTTTGTGGTCGACCGAAGATCCGAAATACGGAGGAAACGGGACGGCGCCGCTGGATTCTGAGTTGAATTGGATCATTCCGGCGCATTCCGCGATTGTTTTAGCGCCGGTAAGGAAGAAAGAGAAGCCACCTGCTCATGGCTGAACTGCTTTGTCGCATCGCGTATCGAAAATCCCCGACGGAACCGCCGGAAGGGTTAGTCGATAAAGAGTGGCTGGTGACCAACGGATTGGGCGGGTATGCGTCCGGAAGTCTAGCCGGAGTAATCACCCGCGGATTCCATGGATATTTGGTTGCGGCGCTGCCTACACCGTTGGGCCGGATCATGATGCTCAACGACCTGATTGAGCGGGTGGAGATCCCGAATGGACGGTCGGTGCAACTCAGCGGCGAGGAACGCGTCAATGCGCCATTGAAGACGCACGGAGCCGAATACCTCGAGGAGTTCCGGCTGCAGGATGGTGTCCCTGTCTGGGTTTACCGCTTCGGTGACCTGTTGCTGGAAAAACAAGTAGTGATGGTGTACCGGCAAAACACGGTGCACGTCAACTATGCGCTCCTAGAAGGCGCGGAACTCAGGCTGACCTTACGACCCTCGATCAATTTCCGGCCGCATGAGGCTCCGGTGGATACACCGCTGGTCGGGAACTACGCGTTCACGGTGATTGAAGAAGCGCTTGAGATTGCATCGCCCACGAATATTCCGCCGCTGCGATTAATGCTGTATGGGCGGAATAAGTCGTTGATTATGGATCGCACGCGCTTCGAGGAAGTGATTTACCGGATCGAAGAGAGCCGGGGCTATGCGGCGCGTGGTGATTTGTGGAGTCCCGGATTTTTCTCGGTATCGTTGACCCGGAGCGATCCCGCTACACTGGTGGCTTCTGCAGAATCGTGGGACGCCATTCGCGCGGTCAGTCCAGAATACGCAAGAGAAGCGGAGGCGCTTCGGCGCAAGAAGTTGCTGGCGAGAGCAAGCTGCGTACCGAAGGAGGGTATGGCCGCCGAACTGGTGCTGGCGGCGGACCAGTTCATCATCATTCCCGAAGGACGGGGAGAAGACAGCTTACGCGCGCGTGCGGCGGGTGATGACGTGCGATCGATCATTGCCGGCTACCCGTGGTTCACGGATTGGGGGCGCGACACCATGATCGCTTTGGAAGGGCTGACGCTTGTCACTGGGCGGCACACAGAAGCGGCGTGGATTTTGCGAACTTTTTCGCATTACGTGCGCCACGGGCTGATTCCGAATATGTTTCCGGAAGGACGCGCGGAGGGGCTGTATCACACCGCGGATGCGACCTTGTGGTTTTTTCATGCGATTGCGCGATACGTGGGAGCGACGGGCGATCAACTGTTTCTGTCGCAAATCCTTCCGCAGTTGCAGGAAATTATTCAGTGCCACTTGCAAGGGACGGATTTCGGCATTGGAGTGGATTCAGTCGATGGTTTGTTGCGACAGGGCGCGGAGGGCTACCAACTGACGTGGATGGACGCGAAGGTGGATGATTGGGTGGTGACGCCCCGGCGCGGCAAGGCGGTGGAGATCAACGCGCTGTGGTACAACGCGCTGTGTTATACGGCGAAATGGCTGCAATCGCAAGGGCAGTCCGGAGAAGCGCAGGAAATAGAGAAACACGCACAGCGCTGCCGCGAATCGTTTCAAAAGCGCTTTTGGTATGAAGATGGCGGGTATTTGTATGATGTAGTCGATGGAGAAAACGGAGATGATCCATCGTTGCGGCCCAATCAGATACTGGCGATTTCGTTGGACTTTCCGGTTCTGGAGCGGGAGAAGTGGGCCGCGGTGCTGCGGTGCGTTGAACATGAGTTACTGACTCCGGTGGGTTTGCGGACACTTTCGCCGCACGACAAAAATTTCAAACCAAAATATTTTGGGAGTTTGCGGGATCGCGATGCTGCTTACCATCAGGGCACCGTGTGGCCATGGCTGCTGGGCCCTTATATAGATGCTTGGCTGAAGGTTCACCCAGATCGAGTGGATCGCGCGGGCAAGCTGCTGGCGGCGTTTGATGAAAGGCTGGTGAAAGGCGCGGTGGGCACGATTGGCGAGATCTTCGACGCGGAGCCACCATACGCGCATCGCGGATGCGTGGCGCAAGCGTGGAGCGTCGCGGAAGTGTTGCGTTCCATGGTCAACATCTCCCGACGGCGAAAACAGAACGAAGACGTTGCGCGAGACTGCAAGCCTGTTTATTGACGGCGCTGCGGGGCGATGGCCGATCTAAAGCTCGGCCACTACACAAGCAGCACCTTTATGCGGGCGCCGTGTAATGTTTGCGGACCGCTTCCACAATTTGGCGGCGGCTCTCTTTGGCGTCCAGACTGTTATTTTTCTCGACGGCTTCCACGACTCCTGCAAAATCCCCATCTTTGATAGTTTCCCGTAACCAGCGGGAATAGTCTCCATGCACGCGATGGAATTGCCAGGTATCTTCATCGACGCCTTCAGCAATTTGTGCGAACAGATTCATGTTCTGCACGCGCAAATTCAAGCGGCCAAAGGGTCCACGAAAATAAAAGCTGCGATCCTCACCAAGGGTGCCCTCGGCGTATTTGCGATGGTGCCTGCGGCGCTCGCCCTTGCCGGGCTCGAGTTTTACGGTTTGCGGAATACCGCCATCGGAGACGTTCCAAACCAGCAGCGTGCCGGTCTGATTGGTTTCAGGTTGGCGGGCATGCCACTGCAGGTTGCTACCGGCGTTCTGGTTGAATCCATCGAGGAGCGCTTGTGGCTCCGGCCCAACCGCAATAATGGTGTTAACGGATTTCAGAATGGCCGGCGAAACTGAATCCGGGTGCACGGTGACCAGCACGAGGCTCTCGGGATCTTTCGGGATCACATTTTCCGCATTGGCCAATTCTTTTGGAAGAACATGGTGCGCCTCGTCGACGATCAGCCAGTGTGGATGACCGGTTCTGAAGCGCAACTCCTGTACCCGCGCGAGGACTCCTTGAAAAAAAGAAGGACGGTCGGCGAGAGGCACGCCGAGAAGATTAACGACCAGCGATTGCTTGGGATTATTGAGGGCGTCGAGAATTTCCGTTGGTGTGGGGATGCGATCTGGGCCGCCCAGAGTGAGGAACTGCTCAAATCCTTCGTAATCGCCCTCTGGATCGAACAAGCAAATCTGATGTTGGCTTTGCGCCAAGCGCTCGAGCAACGCGGAAACTACCGTGGACTTACCCGAGCCGGAGGGTCCGGCAATCAAGAGCCGGCAATTGTAACTCGGCAAGAAAAAAGGACCGTCCGAAGGCGAGGCTCCGAGCAAGGTCTGATGGCGTTTCAAGCGGGGCTCGAGTTCTTGAAGGTCGTCTTTTAGCAGCAGCTGAATCAATTCTTCAACGCCCGTGCCGTGAGCATGCGCGGTCACCCAGTCGGCGCGCTCTTTCAAGGCCGGCAAGGCATTGCTGACCGCAACACTGCATTCACAGGAACCCAGGAAAGCGTGGTCATTTTCCGCGTCGCCGACGCCGACCACATTGTGCGGCGATAAATTGAGTTCCTTGAGTGCTGCAAGCACACCACTCCCTTTATTCACGCCGGAGGGGAGGATCATTACGGCGTTTTTGTTGAAGATGATTTGGAGCTCGAGGCTCATTTCACGAATGACTTCGAGGACGGTGGTCTCTTGCGGGTGCCAGGTTGCAACGATGCTGCGCCAACGGAAAGCGGCTGCACATCTCTTTTTCGCAATTCCTCCACAAATTCGGGCGGAGGAGGCTCACCGAGGACGACCTCCTCTCGGGAGCTGGGGCGGTAGAGGAGCGCGCCATTTTCGGCGACAATGCGATCAAAGAGCGTGGCGTCGGCAAAGACCTTGAGGAGATCGGGAAGTTCGCGTCCGGTGGCCAGAATCAGTTTGCGCCCGGAAGTGCGGAGTCGCTGCAATGCGTCAATGGTGCTTTGCGCAACGCTGCCGTTGCGAGCGAGGGTGCCGTCGTAATCCAAGGTGACGCAGATATAGCGCATAGAGACAGTGGCGATGATTGCGAAGAAAGGCCTGAGGGCGCCATACAGGAAAAGGCTTAGAAACGAGGTCCGTGGTGAAAGCGTGAGAGCAATGTGACTGTGATTGCGATGTGCCAAGGTGCGGCACGGCAGTGCGGCGCCCCTACGGTGAGGCTTTAGAAATCTAAACGTGGTCTAAAATAGGAATCGTCCCCAAAGCAAATACACAGCTTGTTGGATTTCCGTTTTGCGTCGACGCCTTTAAATTTAGATTTTGGAGGCAGCGATGCGCACAGGCAGATACACCTTTCTCGACAATATTTTCGTTTTAGGCTTCGTCGTGGCAATGAGCTTCGTTCTGATCGCGGCGCGGCGGGCGACACCGAAGGCTGCTCCAGTTGCCAACGACCAGGAATTCGCGAATAAGGCCGCGTCAGGCGGGATGCTCGAGGTCAAACTGGGAGAGCTGGCGCAATCGAAAGGCAGCAATCCCGCCGTAAAGGAGTTCGGGGCACGCATGGTGCACGACCACTCAAAAGCAGACGACGAACTGAAGAGCATCGCGCCGCACGCGGATGTGACGCTGCCTTCGGACATGTCCAGCGCAGACCAGATGAAGTACGACAAGCTGGCAAAATTGTCTGGAAATGACTTTGATAAAGTTTACGCGCGCGACATGGTGACAGACCACGAGCACGATATCGCGGAATTCCAGCAAGAATCGAGCACCGGACAGAATGAACAGATTAAGCATTTCGCGGCGAAGACGCTGCCGACGCTGAAGTCGCACCTTGAACAGGCGGGGGAGATGCTCAAGTCGGTACAGAGCGGGAGCTAAAAACTCGCGGTGAAGGTTTAAAACCCTAACAAATAAGCCCCCAGCGGCCTAAAGCCGCACGGACTCGCAGCGGGTTGCGGCACGGCTGAAGCCGTGCCCTGACAAGAACTTCCAACACAGACGCTGGACTTTGGTGGCAAAAGCTTCAACGCTACCTATAGCTAACGTACTAGATGATTGCACGCTCGGAAACGATCCTAGAGAGGCGGCTTTACGGTTGCGGGGGCTCGCGCCTAAACTTTCAACGTGAACTTTCTCGAGCGAAATGTGTTTTGCGGTGTGATGCTGATGGTCGCTTGCGGAGTGCTGGGCGCGCACGCGCAACAGCGCGACAGTAAAGCGGCAACCCAGACTGCCGAACAAAAATCAGCGGTTAACGAAAAAAAAGCGGGAAGGCCGCAACTTCCCTTCCAAATTCAATTGCTGGAATCACAGGTGCGCTTTGAAGCGGATGGCGATTCGCGCAAAGAAGTGCACACGATCGTGAAAATCATCAACATTCTGGGGGTGCAGCAATTTGGACGCATTTCGTTCGATTACGACCGGTCGTTCCAAAAAGTGGAAATTCCGTTGATTCGCGTGAGTCATGCGAATGGCGGCACCTCTGAGGTGTTGCCCAGCGCAATAACGGATGTGCCGAACCAGGCCACCGAACATTTTCCGGCGTACCAGGATGTGCGGGTGAAGTCCGCGCGGATTCTGGGATTGCAGGAAGGCGACACGGTGGAGTATCGAGTGATTACGACCACGACAAAGCAGCCGATGGCGCCGGATTTTTGGATCGAGCACACGTTTGACCGCTCTGGACAAGTGCTGGAGGAGCATTACGAATTGGATGTGCCCGCTTCGCGCAAGGTGGAGCTACACATTAATCCGGAGACACCGGTCACATCGAAAGAAGAAACGGGATCGGGAGACGGAGCATTTGTGGTTTACCAGTGGAAGCGGAGTTACTCGCCCATGAAGGACGCCGCGGGGAACGAAGACTCCACGGCCGCCACTCCAGACCATCCAGATGTGGAGTTGTCGACGCTGACGTGGGAAACCCTGGCGATTCGATTGGCGGAGTTGATGCTGCCGGGCTCTGAACCCCTAACCGAAGCGAAGGATCAGATGAAAGAGCTGAACCGGCGGCCAACGGTAACGCCTGAGGTGCGCGAGAAAGCGCTGCTACTAACGAAAGACGCCAAAACGGACGCCGATCGCTTGCGAGCCATCTATAAATTTATGTCGGCGCAGATCAGCACCGTAGATTTGCCGCTCGGCGCCAGCGGCTTTCGGGCGCGCCCGGCGGAAGATGTGCTGAATTCCGGCTACGCAACGAGCGAGGACAAGTATGTCTTGTTTGCTGCGCTGGCTACAGCGGTGGAGTTGCACGTCGATCCAGCGTTGACTGGATTTTGCGATAAGAAGGCGGTCGCGCTGCCGAGCGTATTTCAGCATCTGGTCGTAATCAGCTACACGAAGCAAGGGAACTATTGGCTGGATCCCACGGTGGAAGTGGCGCCGTTCGGGATGATTACGCCGGCGGGGGCGAAGTGCGCGTTGTTTTTGAGTCGCGAGGTTTACACATCGAGTTCCGTGGGCCGGGAGTGGATCGAGGTTCCAACTAAGCTACCGTTTGCGGCATTTCAGAAAGTGAGCGTGGACGCGACGATCACGAAGGAAGGGGCGCTCACGGCTAGGGTGAAGTACGTGGTGCGGGGAGAGAATGAATTGTTGCTTCGCGTGGCGTTTCATCAGGCACCGAAGGACAAATGGAAAGATATTGCGAATTTGCTGGCGATTTCGGACGGCTTCCGCGGGCAAATCACGAACGCCCAGGCTTCGGATCCGTTGTCCACGGAAGACGCGTTCGAAGTAGAATACGATTTGACGCAATTGAAATTCGTGGACTGGGCGAAGAAACCGGTGCGCATTCCAGCGTTGTTGCCGCAGATTGGATTGCCGGACTTGCCGGAGGCGCAGGGAGGGGCGACAACCGCACCGAAGATTGAGTTGGGCACGCCATTAAATGTGGCGACATCCATGACGTTGCATTTGCCAGACGGAACCACGGTGGAGACTCCGGCCGGGACAGCAGTGGCTCGAGATTATGCAACGTATGATTCGAAATATTCGAGCTCGCAGAATACCGTGGTGGCATCGCGGCACGTTGATTTTCTGAAACGTGAGATTCCGGGCGACCGCGCGATGGACTACAACGCGTTTGTGCGCGCAGTGCAGAATGACCAGGGGCAGAGGCTGGTGCTTCTCCCGCCTGAGGATCGAAAATAGCAATCGAAAGAGCCTCGGGACAAAAGGCGTGCCCTAGGGGCCGGTCTAAAGTGCGGCTACTACACAGGCAAAGGCGCGAGTCTAAAGACCCGCCGCTACATGCGCGGTCGCGATTTTCTAATTTCGAATTTCGGTGATTGGGGTTAGCGAATTTCCATGACTTCTTTTTCTTTGGTGGCGCAGAGATCTTCGACCTTTTTGGTTTCGGAGTGAGAGAGCTTGTCGAGTTCTTCGAGGGCGCGCTTCTGGTCGTCCTGGCTGATCTTTTTATCCTTTTCGAGCTTATCGATGGCTTCCTTCAGATCGCGACGGATATTGCGGATCGCAGTGCGATGATTTTCGAGGGCTTTGTGGATGTGCTTGACGAGTTCCTTGCGGCGTTCCTCGGTCGGCGAGGGGATAGGAATGCGGACGACTTTGCCGTCGTTGGTGGGATTCAGGCCGAGATCCGAGGCGCGAATGGCCTTGTCGATCAGCGGAACCGCACTGGGATCCCAGGGAGCGATCTGCAGCATGCTGGCGTCGGGAACGCTGACGGTGCCGAGCTGATTCACGGGCATGGGCGTGCCGTGGTAATCAACGCGCACCTGATCGAGAATGGCGGCGTTGGCGCGACCGGTGCGGACGGAAGCCAGCTCCTTGCGAAAATCTTCCACGGCCTTTTCCATGCGGGTTTTGGCCGCGGCTTGCGCATCTTTGGTGTTGGTTATGTTGGTCATAGTGTCCTCGGAAAAAATAAGTGGTTAGTTGTTCGTTTCCAGTTTTCGGCAAACCTTGAACCCGGGTGAACGATGAACCAAAAGCACACAGGCTAAAACCTGTGCTACATCAGTTCGGCAGCACGGTTGAGCCGACGCGTTCCCCAAGAACCGCGCGGCGAATGTTGCCGGGCTTGTGCATATTGAAAATCACGATGGGCATGCCATTGTCCATGCACAAGGAAATGGCGGTGGCGTCCATCACCTTTAGATCCTGGTGAAGCACTTCGCGGTAAGTAATTTCCGCGAAAAACTTGGCGTTGTCCACTTTTTCCGGATCGGCGTCGTAGATGCCGTCGACGCGGGTGGCCTTGAGGATGACGTCGGCTTTAATCTCCATGGCGCGGAGAGCGGCGGCGGTGTCGGTGGAGAAATAGGGATTGCCGGTGCCAGCGGCGAAAATGACCACGCGGCCCTTTTCGAGGTGGCGGGTGGCACGGCGGCGGATAAAAGGCTCGCAGACTTGATGCATTTCGATGGCGCTTTGCACACGGGTGTGCACACCCAGTTTTTCGAGCGCGTCCTGGAGAGCGAGAGCGTTTAGGACCGTGGCGAGCATGCCCATGTAGTCGCCGGTGGCGCGATCGATTTCGAATCCCTTCTGGCGAGCGCCGCGAAAAATATTGCCGCCGCCGACCATAACCGCGATCTGCACGCCAAGTTTGTGGACGTCGCGCAATTCCTTGGCGATGGCGTAAATGGTTTGGCCATCAATGCCGAAACCTTGCGGGCCTTGCAGGGATTCTCCGGATAGTTTGAGTAGAAGACGGTGGTAGGCGGGGCGTTTTTTTGCAGATTTGTTGGACACTTTCGCTTTCGGTGGCATGTCTCTCCGTTCGGCCTAGGGGAAACCTTGAGGATTGTAGCAAACAATGGGGAAAATGCGTGTGATTGGAACGGCATGTGGGGCACCCGCAGCCACACCGCACGCGTTGGTGTGGAGGGGAGATCGGTGATGAAGTAAAAATAGAAAAGGCCCGCTTTGTTGGTGGGCCTGATGAACTGATTACGCCCCTACCCTCACGGGGTTTCGGGGGCGGCTACGGGTTCGGGGCCGGCGGCGGTGCTGGCGGAGGCTTCGCCTACCTTGAAGCGGGAGAAGCGGCGGATGGTGATGTTCTCGCCAAGCTTGGCGATGGCGGCGTTAATCATTTCGCCGATGGTCTGAGTCTCGTCCTTGATGTAATGCTGCTCGTAGAGGCAGCTTTCCTCGTAGAACTTTTCCATCTTGCCCTGGACGATCTTCTGGATGACCTGCTCGGGCTTGCCGGTGGCACGCGCCTGGGCAGTGTAAATTTCCTGCTCGCGCTCGAGCATCTCGGGGGTGACGTCCTCGCGGCGAACATAGCGAGGATCGACCGCGGCGATGTGCATGGCGAGGTCGTGAGAAAGCTGCTGGAAGGCCTCGGTGCGGGCGACGAAATCGCTTTCGCAATTGATCTCGACAATCACGCCGATTTTTCCGCCGGCATGAATGTAGTGACCGATCAAGCCTTCTGTGGCTTCGCGCGTGGCCTTCTTGGCCGCGGCGGCCTGGCCCTTCTTGCGAAGGACGTCGATGGCCTTCTCAATGTCGCCGTTCGTTTCGACCAGGGCGGCCCGGCAATCGCTGAAGCCGGCGTTGGTGCGCTCTCGGAGTTCTTTGACGAGCTTTGCGGGAATTTCCATGGCTGGTTTACTTGTACTCATCCTTTTCTCTCTAGTTTCCAAAGATTTTGACGGCGTTTCCGAGTGAAGTAAGAAATGACTCCTGGAGCGATCTTCAGAGAGATTCCTCACTCCGCAGACTGCGTTCGGAATGACGGATTTGAGGCCTTAAAAAACCGGGCTCGCTGCGCTCGCCTGGCCAGTCTAAAGGCGGCCACTACACAACCTACGATTGTAAAGACCGGCTGAAACACAAGGCTGCGGCTAGCGCTTTTCCTCGTCGGGCGGGACGGTGGCTTCGGCAGCAGCCTCGATAAAGGCTTCCGAACCTTCGACGAAGTCGCCTTCCTGCTTTTCGTACTGCTCATAGGCGCTGGTGTCGACATAATCGACGCCAGCTTCCTGAGCCTGGTCGGCAGCCACTTTTTGGTCGGCCACTTGAGACTGCTCGTAAATAGAGCGGCCTTCGGCGACCGAATCAGCGATCTTGGTGGTGAACAGGCGAATGGCGCGCAGAGCGTCATCATTGCCCGGGATAATCCAATCGACCATGTCAGGGTCGCAGTTGGTATCGACAACGCTGACGACGGGGATGCCCATGCGGCGGGCTTCCTTGACGGCAATTTCTTCGGCGTTGGAATCGATGACGAACAGAGCATCGGGCAGCTGTGCCATGTTCTCAATGCCAGCAAGGTTCTGCTGGAGATGCTTCATCTCGCGGTCCAACCGCGCGCGCTCTTTCTTGGAGAGCTGCTCCATGCGGCCGTCTTCGGTCATGGCCTTGAGGAGTTTCACGCGCTTGATGGATTTCTGGAGGGTGGCCCAATTGGTCAGAGTGCCGCCGAGCCAGCGGTGGTTGACGAAATAAGCGCCGGCACGCTTGGCTTCCTCAGCGACAGCTTCCTGAGCCTGGCGCTTGGTACCCACGAACAAAACTGTACGACCGTGACTGGAGATTTCCGTGACGAAGCGGCTGGCTTCGCGGAACATCTTCAGAGTTTTCTGCAGGTCGATGATGTGAATGCCGTTGCGCTCCCCGAAGATGTATTCCTTCATCTTGGGATTCCAACGACGCGTCTGGTGACCGAAGTGAACGCCGGCCTCCAGCAGCTCCTTCATGGTGATTTCTACTGCCACTTTTCCTCCTTAGTAGATAGCTGCTTTTCGCGCCCGGTTGGCTGGGTTAAAACCCAGCTACGAGCAGCGCAGCAGCCTCTTGCCGGCTTCTTGCCGGCCATGATCTTGGCGGGTTGGCGTGGACGTAAAATCCACGCTACACGCCAGAGCTCATAAAATCGTGCCAAGTACGGCTGGTTGAGATCCACGCTCCTCCCTTCACTAGCTGAGGGCAAGCAGGATGACAACTGCTAAAGACCCGCCGCTACAAAGAGCGAAACGACGACCCAAGCGGCAGCACCACCAGCGATTAACGCTTGGTGAACTGGAAACGCTTGCGGGCGCCCTTCTGGCCGTACTTCTTGCGTTCCTTCATACGGGAATCGCGAGTCAAAAATCCGTTCTTACGCAATGCCGGGCGAAGCTCCGGGTTGAAGCGGCTGATGGCGCGCGACAAGCCCATGCGCACGGCTCCGGACTGCCCGCCGACCCCGCCGCCCTTGGCGGTGGCGACCACGTCCACCTGGTCGAGCAAGCTGGTGAACTTCAGCGGCTCGGTGGCATCATGCTCCCAGGCGTGATTCGGGAAATATTCCTTGGCCGGACGGCCGTTCACGGTGAATTTGCCGCTGCCCGCCCGAACAAACACACGGGCAATAGATTCCTTGCGACGGCCGGTGCCGTGAAACCACGTCTTGTTGCCCAGTGCGGGCGTTTCCGAAGTACTCAATGCTCCTCCTCCAAAAACTCAAAAAAGCCGACAAAAGACGAGACGAGTCCGCTGATGGTGAATCACGCTCGGAAGGCTCCCTGCTAAGACACTACTTAGAAAGGAAACAGCCAACGTGCGGAAACGCTCGTACTGCGACCCGGCGGCGCCGGGGAACTCTTAGAAGCTGACGGTTTGCGGCTTCTGTCCCGCGTGACGAGCCAGACCCGCGGCATCACGATAGACGCGCAACTTCTTGGCGCGACTGGCACGCAGCTTGTTTTTGGGCAGCATGCCGACGATGGCTTCGCGAACCACCCATTCGGGCCGGGCTTCGCGGACGCGTTTCGCTGGAACCGCCTTCAAACCGCCGGGATAACCACTGTGCGAGTAATAGACTTTCTGCTCCACCTTGTTCCCGGTCATCTTAATCTTGTCCGCGTTGATCACCACGACGTGATCGCCGGAATCCAGGTAAGGAGTAAAGGTCGCTTTATCCTTGCCGATCAAGATCCGCGCGGCTTTGGTGGCCAAACGGCCGAGCGGCCGATCGGTGGCATCCAAAACAAACCACTGGGCGCCAATTTTGAGCGCCTCTGCTTCAACACCCTTGGCTACGTACGTCCTCATTGCAATCAGTCACACCTTTCCCTGTATAGACAAAAATTAAGTTTAGAGGGGGAGGGGAGGGTTTGTCAACGAAGGGATTCACAGGATTTGCACCGAAGGAGAGCGCGGGGCCAAAAAGCGCGAAGCGACGTAAGTTACTGTTAATCAGAGAGTACCCGTTGCGTCGGGCGATGCTGTCGTGTAGTGTTTCGCGACGCGGAGGTCACCAGCCATGCAGCCCCCAGCCGTGCAGTGCCCAGCCGTGCAGTGCCCAGCCGAGGAGTCGGCATGCCTCGCCACGAAGCCTGTCGCGAGACGATCAATCCCAGGCTCGTCGGAATCCAAAGAGGAACGGGACCGGAGATTGATCCAATTGCTGGGCGAGGTGATCCGAATGTCGCAAGCGTGGGCCGGCGCCCTGGAAGCGGGCGATCCATTCACGGCGGAAAAATACGAAGCACAGTGTTTGAAAATCATGGACAAGTTTGAGGCAAAGCGCAGAAAGGCGCTGGCTGAGGCGGCATCGTTCGAGCAGACACGGTAGCCGCAGCCAAAACAACAGAACGGGTCTAAAGACCCGCCGCTACATGCCTCGTCGTAAGAAACCAATCAATGATGAATGCCCAAAGGTTTGGTGCGTAAAACCGCTAACCTTAGAACAAACCAGCCGCCACACCGTAAGAAGTTAGAGGATGTTAACGGCGCGGGCGGCGAGTAGCGCGATGATTGCCAGAGAAATCAGGGACTGCAGCATGGTGACGAGTTTGGCCCAGCGGGAAAGGACCGCGGTGTCGGTGGGCGAGAAGGCCGTGCTGGTGTTGAAAGCAAGAAAAAGATAATCGACAAAGTGCGGGCTCCAGGAAGCGTCACTGTTTTCGTGCATCATCTGCGGGAACAAAAAAGCGCTCTTGGCTAAGCCGCCCGGTTGCTCGCGAACCACGGGGCCACCTGCATCCAGTTTCCAGTACCACAAAGCGAAAATAAGGATGTTGGCGACCCAAAGAGCACCTGCGGAGCGCAACAGCGCCTTGGGTGTTTCCAGATGTTCGGGAATGCCACTGACCAAGCGAATCAGCGAAACGATCATAGCCACAGTAATGATGATATTTGCGGCGAAGGTGAGGATACGGGTGACCTTGAAATCGCCGCGGCGATGGGAGATCACGATGGGAATCATAAGAAGCAGAATGATCGCGAATAAAACCCAGCCAGGACCAATGGAGAGCGGTTCGGGCAAGGCGAGGTAAACGCTAGAGGCAGCCACCATGGCAACGAAGGCGGGCCAACGAGGTTCGCGAAGAAGTGGTCGGGTCATGGAAGAAGGGAACGCGGGAATAGTCTAATACAGACGCAAAGGAGGAGCGACTACGGGTACAAAAGACCCCCGTGCGTGGGATTTGTGGCTGGTGCCACCGGAAGAGAAAGTCCGCACCCCTGCAGAACGCGCAAGGATGCGGCACGCCGCTACGACGAAAATTCTATTGGCTATGCCGCAAATCGTAAGCGAATGTGTGCTATAGACGACGCCGCCAAACTGTGCGGCGCTCGCGGCGTTTTTCGCCCATCTGCGCCAAATTGACGGAACAGAAGGATAGCCCATGCCCTTTCGCAGGATTTCTACGCTATCGGTCTTCCTGTTACACCGCGACCGTTATTTGTTGCTGCAAAAATATTGGAATAAATAGATTGTGATGGCGAAGCAGCGATAGAGCCGTATACAGAAGCCTGGAGGCAGGAAAGCCGTTGCCACGCTCACAGAACATCATTAAGATAACGGCATTTCGCAGGCGAGGGAAACTCCTCGGGTGCCATCGCCTAAATCGTCTGCGGCAAGGAGCCCTCATATGTCGTTTCCCCGGTCCAACCGCATAGGTTTGTCTTTAATCGCTTTCGGGTTGATGTGCATTCCGGCGTCGGCACAGACCACCACGCCGGCAGCCGCCACGCCAGCAGCAGGCGCCGCAGCACCGACGGCGCCGGCCGGCCCAAAGAAGCGCGTAGCGGTACTGAATTTCGATTACGGAACAGTGCGCACCGAAGTGATTCAGCTGTTTGGCTCCGACCAGGACGTCGGGAAAGGCATTTCGGATTTGCTGGTGCAAAAGCTGGTACAAGATGGGCAGTTTTCGGTGATCGAGCGGAACGCGCTCGACAAGGTTCTGTCCGAGCAGAATTTCTCGAATAGCGACCGCGCGGACGCGACCAGCGCAGCGAAAATCGGCAAGGTACTGGGCGTAGATGCGATTATCACCGGAAGCATCACGCAGTTCGGACGAGACGACAAACACACCAACGTGGGCGGCGGGGGTCACAGCAATCCCTGGACCGGCGGATTCGGCAAGCTGGGAATGAGTAAATCCAAAGCGATCGTGAATGTGTCTGCGCGTCTCGTCGACGTGAATACGGGTGAAATCCTGGTGGCGGTGACCGGCACGGGCGAATCGGAACGCAGCGGCACTTCCATCGGAGGCGGTGGCGGAAGCTGGTGGCAAGGCGGGGGCGGCGGCCTGGACATGGGCAGCAGCAACTTTGGCGCGACGATTATTGGTGAAGCCACACACAAGGCCGTAGACGATACCGGGGCACAGTTGGACGCAAACGCCACGAAGGTGCCGACCACGGTAGTGAAAGTGAACGGTTTGGTGGCCGACGTTTCGGGAAACACGCTGATCCTAAACGTGGGTAAGAAGGCCGGAGTAAAGGTGGGCGACAAGCTGACCATTGCGCGACAGGTGCGCGTGGTGAAAGATCCGACGACGGGAAAAGTGATCAAGTCCGTGGAAGATACGGTAGGGGATGCCACGGTCACAGAGGTCGATGACGATTCCGCGACGGCAACGTTTTCGGGAGCCGGAGCAGCGAAGGTGGGAGACGTGGTGAAGAATTAAGGCCTACTCAACAGAAAGTGGACACAAGTCGAACGAGGAGACTTTAGGGGCGGAAGCCCGACTTGTTTTGTGCGATGTACGTGGGGGCTGAAGCCCCCACCTCCTGAAAAGCCAATCCGGCCCGACACAACCCAGGACGCGGAGGATCCATAGTTCGGCCAGCCCGCAGACGATGCGCGGGCTGGTTGTATTTTGGGGCCGGGATTTGAGGTATTCTCGCAGGACGTAGCGTAAGCCGCTGGAGGACGTATGACCGCTGAATTTCATGTGGGCCAGCATTTTGGGGATTACGAAATCCTCTCGATTCTGGGCATGGGAGGAATGGGCAAGGTTTATAAGGTCCGCAACGTGATTTCCGACCGCGTGGAAGCGATGAAGATTCTTTTGCCGGATTTGAGCAGCAATCAGAGCCTGGCAGACCGCTTTCTGCGAGAGATCCGGCTGCTGGCGGCGCTGGACCACCCGCATATTGCAGCGCTGCGCACGGCGATGACTTTCGAAAATCAGTTGGTGATGATCATGGAGTTTGTGGAAGGAGAAACGCTGGCCAACCGCATCGCGCGGGCGCCACTTTCCACGGCCGAGGCAGTCAACTACGCGGACCAGGTGCTATCGGCACTGAGCTATGCGCACAAACAGAACATCATTCATCGTGACATCAAGCCGGCGAACATGATGTTGACGCCACAAGGCGTAGTGAAATTGATGGATTTCGGCATTGCGCGCTCGGCGACGGATGGGTCACTGACAACCACGGGAACGACGCTGGGTTCGCTGAATTACATGCCGCCCGAGCAGGTGCGAGGAGAAGGTGCGGACGCGCGCTCGGACATTTATTCGTTTGGCGTGTCGCTATATGAGATGCTGACGGGCAAATTGCCGTTTAAGGGCGACTCGCAATATTCGCTGATGACCGCGCATTTGAATGAGACTCCGGCGGAGCCCATTACGCTGCGCGCGGACCTGCCCCCGGGATTGAACGAAATCATCATGATGGCGATCGCGAAGGACCCGGCGAGCCGGTTTCAAACAACGGATGCGTTTCGCGCGGCGCTGAGCAGCGTGCCGGTGAGCGCGCTGCCGCCAGCGGACACTACGTCGGTGACGCCAACGCCGAAACCATCGGGAGCGACCACACTGGTGGACACGCCGTTGACGCCACGTGTGTCGACTACACCAGCGCCACCACGCACACCGGCGCCGGCGCGCCCGGCCACACCGCCTCCGGCGACGCTGCCGATGACGTCCCCCAGAACGCCGGCGAATGCAATGGCCACGCCGCCGGTGCCACCGCCCCGACCGAGTTCGGGCCGCAGCATCGGGCTGATCATCGGAGTGTTGTTGGGAGTGGGCGTGGTGATTGCGGCGGGAATGACGATACCGCGGCATTTGCGTACACACGCGGACCCGGACAAAGCGACGTTTCCGGCGAGTGGGAATAATTCTGGAAATAACGCCAGCAGTCCCGTCGCTCCCTCTGCACCTGCCACGCCGAATGCGAACGACTCGCCGGCGAAGCCAATAGTTTCGCTGAACGGCGACCAGGGCAGCATAAAAGTGGGGGCGGATGGCAGTGTGTCACTGAACGGTCCCGAGGGCAGCATGCATGTGGACGGGAAGACCGGTGCGGTAAGCATGTCGGGCAAGAACGGATTGATTTCGACTAGCAAGCATGCGGCGAACCCAACGCCGGAAAGGCAGCAAGCCGCCGACGCAACGCCAGCCGTGCCGGAACCCCCGCCAGGACCTTCGCCGGAGGAGATTGCGAAGGCGGAAGATGAAGCCGATAAGCTGAATGTGCGAGCCGACACGGTGACGACGAGTGTAGAGACTTTGCGGAAACAGCAGCAAGCCGCGGGGTACAACTTGCGAGGGGATATCTCGTCGTCGGAAGAACGGATGCAGATGTATCTGGCGAAGGGCAACAATGCGCTAAAGGCTCAGGATTTGAAGAATGCGCAGAAGTACTTTGATTTGGCGGATGCGGAGTTGACGAAGTTGGAGAAGTTTTTGGGACATTAGAGGCAGCTAATAGCTGCCAGCCGTTAGCCGACAGCCTACAGTTATCAGTGATTAGTTTCAGGCCAGAATTGGGGATGTGCTTTCGGAAAAAGCTCAAGAAGAGTCTTCAGGGGCTGAAGCCCCGGTTCATACTGTATGACTTACGTGGGGGCCGGAAGCCCCACCTCCTGAAAAGGCAATTGTTGCAAACTGCTAAACCAAGGCGGTGGCCTTGCCTCGGGCAAAACTCTTCCAAGCTCTAGGCAAGCCAGCGGGCACACTCTTAGAAAGAACGGGCAGCCAGTGCCATCATCGTCCCCATGACTTTCCCAGCTGCCCGTTTCGCTCGCTATTCATTTTTCCTTTTTAGGCCAGATTCCGGAAGTTCTCCTTTCTACTGACTCTTGAGAGCAGCGGGGTAAACACCCGCTGCTACAAACCAGGACACGTGCTCGCGTCGCGACTTACTCGAGGACGTGAATGTTTTTCTTGGCGCAAATGTCCTTCAGAATCTTGGGCCATACGCTGACGGTGACTTCGCCAAGGTGCGCCTTGCGCAGAATCAGCATGAGCGTGCGGGCTTGACCAATGCCGCCGCCAATGCTGAGCGGAATGTCGTTTTTCAGAATCGCCTGGTGATAGGGGAATTTCAGGAAGTCCAGTTGTGCGGACGCTTCGAGCTGCTGGCGGAGGGTTTCTGCATTGACGCGGATGCCCATGGAGCTAAGTTCGTGGCGGCGCTTGGTGACGTGGTTCCAGACGAGGATGTCGCCGTTCAGCCCGTGGCACTGCTTGCCATCGATCATCTTGGTTGGGGTGATCCAGTCGTCATAATCGGCGGCGCGCATTTCGTGCGGATAGCCGTCTTCGAGCGGATGGCCGATGCCGACGATGAACAGCGCCGGGCACTCCTGGAGAATGGCGGTCTCGCGCTGCTTGCGCGGCAGATTCGGGTACAGGCGAAGCAGTTCTTCGGCATGCAGAAAAGTAAGTTTTTCAGGAAGGAGAGGATATTTCTTGTTGCGCAGCTCCGGGAAAAGCTCGAGAGCATAGCGCTCAGCTTCGGTGAGGACTTTCCAGATCTTGTTGACGACTTCCTTGAGGAAATCGAGGTTGCGCTCCTTGGCAGAGATGACGCGCTCCCAGTCCCACTGATCGACGTACACGCTATGGTCGTGGTCGAGAAAATAGTCCTTACGGACGGCGCGCATGTCGGTGCAAAGGCCTTCGCCGGTGCGCATGCTGAAATGGTGGAGGGCGGTCCTCTTCCACTTGGTGGCGGCCTGAACGATTTGCGCATCGACAGGATGCTTGTCGCGGTCGTTGGAGATGTGGAACTGGATGGGAGTGCGGGAACCATCGCGGTCGAGCATGTCGTTGACACCCCTTTCGATGTCGACGATGAGCGGGACGGTGACCATGATGAGATTCAACTCTTTGCAAAGATTGTCTTCGATGAAGCGTTTTACGGCGAAGATGGCTTTTTGTGTATCTCTGCGGGTGAGCAAACTGCTGTAGTCATTTGGAAGGACTTTTTCGAGCTCGTCGTAATTACCGATGCCGGGACCGGCCAAATCGGCAACTTTGGGATTGGTCATGGGGAACCTCCGGAGGCGAGGGTCCGCCGGAGAAGGATGAGAAACCAGTACGGCGGGCACGTGAGGGTGTGATGGGCGAGACAACCTCAGATTATCACGCTTGTTTACAGAGGCTTGAGAACGAGAAAAAACAGCGGCGTAAAGCCCGCCTACCGTAGGCAGGCCGCTGCTACCGCCTTTCGCCCCCTTCGCGTAGAATCCCGCGATGGCAAACATTTCACGCCAACGCCGACCGAACGGGCCACTTAGCGCTTTCGTGAAGTGCTTGTGGTATTGGGAGGGGCCGCCACAAACGCATAAGCAAGAACGGCTAATGCCCAACGGAGAGCCAAGCATCATTTTCAACTTGAGGGATGATCCCATCCGAGTCTATGAGGACGACCAGCGACGTTCCGGGGCGTATCGTCGGGCGGTGATTTCCGGTGCGCGGACCAATTCGTTTGTGATCGACACGGCACAGGAAGACCGCGTGTTCGGGATTCAATTTCGGGCCGGGGGAGCGTTTCCCTTTTTGCGGATGCCGGCGAGTGAACTCGAGAACCACACCCTGGAACTGGAGATGGTGTGGCCCCGAAGCACGGGCGAGTTGCGGGAACGGCTGCTGGCGGCTACGACGATTGAGGCGATGTTTGCGCTGGCTGAGCAGTACCTTTTGACGGAACTAGTTCGGCCGCTGGAACTGCATCCGGCGGTGGCGTTTGCGCGCGGGCGATTCTGCAAGCATCCGCATCGAGTCAGCGTCGCGGCGGTGCTGAGTGAAGTTGGGCTAAGCCAACGGAGGTTCATTCAGCTATTCCACGAACAGCTGGGGCTTACGCCAAAGGCGTTTTGCCGGGTGCGGCGGTTCCAGCGCATTCTGGAAAAGGTGCATGGTGAGGCGGAAGTGGATTGGGCGGGAGTGGCGGTGGATTGCGGGTACTACGATCAGGCGCATTTTATCCACGATTTTCGGGAGTTTTCGGGGTTGACGCCGGGTTTGTATTTGGCGCGGGCTACGGAACATTTGAATCATGTGCCGGTCCTCTAAGTACGCGGGAAAAACGAACAGAGATTCCTTACTGCGCCTGCTGTGCCGCAGGCAGGCTCGGAATGACAAATTGAGTGGGGAGTGGCCCAAAAACAGAGAATCGTCACTGAGCAGCCTCCGTTCCCTTCGCTTGCGTTCAGGGCGGGCGGAATGACGGGTAATCATATTTTTGGCCGGCTTCGAGTGGGACCGATCTAAAGTTCGGCCATTACACAAGCAACACCCGGCCATCTTGGTTGGGGTCAGTTTTTTACAATCCAAAGTGTGCGCGGTGTATGAGAATGGGTGCCTTGAAGGAGGCACCATGCCAGAAACGAATCCGGAACATCGCGGTTATAACAGTTTGCAGCCTTACCTGATTATCAAGAATTGCGCCGCCGCGCTGGAGTTTTACAAAAAGGCGCTGGGCGCGACGGAACGTATGCGGATGACACGTCCCGACGGAACGATCGGGCACGCGGAGATTCAAATTGGGGATACCTGCGTGATGATGGCCGACGAAAACCCGCAGCTTGAGGCCTTCAGTCCCGAACACTACGGCGGATCGCCGGTGAGCTTGCACTTCTATGTAGAGAATTGCGATGCGGCGTTCCAGCGGGCAATGGCGGCGGGGGGAAAGCAAAAGCGCGAGCCTGAGAACCAGCCTTATGGGGACCGAAACGCGGGGATCATCGACCCGTTTGGGTATACGTGGTGGATGTCGACGCCGATTACGGCGGGGGCGCAGCAGAGTTCCTCTGCGAAGAAGTGAGGGTGAGAACGGCCAATCTGCTTTGAAATTGCCATGATCGCTAGGTGAGAAGAAGAGTCTTCAGGGGCCGCGCGACTTACGTGGGGGCTTAAGCTCCCACCACCTAGAAATCCGTCACGGAGAGGAAAGTGATCATTTGGTCGAGGAGTTGTTGGCGGCCGCGTTCGGGGCGGTCGAGATGGACGAAGTGTGTGGCGTTGGGAAGAACGACGATTTTGACGGAAGGCGCGTGAACGAGATCGTGTTGGAGTTTTTCGCGATCGGCGGGGCGAGACCAGAAATCGCGTTCAGAGGCCAGCACGAGCGTTGGCACGTAGATGAAGGACGCATCCCACAATTGGCGGCCAGTGGCGAGGTAGAAACTGTCTTCCATCGCCCCGTTGGGTGAACGGAAACAGGGAGGATTGTGAGAATTGGTTTGCGGATCGCTGGTCATGGCGGCCTGAACGTAGGCTTCGGCGACGGCAGGATCGCGCCAGGCATTTTTGTCGTCGATGGGGATATTGCGATTCCAGCCGGCCAAAAGCGATTCGGCGGTGTTGCGGCGGTAGGCGCCGACGGACGGATTGAGTTGTCCGGGATGCGCGGGATCTTCCATGTCGGAACCGTGGCCCATCAGTGGTTGCGGCGCGTCGTCGCCGTACAGCGCGTCGAGCAAGATCAGATGATTCAGTTTGTCGCTGTGTAGCGTGGCGTAATAGCCGGCCCATTGTGCGCCGGTGGCCCAGCCAAAAAGAGCGACGCGCGAGGTGTTGGTTCGCTTGCGAATCAGGCCGATGGCGACGTCTATATCGTGGACAGCTTCGACGGAACGCACGAGGGGCGGATGGTTTTGCGGCGGTTGGTCCATTTCCGGCGGGCGGGTGGAATCGCCGTAGCCGCGAATATCGATGATGTAGACGCAGAAACCCCGGCGCGCCAGATCGGCTGCCAGTGAACCACCGGGGACCGGCAGGTCGAACGAAGCGACGCCAGGAACCCGCGCGCCATGCACGAGAAGGATCGCGCTGCAGAAATTTATGGAGTTGAGGCGCACTTCCCGGATGTGGATGCGAATGCCGGGATCGCTGGAAGCGAATAGATCTTCGCGGTGGAGTTGCGGCTGTGTTTGAGGCATCGCTGTGGTGGAGAAGTACAGCAGGATGAAGGCAAAGATGGTCAGTGGCGAGATTCGTGGGCGCATCGGTGGATATGATGCTCATAGAGGCGGTGGCATGTACAGTGTGAAGAGTTTGGTCGCCTGTTGGCTGTGCCAGGCAAGATGCGGGACCGAAGAGAGATTCCTCAGCTCGCCTGCCTGCGGCAAGCAGGTTCAGAATGTCAGTATTTCGTTTTTGGTCGGGAGACAAGACGCAAGTGAGACGAATCGTCCGCCTCAGAAGGCGGCCGCTACATGGTGCTTTGGAGGCAGGACGCAACGGGCGAGAAAGCGGCGGCAAGGGCGCCGCACTCCAAGGCACACAGGCTTCAAGCCTGTGCTACGGGCAGGCGTGCAGACAGTAAACGCGGGCGGAGGAGATTGCTTGTGGAGGGCGTCGGGTTGGGGAAGAATGGTTTGTGTTGCACAGGGTGAAGGTCATGGGATCGGGAAAATGGGTGTGTGGGTCGATTCTTGCGGCGTCGACGTTCATGGTTCCTGCGAGATTGAGCGCGCAGACGCAGGGGCAGATTATCTGGCAGATTGGGGAGTTTGATCAGACTTCGCGGGAATTTGGGCATGACTTCGATTTGAACAGCGAAAGCCTGAAACCGGTGTTCACGGTCGGGCAAAGCAAAACGGCGGAATGGCCGGCGTCACAGACGACTTCTCCCAACGAAGGTGGTGGAAAACCAGGCACACCTTACACCATCCTTTTCAACTTGGATAAGCCCGAGGGCATTTATCGGCTAACGGTTGCCGCGCTGCTGGTGAATCCCGCGGTGCCGGACCTGGTGGTACAAATCAATGGGCACACCGGGCTCTATTTTTTCCAGCGCAAGATCAGCTATTACGCCGGGGACGACCGCGTGGACTCACCGATTTATGGCGGGGACACGATTGAGATTGATTTGCCGGCGAGTTTCTTGAAGGCGGGCCAGAACGCGTTGACGCTAACGGTGGTAGAGAATGCGGACAATCGGGGAGCGCGCGCTTCATTGATTTATGACGCATTAAAGTTGACGCATGAACCGGGAGGCAAGCTGGAACCAACGGCGGCGGTGAGGCCGACGTTATTTTATAAGCAGAATGGAGCACAAATCGACGAAGTAATTTTTGTAACGGTGACGTCGGCGGAAAAGTTGAATGGCGGCAAGGTTGAATTGACGGTCGGCACACAAAAGCGGGAAGCTGCACTGCAGGGCGGAAATGATTTCGGACAAGAGCGCGTGGAATTCGATGTGCCGGAATTTTCCGGGCCGATTGCGGCGAGCGTGAGCATTCACGCGAATGGACGGACGTACCACTCAAACACGACGATCAGTCCGGAGCGGAAGTGGACGATTTATTTTGTGCCGCACGCGCACTTGGACATTGGCTATACCGATTATCAGGCGAAGGTTGCGGAATTGCAGAGCCGCAACATTGATAAGCTGCTGGCGTTCTTGCCGCAAAATCCGGGGATGCGATTCAGCTTGGACGGATCGTGGGTGGCGCAGAATTATTTTGCGACGCGGGACGAAGAAGCGAAGAGGCGGTTTCTTCAATACGTGCATGAGGGAAAGATCGGCGTGCCGGCACAATATGCGAACCTGCTGACCGGGTACGCCAGCCTGGAAGAATTAATTCGATCACTCACGTACACCCATGAACTGCACCGCACGGAAGGTGTCCCGTTCGACTACGCAAACATTACCGACGTACCCAGCATCACGTGGTCGTACCCGTCAGTGCTGCACGCGGCGGGAATCAAGTATTTTGCCGAAGCCACGAATATCGACCGCGGACCAATGGTGCTGATTGGGAAATGGAACGAGAAGTCGCCGTTCTGGCGAGAAGGTCCGGACGGCTCAAAAGTGCTGATGGCGCAGACGCGGCAATATTCGCAACTGTGGTTCGTGTGCGACTTGCCGCCAACCGTGGGAAATTGCAGGCAAGGACTACCGGCGTTTCTGCAACAGTTTGCCGCGCCGGATTACAAGCCCGATGCAGTGCTGATGTATGGCAGCCAATTGGAAAATACGGACGCGCGGCTGAGCGAGCCAGAGTTTCTCGGGAAGTGGAGCACGACCTACGCGTATCCGAAATTCATCTTGAGCACATTTCCGGATTATTTCCGGTACGTCGAGAAGAAATACGGGGCGCAATTGGCGACGGTAAATGGCGACGGCGGGCCTTATTGGGAAGATGGCGTGGGATCGGACGCGAAGAATACGGCGATCGACCGGAACACGCAGTCGCGTGCGGTGGCCGCGGAAGAAATGGCCACAGTGTCGCGCTATCTGAATCCGTCGCTGGCGGTGCCGCGGGAATTGCTCGAGCGCATCTGGACGAACCTTTTGCTGTACGCGGAACATACGTGGACTTCGTGGGATTCGGTGTACCGGCCGGACAGCCAAGAATCCGTGGGACAACTGGCGACGAAGGATGCCTACGTGACGGAAAGCCAGCAAGCAGTGAACACGCTGGCGGAATCGTCGCTGAGCCAGATTGCGAATCAGATCCACATGCCGTCGTCGTCGTTGATGGTGTTCAACTCGTTGAGCTGGCCACGCAGCGAATTGGTGGAAATGGATTTGGGAAGCAACGCGGTGATTGCGGAGTATCCGGGGAAAACGGTGGTGCCGTTCGAGGTGCTCAGCGAAGGACCGAAGTACCGGCACGTGCGATTTCTGGCTAAGGATGTTCCGGCAATGGGATACAGGGGTTACGAACTGGAGACGAAACGGGGAGAAGCTGAAAGTGCGGCCACGGCAAAACCGGCTACGCAAACCTACGGCGACACGATGGAGAATGCATGTTACCGTGTGCAGGTAGACGCGGCGAGCGGCGCGGTGAGAAGTATTTTCGACAAGCAACTGAATCGAGAACTCGTGGATGCGGGGAGCCCGTACCGCTTCAACCAGTATTTATATGTGGAAGGTGGGGGCAAACCGCCCACGCAAATTGTGTACATGCGGAAATCACTGCCGCTGGCGCAACTGAAGATCACGGCATCTTCGGGCGGGCGGATTGTGGGACTGAAAAGAACGCCGTTTGGGCAAGTGCTGACCATGGAAGTAAACGGAGTACACACGCCGCTGGTGCGGACGGAAATTCTGCTGTACGGCGACGAAAAGAAAATTGAATTTGTGAACCACGTGACCAAGGATGCGGTACGCGAAAAAGAGGCGGTCTACTTTGCGTTTCCTGTGGCATCCGCCAAGCCGTCGTTTCAGTACGAAATTCAGAATGGCTGGGTGGATCCGAGCAAGGACATGATGAAGGGTGCCGGGGTGGAGTGGTTCAGCGTTGGCCATTGGGTGAAGGCGTCCAGCGCGGAAGCGGATGTGGCTATTGTCCCGGTGGATACGCCATTAGTCACATTGGGCGACATCAATCGCGGGGTGTGGCCAGAGCAATTTACGGCCAAGCGCGCGACGATTTTTTCTTATGTGTATAACAATTATTGGCATACGAATTTTCGCGCAGAACAAGGAGGAGAAGCGACGTTTCGCTACGTGATGACCAGCGGCTCGGCCTTGGCGCCACAGGATTTGGCCAGGCTGGGGCGCGCGGCGATGACACCGCTGGAGATGGATGAAGTGATTGACCAGGACAAAGTGGGAAATCCGGCGCGGCCGCTGGAGCCGACACCAACAAGTTTTCTGGAAGTGCAAGGATCGGGTGTGGTGGCAGAGAACTGGAAGGCCGCGGAGGACGGGAATGGTACGGTGTTGCGATTGGTGGAAACAGCGGGCGCGGAGAGCAACGCAACGGTGAGGTTCCCAATGCTGAAACTGCAGCACGCGTGGTTGTGTACGGCGATGGAGGATGAGATTAAAGAAATTCGCATCGGTGGGTCGTCGCTGCACATCACGTTGAAGCCGCACGAAATTGTGACGTTGCGCATTTTCGGAGAGTTTATCGGGCAGAAGTAGAAAATTTGCCTCGAGCTCAGTAGTCCTTGGTGACAATTTCAAATCTACCGCAGAGGTAGCAGAGGAGCCGCAGAGTTCACTGAGGCTCGAGGTCTTTGTTGGCATGTAATTTGGAGGAGCGCAGGTAAAGGCCAAAATGGCTGGGTTGAGAGGCGGCGGCGAAACTGAGGATCACTTGCGAGGGAAGGCCAAAGTGGTAGGTTGTTGCTGTTTACGAGTACGCATTGCGGTGATTCAAGTCACGGCAATGTGTGGAGCGCTCAGTATCTAATGAAACTGCATTGCGCTCAGCCCCACCCGTCGGCTACATGGCGAGTCAAAGTCAAGATTTGATGCCATCACATCACGCAATTCCAATCAGGAGGATAAAGTCATGGGTACCCTTACGCACACTCCTCCGGCCCTTAAAGAGACCGGGGAGTATATCAAGGACGTAATCAATCTCGCGCGAGCGAAAAACCCAGCAGAACCAGAATTTCTCCAGGCAGTCCAGGAAGTCCTCGAAAGTCTCGGTCCCGCCATCCAGAAGCACCCCGAATATCAGAAAGCGAAAATCCTGGAACGGATGATCGAGCCGGAGCGCGTGCTGATGTTCCGCGTGCCGTGGTTCGATGATGCCGGGCAGATGCAGGTGAATCGCGGATTCCGGATCGAGATGAGCAGTGCTATCGGGCCGTACAAGGGCGGGTTGCGCTTCCATCCTTCCGTGAACCTGGGCATTTTGAAGTTCCTGGCGTTCGAGCAAGTGCTGAAGAATTCGCTGACGACGCTGCCCATGGGCGGAGGCAAGGGCGGTTCGGATTTCGATCCAAAGGGCAAGAGTGACAGCGAAGTGATGCGGTTCTGCCAAAGCTTTATGACCGAACTGCAGCGCCACATCGGACCAGACACCGACGTTCCCGCCGGCGACATCGGCGTGGGCGGTCGCGAAATTGGTTTCCTGTTCGGGCAGTACAAGCGGATCAAGAACGAATTCACCGGCGTTTTGACGGGCAAGGGCCTGAATTGGGGCGGCTCGCTGATTCGTCCAGAAGCGACTGGCTATGGCTGCGTGTATTTTGCAGAAGAAATGCTGAAGACGAAGAAGGAGAAGTTCGAAGGCAAGACTTGTCTGGTCAGCGGCAGCGGCAACGTGTCGCAATACACGATTGAAAAGCTGCTGGACCTTGGCGCAAAGGTCATCGCGCTGTCCGATTCCAACGGAGTGATCCATGATCCGGAAGGAATCACCCGCGAGAAGCTGGCGTTCGTGCTGGAACTGAAGAACGTGAAGCGCGGCCGCATCAAGGAATACGCGGACAAGTTCAAGAGCGCGAAGTTTATCCCGGTGGACCCGAGGCTGGATTACAACCCGCTGTGGGCGATCAAGGCCGATTGCGCATTCCCGAGCGCGACGCAGAACGAAATCAACGCGAAGGATGCGGCGACACTGGTGATGAACGGATGCAAGCTGGTTGCCGAAGGCGCGAATATGCCGAGCACGCTGGACGCGACCAAGCTGTTCTTGGAAGCGAAAATCCTCTATGGTCCCGCGAAGGCAGCGAATGCCGGCGGCGTGGCCACCAGCGGATTGGAAATGTGCCAGAACAGCATGAGGCTGGGCTGGACACGCGAAGAAGTGGACGATCGTCTGCACAAGATCATGATCGCGATCCACAAGAACGCGTACGACACAGCCGAGAAGTATGGGCACCCGGGCAACCTAGTGTACGGCGCGAACATCGCCGGGTTCGTGAAGGTGGCGGACTCCATGCTGGATCAAGGGCTCGTGTAAAAGACAGTGGCGAGTGGCTGTCGAAGAAGTTCGACGGTCATGTACGCCAGTAGTTCCCCGGAGTAGGATTGCGGCGGGGTGGTTACGAGCCATCCCGCCGTTTTGTTATGCAGGAGAGTTTCGAACGTGAAACAGCAGGCGCTGCCGATACCGTTCCCCGATGTAGAGATGCAGTTCGAGGGCTTCGACAACCTGATGCCCTATCGCGTGCAGAATATTCTGCTGGTGTCGAGCCTGTATGATTCGTTCATTTTGCGCGAGGACGGGCGGCTGAACGAATTGCTGGTGAGCGAATCGCAAGACCTCCATCTGCAGCAGATTCCGCGAATCACGCATGTGTCGAGTTGCCGGGAGGCGTTGGAGCGTGCAAAGGCCGAACCGCAGTTTAATCTGATTCTGACGAATCTCGCTGTGGGCGACATGAATGCGGCGCAACTGGCAAGGGAGATTAAGGCCGCGGGACTGCAGGTGCCGGTGGTGGTGCTGGCCTACGACTATCGAGAGATCAAGAAGTTCATTGCGCGGAATCCAGTGACGGATATCGAGCGAATTTTTTTGTGGCAAGGAACGCCGCGCGTGCTGATAGCGGTGGTGAAGTACATCGAGGATCGCTGGAATGTGGAGCACGACGCCTCGATGATGGGCGTGCCGGTGGTGCTGGTGGTGGAAGACAACATCCGGTACTACTCGTCGTTTTTGCCCTTGATGTACACGGAGTTGATTTCGCAGACGCGGAGGGTGATTCAAGAAGGCGTAAACCTGGCGCACAAGTTGATGCGCATGAGGGCACGGCCGAAAATTTTACTGGCGTCGAATTACGAAGACGCATATGCCCTGGCAGTGAAATACCAGGAACATTTATTGGGCGTGGTCAGCGACGTGGAATTTCCGCATGCGGGCACCATGAGCATCGAGGCCGGATTTGATTTGGCACACAACATACGCGGATTGGCGGAGGATGTGCCGATTGTGCTGCAGACGAGCCGGACGGCATTTCGGCAGAGGGCTTACGAAGAGGGTTATTCATTTTTACGCAAAGGTTCGCCGACGTTCTTGCGCGACCTGCGGAAGGTGCTAACCCAGCAGTTTGCGTTTGGCGATTTCGTGTTTCGAACACCGGACCGCATCGAGGTAGCTCGGGCAGGCGACTTAAATTCGCTGGAAGAGTGCTTGCGGACGGTGCCTGCGGAAAGCATCGCGTACCACGCCGAACGGAATCATTTTTCACACTGGCTGACGGCCCGGACGGAGTTCGCGCTGGCGCAGAAGTTCCGGCCGCGAAAGGTTTCTGATTTTCCGACGATTGAAGATTTGCGGAAGACGCTAATCGATTCCATCGCGGACTACCGGCGGGAACAGAGCGACGTGCTGATTGGAGATTTTAAGCCCGCGGCGTTTCAAAGCGGAGGATCGTATTTTTTGCGAATCGGTTCAGGATCGCTTGGGGGGAAGGCGCGAGGGCTGGCGTTTGTGCGGCATTTGCTGCATAAGCGGCGCTATGTGCGGCGATTTCCCAACGTAAATGTAACAGTACCGCCCGCCGTAGTGATCGCTACCGACGCATTTGACAAGTTTCTGGCGGAGAACAACCTGTTGGACTTTGCGATTCACGCGACAGACGACAATGAGATTGAGCAGCGCTTCCTGGAAGCTTCCCTTCCCGCAGCGCTGGTGGAAGATCTGAAGGCATATTTGGCAGAAGCGCGGTTTCCGCTAGCGGTGCGCTCGTCAAGCCTGTTGGAAGACTCGCAATACCAGCCGTTCACGGGCGTGTATGAGACGTTCATGTTGGGGAACCAGAACGAGGACGCGGGACACCGCCTGAACCAACTCTGCGAAGCAATCAAACTGGTGTACGCGTCGACATTCAGCCGGCACGCGAAGGCCTATGTGCGGGCGACGCCGTTCCGCCTGGAAGAAGAAAAAATGGCGGTGATCCTGCAGCAGGTCGTTGGGACGTTTTTCGGATCGCGATTTTATCCGGATTTTTCGGGTGTGGCGCGTTCGCGGAATTTCTATCCAGTACCGCCGATGCAGTTCGAAGACGGAATTGCGGCCGTGGCACTGGGCCTGGGGCGCACGGTGGTGGATGGGGGCAAGTGTTTGACGTTCTGCCCGCGGTATCCCGCGCACCTGGTGCAATTTTCATCGGTGGAAGATTTTCTGTCGCAATCGCAGACGGATTTTTGGGCGCTGTCCGTGAACCACATGCCGGAGCAATCTTCGCCTCCGGGATTGCGCGAAGTGCGATTCAGCCTGGACATGGCGGAGAAGGACGGCACGCTGGACGCACTGGGCTCGACCTATTCGGCAGACAACGACCGAATCACGGACGGATTGGGCCGCCCGGGAGCGCGGGTGGTGACGTTTGCGCCGATCCTTAAATATGGCGCATTTCCGTTAGCGGCGCTGCTGGACGAATTGGTAAAGGACGGCGAACAGGCGTTTGGGCAGCCAGTGGAGATAGAGTTCGCGGTGCGGTTGGCACGACAGGCGGGCGAGGCGGCGCAATTCGGTTTTCTGCAGATTCGGCCGTTGGTGTTGTCGCACGAGGCGGAGGAGTTGCATTTGGAGCAGGTGGAGAAGGGTCGGATTGTTGCGCAAAGTACCAAGGTGCTGGGGAATGGCCGAGTGGGAAATCTGCTGGACGTGCTGGTGGTGGACGGGCAGAGATTCGAACGCGCGCAAAGCCAGGAAGTAGCGGGCCACGTGGCCTACTTCAATGCAAAGCTGATGGGGGAAAATCGGCCGTATTTGCTGGTGGGCGTGGGGCGGTGGGGCTCGAATGATCCGTGGCTGGGAATTCCGGTGGAGTGGGACGACATTTCGGGCGCGCGAGTGATTCTGGAAGCAGGGTTCCGGGATTTTCGCGTAACGCCATCGCAGGGCAGCCACTTCTTCCAAAATTTGTCGGCATTTCAGGTGGGCTACTTTACGGTGAATCCCGATGTGGGCGAAGGCACGGTCGATTGGGATTGGTTGGCGGAACAACCGGCGGAAGAAGAACGGGGATGTGTGCGGCATTTGCGGTTCGCGGAACCGCTGATGGTGTTGATGAATGGCCGCGAGGGAGCCGGAGTGATTTTGAAACCGGCAAGTGGAAACACATCGCATTGACAGCTAGAACAATTCCGGATGTAATTCCAACGTTCTGAGTTCAGACATAATTTGGATTTTTTGCTGCGCTCGCGCTGCGAATGGGACGAGAATCTTGTGAATTGAGTGTTTCTGGCCGGCTTAAAGGCACGGTGTGAAAACTAGCAAGAAGCCCTCAGCGGCTGAATCCGCAGTGATGACGCGTTGGTTACGGCACGGCTGAAACCGTGCCCTAACGAAAAACACGAGGTCTCATACACACGATAAAAACCGGGGGTTGATTCGTGAAACGACAAATTCTGGCGTTGTTGTGGATTGTGATGTTGGCTGGTGCTCCGGCACAGGCGCAGACACGCAAAGTGATCATTGATCAGGACGCGCGAGGTCCGGCGACCACCGATCAGCAATCAATGCTGCTGTTGCTGCAATCGCCGCAGGCGGAAGTGCTGGGTATCACGGTGGTGAGCGGAGACCAGTGGCGGGACGAAGAAGTGGCGCACACGTTGCGCATGCTGGAGTTGACCGGGCACAGCAATATTAAGGTGTATCCGGGCGCAGTATTTCCGTTGATCAACAGCAAGGAAGAAATTAAGCGATGGGAGCAGTTGTACGGCAAAGTGACTTATCAGGGAGCGTGGAACGAACACCGCATCAAATCGTCGACGGGTTCTACGCTAACAGGGGCATGGAACGCGGGGGCATATCACGGTCCGTTCGAAGTGCCAAATCCGTTGCCGGAGGGGAATCCGTCGTTGAAGGTGGAGAGCGAGGACGCGGCGCACTTCCTGATTCGCATGGTGCATCAGTACCCGCACGAGGTGACCATCTATGCCGGTGGACCGCTGACGGATCTAGCACAAGCGATCAGCCTCGACCCGAAATTTCCGGAACTCGCGCAGGAACTGGTGGTCATGGGCGGAAGCATCGCGCCGATTGAGCCGATGAGTTGGGCGCAGTCAAACCGGCGCGAATTTAACTTTTGGTTCGACCCGGAGGCAGTGCACATTGTTCTGCGAGCGCCCTGGAAAAAGATCACGGTGACGACCGTAGATATTTCCGTGAAGACACGCATGACCAAGGCGATGATCGAAGAAATCGCCAAAGCGGGCACGCCGGCAGCAAAGTACATCGGGCAGTGGGCGGATGAGGAGTATTTGTGGGACGAACTGGCCGCGGCGGCTTGGCTGGATCCCAGCCTCATTACGAAAGAAGACACGTTGTACATGGATATGGACATCTCGCATACCGCAGGCTACGGGAACACGTTGGTGTGGACACCGGGAAACCAGCCCGGGCTAGGTGAACAAGCGGTGCAGGTGCAGGAAGAACTCAACGTGGAGAAGTTCAACAAGATGGTGATTGATCTGCTGTCGCGCCGGGCGAAATAGCCAGCGGAATCGCTCAAAGATTCGTGAATTGGCGCAGAAGGTGCGCGGAAGAGCGCTTTGGCAGGAATTGGTGTGCGGTCACAGGTGCACTAAGCCCTTTTTTTTCAAGAGATGAGTGAAGGGGGCAAATGGGTAGGTTTGGAATGGCTCCTGCAAATTCCAATAGGGGGTAGTCCGGCTGAGTGCATCGCCGGACGGAGGAGGGAGCATGATTCTCGGCAACCTCATATTGGCGGCGGTTCTGGTGCTGCTGGTGGCTACGTTGGCTTATGGCATCACTGTTGGAGCGCGTGATTATTTGCGGTATCGCGGAAAGAGGCTGGTGACTTGCCCGGAAACGCATCAAGCTGCGGCAGTGCATGTGAACGCCGGTAAGGCGGCAAGTACCGCGTTGATCGGCAAGCACGAAGTTCGGTTGGATCAGTGTTCGCGCTGGCCGGAACGGAGTAATTGCGGGCAGGATTGCTTGAGCCAGGTCAACGCGGACCCGGCCCATTGCCTGGTTTGGAATATCGTAGCGGACTGGTACAAAGGAAAGACTTGTGCGTATTGCCAGAAGCCGTTTACGGAAATGCATTGGCATGAGCGGCATCCCGCGCTGCTCTCGCCCGATCGAGTGGCCAAACAGTGGAACGAGATTCCGCCGGAACAATTGCCGACGATTTTCGAGACGTGCCTGCCGGTCTGCTGGAATTGCTACATCGCGGAAACGTTCCGCAAGCAAAACCCGGAACGGGTGACCAATCGGAATTGGGACCGTGGACCTGGCGGCGAATATGTGCCTAAGGAAGAAGAGCCTGCGCCCCCAAAGCGGGCGATAAATTCCTGAGTCCAGCAACGCACATCAAAACCGAATCCCGTGTAGTTTGCTGCGCTGGGGCGCACTTCCCTGCCCTATCCGACAAGCCATAAGCGGCTGAAACTGCGCAGGTCCGACGGCAGTTGCGGCCCGGCCAAAGCCGAGCCCTCACGAAAAACGACAAACTACGAGTTGACCTGCGAAGTTGCGGTTGTTCTTGCTACAGAACGCGCGGGAAGTGGTAGAGTCTATGGCCTGCCGGAGAGGGTCATGGACACAGCGGAAAAGCAAGGAACACACCAGAAAGCGTTATCCATCAATTTAGATGGCACGATATTCGGCTCTTTCGCAGAGATTGGGGCGGGCCAGGAAGTGGCGCGATGGTTTCTACGTGTGGGCGGCGCCTCGGGAACGGTAGCAAAAACGATTTCGGCGTATGACAAGGAAGTGAGTGACGATCTGTACGGCGCGGGGACGCGCTACGTCAGCAAGCCGCGGCTGCAAGCGATGCTGGAGAGCGAGTGGCAGCAATTGTTGGGGCAATTGGCGGCGACACGAGGATCAACAGACAAATTTTTCGCTTTCGTCGACACGATTTCCGCGCGCAATTATTCGGGAACCAACGATTGCCACGGCTGGATGGGCCTGCGTTTTCTGCAACAAGCCGGCGGCCAGGCAAGCGAAGTGGTTCTGCACGTCAACCTGCGAGACTCCACCAATGAGCGGCAGCAAGAGGCCGTGGGGATACTGGGAGTGAATCTGCTGTATGCGACGCATCATGCGATCGGCAATCCCACGGAGTTTTTGGCCAGCCTTTTCGAAGACTTGACGTTGCGACGGCTGGAAATCGATGGCCTGGAGCTAAGTGGACCGGCCTTTGAGGGATGGAACCGACAAGAGATTCACGCGTTTCTGGTGGCAGGAGGTTATGCGGAGGCGGTAGTGTTTCCGGACGACGGCAATTTGCTGCCACCGAACGAATTGCTTTATAAGCGTGCATTAGTTTTGGCTCCAGGCCGATTCGGGTTGACCGATCGCATGAGCGCTGAGCTGATCCGCACAACGCTGGCGGAACTTCCGACGCAAGAGTTGAAAGAGAGTAAAGGCACATTGGGATTGTTCTGCCTGTCGCCAGAATCAGGGCGAGACGAACTGCGCACCATGCCCATCGGAGAAATCGTGGGATTCGTCGAAGGTTTGAGGAAACGGGGCTATGGCGTGATGCTGTTTCGGGCGCCGGAGCTTTACGACATGAGTGCGTTCCTGAACCGCTATACGAAATTGCGAATCCACTTTGCAGTGCCGCTTATCGGGTTGGTGCACTTTATGATCAATCGCTACCAAAATCTGCCGGGATCGCGGCTGGAAGCGATTGCACGATTATTTACGCAGAACGTGAGGCTGGTGGCACATCCGATGACCATCAAAGAGCTGGAACAGTACGTGAGTGACGCCGAGCGGTCGGGCTGGTCCTGGGAAAGTGTGGATGGGAAGGTGCATGCGGAGGATTTACACCCACCGAAGCCGGTCGACTATTTGTATAAATATTTGCTAAGCGAGTCCTTGATCCTGTCGAACAACGCAAACTCGCGAACGCTCGCGGATTCCGGAACGTAGCCTAAAAGCGAATCCGCAAGAATCTCACCCCCAAAAGAGTCCGTATCGCGCGTATGGAACGCGGCGGCGTGCCCCCGCGTCGTGAGAGATGGTGCGCGGTGGATGTCGCGCAAGTTGCCCAACTCCAAAGCGATTGACATCTGTATGGATTTATGTACCATGGTACATAGTTACCTTGGTTGTGCGGAGGCGATGATGATTGAAGTGGAACGGGTACAGACCGGCGTGCGGATGGAGAAGCGCTTGTTGAAGGTGTTGAAGGCGTTTGCGGAGTTGAAGGACATCACCTTGGGGGATTTGCTGGAAGGCATTGTGCTGCATGCGTTCGAAGGCAAGGCTCCCTTCGGGAAGGAGTCGCTGGGGCAAATCGGAGAATTGAAGAAGATTTATGGATTGACGTTGCGCGCGAGCGACAGCCACAAGCTGAAGGAGAAGGCGTCGTGAAGGGGCTGTGGCTGTTTGTTTTAGGGGCATTGTGCGGAGCCGTGGTGATGGCCGCGCCGCGGATTGTGGGGCACCTGCATGCGGCACTGCACGGTGGGCACGGCGGAGACAGCGGTGAGCGAGTGCACACAGAGGAAAAATTCACGTTTACGGCGAAAGGACCCATGGAAAAAGTGGCGCCATTATTTGGAGCGGACAAGGAACGGGTGTGGGCGCCCGGATGGAATCCCCATTTTGTTTTTCCCGTGCCAGCTGCGGATGAGAGCGGGATGGTATTCACAGTGGCACACGGCAACCAGCGTGCGGCGTGGGTCAACACCGAGTTCGATTTGAAGAATGGGCGGATCCAGTATGTGTATGTGATTCCAGACGCGCTGGTCACACTCATTACCTTGCGTCTGACGCCAGCGGGAGAGCAGACGCAGGTGGAAGTGGAATACGATCGCACGGCGTTAAGCGGGGAAGCCGATGCGCATGTGCGGCATCTGGCCGAGGGAGACCGGCAGGCGGGACCGGAGTGGGAGGGGCAGATGAATGGGTATTTGGGGCGAAGTAATCAGTAATCGGCGATCAAAAACCAGAGATCGGCGAGCAGGCGATAGTCAACAGCCACCAGCCGACAGCCAACAGCTGCAACGTAAACAGCGAGGTAATTCGGGAGGTGCGCGAGATTGCTCGAACGTTACCGTCCAGAGAGTGCAGAGCTATGGAGATTAGGATAAGGTTGAAAGCGCACGTACATTCTGGGGATGAGAGTCCATGGCGAAACTTACGTTTTTGGGTGCGGCAGGTAGTGTGACCGGATCGAAATATTTGGTGGAGGCGGCAGGAAAGAAATTACTGGTGGATTGCGGGTTGTTCCAGGGAACGGAGGATTTGAAGGAGCGGAACTGGAAGGCGCTGCCAACGGACCCGAAAACGATCGATTATTTGGCGCTGACGCACGCACACTTGGACCACACGGGCTGGCTGCCAGTGCTGGTGCGAGATGGCTACAACAAGGCAATTTTCGCCAATCCGGCCACGATTGAGTTGACGGGCCTGCTGCTGAAGGATTCCGGGCACTTACAGGAAGAAGAAACCGAAGACGCGCAGAAGCATCACTGGAGCAAACACCCACAACCCCAGGCGCTGTATACGTCGGAGGATATCGACCCGGTGCTGCGACTGCTGAAACCGATGCCGCGACTGGGGGGCTTCGATATTTCACCGGAATTTCATTTGGAATCGTACGACGCGGGACACATTCTGGGGTCAGCCAGCCTGGAACTGACGATCACAGAAAATGGGAAGAAAAGTGTAGTGGTGTTTTCGGGCGATGTGGGGCGCTACGATCAGCCCATCCTGAATGAACCAAAAACACCGACAACGAAGCAGATCGATCTGGTGTTATGCGAATCGACGTATGGCGACCGCGAGCATGAAGCGGGCGATCCGCTGGAACTGATCGGGGATATTGTGAACCGCGTGGTGAAGCGCGGTGGATCGATCGTGATACCGGCATTTGCGGTGGGACGGACGCAATTGTTCATGTATTACCTGCGGCAACTGGAGAATCTGCAGAGGATTCCAAAAGTGCCGGTGTACGTGGACAGCCCCATGGCGTTGAGCGCGACGGATCTGTACCTGAAATACAAAGACGATCACGACGCAGCGTTCGCGCGGGATGAGCAAAACGGCGGGGATCCGCTGAGCGTACATGAATTCCATCTGGCGCGGTCGGTGGAAGAATCGAAGCAAATCAATAGTGTAAAAACGCCGTGCATCATCATTTCGGCCAGCGGAATGGTAACGGGCGGGCGCGTGTTGCATCACTTGGCGCAGCGGTTGGGTGACGCACGAAATTGCGTGATTTTAGGAGGATTTCAAGCGGAGGGCACGCGGGGACGCGCGCTACAAGAAGGCGCGAAAACATTAAACCTGTTTGGAAAACCCGTTCCAGTACTGGCCGAAATCGTGGAGATGGGGCAACTTTCGGCGCACGGGGGGAAAAGCGAGTTGTTGCGGTGGCTTACCGGATTGCAGGTTCCGCCGAAGCAGGTGTACCTGACCCACGGGGAACCGGAAGCGGCGCAGTCTCTGCAACAAGCCATCGCGCAAAATTTCCAGTGGAAAGCAGCGGTGGCCCGTTACCTGGACACGATTGAGATTTGATATTTAGAAGATTGCGGCAGCCACAGTCTTCAAGGATACGGAAAATGGGATTGTGGGAAGAAATTTCGCATCCAAATTGGTCCAGTAAACGCATCCAAATAAATTTTCAAAAACAAGGAAACATTTGGAAGAGGATCATCGTCTATAGAGGCAAGACCACTCGCGGGGTAGGAGACTGACCACCACAGGGCAACCGACCAACAGTCTCCTACCCCTTTCCAATATCCTTGTGTTTACAATAACTTAATTGCTGGGACGTGTTGAGAAATGCTGGGAAATTTAGGCAAGTTAGGGCAAGCTTAGGGCAAGTTTCCGTTTTGACTTTCCTAATTTGCTGATCACCGACCATGGTGAGGTGGAATCTAGCACCAGAAAATGTGATTTGCAAGCAAGATGACGTTCGTTTATCCCAGGCTCGAGTCAAGAGGCCATCGGCAAAAGGCCCTAGTCTCGTGTCTCGTGCCGCGATCCGGACCATCTCTAGACGATAATGCTGTCTTGAATTCAGCGGACAAACGTGCCAGGCGGAACAGCGAACGATAGAAACGCGAGCACAACGCCGAGCAGGATGAGCGCGAACACTATCCACGTGCTCCGCGAAGTTTTGATGACAACGGCCTGAGGTTCTCGTTTCATTTCAGTACTCCGATGGGAGCAAAATCGTGGTCGAGCTGCGGTCGGCCTCGGTGATAACCCAGAGTTTTTCTCCGCGGTTTGTTTTGTAGGAGCTTAGCTACCGCAGACCTTGCAAGAGGAAAAGCTAACACTGTCCGGTGCCCGCTTCTCAACTCATACTCCTCTACACCAAGACAATCAAGGACTATCAGGGACGGCAAGAGTCCCGCGTCTCGTGCCTCGTGCCGACGGCCGGACACCGCGAGGGGCTAAAAACGCATGCCAAACGCCAACTAGGACGGTAGAGTTTCCTCGAAATTTGGTCGGGAGCAGCGCTATTGACTTCGGGATTACTTGGGTCTAAATAACAG
>DATJOO010000038.1:0-8800 GCA_035506955.1 Verrucomicrobiia bacterium
TTTGCGTAGACCGAGGGATTAGTTTCTTTGACCATTTGCTCGCAGAAGTCAACGCCGACGAGATTGTCCTGGAAAATGTTGTGGTCGAACATGTACTCGGCGGCTTCGCCGAGGTTGACAATCCATTCGCCGAGATGGGGCGGGCGTACGCCGAAGGCCCTATTCTGCGCATAGGTAGCGCAGGTGGCATGATTGTCGCCGCAGATGCCGCAGATGCGACTGGTGATGAAGTGCGCGTCGCGCGGATCCTTGCCCTTCATGAAAATGCTGTAGCCGCGGAAGATGGACGAGGTGCTGTGACACTCGGCCACCTGGCGGTTCTCAAAGTCTATTTTGGTGAAGATGCCGAGGCTCCCGACAATTCTGGTGATGGGATCCCAGTTCATCTCCACGAGTTTGCGCGAACCCGTTGGCGTCTTTTTCGCTTCCGTTGTCATTGTTCCCATGATTTCAGCTCCTTTTCTGCTTTAGTACGCGCGTGGGCGATAGCCAGTGGTGAGTTCGGTGCGAGGGTGGCGCCATTTGGGTTCTTTGTTCACGGTTTCGTTAGTGAAGGCGCGCAAGGCGCGAATGGTCTTGCCGTAGACGCCGATGCTGCCAGTAGAAACGGCGGCTCCCGGAGGCTCATCCATGAAGGGCATGAACTTGTCTGGGAAGCCGGGCATGGTGCAGCCGATGCAAATGCCGCCAACGTTTGGGCAGCCACCGATGCCGGCCATCCAGCCGCGCTTGGGGACGTTGCAGTTGACGACCGGCCCCCAGCAGCCCAGTTTCACGATGCATTTCGGAGAGCCGTACACTTCAGCGAAATCGCCTTGCTCGTAGTAGCCGGCGCGATCGCAGCCGTCGTGAACCGTGGAACCGAACAGCCACTTGGGGCGCAGCTGGTCGTCCAGCGGAATCATTGGTGCGAGACCCGCAACTTGATAGAGAAGGTAGAGCAGCGTTTCGGTGAAGTTGTCTGGCTGCACGGGACAACCAGGCACATTTACGATCGGCAGTCCGGCCTTGGATTTCCAGCCCCAGCCGAGATAATCGGCCAGGCCCATCGCTCCAGTGGGATTCCCTTGCATGGCGTGAATGCCGCCGTAGGTGGCGCAGGTTCCCGCGCCGATTACAGCAAGAGCTTTGGGAGCCAGACGGTCGATCCATTCGTTAGTGGTGATTGGCTGGTTGGTGTTGGGATCGGTACCGAGGGCGGCCCAGTAGCCTTCGCGCTTGATCTTTTCGTTGGGAATTGACCCTTCGACTACGAGCACAAACGGATCCAGCTTGCCTTGCTCGGCCTGATACCAATATTTCAGAAAATCATCGCCGACTTCATAGGCCAGCACCGGATTGTGCAGGTGAACCCGCGGCAATCCGGGAATGGCCCCGAGCAAGACATCCTCGATGCTCGGCTGCATCGCTGCGGTTACCGAGACAGAATCCCCGTCGCAACTTAACCCTGCGGTGATCCACAAAACATGAATGTCGGAAACGGGCGAAGGTCGTTGGGTTTTTCGGCCGTAAGGAACCTCTTCGTTAGGCATAAATCATGTCTCCTTTCGGTCGTGTTGACCGCCGCGAGCAGGTTCTGTGGCAGCTGCCGTTGGGGAATGGGTCACATCTGTAAGCAATTTTTGTGACAGCGGCGATAACGCTGCTGCCCGGCGAGATAAACCCGCCGCTACATCCAGAATTACGAAAAAGAGATTTACAATTTTTGTGCGAAGGAACAATCAGGCATGCGCCGAAATCGGCCTAATGGTTGGTCTTAAGCAGGGATGGGGGATTCCCTTAGGCAGGATTCTTTAAGGTGGGATTAGTAGCCACCTTTGAGGTTCATGGTCCATTCGATGGCGTGCTGCAGGAGTTCACGGGCGTTGCGCAGGGCCAGTTTCTCCTTGATATGGGCCTGGTAGGACTCGATGGTTTTCACGCTAAGGTGTAATTCCTCGGCGATCTGCCGTGTCCCATGGCCCTCACCAATCAGGCGGAACACTTCCAGTTCGCGATCGGTGAGGTTGACCAGGGGGGATTTCTTGGGTGTAGCGGCGCCGCGCACGTATTGCTGCAGCATGGTGCTGGTCAGGCGGTCGCTCAGGTACATTTCGCCCTGGAGAATACGGCGAATCGCGACCAGCACTTTTTCGGTGGCTTCCTGCTTCATGATGTAGCCATTGGCGCCGGCGCGCATGGCCCGTTCGGCGTAGATGGATTCATCATGCATGGAGAGAATCAGCACCGGAAGGCTGGCGGTTTTCATGCGAATTTCCTTGAGGACGTCGAGGCCGTCCGGCCCGCTCAAGGAAATATCCAGCACGACGAGGTCGGGGCGCAGAGTGGTAATCGCGCGAAAGGCGGAGTGCGCGCCGTCGGCTTCGCCGCATACGGATAAGTCGGGCTCGCGATCAATGAGTAGTGCCAGCCCTTGCCGCACGATGGGATGGTCGTCGACAAGGAGCACCCTACATTTCTTGGTGGTAGTAGGGATGAGTGGCCTGGTGACCATAACATGCACTCCTATTCCGGGCTGCGCATGGGAAACTTGCAGCTTACGGTGATTCCGCGGCTGGGATTGGCTTGCACCTTTAAAGAACCACCGAGGGTGACCGCGCGATAATTCATGATATTGAGGCCCATGCCGGGGCGGTTGCTGGGCATTTTGGGAAAGCCCTCGCCATCATCTTCGATGGACAACTCGCCGGCGCTCTGGTTGCTGGCCAAGCGGATAATAATGTTCTTCGATTTACCGTGGCGGATGGCGTTGTTCACGGCTTCCTGAGCGATATGGTAGAGATTGGTGGCCACATTCAGATCGTTGATGAGCACGGGTTGGTCGCACACAAAACGGCAGTGAATCTGGAACAGGTGCTCCAGTTCTCCGGCGCGCTGCTTCAGAGCGGACATGAGGCCATGCGCTTCCGACACCACCGGCAATAAGCCGCGGGAAAGTTCTTTGGTTTTGCGAATGGCATCGTTCACCAATTCCACGATCTTGGCCGCTTCCTCGGATTCCGGCACGGAAACCTCCGACAAGCGTTCTTGCAGCACTTTGCTCATGAAGGCGATGCCGGTGAGATGCTGGCCGAGCCCGTCGTGAAGATCGCGACCGATGCGGCGCTGTTCGCGTTCGCTGATATTGAGGATGGCGTTTTCGAGGTGCTTGCGCTCGCTGATATCGCGAATGGCGCTGGAAACCAACACGCCTTCCTCTGTTTCCAGCGGACTCAAGCTGATTTCTACCGGGAACTCGGTGCCGTCCTTATGCAGACCGTATAAATTCAGGCCGGCACCCATGGGACGGACGCGCGGCTCAGCGAAGAAGTTGCTGCGGTGTCCGGGATGCTTGCCGCGCAAGCGCTCCGGTACTAATTTTTCGATTTCCTGGCCGAGCAATTCCTCGCGGCGATAACCGAAGAGCTTCTCGGTCTGCGCGTTCACCAAAACGATTTTCCCTTTTTGGTTGATGACCACGACAGCGTCGGGCGCCGCTTCCAGCAATCCGCGGAACTTGCCTTGCGCACGCTTTTGTTCGGTGACGTCCATGCCCGAAGCGATGATGTATTTGGGGGTCTGCTTTGCACCGGGCAGTACTGCCGCGGACCAGACGATAGTGCGCGGCTGGCCATCGCGGGTGATCCAGCAGCTTTCGAACTCCGCGCGGTCCATTTTCTCGGAGATTTGTTGCAGTAAGCGCTTGAACGGCTCCACTTCGCCGGGCGGCAAAAATAAATCCCAGACCGCTTTGCCTTGGGCCTGGCTGAACGGGCAGCCCGTCAGCTCTTCGCACGCGCGATTGAATTGCACGATGCGGCCTTGCGGGTCCAGGACGAGAACCAGGGCGCCGACGGTGTCCAGGATCGCCGAGAGAAGATTGCGCTCCTGGTGCAGCGCGCCTTCCGCTTGCTTCAGTTCGGTGACATCCACGCCTACGCCGTGAATGAACCACGGCCGGCCGTCTGCGCGGCGAATCATTTTCGCTTCGCACTGGAACCACAACACGCGGCCATCGCGGGCGATCACGCGGTAGGAAGCGCGCAAGGGCTTGCCGGACAAAAACATTTCGGCGGCTTCGGTGCTCCAGCGCGTTTTGTCGTCGGGATGGATCTGGCGATACCAGCGCACGGGATCTTCCAGCCACTCGCTTTGCGAGAAACCCAGAGCTGCTTCGATTTGCGGGCTGACGTAAGCTTCGCCGATGCCTTTGTCGAGATAAGCCATGAACACCACAGCGGGAATCTGCTCGACGAGGGCGCGGTATTTCGCCTCCGTGTTCAGGGAAGGCGCTTCGGCAGGTGGAACAGGATCGCTGGCGCTGAAGAGAGAGGTTTGCTCGAGAAAAACGCTGGCAAGTTCCTGCAGGGCTTTCTCGGCTTCCGCCAAGTCGCTAGAGGAGGGCCTACTGTGCACAGCGATGGCGGCGTCGCGCGCTTCGTTCCATTGCGTCAGAAAATCCAGCCCCATGTGCGCGTTGGTCCTTTTGCCGAGCCTCTCTTTGTAGATTCGCCGGCACCGGTAAGTGTTTCCCGGCGCATCTTTATTTAGTCCCGGATGTGTTCACCCGCACGACTGCGCCAGGCTGGTTCCTTATTCAGCGATGCCTGGGTGAATCGCCGTAAGGCACTGATGGCCCGCCCGTAGGTGCTCACAGCATTCGAAGAAAGCAAGGAACCGGGCGGCTGATTCATAAACGGCATGAATTTATCGGGGAAACCCGGCATGGTGCAACCGATGCAAATACCACCGACATTAGGGCATCCGCCAATACCGGCCATCCAGCCGCGCTTGCCCACGTTACACTGCACCACTGGTCCCCAGCAGCCGAGTTTTACGATGCACGTGGGCGAACCATATTCTTCGGCGAATTGCGCCTGTTCGTAGTAGCCTCCGCGGTCGCAGCCTTCGTGCACGGTTTGCCCAAACAGCCAAGTGGGGCGAAGCGCCTCGTCGAGTGGAATCATGGGCGCGCGGCGGGCAAACATGTTCAGCAGGTAGAGCAACACTTCGGTGAAGTTGTCGGGCTGGATGGGGCATCCGGGCACGCAAACGATGGGAATGCCGTGGGTGGAGCGCCAATCCCAGCCGAGGTAATCGGGCAAACCCATGCAACCGGTGGGATTGCCCTCCATGGCGTGGATTCCGCCGTAGGTGGCGCAGGTACCAGCGGCGATGACGGCCCAAGCTTTGGGCGCGAGTTGGTCAATCCAATCGCACGTGGTGATGGGCTGACCGGTTTTTGCGTCGGTGCCGAAAGTGGCCCAGTAGCCTTCCCTTTTGTTTTTTTCGTTGGGAATGGAGCCTTCGACCACAAGAATGAACGGGGCGAGACGACCCTCGGCAGCTTCGCGGAAAAAGTGCACGAACTCGTCGCCGTTTTCGTACGCCAGAAACGGATTGTGCAGGCGAATTTTGGGCACCCAGGGAAAGGCGCCGAGCACCAGGTCTTCAAGGGCAGGCTGCGTGGCGGCGGTGGCGGCGATGGTGTCGCCGTCGCAACTCAATCCGGCAGTGAGCCAAAGAACATCGATCGCCGCTGGGTTGGCGCTCGCTCCCGAGACGCCGTTCGTAGACGCGATGGCGGTCATCTGCCTTGCCTCTCGCAACGAGAACCCTGGGATGGGCCGGTTGGCGCAAGCGTGCAGGGCGCACTTGGGCCGCCGCGGATTCTATCCAATTCCGGTGGTTTGCGCCATCGCTTGTATACCTGGGCGGGGCGGCGCTATTCTTCGCCGATATCTTCGTTCCAGATGGCAGCATGGGCACGAATATAGTCTTCGAGCAGTTTCACGCATTCGCGCGAGTCCAGATCGATCACTTCAATTCCCAACGAGCGCAGCCATTCGACTCCGCCTTGGAAATTTCGGCTTTCGCCCACGACGACTTTGCGGAATCCGAATTGGCGCACCAGGCCGCAGCAATACCAGCAAGGCGCCAGGGTGGTGACCATGATCAGTTTGCGATAGCTCTTTTGTCTGCCCGCATTGCGAAAGGCGTCCGTTTCTCCGTGGACCGAGGGATCGCCCTGTTGGAGGCGGCGGTTGTGGCCGGCACCAAGCAAGCGGCCATGCTCATCAAAAATAGCGGCGCCAATCGGGATTCCGCCCTCTTGCAAGCCCATACGCGCTTCCGCTAATGCCACCGCCAGCATCGCTTGATAATCCAACCCTGCACTCATGTTTGCTCCCAATTCGTGCGCAGGATGCACGGTTCTATCCTATCCGCTGGACGGGCAGAACTGGCGATTTAATTTGGATTCTTAGGTCAGGAGAGGGTGGCTTGGAGGACTTCGCGGAGCAGTTCCTGCTTCTGTGCGGTGAGCTTCTTGCCTTGCGCGGTGAGGTAAAACACGTCGATGGCCTTTTGGCCTTCGGTGTCGATCAGGGCCACATCAATGTTGCAAGAGAGGCGGGCGAGAGCTGAACCAATTCCATACAACAGACCAGGGCGATCCTGGGTGACGACTTCAACCAGCGTGCTGTGATCGGACGAGCCGTCGTCGAAGTTGATCGCGGTCTGCACCACCACCTTCGGGGGGCGCGCCCCAGAGGTGGCCAGACGTCCGCGCATCAGTGGTTCGAGCGGCTGCTTGCCGTTGAGTACGTCGGCGATGCTTTGCTGGAAGCGTGCGATTTCGCCGGGGTTGAGTTCCAGCGTGCGGTGTAAATCTACGAAATGGAAGGTGTCCAGCACCACGCCGGCAGCGTTCGCGAAAGCATCGGCCTTGACAATATTCATGCCCCAAGCCGCGAGTACACCGGCGATGGTGGCAAACAAGGCCGGGCGGTCGGCGGACAGTAGAGTGAGCACGTAAGCGTGGTGCGTTTTTGTGATTTCAGTTTGCACCGGTTCGGCGCCGAGCTTCTGGTACAGCGCGAAATGGCCGGCAATTTCCGCGGCGGAATGCACCGCGAGATACCGCCGCGGGAAACCTTCGAGGAAACGCTCAATCTCTCCGCGGTCGGCGCTACCGGTTTTGGCGCGGACCTGTTCGAGCACAGGAGCTTCGTCGGAGGCATGGAGACGATCGCGATCCAGCGTCCGGCTGAAGTGGTTGGAGGTGGCCACGAACAACTGCCAGAGCATTTCGGCTTTCCATGGGGTGAGCGCTTCGGGATTGACGGCGTGAATGTCGGCATAGGTGAGCAGGCAGAGGCGCTGCAATCGTTCGTGGGTATGCACCAGGGCGGCGAAGGCGGAAACGGTGGCGGGGTCGAAGATGTCGCGGCGTTGCACGGTGGCGGACATATCCAGATGATGCTCGATCAGGAAATGAACCTCGGCCTTTTCTTCCGGAGAAAGCTTCAGGCGGTCGGAAGCAATCTCCAAAGCCTGCAAGCTGCCGGTGACATGATTGTCCACGGGCATGCCTTTGCCCACGTCGTGCAGGAGGAGCGAAAAAATCAACAATTCGCGACGATCGACGGTGCGCCACGGAGACATGAAGTGCTTGGCCAAAGGTTCTTGGGGATCGCCCAAATCTTGCAAGTGCTCGATGGTGCGCAGAGAATGCTCATCCACGGTGTAGCGATGATAGAAATCGCGAACAACGAGAGAATCAATGGCACGAAATTCCGGAAGAAGTTCGGTGAGCAGGCCCAGGCGGTGCATCGGGCGCAACGCAACACCCGGGAAGTCCGCGGCCAAGATTTCCGACAAGACCGGCCAAGTGATGCGCGCATTGCGCTGCGGCAACTCCGGATGGGTCATGATGTAGGCGACGCTGCGCTCCGCATCACGGCTCAGAGGCACTCCAGTGCGGGCGGCTTCGGCCAGCAGGGAATAAATGACGTTGCGGTCCGCGAAAAGATGTTCGTCGGTGATTTCCAGCAAGCCATCGCGGAGAGTAAAGGGCTTGCCGGTGGGAACTTCGGTGCGGGCGCCGATGGTGACGTTCATCAAGCGCTGGCGGAGGGAAAGGGTAACCGGGGGGCGCTGGTCGACATAGCGCAGCAGTTGGCGATTGAGGGTTCGCGCGTGGCGGAAAAATAGGCGCATCCATTCGGCGGCGTTGCGGCGCAGATTATCGTCGATACCGAGGGAACGGTCGGCGGCTTGCGCCTGCAATTCGTAGGTTAAAGTGTTGTCGTTCCGGCCGTTGCTGTAATGGAGGAAGCAGCGGATGGCACTCAGAAATTCCACGGCGTTGCGCGTCAGTTCATCTTCGTTCACCGGACTAAAACGCGGATCGCGGCGGTCTCCCGCGAGTTGGCGCATCCACAAAGTGGAATGAAAATCGCGCAGTCCGCCAGGGGCATCTTTCACATTGGGCTCGAGGTGGAAAATGGTGTTGCCGTAGCGGCCGAGGCGATCGCGTGTCAGGCGCTGCAACTCCACTAAAAGAAACGGGCGGGCCTGTTTTTCCGCAACGGAGAGAATCTTGGTATCGAGCTTTTCGAAGAGGGCCTGATCGCCGTCGAGGAAGCGGCGGTCCAGCATGGCCAGATGGAATTCCGCATTGTCCTGCTCGATTTTCTTGCACTCGTCGATGGTGCGGCCGGCGGAACTGACGCGGAAACCGAGATCCCAGAGGGTGCGGGAAAACTCCGAGATGAGCGGGCGGGATTCTTCCTCGATTTTCTCATTCGCAAAAAGGAAGAGCAGGTCCAGATCGGAGAAGGGAAACAACACCTCGCGGCCGTAGCCGCCCAAGGCCAGCAGGGCCAGGCCCTGCGCTCCGCCTTCCCGCACATTTTGCAGTTCACCGAAGACCTTGCGGATGGCCCCGTCGGCCAATTCACACAACTGCCGGAGCGTTTCCTGGGCGGTGGCGCCGCTCTCGAATAGTTTGCGTATCCGCTCCCGTTGGGCTTCGCAT
>DATJOO010000039.1:0-10579 GCA_035506955.1 Verrucomicrobiia bacterium
CATTTGCTTTACGACATCGAAGATCCGAATCTCCGGCGAGAACTGCACGCTGAAGGAATCTCAGTTTTAAGCTTTGACGCCTGGTTGAAGCGGCTTTCGAGCAGTGCAATGAAAGGCTTACTGTACCGTGCGATCGAGCAGGGTGATTATCGGGTGTTTCTCGATCACATCCCCCCGCTGACGCTTCCAGTCGCGAAGATTATTAAGGAGCTATTCTGGATGCGGAACACGCCGGTTTACTTGCTCGTCCGCGATGAAATGGAACAGCATCTCTACCGGTTTTATAGCTTCTTCTACTGGGGCGAGCGGGAGCGATTGATGTTACAGCCGCTTCCACCTCAATCCGCCGCGGAACTTCTCGAGGGCTGCATCTCACGATTCGGTTTATCCGAATTGGATCTTTCGGACTTTCGAGAGGAAGCGCTTGAGCTCAGCAAACGAATTCCGGGCGCCATCGTGAAAATGTGCGCCCTCGCCGCCGACCCTCACTACCAATATGGATCGCGCATCAAGATGAAGTCTGTGTATATCGATTATCTCATGAGCGGGCAGGGTCTGCTGGGACAGACTGTTCCAAGAACGACCGAACGAGCCGAGCGCTAAGGCCGCTTGATAACTTCGCGAAATATGGAAAGTGCTGTAAGCTGCTGGAATCAAAAGTGGGAATGTGCAGGGCCATTTGAAGATGGGGTAAGGAACGGATCTAAAGAGGGAACGAGATGGAGTGGGTTAAGCCCGCAGCAACAGTTGCCCTGGGTGCAGCTTTCGGAGCGAACCTTCGCTACTTCGTGAGCGACTGGCTGGCCCGGCACCAGACTGCCTCCTTCCCTCTCGGAACTCTCGCCGTTAATACAACCGGAAGCTTCATCCTCGCGTTTTTCTTGATCTGGACGACGGAACGTGTGCTTTCCTCGCCGCAATGGCGACTGTTGATTGCGGTGGGCTTCTGCGGTTCGTACACGACATTCTCAAGCTACACTTTTGAGACTTTCAAAATGATGGAGCAGGGGCGGCTGTGGGATGCCAGCGTAAATTTCCTGGCCAATAATACTCTTTGCTTCTTCTGTGCCCTGCTGGGAGCAATCGCCGCCCGAGCAATCTGATGGCTACCGACAAGTACCAACTCGTTACGATCTACTTAAATGAGGCGGATAAATGGGGGCATCACCCGCTCGATCTGGAAATCCTCAAATTCTTGCACCAAGCCGGTTGCTCGGGCGCCACCGTACTCCGCGGGTTGGCGGGCTTTACCAGGGGAGGCGGAATCGTAACGACGTCACTTGTCGACGTGGGAAGTAAGCTGCCGGTGGTCGTACATTTTGTGGAGACCTCGATGAAGATCGAGGAAGTTATGCCGACACTGAGACACATGGCGGGAACGAGGCTGATCACGGTCCAGGAAGTTCAGGTCGTCCCCTCGGATCCGCTGATTTAAGGGCCTGCTGTTTTGCCATGGGCCCAGGTTGGACGGATTGCGTTCTCCAGAACATACGTTCTTTCAGTTTGTTCACAAAGTGCAGGTAGTTCACGCACTACGTTCATGTACGGATCGGAGATGGCAGGGCCGGTTATAGTCCCCGTTCTCGCAGCAAATAGTACAGTACCGGAGTAATGAGCAAGGAGAGAATCATGGAAATGGCGACGCCACCGACTACGGCGATGGCCAGCGGTTGCAAGATCTGCGCACCGTGCCCTACGCCGAGCGCCAGCGGCAGCATGCCCAAAGTTGTCGCCAACGCCGTCATCAGAATCGGCCGCATACGTCGTCTGCCGGCCTGGAAGATCGCGTCTCGCAACGGTAGCCCTTGAGCGCTGAAGTGCTGTTCGGAATCGAGCATCAGGATGCCGTTCTTATGGACGATACCGATAACCATGATCATACCCATAAAGGAAGAAATATTCAGCGTGCTGTGGGTCAGGAACAATGCCAGCAGCGCGCCCACGCCGCAAAGGATGGTCGCAGCGAGAATGGCGATGGGATGGGAAAATGAACGGAATTCGAAGACCACTACGATGAAGATCAGAAACATTGCCATGACCAGCACGTACGTCAGGCCCAGGAAGGAATCTCGCTGCAGGCGATAGATGCCGCCATATTCTATTTCCGTACCGGGCGGCAGTGAAATCTCTTTGGGCAGGCGAGCCTGGATTTCGTCCATGGCGGAACCCAGGTCGCGATTCTCCAGTCGTGCCGTCACATTCGACACCTCGCGCAGATTGTCGCGGTGGATTTCACGCTGGCCTTCTTCCACTTCCACCTCGGTAATGCTGGACAGCGGTACGGTAGCACCGGTCGGGGACGTCACCAGCAAGGACTTCAGTTTTTCCATGGTACTGTGAGACGCAACCGGGTAGCGCACCCGGATCCCCAGCAGGCGGTTGTCGCGGATCATGTGGGATGCCAAGGTGCCATCCATCATGGCTTCCTGGAGGTTGGCCACGTCAGTTACCCTGAATCCCGCGCGCTGCGCCTTGGCGACATCCACACGAAAATTTATGGCAGGGCCGATCACCACGTTCTGGTTCACGACATCAACAACGCCCTTAACCTTCCGACTATCCAGCCACGTCGTCACCTGATCGGCTACGGCCTCGCGTGCCTTGGGGTCAGGATTGTAGATCTTCACCTCGATCGGCTGTGGTGCCCATACTAAGTCGCCGATGAGATCTTCCAGGATGTGCGGGAACTCGACGTCGATGCCGGGCTCAGATTTCAGAATTTTGGCGCGAATATCGGAGGTAATTTCATCCAGCGAGCGCTTTCGGTCGCGCTTTAGCTTGATAAGGAAATCACCAGTGTTCGGTTCCGCGATGGCGAGGGCCAAGCGCGCACCGGTTCGCCGCGACATGCTCTCCACTTCCGGCGTATCGCGCAGAATCTGCTCAATATGGCGGAGTACGCGATCCGTCTCCTGCAGCGCGGTTCCCGGTGGTGTACGGTAATCGAGCACAAACGCGCCCTCGTCTATATCTGGCAGGAAACCGCTTCCCAGTGCGTTGTACAAAACCACCATGAGCACAATTACAGCGGCGCAGGCCAGGAGCACCCGGCCGGGGTACTTGAGACACGCTGCCAGGGCCCGCTCATGGAGATGCACAAAGAATCTCAGGATACGACCCTCGCCGGCGTGCTCCGCCGCTTCCAAGTCCTTGGTCGCTGCGCCTTCCTTTGCGCTGGGGCGCAGGAAATGGCCCGCTAATACGGGTGTGAAGCCGATGGCCAGGAATAACGAAGCGAGCAGCGCGGTAACCAGCGTAAACGCCAGCGCCCGGAAGAAAACCGCATAGATTCCGCCCAGGAATATCAATGGCACAAAAACCATGCAGGGCGTCAGAGTGGAGGTGATGAGCGCGGGCGTAAGCTCCTCGATCGCGCTGCGCGCGGCTTGCATGGGCTTTTGTCCCATCGAAAGGTGCACAACGATGTTCTCCACCATCACAATGGCGTCGTCAATGACCACCCCAATGGCCGCCGCCATGCCACCGAGCGTCATCATGTTAAAACTCATTTTCAGGAGCTTCATCATTACCACGGCCATCAGCACGGCGAGCGGAATTACCAGCACGGCGATCAGCGTGGTCCGCCAGTTTTTCAGGAACGCCAGCAGTACCACGATGGACAGCACCAGGCCGATGATGATGCTTTCCGTCACGCTGCCAATCGAGTCGCGCACCAGAATCGACTGGTCGTAGAACACCGATAAATCAATGTCTTTTGACAGCGATTTCTTAATGTTCTTCAATTCGCGATTCACGGCATCCGCGATACCCACCGTGTTGCCATCGGGCTGTTGCATCACATTCACCAGGACTGCCGGCTTACCGTTGGCGGTCACGATGTTGTAAATGGGCTGCTCGCCGGGCAGAACCGTCGCTACGTCCTTGACAAAGACTGGGGTGCCTTTGACCACATCGACTACAGTGTCCTCAATCTGCTCGGGACTGTGCATCAAGCCGGTAGTAGTGGTGAGATACAGGTGATAGTTCTCCTGAATCATGCCGGAGGAAGCGATGATATTACTGTTACGAATCGCGTCGACCACCCTGGTAACCGGCATCCCGTAAGCATTCAGTTTTTCGGGGTCGACCACCACGTGATACTCCGGGGGGCGCCCGCCGACAATCCTGGTTTCGGCGACCCCTTCCAGGCGGTAGAGGCGTGGGGAGATCGTGTAGTACGCCAGATCCCATAACTCCGAAAGGTTCTTCGACGGCGAGGTGATGCTGAACCCGATCATGGGGAAGACCGAAAACGTCAGTCGGTTGACGTAGAAGCGCGCGCCCGCGGGCAGCGAAGGGGCGATCTGTCCAAGACGCCCCTGCACCAAGTGCAGGGCGTTTAGAATGTCCACGTCCCAGCGGAAAAAGACGTTGATTTCCGATGATCCGCGCGCGGTGATCGAGCGCACCTCGGTGATGCCCGGAACCAGGCGAACGGCCTCCTCAATCGGTTTGGTGACCGTCAGCATCTGCACGTCAATCGGGGCAATGCCGTTATCCACGAGGATCACAATTCGTGGGAAGTCGGTTTGCGGAAGTATGGAGATAGGAAGCTGGAAGGTGAACACCAATCCCGCCAGCGCCAGGCTCAACACGACAACCACAAGAGCGCGGCGGTGATCCTCAACGAATTGGGCGAGGGCGCGAGTCATTTATCCCTTCTTGCCCTCATCTTTCCTCTCGTCGGTCTTCTGCTTGTCCTGGACCTTCACTTCGGTGCCGTCTTCTATGCCGTAAGCTCCCACGGTGATGACGTTGGCACCGGCCCGAAGGCCTTTCATGATAGGGGCCTTGCCACCGAAGAATTCGCCAGCGACGATGTTCGTCTTATGCGCGATATTCTTATCGTCCACCACCATGACCCATCCATCCTGGGTGCCTTCCTTCAATTGCACCGCGCTCTGCGGCACAACCACCTGATTCTTCTCTACACGCGTCACGATCTGGACTTGACCGAATTCTGCGGCACGAAGTGCTCCCGAACTGTTCGGGATCTCGCACCACGCTTCGACCGTGCGGCGTGCGGGATCAACCGCTTCATTCACCATCGTAATCTTTCCTTGATAGGAACTGGTCCTATCGGCGGGTCGAAATGCGCAACCCTGTCCCGTCTTCAAATCGCCCGCATCCGATTCAGGTACCTGCGCGCGAGCCACGGCGACGCTCAAATCAGCGACGGTGAATAGCGGCGTATTGGGCTGGGCCATGTCGCCGGGGAAGAAGAACTGCTCGATAACATCTCCGCCAGATGGACTCCGGATTTCGGTGAAGGAAAGTTGCGCCTCCAGGTTGGCAAGCCGCGCGCGCGCCTGCGCCAGCCGACTCTGGGCTACACCGGCGTTTTTCTGGAGGTTTTCAAGCGTTCGGGCAGCTACCTGCTGTTTCAGGCGGGCGGTCTCAAAATCGGTTTGGCTGATCAGCAGATCCCGTTCCGGGATTGCCCCCTGCTGGAACAAGGCCTTGCGGCGGTTATAGATTTCCTTGGCTTGATTGAGAGTAGCCTCGGCAATGGCCAAATCGCCGCGAGCGCGGTCGATGTCGGTCGCCTGGGTGGCTTCAGCGTCCGCCACCGCCGCGCGCATTTCGTGGACCTGAGCCATCAGGTCGCCATTGTCCAGTATCGCCAACACTTGGCCGACGGTGACATGGTCACCCTTTCGCACCTTCAATTCGCGGATCGGAGCCGTGATGCGGGCCGCCACGGAAGCTTGTTGCCGTCCGAAAATGGTAGCGGGCGCGCTGACCGTAATGTTCACGTCGCTGAGCTCGGCCTTGGCGAGTGTAACCGCCACCACCGGCTTAACTTCTTCTTCCGCCTGGTCCTTCGGGGCACAACCGTCATTCGCGGCCAAACACAACGCAAGACCTGCGTAAAATAGAAGAACTGTCGTTTTCACAGTGCCGCGGCGACCTCCAAATCGGCGCGGGCGTTGTAGTAATTCGCCAAGGCCGCGAAATAGCTGCTCCGGGCTTGCACCAATTGCTGCATGGCGGCGACCACGTCAAGAGCCAGGCCCTCACCGCCCTCATAACGCACGCGGCTCAACCGAAGGTTCTCTTCAGAAGCTTTCGTCTGCCTTTGCGTCACTTCAATCTGCCGATAGGTTGATTGCACACGCGCGAGAGCCGCCTGATAGTCCCTGGAAAACGTGCGTTTGGCGATATCCGCGTTAGCGTCCACCTGGGCGGCCTGCAGCTCGAACTGCTTTTCCGCGCTTCGAGTCTTGAACCAATCCCATAGTGTTACATTCAACGTGAGAAATGCCGCATAGCCGCGATCATGAAACGCAAAATAGTTGGAGTCGAGTCCCCACTGAAAATCAAGTGTGGTTTGCGGATATAGCGTGGAGCGGGCCTGCCGGGCATCCGCCAAAAAGCTGCGTTTTTGCGCGTCAAACAGGCGAAACTCGGGCCTGCCCAGAAAAGGCGTCGCACCCAGTTGCGCCGACGTCTCTGGCGGTGGTGGTTCTTGGTTAAATATATCCTGAATATTCAGTGTCTGTTCGACGGAAGCCGTCCAGTACGAAGCGAGGTCCTGATTTGCCAACTGGGCGTCGAGTTCGGACGAAATCGCTGCTTGCTCCAGAAAGGCGGTTTGGGCTTGCGCTTTGTAGAGATCGGCTTGTGCGGCCTCGCCCCCTTTGAGCAGTTTCGTGACGAGATCCTCGAACGAGCGTGCTTCCTCGAGTGAGTCATGATCAACTTGCACCAGGCGGCGCGCCAGGAGCAGGCGATAATAGGCTGCTGCCACTGCGCGCTTCAGGTCGCGCTGTGAAAGGCCCAACCCAGCCGTACTAGCGTCTCGGTCAGCCTCGGCCCGCCTCATTGCAGCCCGGAGGCGCCCCGACGTGTCCAACTCCACGCCTGTGCCGACTTGAGTCGCATACTCACGAATGCCATTTAGTGCGACAAAGCTAAAGCTTTGGGGCAGCAACGCGTCAAGTAGGGGGCTATTGTAGGTATAAGCGCCGTTGAAATGCGCCTCAGGAAGGAATCCTGCGCGTGCTTCGGTGATGCCCCGACGCGCAATTTCCAGTTGCTGGCGCGCCTGGGTAACGGCGGAAGGCGCTGAGTTCGCCAGATGTATGCAATCGTCGAGCGATAACGAACCCGCCGGCTTCGGCACTTGCGGCGGTGCGGCAAGGGCCTGCAACAGGATAACTGATACAGCGAAAACACCCAGGCAAAATCTTCTCCAGTGACACATCATCCGGTCGATAACACCAAACTGGTAGCCAAAGGGTTCGCAACGGCGAAGAAGATCGCGCATTCCAATATTTGACCGGCCTTCATAAAATCCCGAAATCCGAAGCCCATATCAGATTCAAGGATGGGAGAGTCACCAGGCCTATTTTCCCTAAATTGGCCGCCCCGATTTCTCCTCATCATTACAAACGAAAATAGCTCCTACGTGGCGGAAACACGTAGGAGCCATCATTCCCAAATCTCGGGACGGTTAGAGGTGAAACCCCATCACCCTTAATTTTGAGGTACGACTTATACCATGCGAGCGTTCACGCAAGCAAGAACTTTTTGCAACAGTTCCCGCCTGCGAGGCAATTGATTCATTGCGTTACGCATGGCCTGCGTCATGAAAAGCCACCGGTTGGCCGCAGATGCGGAAACGGCGCTTCCGATGTCACCGACCGTCGGATTTCCAACCCTTAATTGAACTGCGCTGATAGGCGTACTCTCACGTCAACGAAGCTGCTCCGCGCTTGCTGTAGCCGCGGTTAGTCGCAACCATTGGCAAACAGGGTTGTCCAGGAGTAATATTTTGCCGGTTCTCCACCGCTTGCTAAGCGGTCTCGATAAACATGGACAACGATTTTTTCAAGAAACCCATTTTGAACTCTCCCTACGAGTACCCCGTGCGGCATTGGGAGCTTGATGCGCTGGGGCAGCCGACGCAAAGGGTCATCGAAGCGCGCCGCAGCGCTCAATTCATTGTGCCGGTCCCCAAGGCTCGAAAGCACAAGGCAGCAGCCGAACAGAAGGCAATGGTCTTCGACGAAGGAAAGGGGCTTTCCACACAGACGCAACAATATGATCCGACTCCGATCATCAACGAGCTACGCCAGCACGTCGATCCGTGGCGCAATCTGAAAAGCCCGAGCGACTGGCACGTCACGCCGGAAACGGCCCGCCTCTTACAGCATTGGCGGCACCATAAATTTGGCAGTATCCGTCCCTTCTTCTGCCAGGTGGAGGCTGTGGAGGTCTTAATTTGGCTCTTTGAAGTCGCGCCTGCGCTGGCTTCAGGAAAGAAGTTTTTGAACCACCTGGAAAACGCAAACAATGATGCCAATCCTGGACTGGCGCGCCTCGCCCTGAAGCTTGCGACCGGAGCTGGCAAGACCACGGTCATGGCCATGCTGATCGCGTGGCAAACCATCAATGCGGTGCGAAGGCCCGGCAGCAAGAAGTTCACACGCGGATTTCTCGTGGTGACTCCGGGACTGACGATCCGTGACCGTCTCCGCGTCCTCCAGCCCAACGATCCCGACGCCTACTACCAAACTCGCGAGCTTGTGCCCGCAGACATGCTCCCCGACCTCGACCGAGCCAAAATCGTCATCACCAATTACCACGCTTTTAAGCTCCGGGAGCGGATGGAACTATCGAAGGGCGGTCGGGCGCTACTCCAGGGGCACGGCGAGGCGCTCGCCACCGAGGAGACGGAAGGTCAGATGCTCCAGCGCGTCATGCCCGAACTGATGGGCATGAAAAACATTCTGGTGATCAACGATGAGGCGCACCACTGCTATCGAGAAAAGCCCGTAGCCGACGGTGAGGGTGAGCTAAAGGGAGAAGAAAGGAAGGAAGCCGAGAAGAACAACGAGCGCGCCCGCCTCTGGATTTCCGGCCTTGAGATCGTCAGCCGCAAGCTCGGGGTCGAGCGGATTCTTGACCTCTCGGCGACGCCCTTTTTCCTGCGCGGGTCCGGCTACGCGGAGGGTACCCTTTTCCCTTGGACGATGAGCGACTTTTCGCTGATGGACGCCATCGAATGCGGAATCGTCAAGCTGCCCCGCGTGCCTATTGCCGATAACATTCCGGGGAACGAAATGCCCATATTTCGCAATCTCTGGGAGCACATTCGGAGCAAGATGCCCAAAAAGGGGCGCGGCAAAGCCAACGTGCTTGACCCCCTCAACATCCCCGTCGAACTCCAGACCGCGCTCGAAGCCCTTTATGGCCATTATGCCAAGACGTTCGATTTGTGGCAGAAGGGCGGCATCAAAGTACCGCCTTGCTTCATCGTGGTTTGCAACAACACTTCGGCGTCCAAGCTTGTTTACGATTACATCTCCGGCTTCCAGCGAGAGAACGATGATGGTTCAACAACGCTTGAGAACGGCCGATTGCCGCTGTTCCGCAACTACGACGAGCACGGCAATCCCATTCCTCGCCCGCGAACGTTCTTGATAGATAGCGAGCAGTTGGAATCCGGCGATGCCCTCGACGATAAGTTCCGCACCATGGCGGCCGACGAAATCGAACGCTTCCGTCGCGAAATCATCGAGCGCACGGGTGACCGAGCGCAAGCTGAAAACATCAGCGACCAGGATTTATTGCGCGAAGTAAGAAACACCGTCGGCAAACACGGCCGCTTGGGCGGCGACATCCGCTGTGTGGTCTCCGTCTCAATGCTCACCGAGGGATGGGACGCCAACACCGTCACCCACGTGCTGGGGGTGCGTGCTTTTGGAACGCAGTTGCTCTGTGAACAGGTCATAGGCCGCGCGCTGCGCCGGCAATCCTACGACCTGAATGAGGAAAACAGGTTCAACGTCGAGTATGCGGACGTATTGGGCATTCCGTTCGATTTCAATGCCAAGCCGGTGGTGGCGCCACCACAGCCCCCGCGAGAGACAATCCACGTAAAGGCCATCCGGCCTGACCGCGACCACTTGGAAATTCGCTTTCCGCGCGTGCAGGGTTACCGCGTCGAACTGCCGGAGGAGCGACTGAAAGCCGAGTTCAACGAAGACTCCATTCTGGAACTCACGCCCGATGTGGTCGGTCCATCCATTACCCACAATTCCGGCATTATTGGGGAAGGGGTGGAGCTGACGTTGATTCACACCGGTGATTTGCGTCATTCGACGCTGCTTTATCACCTTACACGTCGCCTGCTCTTCACCAAATGGCGAGACCCAGGCGAGGCGCCTAAGCTGCACCTTTTCGGCCAACTAAAACGCATCACCAAGGAATGGCTTGATACCTGCCTCGTGTGCAAAGGCGGCACCTACCCCGCGCAGCTCATGTACCAGACGCTCGCCGACATGGCCTGTGAGCGCATAACGGCCGGCATTACGCGAGCCGAACTTGGAAAGAGGCCCATCAAGGCCCTGCTCGACCCGTACAATCCTACGGGCTCCACAATTCACGTCAACTTCAATACTTCCAGAACCGACCGCTGGGAGACCGACGCCCGCCGCTGCCACATCAATTGGGTCATTTTGGACAGCGATTGGGAGGCAGAATTCTGCCGCGTCGCGGAGTCGCACCCCCGTGTAAAGGCTTACGTGAAGAATCACAACCTCTGGCTGGAGGTGCCGTACCGGTTTGGTTC
>DATJOO010000040.1:0-59633 GCA_035506955.1 Verrucomicrobiia bacterium
ATATACTCTAACTTCGCTCTGTTACGGGTCGCACCATGGAGTGGGCGCAAGCCCACTTTTTTGTTGCCGCCGGATGGACTGAGCTTCAGACCGGCTTAGGCCGGGGAGTCTTTAAGTGAATTTGGAAAAGATCCGCGAAGCTGCCGAGCGGGTGGCCCGTTCGGAAGGCTTGGAGGTCGTGGACGTCGAATGGAAAGTGGGGAAGCAGCGGTTCCTGCGTGTGTACATCGACCGGGTTCCCGAGGGAACTGCGGAAGCTGCTGAAGGTGAAGAAGTTGCGAGCCCCTACGCGAAGATCAGCCACGCGGATTGCGAAAAAGTGAGTCAGCAACTCAGCGTGATTCTGGATGTAGAGGAACTGGTACCGGGCCCGGGCTATGTGCTGGAAATCAGTTCGCCGGGGATGGACCGGGCGCTGAAAACGCCCAAGGATTTTCAGAGATTCGTAGGGCGGCTGGCGAAGATATCGACTGCCGAGCCCATCGCCGAAGCGAAGTTTTTCGAAGGGCGGCTGAAAGGGATTACGGACGGGAAAGTCCGAATGGAGCTGAAAGGCAAGGGAGCGCGGATGGTGGAGATTCCGTTGGACATCATCCGAAAAGCGAACCTGGCAATTGAATTTTAGGATCGAAGAAAAATGGCGAATCTGCTCTACCAACAAATCGAAATGCTCAGCCGGGAAAAGCATATTGAACCGGAAGTGGTGATTTCTGCCATTGAAGACGCCATGGTGGTGGCGGCGCGGAAATTCTATAAGTCCGAGGAGGACCTGCGCGGGAAGTTCAACGCGGAGACCGGACAAGTAGACGTGTATTCGGTGCTGACGGTGGTCGAAGAAGTGACCGATCCCAAGCGCGAAATCAGCGTGACCGACGCTAAGAAAAAAGATCCAGCCCTGGAATTGGGTGGAGAAATCCGCACTTCGAAGCCCACGGACGTGCTGGGCCGCATCGCGGCACAAACCGCGAAACAAGTGATTCTGCAGAAGGTACGCGAGGCGGAACGCGACACGATTTTCAATGAGTACCATACGCGCTCTGGCGAACTGGTGACCGCGATCGTGAAGCGCGCGGAAGGGCCCGATCTGATCGTGGATATGGGCAGGACCGAAGCGCGGTTGCCGAAGCGCGAGCAGTCGAAGCTGGAAACGTACAACATTGGCGAGCGCTTGCGCGTGGTTATTAAGACGGTGGACAGGGCCGCCAAAGGGCCGCAAGTGATTGTGTCGCGCGCAGATGCGTCACTGGTGCAACGCCTGTTTGAAATGGAAGTACCGGAAATTTACGACGGCACGGTGCAGATTCGCGCGGCAGCGCGCGAGGCCGGAGAACGCACCAAGGTGGCGGTGGCGAGCCGCGACAAGGATGTGGACCCGGTGGGCGCGTGCGTAGGAATGAAGGGGATGCGCGTGCAGTCTATCATTCGCGAGCTGCGCGGCGAGAAGATCGACATTATTCCTTATAACGAAGAAACGGTGGCGTTTGCCCAGAAGGCCTTGAGCCCGGCCAAAGTGACGCGTGTGCAGATCACCGATCCGGAGAACAAGAAATTGGAAGTGATCGTGGAAGACTCGCAGTTGTCGCTGGCGATTGGCAAGAAGGGGCAAAACGTCCGCCTGGCCAGCAAGTTGATTGGCTGGGACATCGACATCAAGAGCGAGGAAGAGAAGCGCCGGGAAATTGAAGAGCAGATGACCGCGCTGACCGCACCGACAACACCACTGACGGTGTTGGCGGGAGTCGGCCCAAAGACCATCGAGAAAATCGAAGCTGCAGGAATCATGTCGTTGGAGAAACTGGCGAGCATGACGCCGGAACAGTTGATGGAGATTCCCGGTATCGGCGAGAAGATGGTCGACAAGATTTATCAGGCTGTGAACCGCTTCTATGAAGGCGGAGAAGCGGCAGCCCACGCGGAAGGCGCGGCAGAAACCGCCGAGGGCGCCGAAGAAGAGTCCACGCAGGCCGGCGAGGCTGCCTCAGAAACCGCGACCGATGAAACCCAGCAAGCCGCGGAAGCAACTAACGAGGACGCCACGAACCCAGAACCAGAACACGAACACAACGAATCAGCGGCAAACGAAGAAAAAACGGAATCCACCGACGAGACTCACTCGGCGGCGGCTGAACCAGCGGAGCAGGAATCTCCGGAGGGCCAGCAGGAAGAGAAGAATTCGTAACGAAGTATGAGTGACGCATCACAAGTCCGAATCAATGAGCTGGCTCGCGAGCTGGAAGTTAAGGCCAAGGCGATCATCGACCTGTTGCCTGGCTTCGGCGTAACCGAAAAGAAAACGCACTCGAGTTCGATTGCGATTGATGTGGCGGAGAAAGTCCGGCGCAGGTTGCAAGGCACGCCGGAACCCGAAGCGCCTGCACCACCCGCGCCCGTTGCGGCACCGGTACAACACCCACCGAAGCCAGCGGCACCGGCTGCTCCTGAGGCTGCACCGCCCGCACCACGACCAGTGGCGCCTGTTGCGACTCCCGCAGCCCCACACGCACCCCACACGCCGCATGCGCCTGTAGCGGCCAGACCCGCAGCGCCTGCGGCCCCTGCTACTCCGGCAGCGCATCCTGCGCCGGGAACTGTGCCGGCTGCGAGGCCCGCGGTACCCTCTGCGCCAAGTCCGAGCGCAGCTGCCCCTGGGGTTGCACCAGCGGCACCAAGACCTGCAACGCCTCCATCTCCTAGTGCACCAGCGGCGGCCAAGCCTCCTACTGCACCTGTGCCCGGAACCACGCAGGGTGCGCCAAGACCGGCTGCACCACCTCCGGGTGGAGCACGCCCAGGTTCGCCGATACCAGGCCAACCCATGCGGCCTCCGCAGCAAGGAGTACCGCCACGAGTTCGACCGCCACAGCCGGGCCAGCCGCAAGCCGGCGCAAGGCCTGCTGCTGGAGCGACTACTCCCGGGCAAAGGCCAGTGCCTCCGCGGCCGCCGATGCCCACCGGTGGTAACCGTGGCCCAATTCCGGGAACCGAGCCCAGACACGAGCGTCCCAGCGGACCACGTCCGGGGCAGCCGATGCGGCCGCAACAAGGTGGAAGACCGTTTACTGCACGTCCAGGAGGTCCGGGCGGACCCGGAGGACCGGGAGGCCAAGGACGGCCATGGGGTCAACGACCAGGAGCTGTGCCATCCGGTTCGCGACCGGGGCCACGCACGCCGGGACGTCCGGCGATGTTGCCGCCACTGCCTGACAAAATGCCGCCGAAGGCCGAGCCGGGCAAGCCGCTCTATACGCGGCGGCCCACGCAACGGCAGCGGCCAATGGTAGACAAGCGGGAGATTGAAGGCGAACGCAAGCTGCATCCCACGCGGCAGCGTCCGGGAGCGGGTGGCCGAGGTGTAGCCGCAGTTGCTGCGCCGCCGCCGGAACCGCGTCCGCCGCGCGAAGTCACCTTAACCGAAGGAATCACGATCCGCGAATTGGCAGAAAAGCTGGACATTCGCGCGAAAGATTTGCTCAAGACGTTGCTCGACCGCGGCGTGTTCGCGAGCATCAACCAGGCGCTGGACGTGCAGACCGCGACCGATTTGGCGCAGTCGTTCAACGGCGTTGTGAACGTGGTGTCGTTTGAAGAAGAAATGGTCCTCGAAGTCGCGAAGGAAGAGACCAAGGAGAACCTGAAGCCACGGCCTCCGGTGGTTACCGTGATGGGCCATGTGGACCACGGCAAAACGAGCTTGTTAGACGGGATTCGTGCTGCGGATGTAGCCGCGGGAGAAGCGGGCGGCATTACCCAGCACATCGGCGCATACAAGGTACAGGTGGGCGAACGCAGCGTGGTGTTCGTTGATACGCCGGGCCATGAAGCGTTCACGCGGATGCGCGCCCGCGGTGCCAAGGTCACCGACATCGTGGTGCTGGTTGTAGCGGCGGACGATGGCGTAATGCCGCAAACCCGAGAGGCCATCGACCACGCAAAAGCCGCGGGTGTGCCGATCATCGTAGCCGTGAACAAGATCGACAAGCCCGAAGCGCAGCCGGAACGCGTGAAGCGGCAACTGACGGATCTTGGATTGATGCCCGCGGAATGGGGCGGCGACACGGAATTTGTGGAAGTGTCGGCAAAACAGAAGAAGAACCTGGACAAGTTGCTGGAAATTATTCTGCTGGTGGCCGACCTTCGCGAGTTGAAGGCGAACCCCGACGCACCTGCAAGCGGCACTGTGCTGGAATCCCGCGTAGATAAAGGGCGCGGACCGGTGGCAACTATTCTGGTGCAGAACGGAACGCTGCAGACCAGCGACTTCTTCATTGCCGGTTCGGTATTCGGCAAAGTGCGTGCCATGTTCGACGATCGCGGACGTCCGGTGAAAGACGCGCCGCCGTCGACTCCCGTGGAAGTTCTGGGATTGCAGGGCATACCAGAAGCGGGCGACCACTTCCAGGTGACCGAAGAAGCCAAAGCGCGGCACGTGGTGGAGTTCCGTCAATCGAAACAACGCGATGCGGCACTGCGGGCCAGCGCGGGCGCGCGCATTACGCTGGATCAGTTGCACGAGCAATTGAAGGCCGGCGAAGTCAAGGAACTGCCCATTGTGATCAAGGCAGACGTGCAAGGCTCCGCGGAAGTTCTGGAAGAGATGCTGCCGAAACTTTCGACGGACCAGGTGAAACTGAAGATCATCAGCGCAGGCGTGGGCGCGGTAACGGAAAACGACGTCCTGCTGGCGAGCGCATCGGGAGCGATCATCATCGCATTCGGCGTGCGGCCGGATCGCAAGGCGGCGGATCTGGGGCAGCAGGAAAACGTCGAAATTCGGACGCACAACATCATTTACGAAGTGTCCGACGAGATCAAGAAAGCCATGGAAGGACTGCTGGAGCCGGTGGTCCAGGAAACCTACCTGGGACGCGCGGAAGTGCGGAACACGTTCCGCGTGAAGGGCGCGGGCACAGTGGCCGGCTGCTACGTTCTGGATGGAATTATGAAACGCGACGCGCAAGTACGCGTGGTGCGCGATGGAACGGTGATATACACATCGAAGCTCAGCTCGCTCAAGCGGTTCAAGGATGACGTGAACGAAGTGCGCACGGGATTCGAGTGCGGCTTGGGCATCGCGAATTTCAACGATGTGAAGGTTAGCGACATACTAGAGTGCTTTCAGGTCGTCAAACTATCCGCCGCTGAGGCTGCCGCACAAGGGTCTGTCCCGGCCCGAAGGTAGCGCCAGCTGTCGAAGCCCGGGCGAAGCCGCCTGAGGATCATCGCCATGCCGGTAGGACTGCTCACGTTGGAATTGCACATGCCGGAAGCGCAATCGCTGAAGGACAAAAGGCAAATTCTGCGAAGTTTGAAGGACCGATTGCGGCGTCACTTCAACGTGGCGGTGGCGGAGTTAGATTTTCAGGATGTGTGGAACAGTTCCGTGGTGGGAGTGGTGACGTTGTCCAACGCGGAGCAGCACGTGGAAGAATCGCTGCAGTTGGTGCTGGCGGAGGCCTACAGGATTTTAGGGCCGCTGCTGGTTTCGCATGACGTGGATTTACTGTGAGCTGGGAGCGCCGCGAGTGGAATCGACGGAAAGCGGGTTTAACGGAGCAGGATTAGCACGACCATGAGCCCTGATCATCATCGACATGAACGCGTGGGCGAAGAAATCGCCCACGAAATCAACGCTATGCTGGCCGGAGAGCTGAAGGATCCGCGTTTGGAAGGGAACGTGTGCGTCAGCGAAGTGCGGGTGCAGCCAGACATGAAACACGCGCGCGTTTTCGTCAGCGTGCGTTCGGAAAATTCCAAGGAGCAGGTGGACGCGATCAAGGCCCTGGAACATGCTGCGGGATTTATCCGCCACGAACTGATCGAGCGGTTGCAGATGCGGCGTTTGCCGGATTTGCATTTTACGCTGGACCTCTCGCAGGAACACATGGAGCGAATCGAACGGTTGCTCAAGCAGATGAAAACGGAGAAGCCGCCGTCGCCGCCGGAAGTGAATTCGTAGCAATTTGTGAACCCGTGTGAAAGAGAAGAGATTTTTCACTGCGTTCTCTTCGCGCGCTCAGGGCAAGCGGAAGACCTGTGTGGCTTTCTGTTCCGAATAACGTAAACGAAAGAACCGGAGATGGCTCGGCAACCACAACCTGCACCGTTTGATGGTGCACTCGTAATCAACAAGCCCCAGGGCAAGACGTCGCATGACATTGTCGACGCCGTGCGGCATCTGGCGGGCTTCCGGCAAATCGGCCATTTAGGAACATTAGACCCATTGGCGACGGGAGTGCTGGTGCTGCTTTTAGGCAGGGCCACGCGATTGGTGCGCTTCTACACGGGAAGACGCAAACGATACAACGCCGCCTTTCGATTTGGCTACGCGACGAACACCTATGATTCCGAAGGCACACCCGATGGGCCGGATCGCGAACCCGCGTTGGACCGCGAAGTGATCGAGCGCCTGGCGGCAGAGTGTCTGGGGCGATTTGAGCAGATGCCGCCGATTTTTTCCGCAAAGAAGGTGCATGGACGCCCTGCGTACGAACTGGCGCGAAAGAATCAGGCGGTGGAATTGAAGCCGGCGAGCGTGGAAGTGTTCGAATACCGCCTGCTGGAATTGCAGGGGACGACGGTGCGGTTTGCGATCGAATGTTCCTCAGGAACCTATATTCGTTCGCTGGCCCACGACATGGGACAGAAACTCGGCTGCGGCGCGCACTTGAACGAGATTTGCCGAACGGCGGTAGGTGAGTTTTCCCTGGACCAGGCGATTGCGTTGGATGAATTAGCAGGCGCTGCGCGCGAAGGAAAATTCCAGAAATGTCTAATACCGCTGGAAAATCTTCTGCCGGATTATCCGCGGACGAACGTGTTGCCGGTCTTGGAGAAGAAAGTGCGGCACGGAGCGAAGTTCAATGTGCTGCTGTCGCAATTGCAAGCTGGCCGAGCAGAATTGCCGCCGGGATCCACTTCGCAATTGGAGAGCGCGGAAGGACACGCACCGCGATTGCGCGTATTCAGCCAGGACAATAAGCTGATCGCCATCGCGGAAGCCGTGGTACCCCGGACGTATCAGCCTGTAGTGGTATTCGACCCCTTGCCATAATTTTCATTAATTGCAAATCGCCGTTGTAACACCCCTCTAAGGCAAGCTACTCCGGAGGCGGTTGTGCGGGCGGGATCGGCTGCGGTTGCTGTTGCGGCTCAGGTTCAGGCATAGGAGCTTGTTGTGCTGGTGGTACAAAGCGCTGCTGCTCGGGTTGGCCCGGTTCTACGGGCGGTGCGACCGGCCGGCGTTCATTGGGCGGTTCGGGAATACTGGTCGCAGGCCCAAGAGAGCCGGTGCGTCCCGTCGGTTCGCCACGCCCAGCATAGATTGACAAGGATTCGCGGGTGGAAAAACGCACTCTGCGGGGAGTGATCAGGATAAGGAGTTCATCGTCGGTAAGGTTGTCGTTCCGCAATCCGAACAGGTAGCCGGCGCCCGGGAGTTTGGCCAAGCCGGGAATGCCGGTAATGGTTTTGGTGAGTTCGCGGTCGACCAGGCCGGACATAATAGAAGTTTCGCCTTCCTTCAGGCGAATGGTCTGCGACATGGTTTCGTTGGAAATGATGGGGATGCCGTTGTTGTTGGAGCCGCTGAGCGCGCGCAGTTCATATTCCAATTGGAGAGTAACTTCGTCGTCGGGGTGAAGATAGGGAGTGGCCTTGATTTTCAGCCCAATGTCTTCATATTCCGAGCCGGGATAAAAGCTTTGTCCTGTGAGGGCAGAGATGGCCGAGCTGCTAGGACTGACGATCAGCGTGACCAGACCGTCGGAACCGGAAAGATCATTGGTTACGACTACGTCGGGAGCAGTATTCTCCGTGAACTGATTCGCGAGAATGGCTATGGGATTGGTGCCTGCGGTGGTTTCAATGGCTTGCACAAACGTTCCAGTGCCCTCATCGACGTAAACGACCACCGTGCCGGCCCCACTGGAGGTAATGCCAATCCCACCGTAAGCACTGCCACCGAAATCGGCGATCGCAACGCCGCTTGGCGCGGAACTAACGGACAAATTGCCGCCAGACGTGAACGTGCCGTTGCCATTTCCAAAATACACACTGACCGTATCGTCCTTCTGATTGGCGATGGCCAAGCTGATCCCCGTGCCGCCTGCGAGCGTGCCCGAAGCGATGGCCACGGGAGAACTGCCCACCGGAAGCGCCGTACCAAAAGGGGTAAATGTTCCGTTGCCGTTACCTTCCAAGAGCGAGACGTTGTTGCTGCTCTGATTGACGATGGCGAGATCAGGGATGCCGTCGTTATTGAAATCGGCGGACGTGATGGCAACAGGGCCGGTTTGTCCTGAGGGCAAGTGGAAGGGCGAGCCTGTAACTTGGGAAAACGTTCCGTCGCCGTTGCCAGTGAACACGGAGTACGTGTTGTCGGCAAAATTGGTGACCACAAAACCCAGGTTCGCGTTGTTGTTGGTATTGAATGCGCCCAGGACAATACCGGTAGGCTGGTTGCCAACGGTGTAGCTCACGGCGGACTTGGGATTGGTGAAAGTGCCGTCGCCATTGCCGAGCAGGATGATCACGGAATTGTTGATTTGCGACGCGATCGCGAGATCCGGGTAAGCGTCCGTATTGCTGTTCAGGCTACCGGCGGCGATCGCAACCGGGCTGCCCGCGCCGCCCTGTGTGGCCGTGATTTGCGTTGCGCCGGCAGCTACCGCCGTCGCCAGGCCAGTGCTCGAGCTGATGGTGGCGACAGAAGTTTGCGAAGAGGCCCAGCCTACTCCCGCGGTGACGTCTTGTGTTGTGCCGTCGGAGAAAGTTCCCGCAGCGGTGAATTGTAGAGGAGTGCCGGCGGCGATGGAACGATTCGCTGGCGTGACCGCGATCGATTTCAGCGTCGCTGAAGTAACCGTGATGGTGACGGCGGCACTGGTGATGCCATTGACCGTTGTGGTGATTTGCGTTGAACCTGCAGCAAGGCCGCGGACCAGTCCGACGCCCACGGTGGCAAAGTTGGTGTTCGAGGACGTCCAGGTCGTGCTCGATGTGACGTTCTGCGTCGTGCCGTCGCTGAACTTGCCGAGAGCCGTGAGTTGTGTGTCTCCGCCTTTACCGATGGGGCCGGTGGGCGGGGTAATGGTGATCGACTGCAAGGTGGCGGAGTTAACGGTGAGCGCAACGGTGGGGCTGGTGACACCACCGAGAGTAGCGGTGACTTGGGTTGTGCCGGAAGCTTGGCCCACTGCCAGGCCGCCCTGCGCACTGATGGTCGCGGCGGTGGTATTCGAGGAGCTCCAGGTGACGCCAGCGGAAATATCTTGCGTAGTGCCATCGCTGAAGGTGCCAATCGCGGTGTACTGCTGCGTGCCCTTGGATGCCAGCGCCGCGGTGGGAGGAGAGATTGCAATGGACTGAAGAGTAGCGGTCGTAACCGTCAGCGGAACCGCAGGACTTACGATGCCGGTGCTGGTGGAACTAGAGGCGGTGGGTCCGAGGACAATCGGTGAACCGGGGGCCTGTGCGAACTGAGAACTAACACCCGCGCCTTGATTCAGGAGGATGGTGATGGAATTGTCCTCCGAGTTGGCCACCGCCAGGTCCTGTGCGCTTATGCCGCGAAAATCTGCATTGGTCATCGCGATGGGGCCGTGGCCCACGGTGAATTGCTCGCTGGTGAGGGTATTGTTTGTAACGCCGCCGACATTGGCGGTCTGCGCGCTACCCCCAAGGCTGTTGGAAAGCAGCGACAATGTGATGGGATAACGTTCACCTGCAAAGAATGTTGCGGGTTTTCCGTCTTGCGCGCGCAGCAGAACCTGACGGCCGCTATGAACCAGGGTCAGCGAGTCGGAAAAATTTGCGGCGATCGACGAGGGGAGACTGAGCAGGAAAGTAGTATGTCCACCTCCGAAGCCCGTGATGTTCAAGTTGGGCAAGTTAGAGACGGCAACGCTCGAACCAAGGCCCAAATAGGAAGCGAGAATGCTAAGCGCTTGTGAGAGGGACGAAGCGGCGAGTGCCGCCTGCAGAACATTGTATGGGACGTAATACAGTTGCAAACTCGAGGGCGGGGTGATGCCCAGTTCGCGGGCCTTGTTGCGATCAACCTCCAGAAAATCAAAATCGAGAAGGACTTCGCCGCGCGATTGCTCGAGATCCTTGATAATCGCGCCCGCCAGGCGCACGCGAGGAACAGTGTCGCGAATGGTGACGCTATGCGCATTCTGCGATTGCTGAACGCGCTGGATGCCGGTGAGGTCGCGAACCGCTTTGACCACTTCGCTCATGTCCGCCGCGGTTGTCGAATCCGGCAGCACGAAAGTTTGTTCGATAACGGTGTCAAAAGCCTTGCGTTTTTCGGTGGTGTCCGCAGCGACAAAGATGAGTTTGGAACCGACCGCTGTCCAGAAAGTGCCGGTCTGGATCGTGAGGACCGTCATTGCGTCGTTAAAATCGGCATCATCCAGGTTTAATTTGACGTTCCGTGTCGGGAGATCGGGGTCGAAGGTGACCTTCAGACCAAAGGCTGCTGCGATTTGCTCGTAGGCGTTCTGGACAGTGGTCTGAAAATGAAAGCTGCGCTTGACCTTCTCGGGTTGCAGGATCGGCATGCCTTCGGGAGGTTCTTGCGGTAACTCGTTTTTTGCCTGATCGCGCATCGCTTCCATCTGCCTCAGGCGTTCGGCAACAACCGTATTATGGGGATCGATGTGCAGCGCGGCAGCGAGTTGCTGGGTGGCTCCCTGCAAGTCTCCTTCGACCGCCGATTTTTCAGCGCCATCCACGTAGCCATGAACCAATTTCGAGCGAAGTTCTGTATCTTTGGCGACCAGCGTGACGTCGAACGGAGCATAGCGCACAGCTTCGTCGTATGCAGCTAACGCCTGTTCATAGGCGCCGGCCTGTTCTTCTTTTGCAGCAAGGTCGGTGAGTTTCTTTGCTCTCTTGGGATCCGGCTTGACCATGGCGTGCGGGTCCTGCGAGGCCGCTTGCGAATTCTGTGCGGGCAACGGAGGGCATGCCAGCAACGTCGCCAGCACTAGCGCCGGAAAAGATTTCGAGAGCTTGCTGTGCATATGAAGCGTTAGACGCAAGTCACCATTTTACAGCGCGCCGGGGAAAAAGAGAGGGCGAGGAAGAGTTGACAGGGGAGAGGGGAGCAGGTACGCTGGATTCGTTAGTTGCAAGTCATTTTCAACTGGAGCCCCTTTGCTTTCCGCCTTTCTCATCGCCCTCCGCGAGGGGGTTGAAGCCGCCCTCGTTGTCGGCATCGTATTAGTGTACCTGGCGCGCACCGGGCGAACTCATTTGTCTCGTTATGTTTGGGGCGGCGTGGCGGCCGCTGTGGCGCTGAGCCTGGCGGTCGCGATTGCCCTCGACCGGTTCAACATCAGCGAGGACGGATTCGAAGGGCTGATGTATCTGGTGGCGGCCTTTTTTGTGGTGACGATGGTGTGGTGGATGAACAGCGTCGCCAAACATCTGCGCAAAGAAATCGAAGCAAAAGTCGAGAGGTATGCGGGGCGGGGAGGATCCGCGGCGGGATGGGGCATCGGACTTTTCGTGTTTCTGATGGTGCTGCGCGAAGGCGCGGAATTGGCGCTGATCTTGCGCGCGGTAGAAATGTCGACCGAAGGATTGCAGACGTGGATCGGAACCGTAGCGGGAATCGCCGCAGCGGTGGCGGTCGGATTATTTTTCTTTAAAGGCACGCTGAAGGTGCCGCTGCACCGGTTTTTTGCGGTAACCAGTTCGATTCTGGTGCTGGTGGCAATTCAACTGGCGGTGACCGGGTTGCACGAATTAAGCGAGGCGCGGTGGATTCCGTCGAGCAAGGCGGAGATGGCGATCCTGGGACCCATCGTTCGCAACGAATTGTTCTTTTTTATTTTTGTGTTTGGCGCCGTGGTGGTGATGATCTTCCGGGAATGGCAGAGTGCCCGGCATGCGAGACCCCCTGCTGAACGTATGAACGATGCCGAGCGGCGGCTGCTGGATGCGAAGAACCGGCGGCAGAGGCGCTGGATGATGGCGGCTGGCGTAGCGAGCCTAGGGGTGATTCTGGCGCTGACCGCGGATTTCATTTATGCAGAAGTGAACGCGGCACCGCCGCCGGCGCGGCCGGTGCAAGCCGTGAATGATCGCGTGCGGATTCCCCTGTCCGAAGTGCAGGACGGAAATATGCACCTGTTCACGCTGACGGCGAATGGGCAATCGATTCGGTTCATGGTGATCAAGAAGCCGAATGGATATGGAACCGCGCTGGATGCATGCTTGATTTGCGGAGCGGAGGGTTACCGGCAAGAAGGGCAGAACGTGATTTGCCGGCACTGTGCTTCTGCGATTTATATCCCGTCGATTGGGCAAAAGGGTGGGTGCAATCCGATTGGCTTTCCGTCGCAAGTGAATGGCGACGATATTGTGATCGACGTAACAGCGGTAACCAAGGCTGCGCAAGAAATTCCGCAATAGGAGAACGGGTTCCTCACTTGGGCAAATGTTCCTGCGACTTGTAGCCGACTCCTTCACGCGACGCCCACGGCGCAAAATCCTGAGCATGGCGGCATTGGCGATGGGTATGGCCGTGGCCACGGCGGCGCTCAGCGTGTCCTTGGATGTGGGAGACCGGCTAGCGCGGGAATTTCGCAGTTTGGGCGCGAATTTGCTCGTCACTCCGCAAGCGGACTCCTTGCCGCTCGAAATTGGCGGAGTGGATTACCGGCCGGCGAATGCAGGAACGTATTTGCCGGAAGCGGATTTGGGAAAACTGAAGACGATTTTCTGGCGCTTCAACGTCATTGGCTTTGCGCCCATTCTGCAATCCCCGGGACAAATTCTGATGGGCGATCCGGCGAACCCTGATCCTTTGCGCCACCACGATGTCGAAATCATTGGCACGTGGACCAATCACACCGTGCCCATTCCCGACGGCAGCACTTACGTGACTGGCATCGAGAAAACAAACCCATGGTGGACCGTGGATGGCCGATGGTTTCAGGAAGGAGCGAGCGAGTGCGTTGTGGGGAGGGCGCTGGCTGACCACCAGGGCCTGCACGTCGGCGACAAGGTTTTCTTGGGCGCAGAAGATCCTTTGAAGAAGGTTCAAGCTTTCGTGCCATACAAGATTACAGGGGTGCTTTCGACCGGAGCGGCCGAAGAAGACGCGGTTTTAGTTTCGCTGGCCGATGCGCAAAAACTCACGCGTTTGCCACAAGTTTACCGAAGGCTGTATGTGAGCGCGTTGACCAAGCCGGAGGATGCGTTCGCGAGGAAAGACCCGAAGTCGATGACTCCGGAAGAATTCGATAAGTGGTACTGCACGCCGTATATTTCGTCGATTGCCCTGCAAATCAGCGAGGAATTGAAAGGCACGGACGTGCGCGTGATCCGGCGCGTCGCAGAAGGCGAAGGCAATGTGCTGTCTCGCGTGCGGACGCTGTTGTGGTTGGTGACGTTGGCAGCGCTGCTGGCGGCGGCGCTGGCGGTCGGAGCGTCGGCGGCCGCGTCGGTGATTGAACGGCGCACGGAAATTGGATTGATGAAGGCGCTGGGCGCGAATTCGGGATTGGTAGGAGTGCTGCTGGCCGCGGAGCAGTTGCTCCTGGCGTTTGTGGGTGGCGGATTAGGCTACGCCGTGGGCATCTTACTGGCGCGAGTGCTGGGTCAACGGATTTTTGGGTTCACGCCGGAGCCGAAGTTGTTTGTGCTGTTAATTATTTTGGGATTAGCCGCGGCCATTACATTGCTGGGCAGCGCTTTTCCGTTGCGACAGGCGGCGCGCTATGATCCGGCGCCAATTCTGCGAGGCGAGTGATGGCGCGCTCTTCGATGTTCTGGCGAATCGAGCGCAGGCTGTTGACCGCCAACTACGGGCGATTGTTCGTGATTCTGCTAGCGTTGGGCGCGGGCGCGGCGGTTACCAGTGCGCTGCTTAACCTACAGATGGACGCGAAGAAGCGGCTGACCACGGAATTTCGCGCGTTGGGCGCAAACGTTATTGTGACGCCGCGGCAAACCGCTAACAAAGATGCGGCAGGAGTCACGCTCGACGAGAATGTGTTGCCTCAACTACCGGCCCAATACGAAGGAAAGCCGGTGCCGGCGGTAGGGTTTTTGTACGTCATCGGCGAAGTGGCCAAGGCGGGACAGTTTCATTTTGAACCGGCGGTGATTGCGGGAACTGAGGGCAATGGACTGACGCAAGTGCGGCCGGGGAAACGCTCGGAGTATTTGGCGAATCTGGAAAATGAACCAGACGCATGCGAGATCGGCAGTAAGGCGGCCGAGCAGTTCAAGGTTCACGCAGGCGACGCGCTGCAATTGCGCAATCAGGAAAACAACGCGTCGTGCAAGGTATTCGCCGTGGTGAGCACAGGCAGCGCAGAAGATGCGCAGATATTCACGAAGCTGGAGACGGCGCAAAAGCTGGCCGACTTGGATGGAAGGCTTAGCCTGATTCAACTGAGCGTTACGGCGACTCCGGATTCCGTGCGGTCCTTCATCTTGGAATTGGGGCAGAAGTTGCCGGATGTGAGTGTGGCCGGAATTAAACAATTCGCCGAAGCGGAGAGCCGGATTTACAACCGGATCAGCGGACTGTTGAGCGCCACGGTGTTGCTGGTGCTGCTGCTCACTTCGCTGTGCGTAATGGCGGGCATGAGCAACGTAGCGGTGGAACGCAAGAACGATGTGGGATTAATGAAGGCGATTGGTGGATCGGTCCTGCGGGTAGTGCGCCTGTTTTTGACAGAGGCGATCCTGCTGGGATTTGGCGGCGGTTTGATCGGGTCGGCGGTGGGGATGGGGGTGTCGATCTGGCTAGGCAAGGCGGTATTTGGCGTGGCAGCGCAGCCACGTTGGATTGTGTATCCTTTGTCGGTGAGTCTGACAGTGATCGTGTCGATTTTAAGTGCATTTCCGTTGCGAAGACTGGCGAGCGTTCGGCCGGCGTCGGTATTCCGAGGTGAAGAGTGAAGCCGCAGGTCAAGATCGATTCGCTGGTGAAGGATTACGGCTCATTGCGCGCGTTGAATGGCATTTCCATGAATATTCAGGCGGGCGAATGGGTGGCTCTTATGGGGCCGTCGGGTTCCGGAAAAACCACATTGATCAATATTCTGGGCGGCTTGGATACGTTGACGGCAGGGCACGTAATCGTGGATGGAGTAGACCTGGCAGATTTGAGCGAGAGCGACCTGGTGCGCTACCGTGCGGAAAAAGTGGGATTCGTATTTCAGCAATTCCACCTGGTGGCGTATCTGAACGCGCTGGAAAACGTGATGTTGGCACAGTATTTCCATAGCGTGACCGACGAAAAACAGGCCGAAGAAGCATTGAAGCGCGTCGGGTTGGGGCACAGGCTCACCCATTTGCCTTCACAATTGTCGGGCGGCGAGCAACAGCGCGTAGCCATCGCGCGGGCGCTGATCAATCAGCCGAAGATGATTCTGGCGGACGAGCCGACGGGCAATCTCGATGAAGCCAACGAAGAAATCGTGATTGGGCTGTTCCGCGAGTTGCACAGCGCGGGGCACACGATTTTGATGGTCACTCACGATCCAGAGATTGCGCAGCAGGCCGACCGCAAGATCGAGTTGGCGCACGGGCATTTGGCGATAGACCAGCGCATTTCCATGGACGATGGAATCCACTTCGACCATTTGCTGGAACAAATCTGGGTTTGCGAGGAGGAAGGAAACCGCGCGGACTTGGAGCATATTCGAACACCGGGCGGGGTGGATCCCGTGAAAACCCTGGCGCGCATGGAGGATTTGAAGTTAGTGCAGGTGCTGGAAGATCAGGAAGTGCAGCTGACCGATCGCGGAAAAAGCCGAGCGCGAGATGTGGTGCGCCGTCACCGTCTGGCCGAGCGGCTGTTCAAAGATACGTTTCGGATCGACGAGCACGAAGCGCACTCGCAAGCCTGCAAGTTCGAGCACATCATCAGCCCGGAGTTGGACCAAAGGATTTGCAGCTTTTTGGGGCACCCTAAAACGTGTCCGCACGGGAATCCGATTCCGCCGGGAGATTGCTGCAACCACAAGGACGGCGAGGAGTAATCACGGACGAAAGACTGGAGTCCATTGCTCCGTCTATCCCAAAACAAAAAAAACGTCATTCCGAGCGTAGCGAGGAATCTCTCTTCGTCACCGCGTCTTGTTTCGGCCCCCGGATTTTGCCTTCCGCCTCTCACGACTTCGTGTCCGCATCGCGGGAGCGCTCCTCGTTCCTTCTGAATCCAATTCCACGTAAACTGGAACCGAGAAAGATTCATGCCGACACCGATTGATCTGCGAAAAAAACCGAAAGAAGTGAAGATTCACCTGAAGACGGGAGCGGGTGTGGACATCACGTGGTCCGATGGACATGCTAGCCACTTCGATTATCCGTATTTGCGCGACAATTGCCCCTGTGCGACTTGCAACGACGAGCGGGGCAAAAAAGAAAAGATGGCGGGATTGAATCTACCCGCTTCGCCGCTGTTGCCTATGTACAAACCGAAGGCCAAAGCGGTGGCCGCTACGCAGGTGGGAAATTACGCGATCCAGATCAGCTTTAACGACGGCCACTCGACGGGTATTTTCAGTTACGACTATTTGCGGACGATGTGCCCCTGCGAAGAGTGCGCCAAAGCCTTTCGGACGGAGCCAACGGTGGGGTAAGCCCGACGGCCAAAACTGTCGATAGGTACTGACGCGTTTCAGGCATCGGGGTTCCCCGGTCCTTTTGTGAGAAAACCATGAGAAAAATCGTTTAGATGTGAGCGGCTAACTGGACTTGCCGCGGGAAAAGTGCGAGCATTAAAACCTGCAGGTCAAACTAACAACCCTCCAATGAGCAGCACGTCCCAAAACCCGGCTGTTCCGGGCAGCCAAGGGAACGGAATTCCACGCGTTCTCGTCGCGACCACCGCACTACTGAGCTTCATTTCTTTCTGGCGCGCGGCCGCCATTGTGCTGAATGACCTGGCCTCCTCGGCCTACTACGCGGGTGGCGAAGCGGAAGGGTACATCGGCAAGGCTGCCCCGTGGTTCATCCTGGGAATCATGCTGTTTTCCTACGCGGTGCGCGCGATTTACGTGGAAAGCTGCAGCATGTTCGTGCGCGGCGGTGTGTATCGAGTGGTGAAAGAGGCGATGGGTAGCACACTGGCAAAGTTCAGCGTTTCTGCCCTCATGTTTGATTACATTTTAACGGGACCGATCAGCGGCGTGTCCGCAGGCCAGTACATCGTCGGGCTGGTCAACGAGACCAGCGACTATATTCATCTGGGACTGCACATTTCGCCCAATTTTGGCGCAGCCTTTTTTGCGGTGCTTTGTACCTTGTACTTCTGGTGGTACAACATCAAAGGCGTCCACGAATCCAGCCAAAAAGCCATGCGCATCATGCAGGTCACCACGGTGATGGTGGTGATCCTTATTGCCTGGTGTTTGTATACGGTTTTCCTGCGTCACCCCGCCTTGCCGCCTTTCCCACATCCAAGGAACTTGAAATTAGAGCCCAACGCGATGGGCTGGCTTTACGGCGTGCACTTTGCTCATTTCGCAGGGGTGATCGCGATCTTCGTCGGCCTAGGCCATTCCGTGCTGGCGATGAGCGGAGAAGAGTCGCTCGCGCAGGTCTACCGGGAAATCGAACACCCGAAACTGCCGAACCTGAAGAAGACCGGGCTGGTCATCTTCATTTATAGCTTGGTATTCACCTCGCTGGTGTCGTTTTTCGCGGTCATGATTATTCCGGATCAACAGCGCCAGAACTTCCTGGAGAACCTGATCGGCGGACTGGCCATGAACCTGGAAGGCCCGTTCTTGCTGCGGTTAATTTTCCATGGATTCGTGGTGGTGGTAGGGACGTTAATCCTGGCAGGAGCGGTGAATACGGCGATTGTAGGCTCGAATGGAGTGCTCAACCGCGTTTCGGAAGACGGGGTGCTCTCGAGCTGGTTCCGTCAGCCCCACCGGAAATTCGGAACGTCCTACCGGATCATCAACATCATCGCTGCGCTGCAGATCGTAACCATCATTATCAGCCGGGGCGATGTGACTTTCCTGGCGAACCTGTATGCGTTCGGGGTGATCTGGAGCTTCGCCATGAAAGGCATGGCGGTGCTGGTATTGCGTTACACGCATCCAGGCGACCGCGAATATCGCGTGCCGCTGAATTTCCATTTGTTCGGCGTGGAAATTCCGATGGGACTCGGGCTGATTACGTTGACGCTGTTCGGCATAGCAGTGGTCAATTTATTCACTAAGAAAGACGCCACGATTGCCGGCGGAATTTTCTCAGTGGCGCTATTCATTATCTTCACCATTTCCGAAAAGATTACGCACCGCGGCCAGTCGTCCGTGCACCACGAAGAGATGGACCAGTTCCATCTGGCGATGGAAGGGGAACTCACACCGGAAGCGGTGGGCGCGCGGCCCGGAAACATTCTCGTACCGGTCAGCAATATTCACGCCTTGTACCACTTGGGTGGGGTACTCGATAGGGTGAAGCCAGGGCGGCGCGACGTCGTCGTGCTGCACGTGAGGTTGCTGCGCAGGTCGGCTTCGGGCGAATACGATCTGGATGCCGAGCAACTGTTTGGGAGCATCGAGCAGCAGCTGTTCACGCAAGCGCTTTCCATGGCGGAAAAGCGTGGAAAGAGCATCCGGCTGGCGATCGTGGCGGCCAGCGATTTGTGGGACGGTATTCTGCGCGCGGCGAGCGCGTTGCAATCCAGTACCATCGTTTTGGGTCATTCACCCAAGGAACCCACCGAAGAGCAAGCCCGGCATATCGGCGATGCCTGGGAAAAGCTGGGCGATCCCAAGCCACAATTCAACCTCGAAATTCATCTCCAGAATGGTGACAAAGTCTACAAGGTGCTGGGCCCGCACGCCCCGAACCTGACCGCGAATGAAGTGAACCTCATTCACCGGTTGTGGCTGCGTTTCAACGAGACGGTGGCGCCGCTGGAATTGCATCACCACGATGTGGTGCATTTTGCGTTGGAAGAAGTGCAGAAGGAACTGGATGAAGGGCAGGAGGAGGCGCTGCTGGAGCGCCTGCGGGCCCATGTGGAGTCGAACCTGAAGAAGAAACCCGAGAAGAGTTAGGGCTGCGCCCGAACCCCGCTAGCTACCAGAAGCGGTGATTCCGAACCTGCCGGTGGCAGGCGGAGTGAGGTACGGTTCCATCCCGCCTTTCGGGATGAATCTTGGTAAGGTTTGGAAGCGTTCGGACATGGGGCGCAGCCCTTCGCAAAACTCAGGGTAAACCATGCTGCGCCCCAACAAAGAAATAAACTTGCGAAAAATTTAGAGCGTGCTCGTGCAATGCGGGCACTTTTTGGCGGTGGCTGGTATCGCCATCGCGCATTGCGGACATACCTTTGTCGGCGCTGCCGGCGGTGGCGGAGCAGGCTTGGGCACCCAGCGATTTACCGCGCGCACCAGCAAAAAGACCGCGAAGGCCACGATCAGAAAATTGATCACCTGATTGATGAAGTTGCCGACGTTTAGCGTGGAAGCACCTGCCGCCTTGCAAGCGGCAAGCGTCTCACACGGCTTACTGGGCGTCAGATTCAGGAAGATATTCGAGAAATCCACGTTGCCGACCAACCGCCCGATCGGCGGCATGATTACATCGTCGACTGCCGAAGAAACGATTTTGCCAAAAGCCGCGCCGATGATGATACCGACGGCCATATCCAGCACGTTTCCCCGCATTGCAAATTCTTTGAATTCTTTGAGCACGGTCCTCTCCTTGCTTTCCTTGCTTAGGTGTCCACACTACACCTCTGGCCTTGGGCGGAGAGTGAGCCAGGAGCGATTGAGATGTGCTGGATTATATCCGAAAGACGACTTAGCGCTGACGCAAAATTAATACCGCCCCGATTACGCCGCGCAGGATCAGGATTACGCCACAGAGGGCCAGAAACCGGCCGGCCCATCCAAAAGGCACGTGACCGATCGAAAACATCAGTAGGCCCAGAACGATCATCGAACCGCCCTGATTGATTTTCTGCCAACGCATCCACCACTGCGACGACGATTTGGACAGCGTGAGCGCGCCCCAAGCGACGACACCGGCGCAGATGGCGAGCCAAGAGAGGCTGCGCGGATTGAAATTAATTTGCTGGTGCAGGCCCAGCCAGATCACTAGCGTGCCCAGAAGAATGAAGATCAGTTCGACGGTGAATTGCGTCAGCCGCGCGGGCGTGAGCATGAGGGGCTCGACGTTTTAGGGAACGCGCTCAATACGCACTTTCATGGTGACCGGAGTGCGCGGCTTGTCCATGCTATCGCGCGGCGTATTGGAAATTTTGTCGGCAATGTCCTGGCCTTCCACGACTTCTCCGAAAATAGTGTGACGGTTATCGAGATGCGGTGTGGCCGCCACGGTAATAAAGAACTGGCTGCCATTGGTATTGGGTCCGGCGTTGGCCATGGAGAGTTTGCCGGCTTTCGAATGGCGCAGCGAAGGATGGAATTCGTCCCCGAAAGAATAACCCGGTCCGCCGCGCCCGTCGCCGCGCGGGCAACCGCCTTGAATCATGAATTGCGGGATGACGCGGTGAAAAACCAGGCCGTCGTAATAATTGCGTTTTTCCTTCTTGCCGGTCATAGGATTGCTGAATTCCTTGGTGCCTTCCGCGAGGCCGATAAAATTCTCGACGGTTTTAGGAGCTTCTTTTTCGTGCAGCTTGGCAACGATGGTGCCAAGAGAGGTTTCAAAAATAGCGTAAGTACCTGACGGTCGCGTCATGAGATCTCCTTGAGGGCTGTGTTCATCCTACACGAGGCGAGGAACTAGAGCCAGCGAACGCCCGCTACCAGCCTTTTTGTTTGCGCAGTTCGGTGACATGAGCCGTGTGATGGTTGCCGTGCCACGCGTACAGAAAGAGCATCCAATCCAGCGTGCGCACACCGTGTTCCGGATGGCGAAACGTTCGCGCAAATTCGTTTTCCTTCACGGAATGAAGCAGGTTGACCCAGCGCTCGTGAAGTGGTTCGAGCAGCTTGAGGGAAACTTCCACCGGATCGTGCGCCGCATCCTGCAGTTTGGCCCAGGCAGCTTCTTCGTACGGCTTGATCGTCGGTTCGTTTTCGGTTAACGCTAGGCGCCAGCGAATGTACGCGTTCATGTGGCTGTCGGCAAGATGGTGGACCACTTGGCGAACCGTCCACCCACCGTCGCGGTAAGGCGTATCCAGTTGCGTGTCATTCAAGCCGCTGACGGCTGCACGCATTTTTTGCGGCACGATCGCGATTTCGCGGATGGCTTCGCTACGTCTGGCAGGCGTGACGTCTGTCGGCGGCTGGTATTTTCCGATAGGAAAGCGTGGATCCATGATTGATCTCCTTGGCGCAATGGATGAGGTAGCAGCTTAAGCGCTGAGCGGGTTTGGTGGTAAGCCCAAATTGGCCGAGTAGCACAGGCTCCGGCCTGTGTCACTTCTTGCATTAAACAACTACGTCAAACCGAGCCTCCCGCCGGCAAACAGGCGAAACGAGGGATGCCTCATCGTGTAGCAGCGGCTTTACGCCGCTGTCTGGCCTCCGGAAAGATCGGGTAACGTAAACAGCCTCTAAGTAGAGCGGCCGCGGGATAAGCCCGTGTACTTTCATAGGGATGCTACAATAAGAATTCGCTCTCTGTACCGCAAAGTCTTACTACAGTATCTAATGGCGTGGAGTTTAACGGCATGTACAACGTGACGATTATTGGAAGTGGGTGCGCCGGGCTGACCGCGGCGATCTATGCGGCGCGCGCGGACTTGAAGCCCCTGATTCTCGATGGCCACGAACCCGGCGGTCAGCTGTCATTGACCACGCACGTGGAGAATTTCCCGGGATTTCCCGACGGCATCATGGGTCCGGAATTGATTGAGAATATGCGCAAGCAGGCCGAGCGGTTCGGCACGGAGTTTAAGTCCGGGACCGTCACGGAAGTGGATTTGACGCGCAGACCATTCAAAATCACCGCGGGGAAAGAAACCTACGAAACCCGGGCGCTGATCGTGGCCGCGGGCGCTTCGGCGCGCTTGCTGGGGTTGAAGGGAGAAAAGGAACTGATCGGACGTGGTCTTTCGACTTGCGCGACCTGCGACGGTTACTTCTTCCGGAATAAGCCCATTGCGGTGGTCGGGGGTGGGGACACCGCGATGGAGGAAGGGAACTTCCTGACGCGGCACGCCAGCAAAGTGTACGTAATTCACCGGCGCGACGAGTTTCGCGCCTCGAAGATCATGATCGACCGCGCCAAAGCCAATCCGAAAGTTGAATTCGTCACCCCTTATGTCGTCGACCAGATCTTGGCGCCAGACGGATTGGTGACGGGTGTGCGCTTGCGCCATACGAAATCTTCGGAGACCAAAGAATTGGCTCTGGACGGCGTGTTCGTGGCGATTGGGCACGATCCGAACAGCACCGTTTTTCGCGGTAAGTTGGACATGGATGAAAACGGGTACTTGGTTGCCAAGCATGGCAGCCTCACCAACGTGCCCGGCGTCTTCATCGCGGGAGATGTGCAGGATCACCGATACCGGCAAGCCGTCACCGCCGCGGGTTCCGGCTGCATGGCGGCATTGGATGCCGAAAAATTTCTGGAAGAGCACAAAGACTAGCCAGGTCACTAGCGTGTACCGCTCAGTGAAAGTATAATTAACTTATACATGTTGCGTTCGACGCTGCTGAAACTTTCCGAAAGCAAAGGATTAGCCCACTGGGTCACAACCAACGGCACAACCCGCCGGATGTCTCACCGATTTGTCGCCGGGGAAAGGTTGGACGAAGGGATCGAGGCCGCGCGCAGGTGCAATGACGCGGGTATGGCAGTCTCTCTGGATTGCCTGGGTGAGAACGTGTCCACTCCCGCCGAGGCGCAAAAGGTTCGCGACACCTACCTCAACATATTCGACCGGATCGCGCAGGAAAAACTGAACGCGAATGTCTCCTGCAAGCTGACCCAACTGGGTCTGGACCTTTCTGTGGAGTTTTGCGAAGGGTTGGTGCTGTCGATCGCGGAACGCGCGGCGGCGTACGAGAGCTTCCTGCGCATCGACATGGAAGGCTCGATTTACACGCAGAGAACCGTGGAACTGGTAAAACGAGTGCGTGCGCAAACCCCGTGCGTGGGCACAGTCATTCAGTCTTACCTGTACCGCAGCGAGAACGACATTCACGATTTGTTGTCCTACGGTTGCCGGATTCGTTTGTGCAAAGGCGCGTACAAAGAGCCGGAAGACGTGGCGTTCGCCAGGAAGCAAGACGTGGACGCAAATTACGTGAAGTTGATGCGCATGCTCCTGCCCAGCGGTTTCTATCACGGAATGGCTACGCACGACCCACACATGATTGCGCAAACGATTCGCTGGGCCGCGGAGAAGCAAGTCTCCAAGGATGATTTTGAGTTTCAGATGTTGTACGGCGTGCGCACAGATCTCCAGCGTCAGTTAGTGCGGGATGGATACCGCGTGCGGATTTACGTCCCCTACGGACAGGAATGGTTTCCGTACTTCATGCGTCGATTGGCAGAGCGGCCGGCCAACCTGGGCTTTTTCGCCCGCAACTTCTTCCGTTCTTAGTCGGCAAATTCCAAACTAACCTATCGATTCTCCCGGCTTGATGGCCTGAATCTCCAGGCCCGCGATGTCTTTAGTTTGTTCGCGAAGGGCTTCGGGTGTGCCGGTCAGCAGCGGAAAGGTGGCGTAGTGCATGGGAATAACGTGCTTGACGCCCAGCAGGCGAATCGACACGGCCGCTTCGCGTGGGCCCATGGTGAAGACATCCCCGATGGGAAGGCACGCGATATCCGGTTTGTAAATTTCGCCAATCAGTTTCATATCGCCAAACACGTTGGTATCTCCCGCATGGTAAACGGTAACGCCTCCGGGCAGTTTGACTATGTAGCCGCCCGCCTCCCCCGCATAGATATGCTGGCCGTTATCTTCGATCGAATTTGAATGGAAGGCGTGAGTGAGCGTGACTTCGAAATCGTCGACCTTTTGCGACCCGCCTTTGTTGCACGGTAAGGCCTGCGCTCCGGTCTTCTTTGAGTCAAACCAAAGATACGTTTCAAAGGTGGCAAGCACTTTGGGCTTGTGCTGCTTGGCCAGGGGCAGCAGGTCGCCAATATGATCGCTGTGGCAGTGCGTAATGAATATGGCGGCGAGGCGCGGCACTTTCTTGAGCGAATCCGGGCAACGGGGATTATTGACCCAGGGGTCGATCATGGCTACCTGGCCGCCGGGAGTGGTGAAGCTAAAAGTGCTGTGCCCGTAATAGGTGATTTTGTTTCCTTTGAGGTCCAACATGATGCCTCCTGCGAAGGGGTAAAGTGTACGAACTGCCGGAGCGACGCGTATGCCAAATCTTGCTGTTAAGGCGTCTTATTTTACCGCGGGTGCGCGGTTGAGAATCTACACGGTCCCACGTAAAATGAAGAACAGGTGCCTGCGGCCTGGCAGTACCGAGAAACCCTCTAACTCCTGTCGGTTAGATGCCGCGGGTGAGCCCGGTTCGCTGCTCATTTAAAGGAGATTCTGAATGGCTTACGTGATTGCCGAACCCTGCATCAACACCAAGGACACCGCTTGTGTTGATGTCTGCCCGGTGGACTGCATCCATCCACGCAAGGATGAAGCGGCTTTTCAAACCGAAACCATGTTGTACATCAGCCCGGTGGAATGTATCGATTGCGGCGCGTGCGTGCCAGTTTGTCCGGTAACAGCGATTTTCGCTCTGGAAGACTTACCGGAGAAATGGCAGAAATTCACGGCGATGAACGCCGAGTGGTACGAAAAGAATAAGTAGTTTTTGCGCGTGGCATTCGCTGTGCGGAATTGAGGAATGGCGCTGCGACAGGCTTGCGGCGCCATTTTTTGTTGCAGGCTGCCTTTTTCGGCGTGCCTTCATCCAACTGGCTAAGGTTTCCACAAGCCGCTTTTGGGGAAGCGGTTCGGTAATATCAAAAACGCAGGCATAATCAGGGAGTGGCGATTGCGTTATTTCCGAGGCATTTGCATAACAATTTGTGGACTGCTGGCGCTCACCGGTGCGGCGGGTTCGCGCGCACAAGGTTCCGCACCCGCGTCCCAGAATGTCGCACAACCCGCTCCGCATCTGGATGGGACCTATTCGGGAACGCTGCAGGCCGGCGAAGCACAACTACATATTGTGCTGCACCTTTCGAAGAACTCTGTGGGAGCTCTGCAGGCCACATTGGATAGCCTGGATCAGGCGGTATTTGGCATCGAAGCCAATTCAGTGACCCTGAATTTTGGAGTGTTGAAGTTCGATGTGCGCTCGGTGGGCGTCACTTTCGAGGGCCAAGTTTCGGCCGATACCAAGACCATTGATGGCGAATGGCGGCAGGGAAGCAATGCCTTGCCGTTAGCTTTCCATGTCGAGCCCGCCGCGCGTAAGCCGGAGGGAGCGAAGTCCCCCGTGGAAGGACTGTGGCAAGCAGCTTTCGAGGCCAATGGGCTCCGGCTGCGCTTTCAACTGCATGTCTCTCACGGTCCCGATGGACAGTTGATCGCCGCGCTCGACAGTCTGGACCAGTTTGTCAGTGGCTTGCCGGCGGCAAAAGTCAGCCAGAAGGACAATTCGTTTCACTTCGAGATACCGGCGTTGCAAAGCAGCTACGACGGTACGCTGGATTTAACCAAAAGCGCCATTAACGGTGAATGGTCGCAAAGCGATATAAAACAAAAGCTGGACTTCCAGCGCTCCGACCAGCCGCTGGAGTTGCGCCGTCCGCAAACCCCAGCGAAGCCTTATCCGTATCGCGAGGAAGATGTCACATTCGAAAATCAGAAGGCGGCGGTGAGCCTGTCGGGGACGCTGACGCTGCCAAAAGGCGCCGGGCCATTTCCAGCAGCGGTGCTGATCGCCGGTTCGGGACCTGAAGACCGCGATGGGGCAATAGCAAATCACAAACCGTTTCTGGTTCTCGCGGATTTCCTGACTCGGAACGGCATGGCTGTGCTGCGCTACGACAAGCGGGGCGTGGGGCAGTCCACCGGATCGCTGGAAATGGCCACCACCATGGATTTGGCCAGCGATGCGCAATGCGCCCTGAATTATATGAAGAGCCGCAAGGACATTGACCCCGCGAAGACCGGGCTGATCGGGCATAGCGAAGGAGCCATGATTGCCCCAAGCGTGGCGGTGAGCGTGCACGATGTATCTTGGCTGGTGCTTCTGGCTGCACCGGGCACCAAGGGCGAAGACACACTGCTCAATCAATCGGATCTAATTGCGCGTGCTGGCGGATTGAGCGATGCGCAAGTGCTAGCCAGCCTGAACTTCGATAAAGAAGCTTACGACCTGCTGCAAAAGGAAGACGATTCACAAGCGTTGATGGAGAAGCTGAAAGCGTTGGTGAAAGAGAGCGGGTTGGACACTGCGTTGCCTCCGGCGGCTTTGGAATCGCAATTGCATATGATGATGTCGCCGTGGTTCCGCTATTTTTTGTCCTACGACCCGCTGCCCGATCTGAAGAAAACAAAGTGTCCCGTGCTTGCGCTCTATGGCCAAAAGGATCTTCAGGTGCCGCCGAAGATTAATGTGCCGTTGGTCCAGAAAGCGTTCGCCGATGGTGGAAACGGCCACGCGGAAGTACGCCAGTTGCCGGACCTGAACCACCTTTTCCAGCACGCTTACACTGGCTCTCCCACGGAATACGCCGCAATCGATGAGACCTTTTCTCCTGCGGCGTTGCAGATGATTGGAGACTGGTTGGCGGCACAGAATAAAATGAAGTGAGCGTGACAGAGCTGTGCCGCGGGGCATTGCCATTCGTTACATCTCTCGCGTTATCATAATATGTGACCCTAACGCCTCAGCCTACTCCCGCCTTTCACCTCATCCTGATCATTCACGCCCACCAGCCCTCCGGAAATTTTGAAAAGGTCTTCGAACAGAGTTACAGCAATTCCTATAACGCTTTCCTCTCTTTGCTCGAGAAACATCCGAAAATCTCTGCCGCCCTGCACTATTCAGGACCGCTGCTGTTGTGGATCGAGAAAAATCATCCGGACTATTTCGAGCGCCTGCGGGCTCTGGTGGCCGCTGGACAAGTCGAACTGGTGGGCGGGGGCTTTTACGAACCAATCCTGATTTCCATTCCCGAGGCGGATCGCAACGAACAGATCGTGCGGCTGGCCGATTACCTGGAAAAGCATTTTGGAAAGCGGCCGAAGGGGGCCTGGCTGGCGGAACGCGTGTGGGAGCCTCAGTTGCCATCGACGCTGGCCAGCGCCAATGTGAGCTACACCCTTGTCGATGATCTGCCGTTTCTGGCAGCGGGATTCGAACCGCAGGAACTCTACGGACCGTATATCGCCGAAGATTGTGGGAAAAGTGTTTGGGTATTTCCGGGGCTGAAGGAACTGCGTTACCTCATCCCGTTCCGCCGCGTGGAAGAATCGATTGCCTATTTCAAGGAAGCCGCCAAAGTGCAACCCGGTGCAGCGGCAGCGTTCGGCGACGACATGGAGAAGTTCGGAGTGTGGCCGGGGACGTTTAAGCACTGCTATGGCGACAACTGGTTGAGCGACTTTTTTACGGCGCTGGAAGAAAACGGCGATTGGTTGAAGACCGTGACGCCCAGCGATTACATTGCCTCGCACGTGCCCCTGGGGCGCGCGGATCTCCCCACCGCTTCGTATGCGGAGATGATGGAGTGGGTTCTGCCGACCAACACACGGCAGCGCTATTACGCTTTGCGCAATGAGTTTTCCGGACGGCCGGACCTGTTGGCCTTTCTTCGCGGCGGGGGATGGCGCGGGTTTTTCCGCAAATATCCGGAAGCAAATCTCGTGCACAAGAAAATGTTGCGGGTATCCGCCTGTGTGGCCGCTGTGCCCCCGCGCCGGTCGAGCCCGGAACACACCGCGCAAGTGCATGAGGCTCGCGACCAGCTTTTGCGCGCCCAAGGCAACGACGGCTACTGGCACGGCGTGTTTGGCGGCCTATACGCGCCGCACTTGCGCACCGAACTGTGGCGCAATCTCGTGCGTGCTGAGACTCTGGTGGACCAACTGACACCTGGCAACTCGCTGCCGCGCGTCGAGTTTCTGGATTACGACGCCGATGGCGACTCGGAACTGCTGTTCAGTTCCATGGACTACCAGGCGTTGCTGAAGCCCAGCGACGGCGCGACTCTGGCTGCTTTTGACGTGCGGCCTTGTGGCGCCACGTTGATCAATTCCATGCAGCGGCGGGCGGAGGCGTATCATGCGCGGCTGCGCGATGCGTCGAAAACGGCCGGCGACGGGGCAGCCGTTTCGATTCACGATCAATTTTGCGTGAAGGAAGGCAATCTCGAACGCTTTCTTTATTATGACCGGTTCGCGCGTCACGCTTTCCGTTTGCTGTTGTTCGACCCGGCGCGGACCTTTGGAGACTACGAAAAATTACAGTTAAACGAATTGGCTGGCCCTGCAGCAGGCAGTTTTGATATTCGCCATTCGTCGGCGAATTACGCCAACCTGGTGTATCAAACGACCCTTCCGGAATTTGCTGCCGACCCGGGAAATCCTCCGAAGCTTGAAATCACCAAGCACTTTCTGTTTGGACCTGCGCCGCAAGGCTGCGAAGTCAGTTGCGACGTTTCGCTCACCTTGTCGGCGCCATTGACCGTGCCGGTTCGCGTTGGGATTGAGTCGGTGATCAACCTGCTGGCTCCCACTGAAGCAGACCGATTTTTCGAAATTACAGCCGGCCGCGAGAATCTTCACTATGCGGGATCGGTGCAGGGGCCGCTCCTACGCGTGGAAGACGGATGGCAGCGGATCCGGTTGACTTTGCACGCGCCCGCGAGCGAAGAGTTTTGGATTGCGCCCATCGACACAGTTTCGGAATCGGAAGGCGGCTTCGAGCGCGTCTATCAAGGCTCGCAGATTTTGGCGTTGTGGCGCCCGGACTTGGCGCAGAAAACCACTTTTTCGGCGCGATTGATGTGGCGAGTGGAGTGCATCTAGAAGTAGGATCGCCCATTGTATCTGCCCTGCGGCCTTTCCGTTTAGATCCCCAAGCTTACTATTTGATTCCCAACATTTCCTTCAGCTTGGAAATCGTGTCCTGCGCACCGGTCAATTTGTTCACGGCATCGCCAAGATGGCCTTGCGACGCCGCTGCGGAAGCGTCCGCCCAGTTCTGTTTGAGCTGATCATACTGGCTCTGCGCCTCGTCCAGTGCCGTCTTGTCCATCCCCGCGGGCAAACGTGCTCCGTGGGAATAGCCGCTGAGCTTCGCTTTGATCTGGTCGAGGGATTTAGGCATGGTGGTGCTCATGTTGGCCCATTCCTTCGTCCACTCATCGCGCTTGGCTGCTGCGGCAGTAGCCAGTTCCCGGGCCTTGATGGCCGCCTCTTTGGCAGAGGACAGCGCAGCCCGGTAATCGCTGTTGGCCAGTGCGTCTTTCGCCTGCTGCAGAGAGGTTTGCGCGGCCTGCAATTGGTCCGGAACGTACTTTGCGGCTTCGCCCTGAACCGCATTAATCGCCGCCTGGGCTGCGTTGATGGCCGCTTCCGTCGCGTCTTTTTGGCCCGAACCGCAGCTCGCGGCTAGCAAAGCCATGCCAAGCAGAACACAGAGAATCCAGTTGTTCTTCCTAACCATTTCACGATTCCTTTCTCGGGAAAGCGTCAAGCTGGGCGGTCTTGCGCGGTCATTCTGCGTAGCAACAGGAATGTACTCGATTCCAGAAGTGTCTGACAAGCGCCGGGCTATCCGAAGGCGGAAGAGTTGTGTTTCTCGATTCGCACGACTCCGCTGTATGCTTTCTTTTTCTATGCGAACAAGGATTTTGGACTTCGCGAAATCGCCGTGGTGGATTGCGGGCGTGGCGCTAGCGCTGCGCGTGGCCTATGTGATTCATATGGCCCACTTGATTCCCGCCGCGGTGCTGGCGGCAGTGCCATTTCAGAATGAGGTTGGCAATGTGGCCGCAGCGATCGCGCAGGGCAACGGATTCTGCTGTTTGTTCCGGCAACCGACCGGCCCTACCGCGTGGTTGTCGCCGGTTTACCCTTTATTAGTAGCCGCTATTTTCAAATGCTTTGGAACCTTCACACTGAGGTCGTTTTATGCGGCTGTATTTCTGAACTGCATTTGTTCCGCGCTTGCGACGCTTCCCTTGTTTCATGCAGGAAAACGAATCGCGGGTTCCGCAACTGCCATCGTTGCGGGATGGCTGTGGGCCATTTTTCCAGCGGGAATACTTTTGCCATTCGAATGGATCTGGGAGACTTCGCTCTCGGTACTACTGGCGGCGGCGCTGCTCTGGGGAACAGTGAAGCTGAAGGACTCTTCGCGATCGTGGGATTGCGCTCTTTATGGGTTGCTATGGGGCATCTCGCTGCTAACCAACCCCGCCCTCGGTGCATTACTTCCTTTTTTGTTGACGTGGCTCGTGTATCAGAAGCGCAGCGATCGAGCCCGGCAGATCCGCTTGGCGTGTGTGACCTTGGGTGCTGCATTTCTGGTCTGTGTACCTTGGACCATTCGCAACGCCGTGCAGTTCCATCGGCTCATACCGCTACGATCCAATTTCCCCTATGAGTTCTGGTCCGGGAATAACGAGATTTTCGACGAAGGCTCGCGTCAGCTTAACCGCATCACCCGCTACGAGCAGGTTCATCTTTACGCTGAGCAGGGTGAAACCGAATTCCTGCGAGAAAAGATGCACATGGCAGTCGTGTTTGTGCGGGAGCATCCGGGGCTGTATGCGCGCTTAGTCGGGCAACGCATTGTGGCTACCTGGCTGGGCACGGCTTCGCCCTTCGAGGATTTCGCACGCACCGATTCTCTGTTGGCGCGCTTCCTGTTGGGTTGGAACGCGCTTGCCCTTGTGGGCATAGTCGTCGGAATGGTGAGGCTCTATCGGGAACGACGTGCTTACCTGTTGCCCGTTGTGGCGTACCCGCTGTTCTTTCCGCTGACGTTCTACATTGCCCACACCACGCTGCGGCACCGGCACCCGTGCGATCCAATTTTGGCCTTGTTGATCGCGATTGCGCTTGCAGGAGTGCGAACGCCCGAAGCCAGAAAAATAGTGTAGAATTACCAGACTTAGTTGCCTGTCCGCCCCGGTGCGTCTAAAAGAAATCTTAGAGTTTCAGAAAGTGCCGCTATGCTAACCGGCTCGGAATCGCTGTATTTCTCCGCTACCACCCAAACACTCGTGACCGTGTGCCTGGTGACGCTGCTCTGGGCTCTCTACTCGCGCTTACAACGCACAGAATTCTTTCGTGCCTGGGCCTGGGCCTGGACAGCCTGTGCCGTCTACCTGCTGGCAGGGACCGCTTCGTTGGAACTCGGCCCGGTTTGGACACTGGAGAAGGCCAGCTTCATCCTGGTGTTGCTGGGTGCCGGCTTTGCTCATGCCGCGCTACTGGTAGTCGGGGGAATAAGTTGGCAGGCCCGAGCTCGGAGTTCTCGCCGCGTGTTGCGGGTGGGGCTGCGGCTGGCGCTCTTAGCGGCCTTGGCTTGCTTTGCTTTCAGCTTTTTCGCCCGCCAAGAGTCGCTGCTGAGTTTTGCGGTACGCAATGTGCCGCGCACGCTGGCATTGGCCGGCGCATTGCTCTTCTGTTGCGTAGTGTTTTGGAAGGAATACCGCAACAGCGGTTCGTGGGCCGCCGCGATTACCGGGCTGTTTTGTTTAGCGTATGCGATCGATCAATCGCTTTATTGTCTCAGTTTTACCGAGATGATAGCGTCGCATTGGAACCTGCACTTTCCGCGGCTTCTCCACAGCCTGGCAAGTTTGGAATTTATCGGACATTTTCGATTACTAGCCCTGGACCTGCTGGATACTTGCGGCATCTGCCTGGGCATGATCCTGCTGCTGGTGGAACGGTTTGAAGACACCGCAACTGAATTGCGGGCAAGCGAACAAGAAAGAATGGGGTTGGCGGAAGACAACCTTTCGTTACAGATCGAAATTTTGACCCGCAAGCGGATGGAAGAAGAGCTACGGAAGAGCGAAGAATTTAGCCGGCAAGTGGTGCAGAACAGTCCGGTGGCCATGGTCGTGTCGCGCTGGCCCAGTCAATTGGTGGAATCGATCAATGCGAAATTCACCAGTTTGTTCGGGTACACGCTGGACGAGATGCGGACGGTTGCGGACTGGTGGCCACTCGCCTATCCCGATGGCGAATACCGCAAGTTCATCCAAGAGCGCTGGCAGGCATTGGCGGAGCAAGCCAACCAAGGCGCGGAAAACCTGAGCATGGAATCGCGGGTGCGCTGCAAGGATGGAGATTTTCGCGAGATTGAGTTTCATTTGTCGCGAGTCAACGATCTGTATCTGGTCAGTTTCGTTGACCTGACCGATCGAAAAAAGGCCATGGGGGATCTGCAGGAAAGCGAAAGCCGCTACCGCGATCTGGTGGAGAACAGCGAAGACCTGATCGGAACGCATCGCTTGGATGGCCAACTGCTGACCATCAACGAAGCGCCTTGCCGCCGCCTTGGCTACACCGTCGAAGAAGTCCTGAAGATGAAGGTACAAGATTTGCTCGCCGCGCGATATCAGCACCTGTATCCCTATTTTTTGCAGCAGGTATTGGAGAAGGGAGAAGCCAAGGGGCTGATGGTGGTGCGCACGCGCCAAGGAGAGGAGCGCGTTTGGGACTACACTTCCACCTTGCGCCGCAATGGCACGTCGGAGCCAGTCGTTCGCGGGATGGCCCACGATGTCACGGAACGTATCCGTGCGGAAGAGGCCCTGCGGCTTTCCGAAGCGAAATTTGCCACCGCCTTTCGTGCCAGCCCCCACGCCATGACCATCACTTCCTTGCGCGACGGCCGCTTTATCGATGTGAATGCAAGTTTTGAGCGCCAGAGCGGCTATACCCGCGATGAAGTGCTTGGGAAGACCCTGCTGGAAATCGGAATGTGGGCAGACAGCGCGGATTTCGCCGCGATCATGACTGACTCGCTGAAACGCAAGAAAGTGGTCGGGCGCAAGGCCAGGCTCAGAACGAAGTCCGGGCGGGTTGTGTATGCGCTCTATTCGGTGGAAGTGATCGATTTGGGCGGCGAACCCTGCGCTCTAGTAGTAGGTGAGGACATCACCGAAAGGCTTGAGATCGAGGTGGCGCTTCGCGAAAGCGAAAGCAAATTCCGATTGGTCGCCGACACCGTGAACTCGGCCATCTGGCTGCTCCAGGATGAGCGGTTCGTGTATTTCAATAAGGAGTTCGAACGCATTACCGGCTATACGCGGGAAGAAATACTGGCGATATACCCTTGGGATCTGGTCGCGCCCGAAATGCGCGACGCGAACTTCACACGGTCGCAGGCCAGACTTGCCGGAGAAGCGGTGCCGCCCCGCTATCAGTTTGCCATCCTGCATAAGAACGGCGAAAAGCGCTGGTTGGATTTTTCGGCGGCACTGACCGAGTTCAATGGCAAGCCCGCCATTCTCGCCTCGGCTTTGGACATAACCGCCACAAAACGCGCCGAGCAGGACCTGAAGGAACACGCCATGTATATGGACGCGTTGATTGCCAACGTCCCGCTGGGCATCGTCATCAAGGATGAGTACCAACGGGTGCGCTTCTGTAATCCAGCGTTTGAGCAGATGTTCCTGTACAAGCAGGAGGAAATCCAAGGTAAAAATCTGGACGAGGTGATTGCACCGAACGACCGCCAAGAGGCAGAGCAGCTTTCCTCTGTGGTGAACGGTGGAGGCGTGGTGCATACAACGGCCCGCCGGCAGCGCAAGGATGGAACGTTCATCGACGTGGAACTGCACGGGGTAAAGGTCTTCTCGGGCGACTCCTTCGTCGGCGCCTTCGCCATCTATCAGGACATAACCGAACGCCGCAAGGCGGAAGAGAAACTCGTCGCTCTGCGCAGCCGTCTCGCTAGGGCCCAGGAAGAAGAACGCGCGCGTATCGCTCGGGATTTGCACGATGATGCCGGCCAGCGCCTGGCGTTGCTCAGCATTGATCTGGAGCAGTTGAAGCAGGATTCCATGCGGCTGAAGTCCTCCCTGACGCAGCAATTGGAAGCTTTGGTCAAGGCCGCGAGCGAAATCACCACCGACGTGCACAATGTTTCGCGGCGATTGCACCCGTCGCAAGTGGAATTGCTGGGTTTGTCAGCGGCCCTTTCGAATTTTTGCAAGGATTTCGCGGCACACAATGGGGTCGAGGTTGTGTTCGTCAACGCGAGTTTGAGCCAAAAACCGCCCCAGGATGGCGCTCTCTGCTTGTTCCGCGTCGCGCAGGAAGCCATCCGCAACGTCCAGAAACATAGCGGCGCCCGGAAGGCGATCGTGCAACTGGACGAAATTGGCGGATCCATGCGCCTGCGTGTCTCCGACCAGGGCCGCGGTTTCGATCCCGAAGCGCCGGACTTTTCGCAGGGCCTCGGGTTGCTCAGCATGCAGGAACGCCTGCATAGCCTGGGCGGCGAGTTATTTGTTCACTCCCGTTGCGGCGGCGGCACGTGCATCGAAGCTTGCATTCCCCTATCCGCAACTGTTCCATCCAAATAACTGAGCTTCTACCAGACTTTGCAGACCTTCTCCGGCGGATTGGTCATGGGCGAGCCCGCTTTGCACGCGAATGCCTTGGCAAATTCGGGCATGTTTACGACCACGCCGTTAATGCGGTACTCGGCTGGGGAGTGCGGATCGGTGGCCGCGCGCACGCGAAGTTCTTCGACGCGATCGTTTTCGCAGGCCCACTGCGCAAAGCCAACGAAGAAGCGCTGTTCCGGTGTCAGGCCGTCGCGTGGTTGCAGGTGTTGCCCCTTGGTGGCGTCCTGCCAGGCCATGTAAGCCAGAATCTCGCCGCCAAAATCGGCCACGTCTTCCCCGAGTGTCAGCTTGCTGTTGATGTGAATGTCGTCGACCACGACGTATTTGCCATACTGATCCTCAACGCATTTTGTGCGCGCTTCGAATTTCTGGCGGTCCTCTTTGGTCCACCAATCTTTCAGGTTGCCCTGCGCGTCGTACTGGCTGCCCTCGTCATCGAAGCCGTGTGTCAGTTCATGCCCGATCGTGCCGCCGGTATCGCCGTAATTTGGCGCAGCGTCCATCTTGGCGTCGTAGAGCGGCGGCTGCAGCACGCCCGCGGGAAAATTGATATCGTTCATCTGCGGATTGTAATAGGCGTTGACCGTCGGAGGACTCATGTCCCACTCGCCATGATCGACCGGTTTGCCAATTTTGTTGAAATCGCGGTGGTGTTCGAATTCGGACGCACGCGCCATGTTACCGGCAAGATCGGTACGCGAAATTTCCATGGAGCTGTAATCGCGCCATTTGTCCGGATAACCAATCTTATTGCGGATGCCGTGCAGCTTGTTGAGCGCCTGTTGCTTCGTTTCCGGGCTCATCCAATCGAGTTGCTGAATGCGCACGGCCATGGCGTCTTCGATACGCCGCACCATGTCCAGAGTGCTTTGCTTCAGTTCAGGCGAAAAAACCTTAGCGACATACACCTGTCCTAGGGCCTCGCCCAATTGGCGATCGGTGTAGGCCACGCAGCGTTTCCAGCGCGGCTGTTGCTCTTTCGCGCCCCGCAGGTATTGGCGGTAGAACGCGAAGTTTTCGTTGACGAAGGCCGAGGAAAGAAAAGGCGAAGCGGAGTCCACCACGTGGAAGCGAAGATATGTTTTCCAATCGTCCAGCGGTTCCGAAGTAAGCTTAGCATTCACTTCCTTAAAGAAGTCCGGCGTGGCTACGTTGAGAATCTCGAATTGTGGATATTTTGCAGTGGCGTAGTAAGTCTTCCAGTCAAAGTTTGGGGCCAATTCGGTCAGTTCGGTGAATTTCATTTTGTGCTTCAGCTTATAGGGATCGCGACGGTCGACGCGCGTTAGCTGAGACTTGGCGAAGCCGGTTTCCAGGCGCATCACCGTGGCGGCATCTTTTTTGGCGGTTTCCGGACTTTCGCCCATCAATTCGAAGACCCTTTGCACGTGTTGCACGTAGCGATCGCGGATCTCTTTCGATTTCTCGTCTTCCTTGGTGTAGTAGTCGCGATCGGGAAGACCCAGTCCGCCCTGATCGAGTTCAGCGATCACTTGCTCGGAATTGTCGGGATCCTGCGTGGAGCCAGCGCTAAAAATAATGGAACGGCCGAAGGCCTGCTGCAGTCGCGCGACCAGCGGAGCAATTTCCTGCACCGACTTGAGATTGCCGATGGCCGTCAGATCCCTTTTCACGGGCGTAATGCCCTGTTTTTCAGCATTGCTCTCATCCATGCACGCAGCGTAAAAATCGCCGATTTCACGCGTCACCGCCGTGCGCTGAGGATTGTCTGCCGAAGCTTGTTCCAGAATGCCTTTCAAGAAAAGCAAATTGTCTTGGTAGAGCTTGGCGTAAACGTCCCAGGAAGTCTGGTCCGGAGGAATCGGATTGTTTTTCTTCCAGCCGCCGCAGGAGTATTGGTAGAAATTCACACAAGCATCCGCCAATTTGTCCATGGAGGCGGGATCAAGACTGGGAATGTACGGCAAGGCCGGTTCCGCGGTTTGCGCGCTTTTCGAAGGAGTTTGCGCATAACCGATAACCGCGAACAAACAGACCAATAGCGGGACACACGCGAATTTTCTTGTCATGGTAACCTCAGGCGACATTCTCCAAGAGAAAGGCGGCACACTGCAAGTGCGGGGATTCGGCAAGGCAAGCCGCCCCGTTCAGTTTGCTATGCCTTACAAAGGTCGCTGCTTCAGGAGGGCGCTGAGCCGGGCAGGAGAGTTACCTGACTGGCGATCACCTGCCAGCCTCGTTGCCCGTAAACGTAGACATGGGTGACCCGATACTGTTTGGAGAAGTGCTGATCGCCATGTATGCCCCGCGAACTCCATAAACAGGTGACCACCGCGGTGTCTTCAAACATACGCACGCGAATATCCGAGGCAATGAAGGAATCATATTTCATTCCCGAGTTTTCGATTGAGGCGATCCAACCAGCCTTGTCCTTGACCTGACCGGAAGGAAGAATGCCCACGAAATCGTCCCCGTAAATGCGGCGGAACAGCGCGCCATTGTTCCACTGCATGGCGCGGGCGGTGTCCTGTTCAAGATTGATCAACTCTTCCTGCTTCGTCTCGTTCTCCTTGGCGATTTCGCGAATCTCCGCGGGCGTCAGCTGCTGCGCCCGGCTACACGGAACAATGACAAAGGCCAGGAAGGCAACACTCAGCGTCGCTAGCGTTTTCATGCACTGGCACCTCTAAAATGGAATCAGCCGTCGGGGAAATGCTGGCTGCATGTTCGTTCGGCAATACCAAATTCGAGTATAGCGCGCCCCCAGAAGGCCTTGCGGCCAGTGATACCATCTACTAAACAAGCCGGAGCGTTTTCACTATTATCCGATACGCCCCTCAAGGCGGGTTCCCCTGCGCTGGCCGTCTTCCTCCGGAGTCTGCTACAGTTTTTGATTAGGTCCAGGAGTACATATGCCTATCTCCAAAGAGCTTCTGGCCATTCTAGTGTGCCCGGTCTGTAAGACGCCGGTGCGCCCTCTGCAGGATGGCTCGGGGCTTAAGTGTGATGTTTGTAAGCGTATTTATCCTGTCCGTGACGACATTCCCGTAATGCTTCCCGAGGAAGCTACCCTTGCCAAAGACTGAGAAAGCTCCAATGACGACGGATTTGCTCCGCGCGCTCCCCCGGCTGAAACGGCTGATTCCGGCATTTCGCAAGGTGCGCGTGGCCGTGGTCGGCGACTTAATGCTCGACCGCTATGTTTGGGGCGAAGCGCACCGTCTGTCGCCCGAAGCGGATGTGCCGATCGTGGATTTTATCTCGCAGAGTGATCGTCTGGGGGGCGCGGGAAACGTGGCCGCCAACTTGGCAGAATTGGGAGCCCGCGTCGAGATATTTGGGTGCGTTGGTGGCAAGAAATTTGGCGGAGGCAAAATCGGCGACGATCCAGCGGCCGCGGATTTTCGCGGTTGCCTTCGCAGCGCGGGAATTTCCGATCGCACCGTGCTTACGGACCCTCGACGAATCACCACCATTAAAACCAGGATCATCGCCCGGCAGCAGATTGTCCGTGTCGATCGAGAGCGCCGTGACAGTCTTTCGCCGGACTTGGAGGAAAAGCTCTTTCGCTCCCTCCTGGGCTCGCTGAAAGCACTGGATGCCGTCTTGGTGTCTGACTACAACAAGGGTTTAGTCACCGACGCCTTGGCGGAACGAGTTTTGCATGCCTGCCACAAATGGAAGGTCCCTATCTTCGTGAAGCCGAATCCTTCCCGCTTCTTGGCGTATCGCGGCGCCAGTGCCATTATTTGCAACAAGAAGGAAGCTGAGGTTTACGTTGGGCGTTCCTTGAACGATGAAAAGGAAATTGAGGAAGCCGGTCGGGCTCTCCTGGCGCAATTCGGCAGCGCTGCGGTGGTGATTACGCTGGGCAAACTAGGAATGAGGGTTTTCGAAGAGAGCTCGCCGCGGCATTTGAATATTCCCGCGACCAGTTTTGAGGTGACCTATGCGCGCGTGGGGCAACGGGGCGTCGACCGCAAGTCCAGCGGACGCCAGGTGTTCGATGTGACCGGTGCGGGTGATACCGTGTTGAGCGTGTTTTCGCTGGCTATGGCGGCCGGAGCGAGTTTGCCCGAGTCTGCCTATCTGGCAAATATTGCCGCCGGCGTAGTGGTGGGGAAATTAGGTACAGCTAGCGTGAGCCCCGCAGAACTAACGGCGGCGCTCGATGAAATTCCTACTTAATTCGCTGCGATAACGCAAGAGTTGCCTAGGGTGGAAACGTCAGCGATTTATCCGACGGCGCAACCCAAATCGTGACCACTTTTGTTTTCTGACTCTTTACCGCGTCGGATGAACTCGGCAACGGCGAGAAGGGACTCACCGCCACGTCGACTGCGATGGCGTTACTCTTGTTCGGCTCCTTCGCCCCCATGATCTCGTAACTTTTCACCGGACCGTAATACCCGGCGGGGCCCCAATCGGCCAAAAAATCATCCTTGCGGTAACTTGGGCCCGGCTTCCACAACTGGTAAGCCCGGTCGGTATCACCCGCAACCAGGGCATCAAAAAAATGCGCCGTCGCTTTTTTTTCGGGGTAATAGCGAAACGTGAAGTACAAAACCAGCGCCAGCGCGATTACCAGTCCACCGATCGTAATCGCCATTACTAGAGGTTTATGTGATTTTTCCGGAGGTGGCTCGAGTAGAGACATTGCGCCTTTCGTCTGCCCCATTTTCGCCGGCGAACTCCTGAAAGTTGCCGTCAGAAAAACTCTATCAGGAGAGATGCCGCGTCGCAAACCTTCTCTTCCATTGGACGCCGAAACTCATGGAAATGTTTCCGCCCATGCTCCCCGATTGCTAGTAGGAGAGGGCTCCGCCGGAATTTTCGGGAAGCTCGATGGCGTATTTGGTGCGCGCACGTTCGCGCTGCATTTCGAAGGCGAGTTCGATGAGTTTGTCGATCAGTTGGCGGAAGGGAATGCCTGTGGCTTCCCACAACTTGGGATACATGCTGATCGAAGTGAAGCCGGGAATCGTGTTCACCTCGTTGAGATAAAGTTTGCTCCCTTTTTTCTCAACGAAGAAGTCCACACGCGCCATTCCTGCGAGTTCCAACGTGCGGAAAGCCTTCACAGCAATGGCTTGAATCTTCTGGATCTGTGACGGTTTCAGTTCTGCGGGAATCACCAGGCGCGTTCCATCTTCCAGGTATTTCGCGGTGTAATCATAAAATTCCCGGTGCGGCACGATTTCCCCGGGCACCGAGGCTTTGGGATCGTGATTCCCCAGGACCGAAACTTCGATTTCGCGCGCAGTCACCGCCTTTTCGACCATGATTTTCATGCCGTATTCACACGCGAGATCGATCGCGGGGCCAAGTTCTTCGGCTTTGTGCACTTTACTCATGCCGACTGAAGAGCCCAGAGTGGCGGGCTTAACGAAAACGGGATACGAAAACTGGCTTTCGATCTCTGTAATCGTGGCCTCGCGATTTTTCTCCCAGTCCCAGCGAGACACACTGACCCACGGCACAACGGGAATACCTGCGGTTTGGCACAGGCGCTTGGCAACGTCTTTGTCCATGCCAATCGCGGAACCCAACACGCCGGCTCCAACATACGGAAGTCCCGCCAGATCCAGCATGCCTTGAATCGTGCCGTCTTCGCCGAACGTACCGTGTAATACCGGAAACACCACGTCGAGTCGCTGGGCGCCCGAGCCGCGATCAAGCGGCACAAGAGCCGCTTCCGTCGGATCGGCAGTCAGCATCACCCGACGCCCGCCTTTCAGCACTTCGGGAAGCATTTTCACCGCGCCTTCCCCCACCAGCCAGTGGCCATCCTTGGTAATTCCGATGGGCACTGCCTCATATTTATCGGGATCAAGCCCGCGAATCACAGACGCCGCCGAGGCTAACGACACTTCATGCTCGCCGGAACGCCCTCCGAAGAGCACGCCAACACGCAATACTTTCTTTTTGTCTAGGGTCACGAAAATTTCCTGTCGGGCTGGGGCCGAGTGAAAATGATCCGTTTCCAGTTATAGAACAAAATCGCGAAACAACGGGCAGGAGTCTGTACGAGGGTTGCCCGAACCGCAACGGGCATCAGCGCCCCTTAACCGCCTCCGTTGCTCCAGGGCACGGCTTCACCCGTGTCGCTACTGGCGCGGACCTTCCGTGGATTCAGCCGCTGCGAAAAACTACCAAATTGTCATTCCGAGGGCGGTCTTTGCCCGAGGAACCTGCTTTCTCTTAAGTTTCCATGTCCGCAATACCAGGATGACCTGAGCGAGCCCCGACCGCAGCCGATGGTACACTCCGGCGAGACCGCTAGTTCAGGAGGCGTGCATGGCAACGGCCAGCGCAGTGGCAACCACCCGTTTGGAGGTGAGCAGGAGCACTCTGGGATTGCTGTGGATTCTGTACGGAATTGTGCGTTTGGTGGCGGCGCTATTGTTTGTCATGGAGAGTGCCGTAGCGACATTGATGTTCGGGGCGCTGCTTTCCCGTGTTGGCAACCCCTATTTTTGGATGCGTTTGTTCCACTTCGGCTATTCCATGTGGATCCTTCTCTCCATTATCGCTGGCATATTCAGTTTACTCGCTGGTGCGGCGCTGCTGACGCACAGACCTTCGGCGCGCCGTTTAGCGCTGCTGGCCAGCTTCTTCTCCGTTTCCGAAATCCCCTTCGGAATCACGCTGGGGACTTATACGTTGATCCTGTTTTTGCGGCGCGCCGACTAACCTTTGCTGCGATCCGTGAAGCGGAAGAAAAGTGATTGCTTGGCGACAGGTTCGGCGAGTTCGTTCAGCGCGGCAAGTTGGGATTGCGAGAGCGGCGTAAAATTCTGCGCGAGCTGAACGTTTTCCTCGAGCTGCGCGATGCTGTCGCAGCCAATGATCACGGTGCTCACGGGCAGCGAAAGAGCGAAATACATGGCATCGCGCATGTTCATCACGCCGGTACGCGTGGCGATCGCCGACCCTTCCCACATATGTTGCTGCTTTTCGACAGGCGGCGGCGTCCAGCCCGTCAGCAATCTGCCGCGAGCGGGCACTTTCATGCCGATAATGCCCATCTGCTTTTCAACGGCAAGTGGAAGCAGCTTGTCCTGAAAACTGTGGATGTGGCTGTCGGCCGCGTTGACCGCCAGAAGAATGGTGTCGAACGGATGACGGTTCACCGTATCGATCAGTGCTTCAGGTCGATAATGGCCGGTGACGCCGAGAAAGCGGACCACCTTTTGCTGCTGCATCTCAAGCAGTGCTTGCATCGCGCCACCGGGCGCGAAGACCGCATTGACGTCCTCGGGCAGGCCGATATCGTGAAGCTGCCACAGGTCGATGTGATCGGTGTTCAGCAGCGTCAGGGATTTTTCAATCATGCGCAGCGAGCCATCACGGGTGCGCTCTTTCGTTTTGGTCGCCAGAAAGGCTTCCTGGCGACGCGTCTTCATCACCCGCCCCACATATTGCTCGCTCCAACGCTCAGGGCCGCCATAGATCGACGACGTGTCGATGTAGTTGACGCCAAGGTCCAGCGCGCGTTCAATGGTCGGCACGGCTACATCGAAGTTGTTCGGCTTTTCCAGCGCCGCCTGCCCGCCCAGACTGAAGATTCCAACCCTGTAGCCGGTTTTCCCGAGATTACGCGTGGGCATCGCCGCCATGGTTTTGGGATTAACCGGTAGCGGAGGCAGAGTAACCGCCGAGGGAGCAGCAAGCGTGGCGCGGTTGGCCAAAAGCGTGGCAGCAACGGCACCCCCTGTCTTCAGGAAGTCGCGGCGGCCGGACGAAGCGGGTGGTCGTTTCATGGCGGTGATCCTCGATTCTCGGGAAAGATGGAGCGAAGCGCGATATTACCACGCAGATGCACGACCGGGGCCAGCCAGAAATTGCAGGCGGACCCGCAAAACGGAATTGACACTCTGATAGGCGAAGTCCCAGACTACGCCGATGCGAATTGCCATCGTTGCGGCCCTACTCTTGCTGGCGCTCCCAGGCATTAGTCGCGCCCAGGTCCCCGTGGTCGAACTAGTGCCTCAAGACAGCTGGATCCACTTTCATGTCAAGGCCTCGACCACCATTGCCGGCAAATTTGACAAGTGGGAAGGCAGGCTAACCTTCACTTCCCCGGACGAAACCACTGGCGTTCTCGAAGTGAAAATCCAGGCCGATAGCGTCGATACCGGCAGCGGCCTCAAGAACGGTAAGCTGAAAAGCAAAGATTTCTTCGATGTCGACGAGAATCCCGATATCACTTTTGTTTCGAAAAAAATCGTTAAAACCTCCCCGAACACCTATGAACTCGATGGCGACTTTACCATTCGCGGGGTCTCCAATCCGGAAAAGCTGACGCTCACGGTCTCCAACAAAGGGGGTGGCAGCGGAGACATTCGGGGCACCATGGTGTTCAATCGTAAGGACTACGGCATGAACAAGGGAATTCCATTCATAAAGATTGCCGATCACGTGGATGTCAGCTTTCACTTCCACGTGAAGCATGTGAGCGGGCCGCCATTGGCGATCACTCATTGATTTGGTTGCAGCGTCCAGTTAGCGGTTATCTGGCAACACCGGGAGGGTAACCGTGGCTATCGTGGATGCATCGTCGCGCAGCTTGATGTACAACCGCGTTCCATAAGGACGCGGAACATCCACCGAATCACTGACGTATGCCTCGGGAACTGTAACAGCGCCCTTGAATTGGGAGTCGGCAGAGACCGAATCTAGCAGGAACAGATTTGATCCGTAGAGTGTGCATGGCTTTTCCGTGGTGTCCGGACACCGAATCTCCTTCAACGTGGGAACCCGTACAATCGTGGCGAGCGGTTGCCAATCGCCTTTGCCGCCGTCTACGTCTACACCACGGAACTGCAGCGGGCCAAACGCAGCCGGACCAAATGCTTTTAGAGGATCGAGCAGCGCGAGTACGCTGTTGGCGTCCTGCTGAATCAGTGAGCCATCCGCCAGGCTGAGTGTCGAACTGAACGAGCCGTCCACCGCCGCAATCTCCACCTTTTCCGTACGCGGAAAGCCGCTTGGGGCATCGGTCTTCAGGAAAAAGGAGAGGCGGCTGTCTTGCGGGAGCGCGTCGGGCTTCGGGAAGTGCACCGGCGAAGGTGTAGCGCTCGGTTGCAGACTCTTGCTGAGCAGCGTCAGTTTCGGGCGTGGCGGTTCAATCGTCGCGGGTACATCGACCTTGCGGCCATCCTTCAACGTGACGTGCGCGGGAACCGAGCTATCAGGCAGCAGCGTCGAAATGGCCGAACTGTTTTCCGCTGTAAGGTCGAGCGAGCTGTCTTTCGCATTTTCTTTGGAACCGCGGGCTTCCTGCGATTTCCTCGGCACAAATTGCACCGCGTTCAATTCCAGGCTAGCCACTTCTTCCAGATGCGTACCGGTCAGCGTACCGTGGCTGTCTCCGGCGAACATCGTGAAATGCTCGAGGTGTGCCGCGTCGGAATAAGCTTGCAACGGCACGACATCGGGTTTCGCTTGCCCATACTGCGCTACCGCGAGCTCGTACTTGCCGGCCGGCGCGTCTTTCAGCGGAAGCGCGATTTCCAGTTGATCCGCTGCGGCAGACTTCCACGTGGGCTTCAGATCCTGACCCTTCGCATCCAGCAGAGAAACCTTTTCGACGCAAGCGGCGTAATCGCCGTGAAGATGGAGCGTGGCTGGATGCCCGGCGAGAATCGTGCTGGCATCCGAACTGGGAACAGTCCACTTTTCGGAATGGGCGTTGAGTAATTCGAAGTGCGGACCCTCGAAGCTCGAATAACCCCAATCACCGCGCAGCGTCGCGGTAAGCGTCGCATCCATGGTTGCCGTTTGCAGAGATTTCGTATTGACCACGAAGCCCCCGCGGACCGCATCGGGAGTAGCTGGCAGATCCGCCGGGTGCCCAGACTTGCCTTCAATGCGCACAACAAAGTTGTGGCCCATGGCCGTCGAAAACATCAGCGGCGCACCCTCTACCGGCAGAACGAACGGAGATTGTTGTAAGCACAGAATGGCTTTCGGGTCGACCGGATGCAGAACGGGAATCAACGACGCTCCGATCGAAGGCAGCCCCACGACAATCACCGATTTGGGATTCTTGAAGGATGGCGCCGCATTCAGTTTCAGACTCAGTGCATCCTTATCTTTGTCGGGCATGGAGAGCGCCGGAATGTATTGATAAGTGGCGGTGTGCAGCGTGCTCATCAAACGCACCACGTCCACCACCGCGCCCACGTATGGGCTGAAATAGCCGCCCCGCATCAGCGGGCTCGAACTGACGTTATTGATTAGGTCAGAAGACGCGCCGGAGGTAAGGGAAGCGACCAGCGATTGGTTCTGCGAATCGTCGAGTACCAGTGCATCTGTGCCTTGCAGCAGGCACGACGATTGCTGTTCGACCGGCTTACTGAAGCAGTCTTCATTCACCTTGATGCGCAATGTTTGCGCCAGTAACGTGGAATTCTTTTTCAGCGCGCTTGGATCAGTGTTGGAAGTTTTCGTGATTTCGTCCAGATATTTTTCCAGCCGAGTGCGCTCGAGGCTGGCTTGCTCTAAATCCTGCGCAGCGCGGACAAATGTACCGGGATGGCCGCGAACCGTAGAACGGAGCGTGGCGAAATCACCGCCCGTCTCTGGAGCCAGAAACAACAAAACCTGCTGCGCACCATCCGGCACGGTCACGGTCGTTCCTTGCTGGCGTACTGGCTTGGCCCAGGTTTCCACTCGCGTGAACCAACTATCGGGAGGCGGGTTCGTAGGTCCTTGCAGAAAGCTGACGATCATTAGGTAATGCACGGACTGGTCGCCCGGAAGATCCGCGCGAAACCATAGATGGTCGCCTGGAAGCAGGTCGGTCACGTTCGAAATCGGCAGGGTTTTGCCGCTGCGTGTCACGGTGATATCGATTCGCGGACCAGCCAGATCAAACTGGTGGCCGTCGGCAAAGAGCGTGGGAGCCCATAGGCAAAACAGAGCGAGAGTGAAGAGCAAGGGAAGTGCCCTGGCAAAAAAGCTCGCCGGAATACGCCGGTGTGTCGTGAAGTCCCAACTCTTCAAATTCATCTCCATTTCCGTCTTTAAAATTCCAGAAGACTAGGGTCTCGGCTCGCAACCCCCGGGAGGCCTCGAGTGTAGAAATTCGAAATAACCCCTGTGCGCCAGAGACTCGTACCACATGGAAATACAACTCGATTATGGACTTTAGATTTAGATGCAAAGGCTGGGGCAACTGTCGCTTGATTAGTTTAGCGCGACCAGAAAGACAGGGGAAGTGAAGAATCGCCACAGCAACCCAAAAGATTACAGGATTTTTTTGCCCAGTCCAGACAGCGCTAATTCGACAGCCAACAAAGCCGTGCGGTTGTGCTCATCGATCACCGGATTGATTTCCACAATTTCCATCGACACCATCGCTTCACTGTCCGCGATCATTTCCATGGCCAAATGTGCTTCGCGGTAAGTGGCGCCGCCGCGCACCGGCGTACCCACGCCGGGAGCGTCGCTGGGATCGACGAAATCCATATCCAGGCTCACGGCAATTCCGTCGGTGTCGTCCATGGCATATTTCAGCGCGTCGGACATCACTTCGCGCATGCCGCGTTCATCGATTTCGCGCATGGTGAACGCTTTCACACCCAGCTTTTTGATGAACTTTCGTTCGTGCGCATCCAGATCACGCACGCCCACCAGAACCACGTTCTGTGGCTCGATTTTCGGCTTGAAGCCGAACAGGTCATGAAGTTCTTCCGTGCCGTAACCCATAATCGCGGAAAGCGGCATGCCGTGGACATTTCCGGACGGCGAGGTTTCCGGAGTGTTCATGTCGCTGTGTGCGTCCAGCCAGATGCAGCCCACGCTTTTCTTTTCCTTGCGAAAATGTGCGGCAACCCCGCTAATGGAACCAGCGGCGATGGAATGATCCCCACCTAGTACGAGGGGCACGCAGCCTTCGTCCAACGATTTTTGCACCGCCATCCCAAGATCCTTGCAGGCATCGGAAATTTCCTCGATGTATTTGGCGCGCTTCTCGCCGTAGGACATTTCTTCCGGCTGCTTCACCGAGATGTTCCCGATGTCTTCCACGTGATGGCCAAGTTGCTTGATGCGTGCCTGCAGTCCGGCGACGCGCAGGGCCGAGGGGCCCATGTCAACGCCGCGGCGGCTGGCGCCAAGGTCCATGGGTACGCCGATGATACGAATTTTCTGAGCCATGTTGGTTTGTCCGCAGTTTGCAGTTGGCAGCCGGAAGCCGAGCGGAGACTCCAGACTACCGGCTACGAACCACGGATTGCGTAACGTCCTTTGTTCAGTGCACTGCTGAAGGAAATCGCCGGAATGGTGACGAAAACTACCCGCCTTAAGGATACACGCGATAAATCATGCGGGGAAAGGGGATGACCTCGCGGATGTGCTCGGTACCGCAGATCCACGCCACCGTGCGTTCCAGGCCCAATCCAAACCCAGCATGGGGTACGCTGCCATAGCGGCGCAGGTCGAGATACCATTGAAACGATTCTTCCGGTAAGTTGTTTTCTTTCAGCCGCTTAACCAGTAGGTCGTAATCGTGGATGCGCTGGCTTCCCCCAATGATTTCCCCGTGGCCTTCGGGCGCAAGCATGTCGAACGACAAAGCTAAATCCGGCCGTTGCGCATCGGGCTGCATATAAAAAGCCTTAATGGCCGCGGGATAATGATGCACCATTACCGGGCGATCAAAGCTGTTCGAAATAATTGTTTCCTCGTCGCCGCCGAAGTCATCGCCGAACTTGGCAGGGTTGCCGCCCTTCTGCAGCACGCCGATGGCTTCTTCGTAAGTAATTCGCGGGAAGGGCGGCTTGATGTTTTCGAGTTTCTTCACGTCGCGTTTCAGAGTTTCCAGTTCGCGCGGCCGGTTTTTCAGCACGCCTTGCACAATGGCGCTCACCAGCCCTTCGCCCAGCGTCATCATGTCGTCGAGTTCCGCGTAGGCTGCTTCCGGCTCCAGCATCCAAAATTCCGTCAAGTGGCGGCGTGTTTTCGACTTTTCCGCGCGAAATGTCGGCCCAAAGGTGTAAACCTTGCCGAGTGCCATGGCCGTCGCTTCGATATAGAGCTGGCCGCTTTGCGTGAGGTAGGCTTTCTGGTCGTCGATGTAATTCACTTCGAACAGCGTAGACGTGCCCTCGCACGCGGCAGGGGTGAACATGGGCGCGTCCGTCAGCGTGTACCCTTGAGAATCCATGAAATCGCGAGCCGAGCGGATGGCCTCTGCACGAATTCTCAAGATGGCTGCCTGACGCGGCGTGCGGATCCAGAGGTGGCGCTGGTCCAGTAAAAAGTCGACGCCGTGTTCTTTCAACTGAATGGGGAAGGGTGTCTCCTCGGAAACCCTCTGGACGATTTGAATTTTGCGGACACCGATCTCGTAGCCACCGGGAGCGCGCTGTTCGGCGCGAATCTTGCCAGACACGATGACGCTCGACTCTTGCGTCAAGCCTTTTAGAGCTTCGAACGCCTCCGGATTTTCCTTCAGCGAGCAAACACCCTGGATGATGCCGGTGCCATCGCGAAAAATCGGAAATAGCAATTTGCCGGATTCCCGAAGATTGTAAAGCCAGCCACGAAGCGTGACTTCCTGGCCATCATATTTACCTGCATTTTCAATTGTGATTGTGGTCATAGTGGGCTTCTACAGTCGACAGTCAACCCACCAGTCTAGCAAAGAACAGAATCCCGCAGGAAATGCGCAGAGCTTAAAGGGGTATCTTTATGCGTTATCGAACTCGTGTTCCAGACGATCCAGCGACTGCGAAGCGGTGGCAAGCTGATCGGTCACGCTGGGAGCGTCATGGCCCGATTTTTCTTTCAGTTCGAGGGTAAGAGGTAGCGCGGCGCCGGCGGGGGTGCTCTTGAGCAGAGCCAAAGCGGCAGGCCATGCAATCGTGCCGTCGTAAGGAGGAAGATGCTCGTCCTTATCACCGTGGTTATCGTGAACGTGCGCGCTCGCGATTAAATCCTTTAGGGGCTCGAAGCTTTTGGCTACGCGTTCGTCTTCGGGGCCCTCGGCCATATGCGCGTGGCCAATGTCGAAGTTGAAACGCAAGCCGGTCAGCCGGGTTTCGTCCACAAACGAGCGCAAGTATGAGGGAGCGCCCATCTCGCTGGTGGTGTTTTCCACGCAGATGGTCACGCCGATATGCTTGGCGTGCAAAACCAAATGTTCGAGCGAACTAAATGCGGCGTCACGCTTGCGCGGGTCTGCGTTTTCGCGCGAGCCGCCCATGTGCAGAATCAGCCGGGAAAACGGCAGGTCTTCCGCGACGTCGATGACGCGCTTCAGCTCATCCATGGCTTCGATGCGGCGAACTCGTTCCACTTCCGTCACGGACAAAGGGCTGCCGCCTTCGCGGTTCACGTTCAGATCGCGGCTGGTTGGCGCATGAACCGAGCCGAGTTGCAGCCTGTTGTCTGCGAGCGCCTGGGCAATGGCTTGCACTTCGGGCTTCGACGCGTAATCGAAATGGCTCCGTGAGGCGAAGATTTCCACGGCTTGGAAACCGGCACCGTGAATCTGAGCGAGCACCTCGCGGTTGAGTTTCTTCGAGACGAAGAGGTACGTGGAAAGGATTCTTTGCATAAGTTACCAGTCTAACTGGCGCAACTGGAGATTGGGAAAAAGTCCAAACTGACGGAGAGGATCAGTTACCCCATCACGCACTGCGCTGCACTTAGTAACCGATCGCGGAGCCGTTGTCTCGCGGATCAGCGGCGCCGCACCGCTCGTTGTTCTTCGGGTCAATGCCGATGGCGTTGACCAGGCCGATGTGGCCGCGGCGCTTTACTTCATAACCACGCTCTTTCATCTGATCTTCCATCGTTGCCGAAAACAGCTTCTCCATCCACAACGAGTCGGGCATCCACTGATGGTGAAAACGGGGCGCGTTGATCGCGGATTGCGCGTCCATACCAAGTCGCATCCAATTGATGATGGAAAGCAGCGTCACCGAAATAATCGTGGGCCCGCCCGGCGACCCGGTGACAAAACTGAGTTGCCCGTCGCGCAGCACGATACTCGGCGTCATGGAACTCAGCGGGCGCTTCCCCGGAGCGATGGTGTTCTCTTCCGATTGAATCAAGCCGAATAGCGCGTTCGGCACACCTGGCTGCGTCGTGAAATCGTCCATCTCATCGTTCAAAACGAAGCCCGCCGATGAAGTAACGTGCGAACCGTACCCGTCATTGAGCGTATAAGTGCTGGCGACCGCGTTGCCCGCGGCGTCGACCACCGAGAAGTGTGTCGTGTGCGGCCCTTCACCTAGACTGATGATCGTGTTTGCCGGAACGCTGGCGATGACACCGGAATCGCAAACGTGCGGCTTTCCCGCATGCACTTCGCTGCTCGGCGTAGCCCGCACGGGATTTATCGTGGCGACCAAATCTTTCGCGTAGCACGCGCTGGTCAATCCGGCCACCGGTACGTTCGCAAAATCCGGGTCGGCAAGGTACGCAGCGCGATCGGCGAACATGCGCCGCATCACTTCTGCCACCATGTGCACGCTTTGCGGATCGTCCCAACCCTTCAGCGGCACATCCTGCAGCATGTTGAGTGCTTCAATCACCGCGACACCACCCGAACTCGGCGGCGGCGAAGTAAGCACCTGCCAGTGTTCTCCGTTGATCGTGTAGTTAGCCTGCAACACGTCGCGAATTTTGGGATGATAATGCGCCAGGTCTTCCAGCGTGATCAGCCCACCCAGGCCGGCCATGTCGCTCGCCAGCATTTGCGCGGTTTGCCCTTTATAAAATTCGTCGGGACCTTTTTTCGCGATGCGCTTCAGTGTGGCAGCCAGTTCCGGCTGACGCAGGGTGTCCCCGACTTTGTACATTTTTCCATCGTTCAAAAAAATGTGGCTGCTCATTGAAAAGCGTTGCAGTTCGGCACGCTCTTCCTGAAATTCGCGGGCGAGTTTTTCCGTAACTGGAATTCCTTGCTCGGCGTAGCGAATCGCGGGCGCCATCACATCCGCAAGCTTCATCGTTCCATGTGTCTTCAGAGCGAGCGCGAGTCCCGCGACCGTCCCCGGAACGGCGATGGAGCGATAACCGACAGTGGAAGCCTCTTTATTGAGCGTGCCATCCGGATTGATGTACATGTCGCGGGTGGCTTTGCCCGGCGCCATTTCGCGATAGTCGAAGAAATTGGTCTTGCCGTTCGCAAGGCGCACCAGCATGAAGCCGCCCCCGCCAATGTTGCCCGCTGCGGGTTCCACGACTGCGAGCGCGAAGGCCGTTGCTACCGCGGCGTCCACGGCATTGCCACCCCTTTTCAGGATCTCCACGCCAGCGGCGGAGCCCAGCGGTTCATCGCTGGCAACCATACCGTGCGCGGCCCGAACCGGCTCTTTCGGCCACTCCTTGGGAATGTTCGGCAAATCCCGATAATCATTGGAAGTTTGCCCGGCTGCCGCTTGCACAAACGCAGCCGCTACGCAGAAGACAGCGATCAACAAGAAATCTCTTCGCATGGTATCGAAAAACAGTAAGTGATACCTGCATCTCCGTCAAGCCGCACGAAAACAAGCCAAACGGAGGAATGTCCAATCATCGTGGTGATGGTGTAAGCTCTTCGCAAAGCCGATAAGGAGTTCCCGCCGAATATGAAGCGCATACGCGTGGTGTTTGTGACGTGGCTGGTTCTTTTGCTTCTGACCACGTTGTCCCTCCGGGCGCAACCGTCGCCGCAAGCGGCACCCGCAGATTTGGATGTGTACGTCGCGCGCGCAATGCAAACCTTCGACGTGCCGGGCATGGCCGTGGCCATCGTGAAGGATGGCAAAGTCGTGCTGCTCAAAGGCTACGGTGTGCGCAAGTTGGGCGAAAATACGCCCGTCGACGAAAACACGCTGTTCGGGATTGGCTCGAATACCAAAGCATTCACGGCGGCGGCCCTGGCGACCCTCGTCGATGAAGGCAAAATCTCATGGGACGACCCGGTTTACGAGCATCTCAAGGGTTTTGAGATGTACGACCCGTATGTCTCGAAGGAGATGCGCATCCGCGATTTGTTGTGTCACCGCAGTGGCTTGGGATTGGGTGAGGGCGATTTGATGTTCTGGCCGCACACCACATTTACGCGCGATGACGTTGTCTATCGGCTGCGCTATCTGCAGCCCAAAACCAGTTTCCGCACCACCTACGCCTACAGCAACGTGATGTTCGTGACCGCTGGGCAGGTCGTCGCAGAAGTCAGCGGCAAAAGCTGGGACGAATATCTCCGGGAAAAGATTTTTCTACCCCTGGGGATGAACAACACCAATACCAGTTCAACCGCGTACAAACCGGGCGACAACTGGGCGACTCCGCATTCCAAGGTCGACGGTAAGTTGCAGCCCATCGCACTCGAGAACCTGGATAATGCCGGCCCCGCCGGATCGATTAACTCGTCGGTGGCCGACATGTCCAAGTGGGTGCGGATGCAATTGAATCGTGGAAAAATTCCGGGAACCGACACACGCATTTTCAGCGAGAAGGTCTCCCATGACATGTGGGCCCAGCAGATGATTGTGCCTGTGGGGCAAGCGCCGCCCGAATTGAAAAACCTCCAGGCCCATTTCGCCGGCTATGGCATGGGCTGGGGCCTGCGGGATTACAAAGGCAGAAAATTGGTCAACCATTCCGGCGGCGTCGCCGGGTACGTCACGCGGGTCATGCTGGTACCCGAGGAAAATCTTGGCGTCGTCATTCTTACCAACGCCGAAGAGGACAGCGCGTTCCAATCCGTGCTGTTTCACATTCTGGATTGTTACCTGGGAGGCCCCACAGCGGACTACATCGCTGGATTCAAGGCCGGCGACGACAAGGAACGCAAAGAAGCGGACGAAACCATGGCCAAAGCCGCGCAAGAGCGGGCGTCGCAATCAAAGCCGTCCTTGCCACTAGAGAAATATGCCGGCGATTATTCCGACCCGTGGTACGGCAAGGTCACCATTCGGCCCGAAAATGGCAGATTAGTCCTGAATTTCGAGCGCACCATTCACGGCCTGGCGGATTTGCAGCACTGGCAGTACGACACCTTTAAGGCCCACTGGCGAGACCGCGGCGTGGAAGACGCATTTGTAACCTTTGCGCTAAAGCCGGATGGCTCGGTGGACCATTTCACAATGGTCGCGGTCTCCCCACTCGCCGATTTCAGCTTCGATTATCAGGATTTGTATCTAACGCCGGTAGAAAAGAAATAAAACCTTAGCGACACATCCCACCACCTGTGCTGCGCTACCCAGAAGCAGTTGTCATTCCGAGGGCGGTTTTTGCCCGAGGAACCTGCTTTTTCTTCGCCATCTTGCCAGAGAGCGCATTCCCCGCTTCGTTCGCAATGGCACGGAACGGTTTTACTCCGCCAGAAATTCCACGTCTGCCGGACCAGGCAGCACGCCTGCGGCGGTGCCGCGCTCGATGAGTTCGCGCACGGCCTTTTTTCCCTTTTCCCCGTAGCCCAGCGTCCATTTATTCACGTACATGCCCACAAACTTATCCGCCAGTTCGCTGTCCATCTCGCGCGCAAACTGCATCGCGTAATTCAAAGCTTCTTCGCGGTGCTCGAGCCCGTACGCCACGCTGTCGCGGATCGTTTTCGCGATTTGCCGCCCAAGTTCCGGCCCCAGTGCGCGCCGCACCGCATTGCCGCCAAGCGGCAGCGGTAGTCCGGTCAGTTCATGCCACCAAATTCCCAGGTCGATCACGCGGTGCAATCCCATTTGCGGAAAAAACAGCTGCCCCTCGTGAATCAGCAGTCCGGCTTCAACCACTTCGTTGCGCACCGCTTCGATAATTTTGTCGAACGGCATCACCACCGCTTCGAAATCCGGCTGATAGAGCTTCAGCGTTAGATAAGCCGACGTTTTCAGGCCAGGTACGCCGATGCGCTTGCCCTTCAGGTCCTGCGGCTTCATGGAATGCGTGGTCACCACGATGGGCCCGTAATTTTCCCCAAAGCTGGCGCCGCAATCGAGCAAAACGTACTTGTCACGCAAGCTCGGATAAGCGGCGAAGCTCACCGCGGTCACATCGTAAGTTTCCTGCAGCGCAGCTTCGTTCAACGACTGAATGTCAGAAAGGATGTGGGTGTACTTATATCCCGGCGTGGCGAGCTTATGCGTGGCCAGCGCATAGAACATGAAGGCGTCGTCGGAGTCTGGCGAATGCGCAAGCTTAATCTCGCGCAGTTCCCGGTCGGGTTGGGAAGCCACTTGTCTTGCACCCATGGATACGTTTCAGTCCTTTGCCCGAACCGGTTCAAAAATAGAAACGATAATTGCCCTCGTGCGACCTGCGACAACAAGGAAAGGTCGAGCGTCGGAGGACGGCCGGGTTCACTCTCGCAGCCCAAAGACTAGCATAGTGCCGTGTACCCGACAAACCCGCGTAAGCGCAGCCCCAAAAGCTCCTGTAGCACAGACTTCAGTCTGTGACCCAATTGGCCGCTTGCGGGTTGAGCCGTCAGGCAATTTTTTTACGGTTTGGCTTCCGCCCCAGGCATAACTCCCTGAAGCGGCTTCGCCAAATCCTTCTCCAGTTCCGGATGCGGAAACGGCTTGCGCGGAAGCATCTGATCGCGCATCGCCGCGTTGTAAACGAAGATGGCTTCCACCAATGCGGCCTGCGCCAAATCTTCGGGCTGCAACCGTTCGTACGTATCCATATTCGAGTGATGCGTCCGCGAACCGTAATCCAGCGGGTCCTGAATAAACTGAAAACCCGGGATGCCGATGGCGTCGAAGGCTTCGTGATCGGTGCCGCCGGTATCGCGCAGGGTGATCGTCTCCACGCCCAAATCCTTCAACGAGGCGATCCACTGCGCGAAAATCGGTCCTTCAGCGGCGTTACCCTGCAGGTAGATCCCGCGAATTTTGCCGCTGCCGTTGTCCAGATTGAAATAGGCGGAAATCTTCTGGTAGTCGGGTTTCAGTTGGATCGGTCCAGCCGGATCGCGGTCGAACTCGGTGATGGCCAGTTGATCCGGCGCCGTAGAGCGCGGGATGAATCCGAAATGCTGTTTTACGTAATTGTAGGAGCCGAACTCGCCCTGTTCTTCGCCGGTCCATAGGCCAACGCGAATCGTACGCCGCGGCTTGACGTGCAGCGCATTCAGAATGCGCATTACTTCCATGGCCACAACGGTACCAGCGCCGTTATCGGTCGCCCCTGTGGCGGAGGCCCAGGAATCCAAATGGCCGCCGACCATCACCAGTTCATCTTTCAGCTTCGGATCTGTACCGGGAATTTCCGCCACCGTATCGAATCCGTGTTCATGATCGCCCGTGAACTGCGTTTCGATATTCAGCTCCAGTGTTACGGGCACGTTGGCCTTCAGCAACCGGTAAACACGGCCATAATTCTCGATCGCGGTGACTGCCACGGGCAGAGGGTTTGCGCGGTCTTTTTGGTAAATCATCCAGCCAAAGCCCGCACCGGTATCGTCGAAAATCGTGCCGCCTGAACCGCCGCCGTTTCGTCCATCGCGGCTGGGAGTAATCACCGCAAGTGCCTGTTCCGCCGCCAGAAACTTCCCGACCTTTTCGCGGAATTCCAGTTTCTTCAAATATTCCTGGAAAAAATTTCCGGTTTCGTTCAGGTGGACGGGATAGTCGCTAATCCGTTTAAGATCGGCGTCATCATCTCGCACGAACAAAGGCTTATCGACCGGCTTCACTTCGCGCATGTCTCCGTACAGGACCACTTTGCCGGCCAGCTTTCCCTTATATTTCTCGAAATCCTTCTCGTCTTTAATATCCACCCAGACCGCCGAGCCACTCACCACTCCTTTTGTGGCCGGCGACCACGGGGCGGCCTGCGCGATCAATACCGCTGTGTCTGGCGCGGTCATGCGCACCCAGGTGTTGAGTTGCTTCCAGCCCATGCCGAACTCGCCCCAGTCCTCCAGGTGCGCGTTAGCGCAGCCCATCGCCGTGAACTGCTCCTTCGTCCATTCGTTCGCTTTCTTCAAATTGTCCGAACCCGTGAGCCTCGGCCCGATGCCATCCATCAGCCCCGAAGCGTATTCCATCACGTGGGAATGCAGCGTGGCCTCTTCCCGGATGCGCCCGTACATGCTCAAGTCCAGATTCTCTTGCGGTGGTTGGGGCTGTTCATACGACGGTTGTGTCGTTACAGGCTCCGCCTTTTTATCGTTGGCGGACGCCAATAAGGTCAACGCAAATGCCACCGCAACGATTGCGGTGGAAACAGCAAAGTGTTTATTTTTCATCAAGGATTCCTCGGTTGAAAGAACGTCGCGAGCATAACAAAAACCGCTGCGATTCAACAATTACCGTACTGTAGATCGGCCGTTTTGGGTTTTGCTTGTGTCGTGGCCAGTCTTTAGACTGCCTTACGCTTTGGCTTGTGTCGTGGCCGAACTAGATCGGCCTAACCAGTTGACACTAGATTGAGCATCAAGGCAGCACTTTGTAGCGGCCGCTTTTTGCCCTGAGCGAAGGGTCGAGGCGGGCCGTTCCTTCGCCGAGACTCTTCAACTCCTCCAGGCCCGTATAGGTTCGCGCTAATGCCCGCTCACGCCGCAGACACCAGATGCGCGATAGCATCGTCGAAGCTCACTTTGCCGTCGAGATACGGCTGCCAATACAACTCCAGCAGCAGGTGGTATTGATCCCAGCCCCGTTGCGAAAGGATGTTCACCAGCGCATTGGGAACCGCATTGGGTTTCGGCGGCGCGCTGGTCGTGGCATCGCCGGCACTCGCAGGGTTCTGCGCTTCCTTGAACACCGGCAGCAGCACTTCACTCGTGGTGTAAATGATCAGCGCATGCCAAAGGTCTCGTGGAATCGGTTTTTCGCGCTGCTTGCATTCCCGGCTGATGGCCGCTTCCACCGGGGCCGCGATGCCGTGCGAGGATTCGTGAAACAGCACCTCTAAAGCTTCGGCGCCCTGATTACGTGGGTCGGTGCTGGCGATGGTGACGCGCAGCGGGTCCAGCGTAGTGTACGCGCCGGCCGAATTCGCAAACGCGCAAACATCCACGCGGATTTTTTCCTTTGGCCATTGCGTTTGGTAAATATCCGCGAGCCGCTCCGATAGCCCGACGCCTTGTTCGCGCACCAGAGGCGCCGCGCGAATCACCCAACGGCGGTTGGCGCGATCGTGATCGCGCCACCAATGCGCGCGGTAAATCGGTGCCACGGAATCCAGGATTGGTCCCTCTTTTCCGGGCAGGCCCGCATCGCAACTGGGATGTTTGTGCCCGGTCACCTCGTCGCAATCTTCGAAGTCTTCCAGCTGGTTCTTCAGCAGAATCAGATCGATGTTGATCAGCAGGTCTTTTTCCGCGTAGTTGGCCATGTAATACGAAATGGCGTCATTCCAAATTTTCTGCTCGGCCGGCGACAGGGTTACCGTCGGGGCCTGCTTCAATGCAGGGACGGAAGTCTTGGCGGGGTTGACATCCTTCGCGGCGAGCCGGGCGCGCGCCTCGTGGTAAAGAAAATGGTGGAGATTGACCCAAAATCCGCTATGAAATTCAAAAACCGGTAGCGGCCCATAAATGGAATCGACCTGCTGCGCGCGAGTAGCCGGCGCGGTCATGGCCAGCAGCACAGCAAGGCAGGGAAGCAGCAGCCATCGAGGAGAAGCAAAGCGCATAGAGTCTTGCACCGATGGTAACGTAAGTCGCGCAAGTCTCAAATTCCGCTCTGCGTTGAGTTGGTTTATTGCTCAAGCTTGGGATCGGACATCGTGCTCAGAGCGCCTTGGTGGTCGCCTCCGTGCAAAGCCCCGGTACTGTCGCGGAAAAAAGAAACCGTCCCCGTGCGTCCATACTCCGCCGGAACCGCGGCCAATTCGAACACCGCGGGAGCGCCCACGTCATTGGCTCCCACAATGACGTAGCGGAACGAGTAGCCGTCTTTCCGCCCGGAGGCGAGCGCCCCGTCCACCAGTCCCGCGTGGTCATTTTTCGCCGGGGCATTCCCCTCAGGTGGTCCAAGATCGGCGAGACTTTGCGGAAGGCGCGTGTAGGTCGTTCGATATTTGTCGATCGCCACCGCCAGTTCCCGCAGCGAGGCCACCGCGGATTTTTCGTTGTTCTGCATCTGCTCGCGATCCCACTCCTCGGCGAGCGTCGGCAAATCAAGCAAGAGCACGCCCAGCGACAAAAGCTTCCATTGACCCCTTTCGCGAACCAGGCCCATCACCACACGACGGGCGTTCTTGTCGCTGGCATCCGTAGCATCTTTGACGGAAAGAGGGATGTACGCGAGGTTATCGCGAATGTCCGGCTTGCCAATTTGCAGCTGCGTGGTCACCGCCGAAGTAACGCAAAACACGCTGACGGTGCCGGTCGTATCGGTTTCCGCGCGAGGCTTCCCGGCCTGTTCGACCAGCACAAATCGCTCCAGCAGTTTATCTTGCGCGGACCCGGCCATGGCATTAAACGCCGCCACGTTCCGCGAGGTCAGAAATGCGCTGAAGCGCTTCCCGTCTTGCGAGCACGATGCCATCAAAACCTCACGCAGCACCGAAGCCGGATCGCCCGGAGCTGCATCTTGCGCCGCCGTTTGCGCCCCAGGGTTGGGGAACATCAACACAAACAGCGCCAGCGCGCCAAGCCAATTCCGAACATTCGACATGACTTTTTAGTCCTTCGCTACCGCCAGAATGCTGGCAAGATTTTGCGTGAATACGGAACGCGGCAAGACCTGCGTAGCGCCGGCCTCTTTCGCTTGCGCCGCCAAGTCCACTTGCACATGCGATAGAAACGACACGATGGGCAACTCCTTTTCGGTTGCACGCAGCTGCGCAATGGTTGCCACCGGATTGCTCTTTGCGTTTAGGTCCACAATGACCAGCTTGGTCGGCGGTTCCAGCATTGTCGCCAGCACCTCTCCATTCGCCGCCACCTTGAACTCCACGCCGAGCTGCTTCGCCGTTTCCGCCACTTTCATCTGGAAAAACAGATCGTCCATCAGCGCCACAACTCTCGCCATGCTTCCCCCAAAAGTTTGCAACCCCGCTAATTTTATTGCGTCTAACGCAACATGCCTTACAATGAGCCTGCCTTCGGGAGGTCCCTGATGCAACCTCTTTCTCCAGCTACCCTCCAGGCGCCTACTTCGATGCTGGAAAAGACTCCAGCGCTCCTCGAAATTTTATTGCGCGACTTGCCGGAGGATACGTTGCAGTGGAAGCCGGCGCCCGATCGCTGGTCCATCAACGAAGTACTGGGCCACCTGGTAGCGATCGAACGCCTCTATGAGCAGCGCGCCCGGCGCATCGTTCTGGAAGATTCCCCCGCGCTCCCAAAATATCAGCCAACCCCGGGCGACGAACCTCCGAAGAAATCCACCCGCCAATATATCGACGAATTTGTTCCTTTGCGCCGTGCTTTCGTCATCTATCTGCATTCCGTGCCTGGCTCCGCGGCCGCTCGCACCGGACTACACTATGAAATGGGCTTGATCTCGCTGTCGCAGATGCTTCATGAGTTGGCCAATCACGACCTGGGCCATCTCCGCCAGATTGCCGAACTCTATCGCGCTTACAGCTTTTATCCTCACGGCGGGCCATTTCAAAGATATTCCAATCTCAAACCATGAGCGACCATTTTGAAGACATCCGCTTGGCTTCGGCGCACCCTCTCGAAGTGACCATCTATTCGCGCCCCGGCTGCCATTTGTGCGAAGAGGCGAAAGCTGTGATACAGCCCCTCCTCGAGGAATTCGGCGCTACCGTTCGCGAAGTGAATATCGATAAGGACACGGAACTCGCCGAGCGCTACAGCTGGGATATCCCCGTGATTTTCCTGGGCGCCCATAAGGCCGCTAAACATCGCGTCGACGCCCGCCAATTTCGCCGCCAACTCGAAGAAGCCCGCGCCAAAACCAATTCCACCGCGCAAAGGTAAGCCACCGCCGCCGGTCCATAGCACAGGCTTTACAGTTTGCGGAAAAAAGGTGTGGGGGTGTGCCGGTTGGAATGATCGGTGCGTCTAAGGGACATGCGAGGACACGACGAGCAGCAGGAAGGGATGTTCAGCTATATTTCGACGGAGAAGCGCGTGCCAGCGGACCATCCGTTGCGGCGCATTGGCGCGATGACCGACGCGGCGTTGCAGGAGCTTTCGCCGAAGTTTGCGGAGCTGTATTCGCGGTACGGGCGGCCATCGATTGCGCCGGAGAAGTTGCTGCGGGCGCTGCTGCTGCAGATGTTTTACAGCGTGCGCAGCGAGC
>DATJOO010000041.1:0-2146 GCA_035506955.1 Verrucomicrobiia bacterium
CGATTTGCCGGTGAGCAGTTCCAAAGGCTTGCTTCGCGCGCTCAACGAAGGATGGTCGCTGGCGGGGATTGCGCGCTTCACCACCGGACTGCCGGTGACGCTGCTGAATAACAACGATACTTCGCTGTTGGGAACGATTCCGAACGGCATCAATAACAGCGGAGTCGACACGCCGGAGTGGACTGGCGAATCGCTGCACATCAACACGAACCCGCGGGGTGGTGCAGCAGTGTTTGACGCAAGCCAGTTCAGCCTGCCTGCGCTGGGGACAATGGGAAATGCGCAACGGCGTTTCTTCTCGGGTCCGGGGATGGAGAACCTGGACACCACGATCTCGCGCGAGATCACAATGAGAGAAGGGAGAAGCCTTGAGTTTCGCGCCGAGGGATTCAATGTCTTTAATCACGCGCAGTTTTTTGGGCCTGCGTCGGTTGAAGGCAACATCTCACAGCTCGTTCGGCCGGCAACGGGCGAAGGCAACAACTCGAGCGGCACGTTTGGCCAAGCGGTGAACGCGATGGCGCCCCGGCTGGCGCAGGTTGCGATCAGGTTCCATTTCTAGACGGAGGCGCAGCGACGCCACACGCTTCGGCGGGCCAATACACCCTGAGCATTGCGCATCGTTCCAAATCGATTTATCGTTATCTCGCTCCTGAATCGTGAGGGAATTGCGATGCAAATCAAGTTGCCTGCTTTCGCTCTTGTTGCTCTCCTTGGCGTGACCGCGGCAGCCGCGCAGACCGCGCCGCCGCGGCCGAAAATTATCGGGATTTCGCACCTGGCTGTCTACACTTCGGATGCTGCAGCCACCGAACATTACTACACAGTGATTGTTGGAGCTGTGAAACTTCCGGATCCGGAGAACTCGAAAGGCGTTCGATATGCGCTGAGCCCGACTCAGTTTATTGAGGTGCTGCCGCTTCCGGAGGGGGCTGGCATCAATCGACTCGAGCACACAGCATGGAACACGGAAAGCGCGGAGGGTATGCGCAAATATCTCGACGCAAGTGGGTGGAAGACGCCGGCCAAGGTCGAGAAGGGCTCTGATGGTAGCCGCTGGTTTGAGGTGGTTGATCCAGAAGGAAACAAGGTGCAATTTGTCGAGCCGCCGAAGCACACGAAGCCGATAGACGCGCCGAATGCGATTGGGCACCACATCATTCACGTCGGATTTCTCGTGCACGATCGCGCGGCCGAGGACAAGTTCTACCGCGACCTGCTCGGGTTCAAGCCGTATTGGTGGGGCGGGCGCAACGACAAGGTGGAGTGGGTGAGCCAGCAGGTTCCGGATGGGCACGACTGGCTGGAGTACATGCTGGGTGCGGGACCGGGCACGGGGATTCCGGCGACTATGTCGCAAAATACGCTGGGCGTGATGGATCATTATTCGATTGGTGTTGTGTCAGTGCCGGATGCGAACAAAGTGCTGCAGGCGGGGAATCGCCTTGACGGGCGGCACGATCAGGCGCCAAAGATTGGCCTCGACGGAAAGTACCAGTTCAATATGTACGATCCGGATGGGATTCGCACCGAGGTGATGAACTTCCACGCGACGGAAAAGCCGTGCTGTTCGGCGTTTACTGCAGATGATCCGGCGGAGTAGGGCGAAAGGCGCATTGGATAACGTCCAAGTCGCACAAAAACGAGGGTTAAGTTATACTGGTTGAGGCCTAAATGGGCAGGGAAGTCCCTGTCTGGCCTCAAGGCGAGCGATCCGCTTGCCGGAAAAACAAGGAAAACGAGAGCAACATGCCCAAGTTGAAGACCCATTCGGGCGCGGCCAAGCGCTTCAGCAAGACTGGCACCGGCAAGATCAAGAGGGGCCAGACGAAGACACGGCACATCCTTACGTCGAAGGCGCCAAAGACCAAGCGGAAGCTGGGAAGAACGCTACTGGTCTCTGACGGCGACTACAAGAAGGTTGCGCGCATGATTCCCTATGCTTAGTCGTTGCGCTGGCAAAGCGCATCCGGGCCGTGCAAATGCGTTGCGCAGCCCCCGCCAGATTGGCGAGAGACAAAGCTCGAAAGGCGAGTGAAGAGGTTCTGAGCGGATGCGCTACAGCGCATCGGCCTCCTGCCTCCAGCCGCGTAACAGAAACGCAAAAAGGAGAAGAAAAATGCCCCGCGTAAAACGTGGCACAAAA
>DATJOO010000042.1:0-150246 GCA_035506955.1 Verrucomicrobiia bacterium
GCCTGGGCCTTCTGTCTGGCCTCTACCGCCGCAAACCTGATCCGCATGGCTAAGCTAATCCCCGAAACCAACTGAAGGAGTCCACCCCACCAACTTTCAACCAACCATCCCCACATCGCCAACGGCGTCACCAACCCACCCAAAAACCCGCCAACACCAAAGAAGCTAGCCCGCCTCGCTCTTTTTCCGCAAGCTGTTTAGCCTGTGTCTCCGTGCTGGTGTGGTCCGCGCGTTGAGTCGCCTGTAGCAGCAACTTACACCGCTGTTTTTCCCGACGTGCTAGGTCACAATTTCTGTGAGGTCTTTGTAGCGGCCGCCTTCTCAGGCGGGCGTTGATTTTCCATGCATGTCGAGTAGTCCTTCGACTGCATGTACCAGAGTTCCGGCTTCCTAGCCCAGCTAGGCGTGGCTTTAGCTGCTAAGGAATTGGTCTTGTAGTTTTTTCTAGTGTTCGAAGGGAAGATCGTGCGCGCCCACGGTTTTATCCGGTACATCTCCGTCGCGGCCTTTCACTCGGTCATACACGCTCAGCGCGCTCACTGAGCCCAACGCTTCGTTATAAAACGTGGGCACGCCCAGCGCCGTGCGCAGTTCCTCATTGAACTTGCGCAGGTTCGCCAGCTGTTCCGCAAGCGCCGGCAATTTCACCCCGTCGTCGGTCAGCAAGAATTTCTGATAGCCCGCATCCCACAACCGCGTGAAGTGACCCTTCAGCATGATCGTGGGCAACTTCGTCATCTGGAAGCGTCCGTCGGGATTCTGCCGAAACTCCGCGCCGGCTCCATACTTCTCCACGCGAACCACTCCGCGCGTGCTGCCCACGGAAAATCCCAGCGATGCGAGCCGGTCCATCGCCGCCTTTTCAAAACGTTCATCCACATTCCACATAGCCTACTCAGCCTAAACAATCCCAACCCAACTGTAAAGCCGCGGACCTGCCCAAGGTTTGTTTGTGTAGTGGCCAGTCTTTAGACTGGCGCACGCTTATCTTCCCGTACCCGCCGCACTTTCGATCGGCTCAGAGCCCACCGGCTATGCCAACCAGCTTGAACCATCGCCGGCGTCGCGTATAATCTCGTGCGCGCAACTGGGGCGCGGAATGTATGAACGTACAAGACCAAATCAAAAAGTATATTGCCAGCCAACCCGAGCCAAAACGCAGTGACCTGCAATCGTTGCATCGGCTCACACTTCAAGTCTCACCAGAATGCAAATTATGGTTCTTCGATGGGAAAGACAGCAAAGATCACACGGTTTCCAACCCTACGATCGGATATGGGTTTCACTCTATAAAATATGCCAATGGAAAAACGAGAGAGTTTTTTCAAATTGGTGTCAGCGGAAACAAAACCGGCATCTCTGTCTATATTCTTGGTCTCAAAGATAAGAAGTTCTTAGCCAAAACCTATGGAAAAAAACTAGGCAAGGCCAGCGTCACCGGATATTGCATTCGGTTCAAAGCTCTTCAGGATATAAACATCGATACGCTTGAAGCGGCAATACGATATGGTCTTGCAGCCCAGAAGGAAAAGGGCGAGCTGACGAAGTAATTCCACTGTACGACCCAGCCCTGACCACGCCTCAAAGCCATTCTCTATAAACGGGTCTCCGCAATAGTCGTGCGGCCCTGCCAGTGCTCCTTGCCTTTTTCTGTTCGCCCTTGCGCACTGCGGAGGTACTGCGGGCAACTCGGAAGTGCCTGATCCCGCAAATCACAAAGCGCTAAAACGAACTTGTTCCGTTTAAAACTAAGGGTCGCAACCTGACATTTGAGGGGCAAAGGTCTGTTGCAGCGCCTAGTACCAACTTTTCGCGGAACCTCGTTTACCGGGACTTTGGCGTGCGTTTGCCAGTTTGTGATTAATTGCCGCCGACAGGCATGACCTTCTTGAGTTTGTCGGGGTCGTAGAAGAAAGGGTTGGAATCACGCTCCGAAACTTTATCTGGATTGGCTTGGTCCGTTATCGGGCCTCCCCCCATTATCGCCGCCCTTCGTTCGAGTTCTGTCATGTAATTCTTGTCCAAGAAAATCTCCGCTGGCGTTGGTTCATTCAGCAGCAAATCCCTGGGACCCAAATAGAGATATGCATCCGCCATTTCAGAGAACTTGCTTGTCGCTTCGATCGGTATTTCTGAGAATGTACCTTTCGGTTTAACCGGTCCTGCCGGAAGCTTGCCGCCGTCTGTCACCCCAAAGGTGACGTTTCCGCTGGAGTAGGTCATATCCAACAAATCCGCAAGCCACGTGCCTTTCATATCTAATACAAGCGATGGAACGGGCCAGGATGCCATTCGCGCTTCAAATTCACTGTTGTACTTATCGAGGGGCGTCCAATTGCCGAATCCAGTATGGTCAGCAATCACCAAGGTCACGTCGGGATAATTTTTCTCGTAGAGTGCGACCGAGGTACTTCCAACATGGAAAAGATGCGCGGTGCCAAACAGCATCAACGCCTTTCGATTTTTCGACAGGACTTCTTTTTCCATCGCAGCCGCAATGCTAGCGTCCCTCCCCACCAAGAATTGTCCGCGCCCGAAGTCCCGCGGGCTCTTTATCTTGCTCCAATCAACAGGAGGATCGCCTGCCAAAACACGGATCTTCTTTTCCCGTCGGAGCGCTTGATTGATCCTGCGAACCGAAGGGGAAAATGCTTCGTAAAAGGCGGATACGCCGCACATTGGTTGGGTGGTGTTACGCCAAACCTGTCTCACTTCTGACAGCGGTATGTCGTCGCCCGCAATGTATCGGTCAAGCGTAGGCTGGTATAACGAATTGCCACACTCCACGACGATGTCGTTTACCGTGCTCCGAAAAGCAGGAACGCGAATAAGGCGGAGAATTAAATCGTCGAGGTCCTTATTGCCGTGCGCGGCGCTCATTCCAACGACTTCGTACCTATCGAACGCGGCAAGAACCGCCGTTTCGGCCTCCCTTGGTTTCGGATCGCGTCCCTTAGGATGCGGAGCTTGTACCTCAGGTGCCCCCTGCATGGGCAAGGAACTTCGGCCACGCTCTTGCGCCGGGACTGCCGTACCGGAAAACATTGTCAGGGATAAGAACAATACAAGCAGAGTTCCATTCAGAGGCGTCCTCATAATTTCCCTTTTTCGTAGCTTCTCAGCAGAAGGAATGGCAACCGCAATTATAGATGACCACTTCACCACTGAAGGTTGGCGCGCCTCAGATTAATTGTAACTTCTGTGCCCACCTCCCGCGTGACTCCTGATTTGTTTGTTTGATGCCAGTGTTTTGGGGCAACAAAAAGGCATTAGTGTAGAATCACTGCACTCTCGAAATCCTCGATAACACCGTTGACGGAGAAAGAATGCTGAACTCAGAAAAATCGTGGTACCACTCAACACCCAAGAACATCGCCGCCATGCTCGTGCTGTTCGCCTTGTTACTCGTTTTTGCGCCCCAGTCCATCGCCAAAACCGCGGTGGATTTCGACCCCAATCTCAATTTCTCAAAATTCAAAACCTTTGCCTATGTCGGCGGCTCCAATGCTTTGGAGTTCCGAGAGCTGAATCCGAATTACATCAGCGAACGTGTCCATGCCGGCGTGGCCCAGGCGCTGGTCCAGCGTGGGCTCCGCGAAGTTCCCCTCGATCAGCAGCCTGACCTCGTCGTGCGCTATTGGGCCAACAGCCAATCCAATATGGTCGCACCTGCCGCCGGCGCCGGCGACATTATGACCAGCGGTTATTGGGCCTATACCTACGACCTGATGAGAGCAGAGGACTCCTTGGACGCGACCCTTGTGATTGATTTGACCGATGCCAAGCGCAAAGCTTTGGCATGGCGGATATATCTCGAACAGAAAATCGTGGATGACGACAGTATCTGGCCCAAGGTACTAAATGAAATCTCCAAGGGTTTTGAGCATTTCCCGCCCTCGAAGAAGGAAATCGCTGAAAAGCAGAAGGAGCGCGCCGAGCACCCGCCCAAGCCCCCGTCTCAGTAAATTTGGCACATTGTAAAATAGCGACAGCTGGGACGTGCCTCCAGGTTGCGTGCGCATCCACCAATCGCAACTGGCCCTATTTTGCCCTGTCGTACCGTATCGATGAACTTCCCACGAAGTCATCATTGCTCTGTGCGTTTCGGAAAAGCGAACATGACGATGCGGCGACCATCATTCTCATCTTCTGGCTCGCAGCTACGGGGAGCTGTCACCTACGTCTCGAACGACACTCACCGGTTGGTCCGATTGCTTCCTCCCTCCGGTCCAACCCTTCGACTCTCAGGTCTGGCTAATGCTCGGCGACTGTTTCTGGGCGTCGGTTCGCCAATGACCGCCAGCCACTCGCTTGCCCTGAGCTCCGAAGGACCACTGGTTTCAGCCTCACTGTTTTTAAAATTTTTAGAAATTGTTAAGCTAACTCCTTTGTTTCTCGCCTTTTTAATTTTTACCCAGGGGGAGGGGGAGTATCCAATTTGCAAACACTCATGCGGCGAGAAACTTCCCCGGTAACCTATCCCGGCCAAGTCTCGCCTCTCGCCGAGGCTCTCCGTTTCCTCAGCGGACCTCCGCGCCCTCTGTGATGAGCGGTTCCGTCGTAGCCTCGAGCAGAGACAATGCCCCGACGCACTTTCTTCCTGCGCGTGGCCCGCGTAAGATAGAAAAAAGGAACAGGAAAGCTTTCATGGCTATCAACACGCAGGATTTGGCTGCCAACCCGGCCGCCGCCACTCTGACCAATGAAGAGATTTTGCGCTACAGCCGTCATCTGATCATGCCGGAAGTCGGCATGGAAGGTCAGTTGAAGCTCAAGGCCGCACGCGTGCTCCTGATCGGCACTGGCGGACTTGGCGCGCCACTTGGTTTGTATTTGACCGCCGCGGGCGTGGGCCACATCGGCCTGGTTGATTTCGACGTGGTGGACTTTACCAACCTGCAAAGGCAGGTCACTTTTGGCACCAGCGACGTCGGCAAGCCCAAAACCGAAGCAGCCCGCGCCCGCCTGACGAATCTGAATCCAGACGTGCAAATCGCCACATACGAAACTAAGCTCACCAGCGAAAATGCCCTGGAGATCTTAAAGGATTACGACGTTGTCGTGGATGGCACCGACAATTTTCCGACACGCTATCTCGTGAATGACGCGTGCATCCTCTTAGGCAAGCCCAATGTCTACGGCTCCATTTTCCGCTTCGAGGGCCAGGTAACCGTCTTCGGCATGCCCGATGGCCTGTGCTATCGCTGCTTGTATCCCGAGCCGCCTCCGCCTGGACTCGTGCCTTCGTGTGCGGAAGGCGGTGTCCTCGGTGTATTGCCCGGCATAGTCGGTTCCTTGCAGGCGTTGGAAACGATCAAGCTGATTATCGGCCGCGGGGAATCGCTGTCCGGCCGCTTGGTATTGTTTGACGCACTCGCGCTTCGGTTCCGCGAACTGCACTTGCGGAAGAATGCGCATTGCCCCGTGTGCGGGCCCCATCGCAAGATTCATCAGTTGATCGACTACGAAGAATTCTGCGGCATTCGCGGCGAAGAAGCCCCCGAAAACGATCTTCACGTTCCAGAGATTACCGCGCGCGAATTGAAAGAGCGGCTGGACCACGGCGACGACCTCTTCATTCTGGACGTGCGCGAGCCGCACGAATATCAGATCTGCAATTTGAAAGGTCACCTGATCCCCTTGGGCGAACTGCCTCAGCGCGTACACGAGCTGGATTCCGCGCGCGAAATCGTCGCGCATTGCAAGATGGGTGGGCGCTCCGCGAAAGCGGTGGATTTCCTAAGGCAAGCCGGTTTTCGTAAGATTTATAACTTGCGGGGCGGCATCCTGTCCTGGTCCACGGAAGTTGACCCGAGCGTGCCGCGTTATTGAATTCAGATTTTCACTTAACAAACGGAGGAATTCGTGGCTGGAACAAAAGTGACTGTACTCAACAACGGCCCCATTCGTATCGAAGGCGATTTTGAGATTGTGGACCAGGAAGGTAAGTCGTTCGGGCTAGGCGGCCGAACCGCGATCTCCCTATGCCGCTGTGGCCATTCCGCGAATATCCCATTTTGCGACGGTACCCATAAGCGCCAGGGTTTTACTAGCCCTGTCACCGCACGAGACCTGCCTCCACCCGCTCCAAAGCCGTGAAAAGCGGCAAAAACCCCGGTCTATCCCAAGATGAGACAGTCTCACGTTGAGACGGAGTACAGGTTTGTGACAGGCTTGCCTAAACGCCTGCTAACTCTCTGGATACACGCGTGATAGTGTTTCAAAATTGAACGGGCCCCGAACCGTTCTGCGTCTCGGCTTTGTCTCACCTGCTACACCGCCGCTACACGCCATAAATAAACGTAATAATTTCATAGACTTACGGGCTGTGATCTCGTAACCCAAAAAGGGCATGTACTTGCATTTCCCTGTCTTGCCGGTTTTCTCCGGCGTTTGGGGGTTGTTTTGGGGGATTGGACGAAAATCACCGGGTTTCTTCGGAAGGACCGCGGCCGCTTACCGCTCATCGGCTATAGCGCCTTCCTTGGCCTGATTTTCGCAGTGGTTCTGTATTCCCGCTTCGCCCACGTGGTTGGCGCGCCCAACACCTACCTCTACCTCGAAGTGGGCGGCTCGCTCCTTTGCTTCTGCTACGCCGCAAATGCTCTGGTGCGTTTCCGCGGGACGCATGATCGCATCGCGCTGATTCTCGCATTTGGCTTTGTCCTGTCGGGCATGATCGAAACGGTCGGGTATTTTGGACTAAACGACCTGTTGCGCGCCGGTCAGGTCGCGCTGTCGCATGTTCCGATGGGTTGGATGGTCGGCCGGACGCTGCTGGCGGTGCTACTGCTGGCAGCGTTGGCCGTGGAACGGTTCTTGCCGATTTCGCGGCAGCCAAGCCGGGAAACAGCAGGCGCGTTGTTTGTGGTGGCCGGCGCGGCGTACATCACCAGTGCGGCGTTTATCGCGGCGCCCGCCACGCCGATTGCGAAGTATGGCGATTTAGTGTCGCGTCCTTGGGAATTGCTTCCTGGCGGATTGTTCGCGCTGGCGGCATTTTTCTTTTACCGGCGGTACCAGCAGCAGCAAAAGAGCGACGGCGACGGTTCGCTCTACGACTATTCGCTTTTTCTCGCAGCTCTTCTGAATACGACTTGCCACTTGGCCGCGTTGTTTTCTCGCCGGATTTTCGATGGTCCCTTCTTCATCGCGGAAATTTCAAAAGTGGCCAGCTACGCGGTTCTATTGTGCGGTGCACTGATCGACCAGGCTCGCTTGTTCGATCAGGTGCGCTCGTTGGCGATCAGCGACCCTCTCACGGGCTTGGCGAATTACCGTCGGCTGATCGCGGTGATCGAGTCCGAACTGGATCGTTCGCGCCGCACCCATCGCCCCTTCAGTCTCATGTTGCTGGACATGGACGGCTTGAAAGCCATCAATGACCGCTACGGCCACCTGGTGGGCAGCCGTGCGCTGGTCCGCCTGGGCAAAATTCTACGTAATCATTCGCGGGCCATCGATACACCGGCGCGCTATGGCGGAGACGAGTTTGCCGTGGTCTTGCCGGAAGCACCGAAAGAGATTGCCACGCGAGTTTCCACGAGAATTCGCGAAAGGTTGGCGACGGAAACGGAAGAGCCGATGCTCTCGGTGAGCTCCGGAGTGGCCGCATACCCGGAAGATGGCGACACCGCGGAAAAGCTTCTTGCGGCGGCAGACCGCACCCTGTATCGCATGAAACATCGCGGAAAAGCGATGAATTCGATCACGCGCATCGCCGCGTGCCTGTGAGGAAAAGGCCGAATGGATCACAGGAACCAATTTCGCTACAACCGCAGTGAGAACCGGATTCCCATGGAAATTCCCGTGGTGTTGGAAGGGCATCGTCAGACACCCGGGGTGGAAGCCACGTTTACGGAAAACGTGAGTGCCAAGGGCGCGCGCGTGGTGAGCACGCGGCGCTGGGAGAAAGGCGCGCCAGTGATCTTTGCGTCGCGCACGGGAGAGTTTCGTTCTGCGTCTCGGGTGGCCTACTGCCAACCGTTGCATGGCGACGGCTATGCGATCGGGGTGGAGTTCCTCGAGCCTGTGGGGCGATGGGTAGTTCAATCTGCAAATTAGCTTGACGGTTTTTCGGCGGGCGGACAGGAGGGAACTGCTGGAACAATTCTTAGGGAATTTAGTTACTGCGCAGCGAAGCGCCGGCCGGTTGAGAAGGAACCGAACGGCGCTTTCGCTTTTTTGGAAACCCGGAGTTGCAATTTGAAATCAACTAAGTCCCAGAACCTCTTCGTAGACCTTGAGCGTGCCTTCGATCATTTGATCGGCCGAGAAATTTTCGGCAACCCGTTGTCGGCCCGCAGTTCCTAACGCACGTGCGAACCCTTTATCGCCCAGAATGTTTTTGATGGCCGAAGCGATTTCCCCCACGTCTGGCCCAGACACCAGCAGGCCATTTTTCCCGTTCTCGATGATTTCGGGCAAGGCGCCACGGGCAAATGCAATCGACGGGACCTCATAAGCCATGGCGGCAAGCAGGGAATTGTTAAATGCCTCGAAAAACGAGGGAAGAAGAAAGACATCGAGCGCGGCATAGACAGATTCGACATCTTTCACGAAACCGGCAAAGATCACCGCGGACTTTAGATGGAGTTCCGCGGTGAGTTTTTCCAATCCGTGACGGGTAGAACCATCGCCAGCCAACAGCAGGCGCGCATCTGGAAACACTCTGCGGACTTCAGCCAGGGAACGGATCAGCCATTCCTGGCCCTTATCGGGAAGCAGCACTCCGACACAGCCGAGCAGGGGAGTGCTATCGGCAACGCGCCAACGCTGGCGCGCCTGGACTCGTGCCGCGGGCGTCACGGGAGCGGGAATAAGCGCGCCTTCATGCACCACCCGGATCTTGTCTTTATCGGCTCCAGAAGCGACGGCTTGTTCCGCGACCCACTGCGAATTGGCCAAAATGCAATTCGCGCGTCGATAGCGGCTTTGCGCAATCCAACCTTTGCTGAGGGGATAACCGACGCGGCGCGAAACCACGAAAGGTAAATTGCGACGTCTTACGGCGAGCCAAGCCGCAGTGACGGCATGCGCTTCATTGGCATGTACGAGTTCGATACGCCCTTCCGAGAGAATCGAGCGAATCTTGGCCGCTGCGGAAAGACGAGGCATGTTGCGCGAAACGCTATGCACATAGATGCCCTCTTTTTTCGCGCGGTGACTTATGGAAGAGCCGTGCGTGGCGACGAGTTCCGCCGCGTCGCCCCGCTCATACAGACCTTTGAGCAAAAGGAGCGCTTGATTCTGACCGCCGCGCCATTCGGTTTCCAGATCGACAATTAATGGAATCACGCGGTACTCCGATTGGGGCTTCGTTTTTCGGCTTCGACCAGTTTTCCCAGTTTCTCGAATTTCAGGCGCACCCCTCGCGCCGCCATCTGTGCAATGAGCGCCCCGCGATACCCGTCGAGAAATCCGGCCCCAAGGAAGAAATGGTGAATCCAACTCCAGGGTGTGGCAAACCACATGGCCGCGCGCCAGTTGCGTTTCCCCTGGTCAAACATTTCCTGGGCGATGGTGGTCGTGTATTTTTCGATCTTCGCTTCGTGTTCGGAAAAGGTGCGAATGGTGTAGTGCAACAGATCGCCGTGGAGGCGTCCAAGCTTGCCGTCGTATCGAAGGGCGGAGTGAATGGCGCCCTCAAAACCCGCTTTATCGCGCCGGTACAAACGTCGCTGCCAGTCGGGATACCAACGTGAGTGATGAATCCAGGCTCCGAGATACCAGGTCAGACGCGCCATTTCGTAAACAAGGAATTTCGGCTCGCATGTCTTCCACCGGCCGAACGATGCTTTCAATTCATCGCTCAATTCCTCGTCCGCGTCGAGTAAGAGGATCCAGTCGTTAGAGGCGAGAGAAGCGGCGTAATTCTTTTGATCCGCATGGTTGGTAAACGGCCGCTGCACCACTTTAGCGCCGTACTCGCATGCGATTGCCGCAGTGTGGTCGGTACTGCCCCCATCTACAACGACAATCTCGTCGGCGAGTCCCTGCACCGAAGCGAGAACTCGCGGCAAGTTTTCCTGCTCGTTTTGTGCCACGAGACACACAGTGAGGCGGTTCATCTCGACGCCATGCGGCTGTACCCGCGCCAGTATCTCACAGCGGCAACAAAGTACAGAACCAACGAAAGCGAATCATTTTTCGGACCGAAACGTGAGGTGCATGGTGGTGCTGCCGACGCGAAACTCCGTGCCATTCTGCAGCATGGCGGCACGCACGCGCTCTTCTTCGAAGAAAGTACCGTTAGTGGAATCCAGATCCTTTAAGTTGACGAAGCCATCTCGCACCTCCAGCAGGCAGTGGTGACGGGAAACCTCGGGGTCCGTCAGGGCAACGTCCGCGCCCTTGCGTCCCACGATGGTGCGGGCTTTGGAAAGCTCAAACGAGCGGCCGAGTTCGGGGCCGCTGGTGATGGCCAGCGTAACCGATACGCCGGGAGGAAGATCGGGATTGGGTTCGTCGGCCACCGCAGTCTTGCTGGTGGCGGAGGCGTCCGTGCGGGCGAAGGAAGGCATGGGCGAGATGACCGCGGTTTCATCGACGCGGCGCTTGACCTCAACGATCGTGGTTTTGCCGCATTTTGTGCAGCGGAACTGCACTTTGGAGTGCTTGGCCAGTACCGCGTCGTTCAGGAGATGCTGCTGCCCACAATGAATACAGCCCGCTTGCATTCTCCTAAATTACCACGCCCGTGACGTACTGCCGTCGGCTGTCAGTGACGATTTGCGACAACGGTTACCCGTCCCGGAGGTCAGCGAAATGGTGGTGGCATTACGATGCAGCCAATGATCGAAGCTATTGGGCTTGCGGCGCAGGACGCGTTCGACCTCGTGCGTTACCGCAGCCAAACGCCCTTCCCGGATAGCGCGATAGATGGAAATGTGGGCGTCGATCATCGCGGAGGACTCTTCCCACTTGGCCATGCGACTGCGCTCTTGCTCCTCAGAAATAGCTTCAAAGCGAATCGGCTTTTGGATGGCTGCAGCGATCTTTGCGGCCATGTCCGCGTAACTGAGGGCTTCCGGGCCGGTGATTGGTAAGGATTCCCCCACGTACTTGACGGTCGTAAGCGCTTCGATCGCGACCGCAGCGATGTCGTCGGGATCGATGAAGGGAATTCTGCCATCGCCGGTAGAAGAGCGCAGAACCCCTTCTGCCTTGATTTGGGATGTCCAAAAGAGCGCGTTAGACATGAAGCCAGTGGGCCGCACGAAGGCGAAAGGGATGCCCGTGGCGCGAATGGCGGATTCGCCCTGCGCATGCCAAACCCCGGTGCCTACTTGATGGTGTGCGTCCAGAGATGAAAGCTTGACCAGCCGTTGCACGCCCGCAGCTTTGGCGATTTGCGCCGCAGCGGCGTCTCGCTGGATCAACTCGGGGCCACTGTTGAGAAGGAAAAGAACGTCAATCCGGTGGAGTGCCGCGCGAAGGGAGTGGTTATCGCGCAGGTCGCCAACGCGAATATCGACGTTATCGCCATAGAGAGCTCGGGCCTTTGCCTGATCGCGTACAAATACAACTGGACGAACGTTACGGTGCAACAAACCTTTCACGACGCGAGAACCGACTTCACCTGTTGCGCCGGTGATGAGGTAATTCACGGATGCCTCTCAAATCTGATAATGAGTAATAATCATATTACAGTGAATTAGCGTACCTGTGCATACGGCCCCATGTATACTCGCATTTACTATGCAACCTTCTCGTTGAAATATTTGATGGTTGTAAAAATATATAGATAATTGCTCACATTTTAAATAAGCTTGGGATGTGACTGTTCGAAAGCAGCACGTGTTCTCTCGGCGGCGACCGAAACAGTCCCGCGCCCGGCAAACCGTCGAGGCGATTCTTGCCGCAGTAGTGCGCATCTTGAAGCGTGAAGGCGCCAAAGCGGTAAACACCAACCGAATCGCTGAAGTGGCTGGAGTAAGTATCGGCTCGCTCTATCAGTACTTCCCGGATAAAGGCGCGATCTTTGCGGCTTTGCACCAGCGGCATGTCGAGGAAGTCGACCGCATGGTTGAGAAGACGTTGGTGCAAAACGCCACGGCGTCGCTGGACGAGCTCATGCGCGCGATGATAGAAGCAATGATCGAAGCGCATAAACAGGATCCGGAGCTGTATGACGCGCTGTTTGGCGAAGTGCCGCAACGAGCCGATGGCGCAAAGGATTTTGCGCCCCGCCTTCATGGTGCGTTCCGGCTGGCGATTGCGGCCAGGGGGCCGGAGCTTCGGAGCAACGCGGAGCTCGATAAAACCGTGTTCGTGGTGACACATATGGTCGAGTCGCTCTCGCACGGCGTGGTACTGCGGCGTCCACCGGGGCTGTCGCTGGCCGCGGCGAAAGAGGAGGCGGTACGCGCAGTTTTGGTTTATTTGCGCGCGAGGTAAAGGTTTGAGGCAAGACGTAATGGTTGAAGGCGCTCGCTGCGTCTGCCTCAGGCAGGCTCGGAATGACGTTTTTGGGCAACAGGGTTTCGCGGGCGCTGCGGCAGCTGTGTTAGCATAAAAGCTTGCATCTACAGTAGGAGAACGCTTGTGGCGGAACACATTTCGCGTAAAGAGCTGAAGCAGGACAAGGTCCGGGAGAGTTTTGAGCACGGTGCCGAGGCAGTGCTATCGCACACTCGCTTAGTGTCCGTAGCCGTGCTGGCGCTGATTATCGTGGCGGGTGTCTATCTCGGTTGGAAATATTACAACGACCGGCAAACCGCGCGGGCGCAGGTAGCGCTGGACGATGCCATGAAGACGTTTAATTCGCCAATTGCTGCGCTGGGGCAGCCGGTCATGCCTGGAGAGACGACCTTTCCCAATGAGACAGCACGTGCCGAAGCCGCCGAGCCAAAACTTGCGGCGGTAGCCGCGAAGTACCCGCACACAAATCCCGGAAAGCTGGCTCGCTATTATTCCGCATTGTCTCTGATGGACCTCGACAAGCTGAACCAAGCTTCGGAAGAGTTGAGCAAGCTAGACGCAGGCTCCGATAAGGAACTGGCCGCATTGGCTAAATATCAGACCGCGCTGATCGCGGAACGCAACGGCAAGAAGGACGAAGCGATTAAGACGCTGCAGTCGCTTAGCACCTCCGGCTCGGTGCTGGTGCCGAAACCGATGGTGCTTCTCGAACTCGCTGGAATCTACAGCCAAACCGATCCGAAGCAGGCTGCCACTCTGTATCAGCAACTGAAGAAGGATTACCCAAATACCCCGGTCGCCGATGATGCCGACCGCGGATTGGAATTGCTGGGTCCGAATTCGTGAAGTGAATCGCTCCTGAATCCGAGAGTGGATGCCCTCTCGCCTCCTCGGAATGACAGTTGGCTTATTTAATCCCTTGACACACCGCTGGAGGCTTCGGCCATCGAAACATATCCAGCTTTAGCACCTTGGGCCACGCGAGCGGGAGATTCGCGCGGGCGGCGCTATCCGGAAGCAGCGCATCCCTACCGCAGCGAATACGCACGAGATCGCGACCGGATTGTTCACGCGCGGTCGTTTCGGCGGCTTGAGGCGAAAACGCAGGTCTTCACTACTCGCTATTCCGACCATTTCCGCAACCGGCTGACCCACACGCTGGAGGTTTCGCAAATCGCGCGAACCGTAGCGCATGCGCTGAATCTGAATTCGGAGTTGGTCGAGGCGCTGGCTTTGGTGCACGACATTGGCCATCCGCCCTTCGGCCACGCGGGCGAACGCAAGTTGAATGAGTTGATGCGAGCGCGCGGAGGCTATTTCAACCACAACTTGCACGCGCTGCGCATTGTGGAACAATTCGAGCATCGTTATCTCGGCTTCCCGGGACTCAACCTGACCTTCGAAGTGCGCGAGGGCATCGTGAAGCACTCCCGGGATTACAAAGCCGTGGAGTTCCCGGAACTCGCAGAATACCGCCTGGACGTGCGGCCCCCCTTGGAATCCCAATTAATCGATTGGGTCGACGAGATCGCCTACAACACCGCGGACTTGGACGACGCGTTGGAGGCAAATCTGCTGGTTCTAGATTCTTTGCGGCGAGAAGCTCCATTTTTCGGAGAAGCTTACGCGCGAGTCGAAAAGAGTTCGCCGGAAGGCGCCACAAAACTGAAATTCAACGAAGCTTTGCGCCATGTGTTGGATGTGCTGGTGACCGACCTGATCGAACACACGCTCCAACAAATCGCCGACTCGGGCGTACAGAGCGCTGAAGACGTGCGGCACGCGTCAAAACGGCTGGTCAGCTTCAGTGGAACAGGGCGAAACCAGAACGCCATGCTCAAGAAGTTTCTCTTCACCCACGTTTACAATCATCCGGCGATCACCGAAGATAGCGATCGTTCCGTGCGCTGCCTGGAAGAATTGTTCCTGTACTACCTGCAAAAACCCAATTCCATGCCCAAAGCCCACGAGGAAATGGCGCGGGAAACTCTTCGCCACGTGGTCATTTGCGATTACATCGCGGGAATGACCGACCAGTTCTTGTTGCGGCAGCATCAGGAGCATTTTGGGTCGCTAGCGCCGGCGGTCTCTTCTATCGCGCGGCCCCAACAGATAGAATAAAGCGGCGAAACGGAGCTGGGTTGATGTTCATACGTCGCTTGCCCCTGTTGCTGGTCATTGTGGGATTGTGGTGTGCCTGTGCGTATGGCGTTCCGCAGATACCGGGCCTGAGTTCGTCGTCGAGCACGACCGCGCCGCAACCGCCGACGGCACAACCGGACCCATTGGGCCGAGAAAGCCCGCGTGGCTGCTTGTTGGGCTTCATCAAGGCAGCTCAGGAAGAAAAATACTCCTTAGCCATTCAATATTTCGCGCCACCTGCTGGGCATCATCATATTTCTCAGGAGGACGAGGAGGAACTGGCCGAACAGCTGCTCGCTATCCTGAATCAGAAGTTCACCGGTCCACTCGATTTTGTTAGCAAGGACCCCCAAGGACGTTTGGACGACGGACTGCCGGCCGACCAGGAGAAGATCAGCAGCGGACTGAGCGGTTCGGACACATTCCCGATACTTCTGGTGCGACTCGAAGACCCCGAAGGGCGAAAACTTTGGTACTTTTCGCGGGCCACATTGGATTCCGTACCAGAGGTTTTCGACTCACTTACATATCCGGAGATCGAGAAAAAACTGCCGCAATATCTGGTCGAGCACCGCATTTTGGGGGTGCCGTACTGGCAGTGGTTGGGGATTTTGTTATTTATTCCCGTGGCCTTCGTAGCAGGGCGACTGTTGGTTCTTCTGCTGGAATATGCGCTGCGTTATTGGAGGGCAACGCGGCATTTGCCCCCGGTGCCAATTGACCCGCTGACACGCGTCGGGCCGATGGCCTTCATGATTGCGCTGTTGATCCATTACGCGTTGGTGTCGTACATCGGCACTTCGTTGCTTTACCGGATCTACTACCGCCGGATTATTGCCATCTGTCTGGCCATCGCGTTTTACTGGCTACTCACGCGGATTACCCGGGCGATCTCGACGCGGGTCGCTGCGAGCCTTACCAGTCGGGGTATGTTTGCCGAACGCTCGATCGTGTCGCTGATCCGGCGATTTGTGGAAGTCAGTATATTCATCCTGGTGACGCTGATTGTTTTGCACGGGTTGGGGTTCGACGTAAGCGCAGCACTGGCTGGAGTGGGAATTGGAACACTAGCCCTCGGCTTAGGCGCACAGAAAACCTTCGAGAATATGTTTGGCGGAGTGTCGATCTTGTTCGACAAGGTCATTTTGATTGGCGACACCTGCAAAGTGAACAATCAGACCGGGGTGGTTGAAGATATCGGCCTACGGTCCACTCGCTTGCGCACCGCGGAGCGGACATTGCTCTCGATTCCGAACGGCACCATGGCCACCGCAGTGATCGAAAACCTGCGCTTTCGCGACAAATTCCTTTGCCAGCAAGTAATTCGTCTGCGTTACGACCTTTCGCCCGACCATGTGCGCTTTGTGCTGGAAGAGATTCGCCAGCTACTGTTGGACGACCCTAAAGTGGAAGATTCTTCTTCCCGTGTGCGGTTCCTCCGGTTTTCGGACTACTCGCTGGATGTGGAGGTTTATTGCTACATCTTGGAGAACGACTACAACGCATACTTGAGTACGCAAGAAGGTTTGCTGCTGTCGATCATGGACGCGCTCGATAAGGCCGGGGTGGTCGTCGCCCTGCCGACGCAGACCACTTTTGTCACGCAAGATTCGTGGATTGATCCCGAAAAGGCCAAAGCGGCAAAAGCCGCCATCGAGAAGATGCGCGATCCGGGGGTGCCCGGAGCACAGCAGGTTCCCCCAAATTCGTGACCCGCAGCCGTCTGGGAATTACTCCGCGAAGGTGTTACACGCAGAGATACTGCCGGAATTCAGTCCGCGGTTGAACCAATCCATGCGTTGTTGCGAAGTGCCGTGCGTAAAGGTTTCCGGCTGCACGCGGCCACGAGCCATTTGTTGAATGTGATCATCGCCCACCGCGGCCGCGGCACCCAAGGCCGATTGCACGTCCCCTTGCTCCAACAAACCGCGTTGCTGCGTGGAATGAGCCCAGACGCCCGCGAAGCAGTCGGCCTGTAGTTCCATTTTCACCGAGGTGGCGTTGACGGCGCCGGGATTCTGCCGCTGGAATTGCCGCACCTTGCTTTCGATGCCAACAATCTTTTGGACGTGATGGCCGACTTCGTGGGCCAATACGTATGCTTGCGCAAACTCTCCTGGCGCCCCGAACCGGCGCTTCAGCTCATCGTAGAAGCCCAGGTCGATGTAGACCTTTTCGTCGCCGGGGCAGTAGAACGGACCGGTGGCCGATGCCGCTCCCCCACAGGCAGAGTCCGTGTAGTCACGAAAAAGTACGAGCTTGGCATGGCGGTAGGGGGTGTGGGCCTGCTGAGGCAACAATTGGTCCCAGGTCTTCTGGGTGTCGTCCAGAACAAAGGAGACGAATTGCACCAGAGGTTTTTCGGCTTCGTCGCGGGCCGGGTCCGGCCTGCTGACGGCAGCCGACCCTGTGGCGGGCCCACCGCCGCCGCCCAGAAGGGCAAAGAAATTCTGTTTGAAGATGAGGCTCAGGACAAACAGAAGAAGTAGCCCGCCAAGTCCTAGGCGCATGCCGCCAAAACCAAATCCGCCCCCGCCGCCGCTTTGATCGCGACGATCCTCGATGTCTCCGCTCGTCCCACCGGGTGTCCAACGCATGATGAATTACTCCTTAGGGGCGGATGCAACCTGCAGTTTCCACTGAGGATAAGTCAGGGGTGGTGAAAAACAACCAAATCGTACCATTCCGGAAGCAAAAGGGAATGTAGATTCTTGTCGAAGCAGGCGCATCTTACGGAATGACGGGCAGCCAGCTTCAAGCCCCCTGTATCTTCGGGCAAGCCCGTATATCGAAGCGGGCGGACCCCGAGTTAAAATACGTTAATGTATGGCTCCCAGCACCGCCAATAGCGAGCGCCGCAAGAATGCGCGCCGAACTCCCCCCGGTTTGATTTACGTGGAACTGGGGCCGAGTAACGGCGGGATGATGCGCGATCTGTCCGCGCAAGGTTTTGCCCTTCGCGCGATGATACCGGTGCAAACCGGTCAGCAAACCCCCTTTTCATTCGCGTTGAATGCGAACGCCCGCATTGAAGGGCATGGCGAGATTCTATGGGTAGAGGAGAATGGCCGTGTGGCGGGTGTTCGTTTTGTGGAGGTTCCGGCGCATGCGCTGGCATTAGTGCAAAGCTGGCTCGATGGAACGCTCGAGAATCCAGAAGCGGACAAGCCAGCCATGACTGAGGCGCAATCATTCGAGGAATTGCGCGAGGAACTCCGCGCTCCATCGCGGCCTCGCCGCGAACCGCCCGCGAAGCCCCATTGGGTGCTCAGGCCTTCCGGGCAGCCAGAGCAGACGGTCCCGAGTACAGAAGCCCTGGATGCGGTTGGGGAGTCGAACACGCTGCACGAGGAAGAAACAGAAACGCAACCGGCGACGCACGAACCGGCAGAGCCTAACGTAGACCCGGTAGCGTTTCCGGGGTTGCCACATTTTACAACCGCGCAGGAGCCAGTGGAAATTCGCTTTGAACCTCTCCGGGACCAGCGTGGAGACCCATGGTCCCCAGAGCAGGATACCGGTGCGGTGGCGCGCACAGAACCAAGCAATCGGGTAGATGCCTCCATGTTGCCCGACATTTCAGACATCCTCATCCAGCCACCGATGATCGAGAAGGCGTCTGGCTGGCAGCAACCGCTTTCCGGGCTTGCCGAAGAGCACGCCGCCCAGGGCAACCACACGGAGTGGTTCACGCTATCGCGCGCGATCGGTATCATGGCGTTGCTGGCGTTGGCGGTGACTTTCTCTGTCTATCACCAGGCATTCGGCGAAGGGCTGATTTGGCTCGGCCGGCAATTGGGCGGCAGTGCAGTAGCGACGCAGGCTTCCCCCCCGGCTGCGGAAGACAAACCTGCACCCGGTGAAGCAAATGCAGCGGGAACGATTGCGCCGCCCAGTGCGTCGACACCGCCGCCCAGTTCGACGGACACGAGCAAACCAGATGCAAGTACGGGGGGCACGCAGACCTTTGGGACCTCGGTTCCGTCCCTGCCGGCGACGGGCAAGAGCGCCTCACCGACGACCGATATCGCGTCCACCGGCGACTCGGATAGCGTTCAGGAAAACGGATCCGCAGAGTATGCGCATGCCGTGCAACTACTGCGCGACAAGAACCGCGGCGCTGACCTCTCCGAGGCAGTACGCCTGCTTTGGATTTCCGTGGAAAAGGGCAACCCCGGCGCGGAACTCGCGCTCGCCGAACTGTACTGGCGCGGCGAGGGAGTGGCCCACAACTGCGATCAGGCGCGAATTCTGCTAAGTGCCGCGGCGCGCAAAGGCAGCGCGGATGCGGGGAAACGCTTGCGCGAGTTCGAACGAGAAGGCTGCGAATAAAGTTTTTTCCCTCAAGCAGGAAAGTTGTAAGAGAATAAACGCAACCGATGAAGTTTGTCGTGGCACGTGTGGAGGCCAATTGTGTTTTGTTCCAAGTGCGGTGCCGCCCTCGCAGCTGATACGGCGTTTTGTCAATCCTGCGGAAATCCAGTAGCGCGCAATCCCCTGGCAACAGCAACACCCAGCATAAATACGGCGGTTTCGCCGCACGCGGGAGTAGGTGCGATTGTGTATGCCACGAACGTAACCTACGCGGGTTTCTGGCTGCGCGTTGTGGCCTACATCATCGATTCCCTGATCGTCTCGTTAGCCATGCTGATTTTGTTGGTGCCGTTGTTTTTCCTGATGGGCGGAGCAGCGATTTTAGGGTCATTGGGGCATGATTTGGGCAACCAGCCGAACCCGTTTGCTATCGGCGCGCTTTTGTCCTTGGGCCTGGTTATCGGCGGCGTAGCGCTGATCGGTCACTGGCTGTACTTCGCCTATCTGGAGAGCGGCGAGAAACAGGCAACCTGGGGCAAACAAATTCTCGGGTTGTATGTGACGGATTTGGCAGGGAACCGCGTTAGTTTCGCGCGCGCGAGCGGGCGATTTTTTGCCAAGCTCATCACCGGATTGATCCCACTGGGTATCGGCTACATCATGGCGGGAATTACCGAGCGCAAGCAGGCGCTGCATGACATGATCGCCAGTTGCCTGGTGTTACGACACTAAAAGCCTGCCTACCGGAATTTAAAGGAAAAACGGAAATTACTTCTTGCGGATGATCTTGTCTTTTTGCAGTTGTTTGACGAGCGTCTGCGCATAATCCTTGCCGAGCTTCTCGAAGTCCTTCGAATAAATGGTATCGGTCTCGCCGCTCCAAACGAGCTTCTCGTCTTTCGTACTGTAGAGATTAAACTCCACACGCACGACAATGTTTTCCTTGGTGTAGGAGCTAGTGGGATAGAAGTTACTATAGGCCATGTTCCAGTAGGGCCAGAAGGTGTAGTAACCGGGAGGTGGCACGTAAATGCCGCCAGTGACCACCTCTTGCGTTTCCGTGCGCACCGACTTGGGCCGAATCACCAGAACACTGTCGAGCGAGCTTTCCTTGATACGTTCCTTTAGCTCGCTCTCCATCATTTCATTCCTGGGCGGCAAGACCATATAACTTTGCACCCCTTCGACGCCGTACTTGGCCAGCAGTTGCTTCATTTGGTCTTCGAATTCCTGCCGGATGATGTAGTTTTCCATGATGCTGGCGACCAGCATGTGGTGGAACTGCGGTATGGGCTCACCGGTCAGTACCCAACGATGGATGATTTTCGTGCTGGCAAGCAAAGGAAGAGTCGCCAGGAATAGGATTGCCATGAGCGCGCCAGCGCGCAACAAGAGTCTCATTCGAAATGCTCCGGAAACAAAAGCGTTGGGCTGCATGTTAGCACGCTTCTGTTCGTCGTCCTGCTCAGACGTGGAACCGCACAAACGTTATGGGGTCGAATGGGCTGAACCGGCCTTGTTTGCATCTGTGAGTGGAGGTTTTCCCTTGGTCGCTTTCACGAACGGCTGGTAGCCGAGTTGGTCCTTGCCTTCCTCAATGCTATAGAACTGGTCAGCGGGAATATCGGTGAATGTCTGCTTCGCGCCACTGGGCCAGGAGATTTCCAGCTTATCGATTTTGGCAGCCTCGCCTAGTCCAAAATGAGCGCGCAAATCGTGTTGCGACATATAACTTCCACCGCTTTCGACTTCACGAATCTGGCCCATGCCGCCCGCGGTAATTTTCAGGCGCGCTCCGATTGCGTCGCGGTTGCTTTTTGTGCCAATAAGCTTGAACGATACGAAGTGATTTCCATTGCCTCCGCTGTTATGCAGCAGTGAGGGGGGATCGTTGTTATTGGCGACAACTATGTCCATAAACCCATCGTTATCAAAATCGGCGAACGCCACGCCACGGCCAATGTGCGGCACGGTAAATCCTTCACCTGCGGTTTTCGTTACGTCGATGAACTTGCCATGGCCGTCATTGTGGAAGAGCGAATTGATCTGCTTGTAGTGCACCTCTGGGAGGATCTGCTCGATTTCCGGATAGACGTGACCGTTGGCAATGAAAAGATCGAGCCAGCCGTCGTTGTCATAATCGAAGAAGCCGCCGCCAAAACTGAGGACGTTCCGCGTGGGCACGGTGAGTCCAGCGCCGTCGCTCACTTCATCAAAATTGCCCTGACCGTCATTTTTCCAGAGATGGTCGGAGCTGCCCTGGAAATCGGAAATGTAGAGATCGAGCCAGCCGTCGTTGTTATAGTCACCCAACGAGATGCACATGGCGGCCATGGTCAGGCCGGCGCTGGTAAACGCCATTCCTGACATGGACCCTTCTTCCTTGAAAGTGCCGTTATGCTCGTTGTGGTACAGATAAGCGCTAATGCCGTCATTTGCAACGAACAAGTCCGGCCAACCGTCATTGTCGTAATCTCCCACGCCCACGGCGAGATTTTTGCCATTTGGTTGATACATCCCCGTTTTCTTGGTCACATTGGTGAAGGTGCCGTCGCCGTTATTGTGATAGAGAATGCTGGGGCTGCCGGGATAGGCGCTGGGAGGGCAGCTGCTGACCACGCCACCGAGTTTGCAGTAGCGCTGCGCATCCGGAGGAAAGGCCACATAGCTGCCGACGTACAGGTCGAGCTTGCCGTCGCGGTCGTAATCGAAGAAAACGGCGCCTGAGTGGAAGTAGGTGCCGAAGTCCAAGCCTGCGACCCCCGCTTTGTCCGTCACATCGGTAAACGTGCCATCGCCGTTGTTGTGATACAGCACGTTGCGGCCGTATTGCGTGACGAACAGGTCGGGATGGCCATCGTTATCGTAATCGCCCCACACGCAGCCGAGGCCGAAGCCGGTGCCAGGCACCCCAGCCTTATCGGTGACATCGGAAAACCTGCCGTCTCCATTGTTGTGGTACAGCGCGTTTTGCACCTTAATGCCGCGGTCGTAGCGGTCGCGCGCGTTGACGAAATAAATGTCTTGCCAACCGTCGCCATCGTAATCCGACACGCAGACACCGGGTCCGAATTCCTCCAAATTAATCGATATGCCGTTGTTGCCTTTAAAGTGTGTGAAGTGAATGCCGGCAGCCTTGGTGATATCCGTAAATTGGATGGCCTTCTCTTGCGCTGGCGCGGTTAGGGCAGCGAAGAAGAGAGTGGAAAAGCAGGCACAACGGAAGAGTAGCCTAGTAAATTTAAGCCGAAAGAACAATGCTATGTCTCGCCGGACCACTTTCCGGTTTTTCTATTCTCGCACGTGTATTCTGGGATTCCCAATTTTACGAATTGGTTGGATTGACGCTTGCCGAATTGGCCATTAGGATGAGGCCGAGCGAGGGGAAAATGAATCGACGGGAATTTGTGGCCAGCGGCGCGGCTGCGGCACTGCTCGGCGCGTTGCCTGCCGGAGCAGCGGATGTGAAGCAATTCAGGCTGGGCGTGATCACAGACGAAATCACCAATGATTTCGAACGTGCGCTCCTGTGGGCCAAGGGTTTTGGACTGAATTGGGTGGAACTGCGCTTTGTGTGGGGCAAATATGTGATGGACCTGCCGCCCGACGACGTAAAACGGGCGAAGGACTTGCTCGCGAAACACAGTTTGCGGGTTTCGGTGATCGATTCGCCCTATTTCAAAACGCTGTTACCTGGCACGGAATCGAAATTTGCCGAAGGTAAACCCGATCCGCTGCAAAGCGGTAATTTTTCTCAGCAGAATGCCATCCTGGAGCGGGCCATCGCACGCGCCAAGGATTTCGAAACGGACAAGGTGCGTATTTTTGCGTTTCTACGGGTTGCGGATCCGCACGCGGTGTTTGATCGAGTCGCAAAAGAATTGCAACGCACCGCTGCGATTGCGCAACGCGAGGGGGTTCGCCTTGTTCTGGAAAATGAATTTTCATGCAACGTGGCCACCGGTGCGGAAGCCGCGTCGATGCTCAAGGTGGTGCAATCCCCGGCGCTGGGGGCGAACTGGGACCCGGGAAACGCGTACGACGCAGGGGAAACCCCGTTTCCGAACGGCTATGACGTGCTGGACAAGAAGCGCATTTGGCATATGCATTTGAAAGATGCAGCGCCCGGCGCCAAGCCCGGAGAGAGCCAGTGGATGCCCATTGGCTCCGGCAAAATTGATTTTATCGGCCAGTTTCGCGCGCTGATTCGCGACGGGTACGAAGGCACAATGTCTCTGGAGACGCATTACCTGAATGCTGCGAAAAATAAGGAGCAATCGAGTACTGAATCGATGCAAGGGTTACTGAAGGTGATTTCTGAGGCGTAACAAGAATCGAATTGCGGAGCCTGTTTTCTATAGGAGGGAAAAGGTGAGATTAAAGCGGCGGGAATTCTTAGCAGCAGGCGCGGCCACAGCATTACTGAGCCGTTTCGCGTGGGCAAGTGAATCGCAATTGCCGCTCGCATTTTCGACTCTGGGTTGCCCGGGTTGGGAATGGGGCAAAATTCTGGAATTTGCGCAAGCAAATGGTTTTGCGGCCATCGAGTTGCGCGGCCTAATGGGAAAAATGGACTTGCCGATGTTGCCCGAATTCGCGCCGAGGCAGATTCCGCAGATCAAGAAGCAGGTGACCGATCACCAATTGAAAATTTCGGACTTGGGCTCTTCCGCGGAGATGCATGTGGCCGAACCCGCTGAGCGTGCCAAGCAACTTGCGGACGCCCAGCGCTTCATCGATCTGGCGTCCGCTCTTGGGGTGCCGTATGTGCGCGTGTTCGGCAATAAAATAAATGGCCCGCGCGAGGAAGTGCTGGCACGTGTCGTCGATGGATTACACCAACTGGGTGAATATGGCGCTCCACGAGGAGTTACCGTTCTTATCGAGTCGCATGGGGACTTTGTTGACTCACCCACATTGAAAGAGATACTGACGCGCGCCGATTCGAAGAACGTGGCCCTTTTATGGGACGCCCACCATACGTTCGTCGATGGCCACGAGCAGCCCGAACACACCGTGGAGGAACTGGGCTCCTGGATTCGACACACGCACCTGAAAGACTCGGTGCCCGATGGGAAGGGCCGCAAATATGTGCTGACGGGAACCGGCGAAGTTCCGGTGGAGCGCCAAGTGATGGCACTCCGAGAGATCGATTACAAAGGGTATTACTGTTTTGAATGGGAGAAGGTCTGGCACCCCGACATACAGGAACCGGAGGTGGCTTTCCCGCAGTATGCCAAAGTGGTGAGTGGCTACCTGAAGGAGCCCCTGAAAAAGGCCTAACTTCCCGCGTCCTTCCCTGAGCTAGTACTAGGAAACCGGCCTGACCGTTTCGCCTCAAGCTACAGAGTTTTCCTACTGCCACTTTCTTGACTTAGAGCGCAACTGCCCAAATAATGGAAAGGCATGAGCGTACGCGCCGGAGGCGCAGAAGATATGTTCCTCGACGTCAAAGATCTTGCCGTCCGCAAAGTGCGCATCCGGAAGAGCTATGCTCCCGGAAGTATCGATTACGGCACCAGTGAAGTAAAACAGGTCGAGCCCTTGGAAGTGACTGCCACGGCGGAACTTCTCGATGGTCAGATTCGCATCGCCGGTGACCTGGAAACCAAGATTGAGATGGTCTGTGCTCGCTGTCTAGAGCCGGTAATCGAGGATATTCACCGGAATTTCGATCTTTTCTATCAACCGACTCCCAAAGGCACCAGGCATGAAGAGGAGCGGTTGAAGGATGATGACACCGAGATTGGATTTTTTGAAGGAGAAGGCCTGTTCCTGGCCGATGTGCTGAAGGAACAGGTATTGCTGTCACTGCCGATGAAAGTGATTTGCCAGAGCGATTGCCGGGGGTTGTGCCCAAGCTGTGGGGCCAACTTGAACCACGAAGAGTGCCGTTGTGAAACGCATTCCTCGGATCCGCGTCTGGCTCCCCTCGCGCGGCTGAAACAGGACTGGCTCAAGAAACAATAGATTTTCGGGCGGTTAGCCCATAGAATCCGACCTGGATCGGTCAGGCGTTGTGTGTAGCCGCGAGCGGGTCGCAAATAAGGAGTAGTAGAATGCCAAATCCAAAACGGCGACATTCCAAGCGGCGTACCAGCACCCGGCGCGCGCATGACGGTTTGTTCTCTCCAGCTCTGGCCAAGTGTCCCAACTGCCACGAGATGAAGCAGCCGCATCGGGCTTGCCCCCATTGCGGGTATTACAAGGGTCGACCGGTACACGACACGAAGTAGACGCGGCGAATAGCCGGGCTCTCGAAGTCCTGATCGGCACAGTGCGAGCTGTGTCTACCGAACTTGTCAGAGTCACTGGAAATTTTCCATGATCACAATCGCGGTCGATGCCATGGGGGGAGACCACGCACCTCTGCCCGAAGTAGAGGGAAGTGTTCTGGCAGCGCAGGAATATGGCGTGCGCGTTCTCCTGGTGGGGCAATCGGATGTGATTCGGCCGGAGCTTGCAAGGCTGACGCGGCCGATGGCCAGCGTGGAGATTGCTCCGGCCAGCGAAGTGATCACCATGGAGGATCACCCGGCGCAGGCGTTCCGGCGGAAGAAAGACAGTTCGGTGCACGTCGGGTTGCGGCTAGTCAAAGACGGATTGGCCGACGCGTTTGTGAGCGCCGGAAACACCGGCGCGGTGATGACCACGGCGAAGTTTATCCTGGGCACACTGGAATCGGTGGACCGCGTGGCGTTGGCGGCTCCGTTTCCGAACGCCAAGGGCGGCGTTTCGGTTCTGCTGGACGTGGGCGCGAATGTGGATTCCAAGCCCGAGCACCTGTTGCAGTTTGCGGTGATGGGCGAGTTGTACTACCGGTTGACCTTTGGAAGCCGGAAGCCGCGCGTGGGGCTGCTCTCGATCGGAGAAGAAGAGATCAAGGGCAACGAATTAACTCGCGCGGTGTATGAGCGTTTGAAGGATTTGCCGGTGCTTTTCGTGGGGAACGTGGAAGGTAATGATCTGTTCTCCGGCAAAGTCGACGTGATTGTTTGCGACGGTTTCGTGGGCAACATCGCGTTGAAGATTTGCGAAGGGCTGGCGATGGAAATCGTCAAGCTGCTGCGCAAGACATACAAGGGCTCACTGGCGTCACAATTGGGCTACGTCTTATCTAGGGGTGCGTTGAAGGGTATTAAGCGGACGATGGACTACTCGGAGTACGGCGGTGCGCCGTTGCTGGGAGTTCGCGGCGTGTGCGTGATTTCACACGGTAAATCGAATGCCAATGCCATGAAAAACGCAATTCGCGTCGCTGCGGGTCTTGCCCGCGCGCGCGTGAACGAAAAAATCGAACAGGAGCTCTCCCTGACCACCGCGAACGTGTGAGGGAAGGAGAGAGGAGCAAGATATGGGCAAAGTCGCATTTATATTTCCAGGTCAGGCTTCCCAATATCCCGGCATGGGCAAGGAATTGGCGGAGAAGTATCCAGTGGCGCGCGCTGTCTTTGAAGAAGCCGATGCGGCATTGGGCATCTCCATTTCGAAGATTTGCTTTGAAGGCACGGAAGAAGAGTTGAAACTTACGGCCAACACACAACCCGCCATTCTTACCGTGTCGGTAGCTGCTTATCGCGTGCTCGCTGAGCGGGGCATTACGGCGGACTACATGGCCGGCCACAGCTTGGGCGAATATTCTGCGCTGGTCGCCGCGGGTTCGCTGAATTTTGCGGATGCGGTGAAGGTTGTGCGCAAACGCGGCACGTACATGCAGGAAGCGGTGCCGGCGGGGCAGGGAAGCATGGCGGCGATTATGGGCTTGTCGCCGACGGTGGTGCTCGAAGTATGCAAGAAGGCCGCTCAGGGCGAAGTGTGCTCACCCGCAAATCTGAACTCGCCGGAACAGACGGTGATTTCCGGTAGCGCCGCGGCAGTGAAACGCGCGGTGGAAATCGCATCGCAAACCGGTGCAAAACGTGCCGTGGTGCTGGCAGTCTCCGCTCCTTTCCATTGCGCGCTGATGATGCCGGCGCAGGAGAAACTCGAGAAGGATCTCGCCACAACGAAATTCGCTGATCTGCAGATCCCTTTGGTCACTAACGTGGACGCCGACGAAATCGGGAAGGGCGAAGAAGCACGCAGCAGCTTGATCCGCCAGGTGACCATGCCGGTGCGCTGGGAAGAGTCCATGCGCGTGTTGCTCGATGACAGTGTGAATACCTTTGTCGAGGTTGGCCCGGGCAAAGTGTTGACTGGGTTGATGCGCCAGATTGAGCGCTCCGTGACTACTTTGAACGTGGAAGACGAAAAGAGTCTTATGGCAACTCTGGACAAGATCACCGGCGCAAAAACCGACGCGGCGTAAGAGTTTTGTAGCTCAGGCCTTGAGGCCTGAGGGTTTTCTGTGGCATGGCTGTTGTGGCGGGGAAAAGCCTCACCCCTGAAAGGGGTGAGCTACAGGGATAAGGAACATGTTCAGCTTAGCGGGAAAAGTGGCGTTGGTTACCGGTGCGTCGCAGGGCATTGGGCGCGCAACCGCACTGGCACTGGCGGAAGCGGGTGCGAATGTCGCTATCGCTGCACGGAATGAAGAGAAACTTGCGCGACTGGCGGAGGAAATTGCCGCTCGTGGCTCTGCCGCTCTCGTGGTGAAGATGGATGTGGCGGATGCGGAGCAAGTGAAGGCGGGATTCAAGAGCATCCTGGAGAAGTTCGGGAAGCTCGATATTCTGGTGAACAACGCGGCCATTACTCGAGATGGCTTAGCCCTGCGTATGAAGCCGGAAGATTGGGAAGCGGTTATTCGCACGAACCTGACGGGCGCGCATTTCTGCACTCAGCAGGCACTGGCCACGATGATGCGAGCACGCTCTGGACGCATTATCAACATTGCGTCCGTAGTGGCGCAGATGGGCAATGCCGGCCAGGCGAATTACGTGGCGGCCAAGGGCGGATTGATTGGATTGACCAAGGCCATCGCCATGGAAATTGCTTCCCGCAATGTGACCGTGAACGCCGTGGCTCCGGGATTCATCGAAACGCCCATGACCGATGTGTTGTCCGACAAGGTGAAAGAAGAATTGAAAGAGCGTATTCCGTTGGGACGCATGGGAACACCTCGGGACGTGGCGGCCGCCATCGTCTTTCTGGCCAGCGATGAGGCGGGCTACATCACAGGCCATGTGCTCGACGTCAACGGCGGGATGTATTTGGCGTGAAGGTTTAGAACAAGGCTAAAAGTTGACCTTGTAAGGGCTGGGAATCTAGAATGACAAGGTTACCCAAGCAAGGGCAGATGAGTTAGTAGCCGGCCGCAAAGCCGGATTGTGGTGTGGAATAGCTTGAACGAAGAAAGTGCGACAGCAGGTCGCGGAGGACTGGAATGGCCAGTGTAGAAGAACGGGTAAAGCAAATTATCGTCGAGCAACTCGGAGTCGATGAGGCGGAAGTGACGCCCACCGCGTCGTTCGTGGATGACCTGGGCGCGGATTCGCTCGACCAGGTGGAATTGGTAATGGCGTTCGAAGAAGCCTTCGGCATCGAGGTGCCGGACGAGGACGCCGAGAAAATGACCACGGTCAAGGATGCCATCGAGTACATTGATAAACACTCGAAGGGCAAGTAAGCCGCAGGGAAATCCCGGCATGAAGGAGCAAGTGCATTGACTCGCCGTGTCGTCGTTACAGGCGTTGGAATAGTTTGTGCGTTGGGCATTGGCACCGAGGAAAGTTGGAAAAACCTGGTGGCCGGCCAGAGCGGTGTCAGCCGTATCACTCATTTTGATACCGCCGATTTCGACTGCAAAATTGCGGGCGAAATCAAGAACTTCGATCCCTTTCAATGGATCGAGAAAAAAGAACTGAAAAAAATGGGGCGGTTCATCCAGGTAGCTCTGGCTGCTGCGGATTTCGCTGTGAAAATGGCGGAATGGAAGCCGGAGCAGTCCGATCTGGACGAAGTCGGCGTGTACGTGGCTTCGGGCATCGGTGGGTTCGATATCATCGAGCGCGAACACATCAAGCTGGTGCAGGGTGGCCCTGGGAAGATTTCGCCCTTTTTCATTCCCTCGGCCATCGTGAACCTCGCTTCCGGGCACATCTCAATTCGCTATGGCGCGCGTGGTCCAAACTCCGCCACGGCGACGGCCTGCTCCGCTTCGGCGCACTCCATTGGCGATTCCTTCAAGATTATTGAACGCGGTGCCGCGGAAATGATGATCTGCGGTGGCACAGAAGCGACTGTAACGCCGATGGGTATCGGCGGATTCGCTTCCATGCGCGCGCTCTCAACACGCAACGACGAGCCGGAAAAAGCCAGCCGTCCTTTCGATGCGTCCCGCGACGGATTTGTGGTTGGTGAAGGCGCGGGGATTTTGGTGCTTGAGTCGCTGGAGCACGCGCAGAAGCGCAACGCCCCGATTTTTGCGGAAATAGTAGGCTACGGCATGAGTGGCGATGCCTATCACATCACGCAACCCGCCGAGAACGGCGATGGTGCTTTCCGCGTGATGCGCGCGGCGCTGAAAGATGCGAAGCTCTCGCCCGAAGATATCGGCTACGTCAACGCGCACGGAACTTCCACCCCGCTTGGCGACACGATCGAAACCCGCGCGATGAAGCGCCTGTTTGGGGAACGCGCCACCAGCAAGAAGTTGGCGGTGAGCTCGACCAAATCAATGACCGGCCACTTACTCGGTGGCGCCGGTGGTTTGGAAGCCGGCATCAGCGTGCTCGCGTTGCGTGACCAGATTATTCCGCCGACGATCAACCAGGAAACGCCGGATCCTGAGTGCGATCTCGACTATGTTCCGAACGTGGCGCGCAAAGCCACGATGGACTACGCGCTTTCCAATTCGTTCGGCTTCGGCGGCACCAACGCCGCATTGATATTCAAACGCTGGACTGGTAAGTAAGTTCTGTAGAACTGTTGTCAGTAAGCTGTCGCAGTTCCCATGGTGCGGTAGATCGATCCGGGCTTGTCTGAAGCTGAGCCTATCGCTCCGCCTGCCCGCGCAGGCAAGCTCAGGATGAAACCATCCCATTCTCACAGGCCCTGATGGAAGGAAACTCCCGTGAACATTATCGTTTGCATTAAGCAGGTGCCGGCCAAGGATGCGCCGCTGTCAATCACCGGCAACTGGATCAAGGAATCGGACATCGGTTTTGAGATGAACGAGCCAGATAGTTACGCGTTGGAAGAAGCGTTGCGGCTCAAAGAGAAACATGGCGGGCAAGTTACGGTGTTATCGCTTGGTCCGGAGCGCGTGAAACAAACCGTCAAGGAAGCGTTGGCGAAAGGCGCGGATCGCGGCATCCACGTTGCCGATGACAATTTCGCACAGTTAGACCCGTTAGGGGCCGCGAAGGTGCTGGCTGCGGCGATCGGCAAAGAGCAGTTCGATCTGTTACTGACCGGCTTGCAGAGTGATGACCACGGATTCGGTCAAACTGGTGTTCTTCTGGCGGGGTTGTTGAACCTGCCACACGCTACCATCATCATGCAGATCGATGTGCAAGACGGAAAAATGAAGCTGAAGCGCGAGTTGGAAGCAGGCTGGTTTCAGCGGATCGAGTGCCCACTGCCCGCTGTGCTTTCCATTCAGTCGGGCATTAATAAAGTTCGTTATGCCACGTTGAAGGGCATTATGGCAGCGAAGAAGAAAGAGATTGCCACGATTACCCGCGAGTCGCTTGGCGTGAATGTGGATCCGACGCAAAAGATCGAGAAGATTTATGTGCCTACGAAAACCAAGAAAACCGAATTTTTGACGGGAACACCGAAAGAAGCGGCCGCAAAGCTGGTAGAGAAATTGAAGTTCGAAGCAAGAGTGATTTAAAGAGCCACGGTTGCAGAGAAAAATGCAAGACGCAGGAGAACCGCGATGAAAATTTTGGTAGTGACGGAGCAGCGGCAGGACAAGTGGAATAATACGAGTTTCGAGACACTAGTGGCGGCTCAGCAGATCGCCGCGGCTACTTCTTCGCAGGTGAGCGCGGTCGTGATCGGCAAAGGCGTGGCCTCTCTGGCGGACGAACTGGCCGGAAAAAATGTTGCGGAAGTGCTACTGGTCGAAAACGATTTGCTGGAGAATTACACCGCTGACGGCTATTGCACGGCGCTCAAACAGGTCATCGAATCCGCAAAACCGGATTTAGTCCTTTTCCCGCACAGTTACCAGGTTCGGGATTTTGCCCCGAAACTTGCGGCCATGCTGGGCAAGGGCATGGTTGGCGACTGCGTCGGATTCCGCAAAGAAGGCGACAAACTCGTTTTCGTACGCCAGATGTTCCAGGGCAAGACCGCTGCGGACGTAACCTTCACAAGCGCCGGTCCGTGGTTTGCGTCCTTTCAATCCGGGGCCTTCCGTGCGGACTTGCTCGAAGCCCATGCCGGAGGAAAAGCTTCGATAAATGCGGTGAAGATCGAGCTGAAGCCGGAAGATATTCGCACCAAGCCGCTGGAGCTGTTCAAGGAAGCCAAATCGGCAGTGGATTTGACACAAGCGCCGCTGATCGTGGCGATCGGACGGGGAATCAAGGCGCCCGAAAATATTGCGCAGGCTGAAGCGGTGGCGAAGGCGTTGGGCGGAGAAATCGCGGCGTCGCGTCCCATTTGCGATGAAGGCTGGCTGCCGATGGAGCGCCAAATCGGTAGTTCCGGGCAAACAGTCGCGCCAAAGTTGTATCTGGCCTTGGGCATCAGCGGCGCGATTCAGCACGTTGTGGGCATGAAGGGCTCTCGCACGATTGTCGCCGTGAACAAAGACCAGAATGCGCCCATCTTCGAAATCGCCGATTACGGGATTGTCGGTGATATTTTCGAAGTGATGCCCGCGCTAACCGAAGAATTACAGAAGGCTAAAGGATAGCTAGTACACGGCACGTCTCTGAGCTTGCCAAACGCTGGTTTGATAGAATCAGGAAATGCCAATCGAACGAGAGCAACTGGAAGCGGATGTACTCATCGTAGGCGCGGGTCCGGCTGGATTGAGCTGCGCTTTGCATCTGGCCAATCTCATCAAAAAGTACAACGCGAGCGGCGCCAAGCCAGAACTGTCCACTGAAAACATCTACGTGCTGGAAAAGGGCCGCGAACTCGGCGCGCACCAACTGTCGGGCGCGATCATGAATCCGAAAGCGCTTGCGGAGTTGGTGCCCGATTTTGAAAAGAGTGCTCCTCTGGACACGCCGGTAACGGATTCGGCCGCTCTGTTGTTTACGCAACGGTCTTCGTATCGTTTTCCAATTACTCCGCCTCCCTTCAACAACAAAGGGAACTACGTCATTTCGCTCAGCAAACTTGTGAAGTGGATGGGCGCGCTAGTGGAAGCTGCCGGCGTGAATATTTTCAAGGAATTCGGTGGCGCAGAACTGATTCATGATCGCATGGGAATCGCGGGTGTGATTACCGAAGATAAAGGGCTCGATAAGAATGGTAAGCCCAAAGACAACTACACGCCCGGATATGAGTTGCGCGCGAAAGTGACTGTCTTAGCGGAAGGCCCACGCGGGTCGCTGACGAAGCAGTTAGTCGCCAAACAAAAGTTGGACAATATCAACCCGCAGACCTATGGCATCGGCATCAAAGAGCTGTGGGATGTGCAACCTGGAAAGATCCCGCCCGGATATGTGGCACACACCCTGGGCTGGCCACTCTCGAGCAAAATGTATGGTGGAGGCTGGATTTACGGGCTTTCTAACAATCGCGTGTCCCTTGGCCTGGTGATCGCTTTGGAATACGCAGATCCCCGGTTCGATCCTCACGCCGCATTTCAAACCTGGAAGACCCATCCCTTTGTTAGCGACTTGCTGCACGGCGGGAAGCTGGTGCGTTATGGCGCCAAATCGCTTCCTTATGGCGGTTGGTATGCGATGCCGCGCAATTATGTGGACGGCGGATTGATTATCGGGGATTCCGGTAGCTTTTTGGACTCACAACGCCTGAAAGGCGTGCACTTGGCAATGAAGAGCGGCATGCTGGCCGCCGAGACAATTTTCGAAGCGCTGAAGTCTGCTGACACCTCAGCGAAAACGCTAAGGCTTTACCAAGACAAGATCAGCAACAGCTACATCAAGGAAGAGATGTGGAAAGTTCGGAATTTCCACCAGTCCTTTCACAATGGTCTCCTTGACGGATTCGTGTTGTCGGGGCTTCAGCAGATTACCGGCGGCCACGGCATCGTTGATCCGATGCACGCGGAGCCGGGCTACAAAGCGTATCAGCAGACACACGGCCGGCCGGCGCCAGAGCGCTTCAAGGGCGATGGGAAGCTTACGTTCGATCGCCTGACCGATGTCTATCACTCCGGCACGCGGCATGAGGAAGATCAGCCGTGCCATCTTAAGGTTTCGGACCTGAATATTTGTTCAACGCGATGTGCCGAAGAATACGGTAACCCGTGTCAGTACTTTTGCCCTGCGGCTGTGTACGAAATGGCCAAAGAAAGCGACCGCATACGGTTGAAGATTAGCGCGGCGAATTGTGTGCATTGCAAGACCTGCGACATTGCCGATCCCTATCAAATCATCGATTGGACCGTTCCCGAAGGTGGCGGCGGTCCGAATTACGAGGGTATGTAAACCCGTACATGGCATTCCCAGGGTAAGGTTGGCCAGAGGAATCCACTCTTTCGAAATAGCAATACAAAGCCTTATCATTCCGAGCGCAGCGAGGAATCTGCTTTTTGCTCGGGCGACAATAGCGGTGCAGTATGCTACGAGCTCGGAGACCACAGCTTGTGGAAGAACGTACGCACGCGATTCCACGTAGTGTCGTCCGCGGGTTTTTTCGTCGCTTCGGATCTCTGCATCGCCGGCGGCGCGGCGGGGGCAGCGACCTGCGCCACGACCGGGTCACCCTCCACTTTGCCCTGAAAAATAAGAGTGGGGCGTACGCGCGCTCGCCGCACCAGGACAATCAAATTTGGATCGTAATCCTGCTGCACTTTGGCGCTGGCGTCGTACTTCAACGGCGGCATGAACACTTGGTAGACGGGTTCCTCTTTCGGCGCTGCTGGCGTCTTCGCGGGCGGATCTGCCGCGGCTCTTTGCTTCATCTCTTCCGTGGATGCCAGCGCGCTGACTTGTGTAGAAACTTCGGCGGGCTTGGCGCTCAGCTGCAATTCGCATCCGCACTGCCCGCTGGAATTGTGAAGGGTTTCCAGTTGCCCATTCGAAAGCGAAACCTCGCCACTTTGTGGGATTAACAAACTTTGTCCCGTCAATTGTTGCTCGATACGCACCGCGCCCCTGTTGGGATGAATGCACATCGTCCCAGAAGCGTCCAAGCCCACCAACATGTCTTGCGCACCATTGCCAATGGAAATGGCATGCGCCTGAATTTGCGCGGTGTAAACGGTAAGGGTCAATTGTCCTTCAATGTGCGCGTGAACTGTGCCGCTATCCAATGCAATGGTCAGGGAGCTACCGGATTTCAACACGGAAAAGTGGGAAGGTCCGCAAATGGTGATGTTGCCGCCCTCGACAAGGTCAATGTGCGCTTGGCCCGACTTGACCTGTACCTCGCTGCCGCTGCGAAGCATGGTTTTGATCTGGCCATTTGTCGTATCCATGCTCATCGGGCCCTGTACAGAGATTGCGGCGCCCTCAATGGCCCCAATTGCGTCGCCGGGCGGATTATCGGCGCGCGCGGGCCTCAGGTTCGTCAACGAGACACACGCGCAGCCAGCCGCGATCGCAAACGCAGCCAGTCGCCAATGGACGCGGATTAACCTCGAAAACGGCATGCGCACCTATTCCCATCCTGCATAGCGAGACAGCAACCCTCCTATTCTATATGAGACGGGCGACACGTGAAGAGGTGGCCCTGAGAGTCCTATTCTGCGGAAATCGTTACAGTAATTGCATCGGCCGCTGGACACTTGCGTTCTAAGGGCGGCTACTTTCTACTATTAGTGGCGATGGAAACCAGCGAAAAGCCTACAGAAGACGCACCGGAAGTAATCAGTCCCCACTATGACGTGCGTCTGCCCAAACTGCCGTGGCACCGACGGATCCAGATCCCGATTATTGCGGCTATCGTCTACGGCGTGATTCGCGTGCTGGGCCCAACGTTGCGCTTCGAGGTTCTGGGACGCGCCAAAGTCGACCAAGTTTGGGCCGCCAAGCAGCCGATTATCTGGGCATTCTGGCACCGTTGCATCATTCCGATTGCCTGGTTCGGGCGCAATCGCGGGATCGTCATCATGAACACTACAGCCTTCGACGGGCAGTGGACCCGCAAGGTGATTGAATGGCTTGGCTTCGGCACCGCACAGGGCAGTTCGTCCCGAGGCGGCCTGCGCGGACTTACGGTCATGGCACAACGCATCAAGGAAGGTTTGGATTGTGGGTTTACGATCGATGGTCCCCGGGGGCCACGCTACGTCTCGAAGGTCGGGCCGGTGCTGCTGGCGCGCATGACTGGCGCGCCGATTATGGTGTTCCATGTCGGAGTGGAGCGCGGCATCACCTTCGAAAAGACCTGGGACCACTTCTGTCTGCCCAAGCTGTTTACTCGCGCAATTTTGGTCGGTGCACCGCCGATTTACGTCCCCCAAGACGCAGATTCCGACACCATTAAAGCCAAGCACGACGAAATGCAAAAGGCTTTGGAGCGCGTCCGCGATATTACCGAAGGATGGTTCGCGCTCAGCCAGGAAGAACGCAGCCGCTATCGCGCCGAAATCGGTCCATGAGCGCCTCGCGAGGCTAGCGAATCAGTTGCCGTCGCGTTCGCCCAGCTTTACGGGAAGCTCCATCTTCTGGCCGCCGCGATAGAGCGTGACTGTGACGGTGTCGCCGGGGCGCTTGCGATTCAAAATATAATCAATGTCGAACTGATTCGACACTTTTTGCCCTTCGAGGCCGACAATCACGTCGCCGCCAATCATGATGCGCCGCATACCCGCTTGCGCCACCTTGTCTCCCCCGCGAATGCCTGCGGCTGCCGCAGGACTGTTTTTCGTGGTCGCCTCGACCAACAGACCTTCCTGAACCGGAAGATCCAGAGCCTCCGCGAGCCATCCGGCCACAGGAATCGTACGAACGCCCAGGTAAGCGCGGCGCACTTTGCCTTCCGTCATCAAATCATTGGCGATGAGCTTCGCGGTGTTGATGGGAATCGCGAAACCGATCCCTGCGGTTGTCCCGGAAGGCGTGTAGATGGCGGAATTGATGCCAATCACATCGCCATGGGTGTCGATCAGCGGGCCTCCGGAATTTCCACGATTGATAGAGGCGTCCGTCTGAATGGCGTCGTCAATAAAAGTAGTATCGCTGGTTTGCACGGTGCGACCAAGTGCGCTTACCACGCCGGTGGTCAATGTGGATTGAAACCCAAAAGGATCGCCAATCGCCAAAACCTTCTGGCCTACCTGCAACGTGGAGGAATCGCCCAGCGGCAGCGCGGCAAGTGGTTTCCCTTTGGGATCAATCTTGATGAGCGCCACGTCGTTGCGCTGGTCCGCGCCAATGAACTTCGCGGGCGCACGCGTTTTGTCTCCGAGAATTACTTCGATGGACTGCGCGCCGGCAACCACGTGGTAGTTGGTCAGAATGTACCCACGCGGGTCAATCACAAAACCGGATCCTGCACCTTCCACGGGAACTGGGTCCATGAAGAAGTCGTACTCGGTCGCTTTGGTCAGGATGTTCGCCACCGCGGGCGAAGCCTGGCGATAGATCCGCACGTTGATGGATTCTTCTTCGGTCAAGCGGTCGCTGTGCGGCTGGTCTGCAGCCAGGCGGGCCGATGCCACCGGATTATCGCCCAGGCGCCGTGCTTCGACATCTTTCGCCTGGTGTGGGCCGTAGCGCGCGCCCACCCAGAACGCACCAAGCACCAGAATCATTGCAATGACGAGTAGCCGCGCGGGGCCCAGGGCATTTCCACGACTCATGTCAATATCCCTCACCCATCAAACTGTATCTACATAGTATAAGGAATTTCGCGGCGGCATTCACGAAGCGACGGCAAGGCGCAAAGAAGGGCAGGCTGCGGAGCGAAGCAGACTGGGAGGCGAGAACGCGCGCTTACTGACTACGCGGCGATCGATACGATCTTGGACTTACGCTTTGGTCTGCCCGCCGCGTCCAGCAATTCCTGTTCGGCGCGTAGCCAATCCTGCATTGGATCCCCCGGAGTGCAGCCGCGTTCCAGGTAGATGTGATACGCCCGGAGAGCAATTTCCTCGTAGGTCGGAGGTATGGACGCCTTCTGCGGTTTCTTTGCGCTCCCCGCTGTGACTGCTTTCGACTTCGGCATTTCTTTCCCCTTTCAACAGCTGTTCCCATTCTAAAAAGCGCCGGATGCACGCTGTCCATTTCAATTTTGTAATATTTGTCCTTTTGATAATCGCATCAAAAAACCGATGCCATGTAGTGAAGAAAATGATTACAGCTGAAATTTCATTGTTCATGCAGCGGTCGATAAAACCTGTTATTCCGAATAAAGCAAGGAATCTGCTTTTGCCAACCCCTGAAAAATGGCGCACAAAAAAATCGGGCGGAGAAGCGCAAATCTCCGCCCGAGAAAGGAGCTTAAGTTTCAGAACGACAACTTCGCAAACACCTGTACGATGCGCATTCCTTCCGCCGCGGAAGCAAAGGCGCCGTAGGGCGTCGTCGGCGAAACCGCCGCCGCATTGATGGTGCCAAAAGCGCTGCTCAGGTTGTTGGCAATTGGATTCTGAAAATTAGGATGGTTCAAAATGTTAAACGCGTTGGCGCCAACCATGAACTGCGTACGTTCCCGGATTCGGAACGTCTTCTTTAGGTTCATGTCGGTATTGAAATAGCCCGGCCCGCGGAACGCATTGCGTGCATAGGCGTTGAAGTCCGTAGGCGTGGCAAACGTGTTGGTGGTAAAGCAGGCATGTGAAGCACAACCGGAACCGAACGCAGTTGGTTGCCCTTGCGCCGGCGTATACAGCACGGTTGCAAGAAGACCGCCATTCACGGTCAGGTTGTTGGGCAGCATCGCCAGAGCTTGCTGCCCGTCTTCTATGCTGAACGGCAAGCCGCTGCGATAGAAGAACGTGCCGGCTACCTGCCAACCGCCGATGAAGAAGTCCGCCCAGTGATTTCCGGAGTGAATGGGCAGATCCCAAACATAGTTTGCCGACAGCTGATGGCGCGCATCGTAGTCGGACGACGCATACTGCTGGTTGGGATTTGTGGGATTAATCTGGTTCAGCACGCTGTTCGCGAGGCTGTACGGCAAGACCCCACCGTTGGACACGTTGTCTAATGAGTGGCTGAACGTGTAATTGAACCGTGCCGTCAAACCATGCCACAGGTTTTGCTGGATCGACGCGACAAACCCCTGGTAGTTCGAAAAGCCATTGTTGGTCAGTTGCTGTACTGCGGTTACCCGCGCATCAGGTGCCGTCAGGGGCAAGCTTGTAAACCCCCCTCCGCAGATCGCCGTGGTGCAAAACGCGTTCAGGTAAGGGTTCACCAGCAGAATGTCGTAGCCATGGTTTCCTACATAATTGAAAGAAACCATGCGGCTCTTCGAAAGCGTGTGCTGAACCTCCAGGTTCCATTCTATGAACTTGGGATTGTAGGTCTCCGGTGGCACGTCGTATAGCGGAGGTAAGGCGGCCGCACAGGTCGGCGCGGCGGCTGAATACTGCGCCAGTGTCTGCCCCGAGTTAAACGCATTTCGGAACGATGTGTTGCAGCCTTGCACGATGCTTGCGCCACTGCCAGGTTGATTCGGGTCAACGGTGCCGCCCGGTACCGAGAAGCTCAGCACCTGCGGGAAGTTGGTGGTGATATTGTCCAGAATGGTGCCAGGGTAAAGGTCGGAGAACAATCCGACGCCGCCCCGGATGACCGTGTCTTGACCCTTCGGGGTCCAGGCGAATCCGATACGTGGCTGAAATACGACCGCTTCCACGTCGCGCAGAATGCTAGTGCGCGTGTCAATCATCTGATTGAATGGGATGTCGGCGTTATGAGAAAGCTGCTGGAACGGCATGGCTGCAAGAGAGGCGCAATCGTGCTGGCAGGCACCGCCAGAATTGCGATCCGCCCGCAGAGCCAGCGTCAGTTTGAATTTTTCGCTTAAACGAAGTTCGTCTTGGAAATACGCGCCAAAGCTGTAAATCGCGATCGGCTGCACAAACGAAATGGGAAAGTTTTGCGAGGTGCTGGTGTCGACCGCGTCGGTCGCGAATCCTGCAAGACTGGTGTTGACCGCCCAGGGGTTGGTCAACTCCGAGGCGCGGTAATCGCTGATATCGTCGCGGCGGAAGTTGATGCCCATCTTGAACGCGTTTTTGCCTTTCTCAATCGAAAGGTCATCCACAAATTGGTACTGTTCCACGTTGCGGCCCTGCGGGAAGAAAAAGCCTTCGGGGAATTCTCCGCCTGTCGCGCCCAGGCACGACATGCTGGTATTCGCCGAGCACAGGATTTCCGGGAACACGGCATTCGCAGCAGTCACATTGGGCGATTGGAAAATCGCGGAGTACCACAAATCCGAAAAAATGAAATTGTTAGCGATACTCGGATTGAAGATGTGCGTCCAGTTCAACTGCCCTTCATCTTGCGGCTGGTGGCTGATGGCGTTAAACGCTGGATTGATCGGGTCGGCGTAAGTCGGTTGCGTTCCGCGATCGAATTTCACGCGGCCGAAGATTTTATCGTTATCGCTAAAGGAATAATCAACTCGGCCAATCAGCAACCATTCCTGGTTGCCGGCAGCGCCCGATAACGTAACGGCACCCAAACAATCTGTCGACCCGCCCGGCAACGCATTGGCTGCGCCACCTATGCCCGGACAAGTTCCCGCTTGGGGAACGGCATTCACCGCGCCCTTGGCTCCGTTGTACAGCGCGAATGCTTGCTGATAGAACGGCACGGCGGTCCCGGGAATCTGCGAGAGCACGTAGCTCTGGAATGCAGGTGTCGGCAAGAAGGATTGCGTGGCCGTAGCCAGTACATAGCGCAGGCCTTCGGTATCCACGAAGAAATAGGCCTTGTCCTTCTTGATCGGGCCGCCGAAATCGGCCGCCCACTGGTTATTGTTCTGGAATGGCTTGGGCTGGCCGCTGGCTTTCAGGAAATAGTCCTCGTCGTTCAACGCGCTGCCCGTCCAGTAATAATTAGCGCTGCCGTGAAAATTGTTCGTGCCCGAGCGACTGGTGTAGTCGATTTGCGCACCCGCCATGCGGCCGTATTGTCCGGTATAGCCGTTGCTCACTACCGCCACTTCCTGAACGTCATTCGCTCCAAGCAGCAGGTTACTGGCGCCGGAGTTGTTGAGGTTCAAGAACGGATCGTTGTAGTCATTCCCGTTGATCGTGAAAAGGTTCGAAGTGCCCGGCAAGCCAAACGCGCTGAAATTGCCGTAGCCGTTCATCGAAGAGGTATTCATGGAAACACCCGGCGCGGTTTGCGCGACATACGTGATGTCATTGCCGGGGTTGGGAACGTTTTGCACCGTTCGCGTATCAAAGGTGGTCGCTATGTTCGCGTTTTCCGTTTGCAGTAACTGGCCTTCTCCGGTGACCTCAACCGTGGTGGTGCTTGCGCCCAATTCCATGGCGAGGTTGACGGTCGAGCTCTGCCCTAGTAGAACCGTCACCTTTTGCGAAATGGTTTTGAAGTCGCTTTTCGTGGCTTTTAGCGTGTAATCGCCCGGCTTCAACAGAGAGAAAACGTATCCGCCCGTGGCCGTCGAGGTCGTGTTAAAAACGTCCCCGGTGGCATTATTGGTCAGCGTGAGGGCCACGCCAGGAACTACGGCACCGCTGGCATCCGTGATCGTCCCGTTAATTCCTCCGGTGACGATTGTTTGCGCAGGTGTCGCGATTGCCAACAAGAACAAACATAAAATCAAGGGAGCTGCTTTTAGAACCGTTTTAATCATCTTGTTTCTCTTTCCCCATTTCAGAATTTGCTTTCTTCCCCTAATCACGTTGCACTAACTCCGGGCACACCCATCCGGAGCCATCCACAATGGCTATGCACACCCGTACTCACCACTCGCACTGGACCTTGTTAAACCTGGAAAGCCCCCTAGACCAAACAACGCCACAGGCAGGACCGACACAGAGGTACAGCAGATAGTGCAAGTCAAATGCCAATTAGATTTTTGTAAGTGTAACGGATTGTAAAATTTATGCGCTCGATCGGCTTTGCTGAGCACACATATCTCTTAAATTTGGAAGATTTCTACGGATTTCAGACGCGCGCGTTCGACCGCGCAGATTTTTCCTCAATGCGCGAATGTAGGGCAATCGCTTTAGATCTTGACGCTTTTGTTGCACCCAGAAACGCTCGGGCGAGAGCTTGCCCTGCGCCCGAGCAACCAAAAATCTAGAAAGTGAGTTTGGCCGTGAGCTGCGCAATCCTCATATCCGTTGCTGCATTGGCGAATGCTCCGTAAGGCGAGGTCGGCGTAAACTGCGTCGTCACGACTTGCCCAAAAAATGGTTCATTTGTGTTGGGATAAGGATTGCCATAATTTGCGTGGTTGAACCAGTTGTAGGCGTTAAGTCCGATCTGCAGGCTCACGCGCTCGGTCAGTGTGAAGTTTTTGCGCAAGCTGATATCTCCGCCGACGAAGCCGGGGCCGCGAAATGCATTCCGCCCAACCGCACCCGTGAAGTTTGTCGCGGGAGAGAATAGATAGGGCGCCGTGGATCCGGTTCCGGCAATGCCGAAGCAGGCTGCCACAATACACTGGCCCACATGGGAGAAATTTCTCTGAGTGAATTCCGGCTGCAGCAAGATGATGTTTTGTCCCACCGTGCCACCGGCGCCGTTCAGGTTGTTTCCGGCCAGTTCGGACACGGTTGCGCCGTCGTACACGCTGAAAGGTAAACCAGTGCGGTAGAACATGGTTCCGGAAAGTTGCCAGCCGCCGATGGCGGTGTTGAGGAGGCGGTTGCCGCTCTTGAAGGGCAATTGGTAGATGTACGATGCGTTCAGCTGATGGCGTGCGTCGTAATCGGCGGACGCATAGTTGTCGCGCAAATTGTAAGGATCGATTTGCGTTTCGATGCCATTGATCACAGAAAATGGCAGGTAGCCCCCATTAGATACCTCATCCAGAGCGTGCGAGTAGGTGTAGCTGAATGAGCCGGTCAAGTTATGCCACGTGTTGCTCTTGATTGAGAGTGTCAGGCCGTTATAGTTGGATACCGCTCCGCTGTTCAGAAAGGTCACGTGACCTACGCGAGGATCTGGTGCGGTTGCGGGCAAGGTTCCGAAGCCGAAGCTGTTGAGGTAGTTGTTTGTATACAACTCGTCGTAGCCGTAATTGCCCACGTAATTCGCCGACACGACGGCTTTCGACCCTAGCATGTGCTGTACTTCCACATTCCATTCCACATACTTGGGATTCGACAAGTTGCGGGTAACGTCGTTCAGATTCGGTACAAGCTGCGTTCCCGTCGCAGGATTAATGCAGCCAGGGGCCGCCGCGACGTATGTAGGCAGGTTGCCGCCGTTATAGTAATTCTCCGTAAACGCGGTATTGCACTGTTGCACCAACGTTACGCCGCTATTAGGGAATGCGGTCTTTGCCGGCGAGTTTAGATCCCACGCCAGCGTTCCTCCGGGCACGTCCCAAAGATTTACTTGCGGGAAGTTAGTGTCGATGGGACTGAGAAAGACACCGGGATAAAGGTCGCTGAACAATCCTATACCCGCGCGCAATACGGTCTTGCTATCTAGTGAATAGGCGACCCCGATGCGCGGCTGAAACACGACCTTCTCAATGTTCGGGAAAATGGTGGTCAGGCCCGTTTGGAACGATTGGTTGTAGGGAATGTCCGCCCCATGAGCCATTTCGTTGAACGGAGTTATCGGCAGGCTGGCGCAAGCGTGTTCACACGCGCCGCCCGAGTTGCGATCTGCGCGCAAGGTCAACATCAGTTTCAACTTTGGAGTGACGCGATATTCGTCTTGGAAATAAAGCCCGAACGTATACAAACCAATAGGCTGTACTGCTGAGCTGGCGAAGTTGTAGACAGTCGAACCTTGCGCAATCGCATCGTTTGCGAATCCAAACAGGTCCGTACTCACTGCCGGAAACACGGTCTGGGAAGCTGCGGTGTAGTCGCTGATGTCGTCCCGCCGGAAGCTGCCGCCCATTTTGAACGAGTGATTCCCTCGGGTGATCGACAAATCATCGACGAATCCCCACTGCGTCACGTTGCGTCCGGCCGGATACTGGAACCCTTGTCCAAAGCCGCCGGGGGTTCCTGAGCCGAAGCCAAGGTTCGTGACGGAGCCATCGCTGAACGCCAAAATTCCGGGAAAGGCCGACAAGGCTGGGCTGTTCCCATTGATAGAACCGAAGATCGCCGAATACCAATACACCGACCCGATCAGGTTATTTACGATCGTGGGACTGAAAATATGTGTGTAGTTCAGTTGCCCTTCGTTTTGCGGTTGGCTGCTGCTGGTGTTGAACAGTGGATTGATCGCATCGGTGTAAGTGGGTTGCACACCGCGATCGAACTTCATGCGGCCGAACACCTCATCGTTGTCACCAATCTTGTAATCGATGCGCGCGGAAAGCAGCCATTCGCGGTTGCCCGCGGAGAGAGAGTCGGTCCAGGATTGTGTACATTCATTTGCAGCCAATGCACCCGGCAAGGTTGCCAGCGTCCAGCCCCCCGGCCCTGTGCAACTTCCTGGATTTGCCACGGCGTGACTGATGCTGGGCGCTCCGTTGTAAAGCTTGAAAGCATTTTGATAAAAGGACACCGTTGCCGGATTTTGCGGAACATTTCCCAATACATAGTTTTCGAACGCCGGCGTGGGCGTTGTCACCGGGTTGATGGAACCAAAGATGTAGCGAATGCCCTCGGTGTTCACAAAGAAAAACATCTTGTCCTTGAGGATTGGGCCGCCTAGCGATGCGGCCCACTGATTGTTATTTTCAAAAGGACGCGGGTTGATTGGCCCGCCGACCGGAGAGGTGGCCTTGTTGATCGGATCATTCGCATTTAAAAATCGGCCGGTCCAATCGTAAATCGCGTCGCCGTGGAAGGAATTAGTACCGGACTTGGTGGAATAATCCACCTGCGACCCCGCCTGCCGCCCATACTGTCCGGAATAAGCATTATTTGTGACCGTAACTTCCTGAAGCTCATTCGCGCCCAGTAGCAAGTTACTAGCGCCAGAGTTGTTTAGGTTCCCCATTGGATCGTTATAGTCGTTGCCGTTGACAGTGAATAGATTTGACGTTCCCGGCAGGCCAAAGGTGCTGAAGTTGCCATAGCCGCCGCCTGTGGAACTGTTCATGGTCACCCCGGGCGCCGTTTGCGCCACATAAGTGATGTCGCCGCCCGGATTCGGCACTTCCTGAATCTGCTTGCTTTCGAAATTTGTAGTCAGATTTGCGTTGTCGGTTTGTAACTCCACACTGCTCCCTGCTGTTACTTCTACCCTTGTCGTGCCCGTGCCAATTTCCAACGTTTGATTTACGGGTACACTGGTTCCCAGCACGACGGTGACAGATTGCGAAGCCGTCTTAAATCCGTCTTTGGAGACGGTCAGGGTATAGGTACCCGGTTTTAACAGTGCAAAGACATAATCGCCGGATTTCGAACTCGTGGTGGTATACGAGTCACCGGTGCTCGGATTTGTCAGTACCAACGTCGCATCCGCAACAACCGCCCCCGCCGGATCCATAATCGTGCCGGAAATACCTCCAGTCACGATCGACTGGGCGTGCGACACCACGGCCAGGGCCAAAAGCAACGCGGTAAACAACGCAATTGAGAGCAGTCTCTTCGTCATGATTTTGCTTCCCCCCATGGAAAGGATTCGCTCCTTTCGCAATCATGACCACTCAGGCACACAACTCCCACGTCCTGCGGAGTTGGCTTCGCCTTCATCCGCATGGCCCCACAACTTTTCACCACCACTTGCACTGGACTTAAAACGGCAGGTCCCAGCCCAGGACCGACGAAGTCCGGCGGCTGCGTGCGCCACCAACGAAACTAGAAAAGGTTGATGCAAGCGGAATGCCAATCACAGATTACTTGCTAACTGCAAGTAAAGTTAGAGGACTCGTCCAGCTCACGGCAAGCTGTTGCAGTGCTAGACGGTTCAATTTTTGGGAAAGTGCAAAATTTAGAAGAGATTTTACAACTGTTCACAAAAACGGTTTAATTCGACTCACCTGGCACGTCGCAAGTGACGGACGCCGCGCGCACGAGCACGAACATTCGACTTTTGCTTCTGAATTCCGGCAATTGCGCGACGGCTCAGCACGCAAAAAAAAACAGCCCGCACGCGGCGGGCTGTTCTCTAAAGTTGGTTTCTGGCGATCAGGGAATGGTGATTTCCTTAGCGAGATAAACATCCTGAATCGAGTTCAGGAGCTTCACGCCATCCGCCATTGGGCGTTGGAACGCCTTGCGGCCGCTGATCAGTCCGGTGCCGCCGGCGCGCTTGTTGATGACCGCGGTGGCCACCGCTTCTTCGAAATCATTTTTTCCCGAAGCGCCGCCAGAATTGATCAAGCCTGCGCGGCCCATGTAGCAATTCGCTACCTGATAGCGTGTCAGATCGATCGGGTGATCACTGGACAGGTCGGTGTAAATGCGCTTGTCGAACTTGCCGTAGCTGGAGTTGCCCATATTCAACGCTTCATAGCCGCCATTATTTTCCGGCAGTTTCTGCTTGATGATGTCGGCCTGAATCGTCACGCCGAGGTGGTTCGCTTGCCCGGTCAGGTCGGCGGACACATGATAATCCTTGTCCTTCTTGAACGCAGGATTCCGCAGGTAGCACCACAGCACGGTGGCCATGCCCAGTTCGTGCGCTTTGGCGAAAGCGTGGCTGATTTCGATAATCTGCCGGTCGCTCTGCTCGGAGCCGAAATAAATCGTGGCACCAATTGCGGCCGCCCCCATGTCGTACGCCTCCTGTACCGTGCCGAACAGAATCTGGTTGAACTGGTTTGGATAGGTAAGCAATTCGTTGTGATTGATCTTCACAATGAACGGAATTCTGTGCGCATACTTGCGCGCCACGGACCCCAGCACGCCGAAAGTGGAAGCCACCGCGTTGCAGCCACCCTCAACGGCAAGCTTTACGATGTTCTCTCCATCGAAATAGTCCGGATTTTTCGCGAAGCTGGCCGCCGCCGAGTGCTCGATCCCCTGATCCACCGGCAGAATCGACATATACCCTGTGCCCGCCAACCGCCCGGTGTTGAACAGGCGATGCAAATTATTCAGCACGCGCAGATTGCGGTCCGACGCGGCATAGACGCGGTCAATGAAATCTGGTCCGGGCAGATGCAGCCGGTCGCGGGAAATTTTTGGGGACTTGAAGCCGAGGAGCGATTCCGCCTTTGCCCCTAAGTATTGTTCCACGGTGGAAAGTGTTGCGGTTGCCATGATCTTCTCCTAGTTAGTTTTGAATATCCGGCGACAGCTTCGAACCAGCCGCCTGGTCTACCAGCCATAGCAAGGAGCCGTTGACCGGTTGTATGAATTGAGCCGGAAGCTGCTCCGGTTCATAAGGGCCTTCCAGAACCGCTTTCAAGGCCAGTGCCTTGTCGTCGCGGGTCACACTGAAAATTACGCGCTTCGCCTGGTTGGCTGCAGGAACTGTCAGCGTGATGCGTTCGGTATACAGCTTACCGATCCAGTTGCGAACCACGACGCGATTGGTGGCGTGTAGGGCCTTGGTGCCCGGGAAAAGCGACAGGGTATGTCCTTCTTCACCCATGCCGAGGAGCACCAGGTCGAAGCGAGGGTACTCGCCATCCCTCAACTTAAAGTATGCGCGAAGAGCCTGCTCATATTCCAGTGCTGCTTTTTCCGTGTCGGCGTATTCGCCTCTAATCCTTGTAATCTGCTCCGGTTTCACCAGACCCTTGGAAAACAGCGTCTGATTGGCCATGTGAAAGTTGCTCTCGGAGTTGTCGGGAGGCGCGTGCCGCTCGTCGCCAAAAAAGAAATGCATCTTCTGCCAGGCAATTTTGGAGCTATACGCGGGATCTTCGGTCAGTAGGGAATAAAGCGCCTTCGGTGTGGAACCGCCGGCAAGTGCCACAGTGAACGAGCCTTTTTCTGCGATCGCCTCGTTCACGCTTTTGACAAATTCATCGGCGGCACGCTTGGTCAGGCTTGCCGCATCCGGAAAAATTACAACGTCGCGTGCGGGTGATGCTTTCATGACAGGGTACCTGCCTTGGTTGTGACTCCCGGCGTCGCCGTGCGGCCTGGCCAATCAATATCTTCTTCTCCAATGCGCCGCCACTGGCGACCGTCTCTTTCCAACAGCTCTTCAGCTTCTACCGGGCCCCACGAGCCCGCAGCGTAATTCGGGAAGCCTCTTGGCGGCAGCGCGTGCCAAACGTCAATGATGGGCTGGATTACTTTCCATCCTGCTTCCACCATGTCGCTGCGTTGGAACAGCGTGGCATCACCCGCCATGCAGTCCCGCAGCAGCCGTTCGTATCCCGTGCCGTGCTCCACGCCGAAATACGATTTGTAGTCGAAATCCATATTCACCAGGCCAAGGCGCATTACCGCTCCAGGCACTTTCGCCCCGAAACTTAGGGAAATTCCTTCGTCGGGCTGAATGTTGATCACCAGCCGGTTCGTCTCAATATTCTTCACCGCGGTGTTGCGGAACAGTACGAAAGGTGTGCGCCGGAACTGGATCACAAGCTCCGTCTTGCGTTGCGCCATGCGCTTTCCGGTTCGCAGGTAGAAGGGCACTCCCGCCCAACGCCAATTGTCGATCTGCAGCTTCAACGCCACAAACGTTTCCGTGTTGGATTCCGGCGAAACATCCGGCTCATGCCGGTACGCGGCCACCCGTTCTCCGTCCACCATGCCTTCTCCATACTGTCCTCGCACCATGCTCTTCAGCACATCTTCGGGACTTAACGGCTGTATGGCGTGAAGCACTTCCGCTTGCTTGTTTCGTACTTCGTCCGCGTCGAACGAAATGGGCGGTTCCATGGCGGTCATGGTGAGCAGTTGAAACAGATGATTCGGCACCATGTCACGCAATGCCCCCGCAGTTTCGTAAAACCCGCCGCGATGCTCCACGCCGACGGTTTCCGCCGCGGTAATCTGCACATGGTCCACGTAATTGCGATTCCATAGCGGCTCGATGATGTTATTCGTGAAGCGAAACACCATCACGTTCTGCACAGTCTCTTTGCCCAGATAGTGATCGATGCGGTAGATCTGACGCTCATCCAGCGTTTTCTTCAGATCCGCGTTCAACTGCCGCGCCGAATCGAGGTCGTGCCCGAATGGCTTTTCAATGATCACTCGCGTCCAATGGCCATCTTCTTCCTTGGTTAAGCCTGCCGCGCCCAACTGATCGACAATCGGCGCAAAGAAGCGCGGCGCCACCGCCAGGTAGAAAAACTTGTTTCCGCCGGTATGGTGGGCCTTGTCCGCTTCTTCAATTTGCTTCTTCAGCCTCTGGAACGCGGCGGGATCCTGGAAGTCGCCCTTCACGAAATAAAGCCGCTGCGACAATTCGTCCCACATCTTCAAATCGATGGGATCGGGCGCGAAGTTCGGCATTTCCTGACCGAGTGTTTTGCGAAAAGATTCCGTGTCGTAATCGTTTACGGCAAACCCCACAATGGCAAATTCTTTTGGGAGGATATTTTCCTGTGCGAGATTCAGAAGTGCAGGAATCAGCTTGCGTTTCGTCAAATCACCCGTCGCGCCAAATATCACCATGACGCAGGGGCTCGCCACGGCGCTGGCGCCTTCCAGGTGGTTCAAGTTCATAGAACTATCCTAATCTTTAGCGCCACGAAGTGTGAACCTAGTCTCCGTGGGCTTTTTTCTCCAGATGACCACCAAACTGGAAGCGCATGGCCGACAAAAGTTTCGCGGCAAAATCGCCTTCGCCACGGGAAGAAAACCTTTCGTAGAGCGCCGCGCTCAATACCGGCGCCGGAGCCGTGGACTCAATTGCCGCCAGAATCGTCCAGCGCCCTTCGCCGGAATCCGACACGCGTCCGGAATAATTCTGCAGCGTTGGCTGTTCGAAGAGCGAGATCGCCGTCAAATCCAGCAGCCACGAGGCCACCACGCTGCCGCGCCTCCAGACTTCCGCCACATCCGCGAGATTGAAGTCATACTGATAATGTTCCGGATTCCGCAACGGCGTGGTTTCCGCATCCACTTCCTGCTTTTTATGTCCGGCATCCGCGTGCTTCAGAATATTTAAGCCTTCTGCATAGGCCGCCATCAACCCGTACTCGATGCCGTTGTGCACCATTTTCACAAAGTGCCCGGCGCCCGAAGGTCCGCAGTGCAGATACCCTTGTTCCGCAGTCCCGGAAGCCTTTTCGCGCCCAGGAGTTCGCGGAATATCGCCGAGACCCGGCGCCAGCGCTTTGAAGATGGGATCGAGATGCTGGACGACCTTTGTTTCGCCGCCAATCATTTGGCAGTACCCGCGCTCGAGGCCCCAAACGCCGCCGCTGGTGCCCACGTCCACATAGTGAATGCCTTTTGCAATCAGCTCTTTCGCGCGGCGAATGTCGTCGATGTAATACGAATTGCCGCCGTCGATCAGAATGTCATCGTTGGAAAGCTTGGGTAGCAATTCAGCAATCATCGAATCCACGATCGCCGCAGGTACCATCAACCAAATGGCTCGCGGCTTCTGCAGCTTCGCGATGAAATCATCGATCGATTTCGCACCTGCGGCCCCGTCCTTCACCAAGTCCTGGACAGCGTTGGCACTGCGATCGTACACCACACAGTTGTGGCCCGCCTTCTCAAGGCGCCGAACCATGTTCGCGCCCATTCTTCCCAGACCGATCATACCGAGTTGCATGGTGTAGACTCCTCCGCAGATTTTGATTCTTCCACTGGCCCGGACTGGTAGTCGAACCAGCCCAGGTGAACGAAGATGATTTGTTTCCTTCAGGGCTAGTGCTTGCCGGCGGTTTTGCCCGTGGCGTCGAGCAAAGTCTTGAACGCGTCGGCGAAGAGTTTCACGCCTTCGGCCAACAATTTGTCCGTCACTTCTTTCATAGAGATTCCGGCCTTGCCCAAATTCTCCATCGTTTTGGCCGCGCCCGGAACGTCCTCCGTCAAGCTCTTGCGCAATTTCCCGTGATCGCGGAAAGCATCAAAGGTCGCCGGAGGAATGGTGTCCACGGTGTCTGCCCCAATCAATTCTTCGACGTAGAGCACGTCGCGATATTTCGGATTTTTCGTGCTGGTGCTGGCCCACAGCAAGCGCTGTGTCTGCGCGCCCTTGGCAGCCAGAGCCTTCCAGCGCGGACTGCTGTACAACTCCTGATACTTCTTGTAGGTCAGCTTGGCGTTTGCGATGGCCACTTTGCCTTCAATGCTGGATAGCAAAGCCTTGCTGTCGCCCGTCGCGGTCTTCAACTTTTCTTCAATCTTCGAATCGACGAGCGTGTCGATGCGGCTGACAAAGAAGCTGGCCACGCTGGCGCTATGGCTAATGTCCAAACCCTTCAGCGCGCGCGCCTCTAAAGCGGCCGTGAACGCTTCAGCCACCTGCTCGTACGCCGACTGCGCAAACAGCAGCGTCACATTGATGTTCAAGCCCTCTTCCAAAAGTTGCCGGATCGCGGGAACCCCTTCCGGCGTGCCGGGAACCTTGATCATCAGGTTCTCGCGGCCAACCGATTTCCATAGCCGGCGCGCCTCTTCCAGCGTGCCTTTGGTGTCATTCGCCAGCAACGGCGATACTTCCAGGCTCACATAGCCGTCCCGGCGATTCGTGGACTTGTAGACCGGCTGGAAAATATTGCAGGCATCCTGCACGTCGCGTATCGCAATCTTCTCGTAGATCGCTTTTGCATCCAGCGATTTCGCTTCCGGCGATTGCAAAATGTCATGGTAAAGCGTGCTTCCGACGATGGACTTTTCGAAAATGGAAGGATTGGAGGTCATGCCGCGCAGACCGTCCGTGTCGATCATGTGTTTCAAACCGCCGCCGGTGAGTAGATCGCGGCGAATGTAGTCCATCCAGGGAGACTGGCCGTACTCCAATAATCCTTTCAGAGGATTTGTGCCAGTTGCATTGGGAACGGTTGCCGAGGTGGTCATAGAGACTTCTCCTTTGCTGATACTCAGGGGAGGCGGGCTTGACCTCCCATTGTACGCCCCTGGGCGCGGGGCAAATCCCGGATTTCAGACTTTTAACATCTTCTCTTCCAGCGCATGCACCTTCGCCAGGCGCCGTACGTGGCGCTCTTCGTTGGTAAATTTCGCGGATAGAAAAGCCCGTACGACATCCTCAGCCAGTTTTTCGCCAATCACGCGCGAACCCATAACCAGCACGTTCATGTTGTCGTGTTCCACGCCTTGGTGTCCGGAGTAGCTGTCGTGGCAAATGCCTGCGCGAATCCCGGCGAGCTTATTCGCCGCAACGCTTGCGCCAATGCCGCTGCCACAGATCAATACACCGCGTTCCGCTTTTCCGTCCAGAATTGCGCGCCCCACCGCTTCCGCATAATCCGGATAGTCCGATGGATTCTCATTGAACGCGCCCACGTCCAGAACCGCATGGCCCAAGGACCGAATCAGATCGCCCATGGCGTTCTTCAACTGAAAACCGGCATGGTCCGAGCCAATCACAATTTTCATCGCCCGCTCACTTTCCAAGCAGCTCTTTGGCGGCGGCGACCACATGATCCGCGTCAAAGCCAAATTTCTTCAGCAGGTCCTTGATCGGAGCAGAAGCACCGAACGTGTGCATCCCAAGCGCCTTGCCCTTTGTCCCGATGTAGCGCTCCCATCCCAACGTGGCCGCCATTTCCATGGAAACGCGCGCGGTGACATTCGACGGCAGCACGGATTCCTTATACTTTGCGTCTTGCTGGTCGAACAACTCCCAGCAAGGCACGCTTACCACACGCGCCTTGATGCCCTCGGCCTTCAACTTTTCATACGCCGCAACCACCCACTGCAATTCGCTTCCGGTCGCGAGCAGAATCACGTCCGGCTTGCCGCCCTCCGCGTCTGCCACCACATAGCCGCCTTTGGCCGCGCCGCTCGCCGGTGCATACTTCGTGCGGTCCAGTGTGGGCATGGCCTGCCGACTGAATACCAACGTTGACGGTCCATCTTCACGCTGCACTGCCGATTTATACGTTTCTACGACTTCATTCGCATCGCCCGGGCGAAATACCCACATGTTGGGCATCGCGCGGAATCCGGCCAGTTGCTCGATGGGCTGGTGCGTCGGACCGTCTTCTCCCAATCCAATGGAATCGTGGGTGAAAATGAATAGCACAGGAATTTCCATCAGCGCTGCCAATCGCATGCTCGCGCGCATGTAATCGCTAAAGTTAAAAAAGGTGGCACAGTACGCGCGCAGGCCGCTCAGGCTCATGCCATTTGTCGCGGCTCCCATACCATGTTCGCGGACTCCGTAGTGAACGTTGCGCCCTTCGAATTTCACCGGAAAGAATTCACCCGCGCCCTCAAACGTCAGATTGGTCTTATTCGACTTGGCCAAGTCCGCGGAACCGCCAACCATCCATGGAATGTGTTGGGCCAGCACGTTCAGCACTTTGCCGGAACTCTCCCGAGTGGCCATGCCCTTCGCGTCGGCGGGGAACGACGGCAGATTCTTATCCCAGCCGTCGGGAAGTTCCCGCTTCTGCATGCGGTTAAGCTGATCCGCCATCTCCGGATATTTCTTCGCATAATCGGCAAATAACGTTTCCCACTTGGCGCGATCCTGCGCGCCCCGCGTCCCAATGCCTTGTTGGAAGTGCGCGTACACGCCATCGGGTACCAGGAATTTGGCATCTTCGGGCCAGCCATAATTTTTCTTGACCAGCTTCACTTCGGCTTCACCCAGCGGTTCGCCGTGTGCTTCGTACGAATCCTGCTTATGCGGTGAACCGTAGCCGATGTGGCTATCCACCACGATCAGCGTGGGCTTATCGCCATGTGCTTCGAAGTCCTTAAATGCACGGGAAAGCTGCATCAAATCGTTGGCGTCGCCCACACGCGTCACGTGCCAGCCATAACCGATGAAGCGCGTCATCGCGTCGTCGCTTAATGACCAGCTGGCTGGACCGTCCAGGGTCACGCGATTGTTGTCATAGATCCAACAAAGATTCCCGAGCTGCAGATGGCCGGCCAGCGAAGCGGCTTCAGCCGCTACGCCTTCCATAAGGTCGCCATCGCCACACATGGTCCACACGCGGTAATTGAACAACTCAAAGTCTGGCCGGTTAAAATGGGTGGCCAAAAATTTTCCGGCGATGGCCATGCCTACGCTGTTGCCCGCACCTTGGCCCAGCGGACCCGTCGTCGTTTCCACTCCACTCGCGAGGTGCGATTCCGGGTGCCCCGGCGTGCGGCTGTCCAATTGCCGGAAGCGCTTAATCTGTTCCATCGTGATGGACTGCTCGTTCTCCACTCGGCCTTTCTTATCCACTTGCTTCACGCCTACCAGGTGCAGAACGGAATACAGCAGCATCGATGCGTGTCCTGCGGAAAGCACAAAGCGGTCGCGATTTGGCCAGTGCGGCGACGCCGGATCGTATTTCAGAAAATATTGCCAGAGCGAGTAAGCCACCGGCGCCAAGCCCATCGGCGCGCCCGGGTGACCGGAGTTGGCTTGTTGCACGGCGTCAATCGACAGCGTGCGAATCGTGTTGATACAAAGTTGATCGAGATGTTGCTGCTGGCTCACGTTAGCTTCGGCTGGCGATTCGGTTACCCGTTGCATTGATCCTGCCATTTGGATGCTCCTTGCTTTGCTCTGCCAGTTGGATGCTGCTCCTGGAAAAAGGGAGAAGAAATTGTACTGCAAAAGGTTGGAGGTGTCTGCCGGGGCTTAACTTGATAAAAATGGTGCGGCTGGTCGGACTCGAACCGACAACGGGGAAATCCCCAGCGGATTTTAAGCCCGCCGCGTATGCCAATTTCGCCACAGCCGCACCGGGCGTCACGCGGCGACAACAGAATAACACGCAAGTGGGAAAACTAGCGGCGGAGAAGCACGTTAGCTCTACCCGCATTGGCGGTTTGGCCGCAGGCCCTGCATGGCAACTTGTCGCCGCTGTGGCGCCCACTAAAATGAAAGAAGCATGAACGGCGCAACCGCAGCGGTCATCGAAGCTCCCTCCCAGCCGTCCGACCCCAACGGGGAACGGCAATATCTCGTCTTGTTTTCGATTGGCCTCGCGCTGCTCGTCGTAGCTCTCTATCTGCCTGCACTGCACAACGGTTTCGTGAATTATGACGATCCCGAATACGTGACGCACAATGCGCAGGTCTTGCAGGGGCTCAACTGGCAAAGTGTGAAGTGGGCTTTTGGCACGCAGGGCACGGCGGCAAACTGGCATCCCCTCACGTGGCTCTCGCACATGGCCGATGTTCAAGTATTTGGTCTCAGCCCTTGGGGCCACCATCTCGTCAATATTTTACTGATGGCCGCGGACACGGTGTTACTGTTCCTGTTTTTGTTCAGCGCAACCGGAAAATTGTGGCGCAGCGCCGCCGTCGCCGCGCTCTTTGCCGTTCATCCTCTCAACGTGGAGCCGGTGGCGTGGATTGCCGAGCGCAAGCAGGTGCTCTGTCTGTGTTTTTTGTTTCTTGCGCTCATTGCTTATTCACGATACGCCAAGCGCCCGAACGCGGCCCGTTATCTCATGGTGGTCTTATTTTTTGCTCTGGCGCTGATGGCCAAGGTCATTGCCATTATCTTGCCGTTCGCTTTTTTGCTACTGGATTACTGGCCGCTCGAGCGATTTTCTCGCAGGTCCGATGATGCGGCAGGGACTTTCTGGAATTCGCTGCTGGTTCTCATCCGAGAGAAAATTCCTCTGTTTCTTATGACCGCGGTAGCGACGTGGATTAATCTCCATGCCCAGAGCAGCGAAGGCGCCGTGGCCGTAGCCATGCCCTTCGTGTGGCGCCTGAAAAATGCCGTATATGCCTACGCCATGTATTTGGGGAAGATGCTTTGGCCCGCGCGTCTTGCGGTGTTTTATCCCCATCCCCAGAATCATCTGGCCCTTTGGCAGGTGGTCGTTGCTGCGGTCGTTCTCTTGGCCATCAGCGCGTTCGTTTGGCGACACCGGTCACAGAAATATCTGGCCACCGGCTGGCTTTGGTATCTCGGCACCGCTTTCCCTACGATCGGAATCGTTCAGGCCGGCCGCCAGGGCATGGCCGACCGCTACGCGCAACTGCCATTGATCGGCATCTTCGTTGCGCTGGTTTGGTTCGTTGCTGACGCATTCGCGCGTGAGCCGAAGCGCAAACTTTCACCCGCCATCGCCGGCGCCACATGCGCCACGGTTTTGTTGGCGCTCGCCCTCGTCGCGCACCGGCAGATCGCCTACTGGCAAGATAGCGAAACGCTTTTCACCCACGCCCTGCAAGTGACCACTCACAACGGCACGGCCGAAAACAATTTGGGTGTCGCCTTAATGGAAAAAGGCGACATCGGCGGAGCGTTCCCACATTTCCTTGCTGCTGTTCAATATTCACCCGACTTGGGCAACGCGCATTACAACTTCGCCGTTTTGCTTCAGCGTCAAGGCCATTTGCCGGAAGCTGCCAACGAATATCGTCTGGCCATTGCCCATGCAGGCGGCGTCCAAGAATCCGCGCAGGCGCACAATAATTTGGGCGTGATTTATTTGAGTTTGAACAATCTGCCGCTGGCCATCACGGAGTTCAATCAAGCTCTCGCGCTGAATCCAAACGAGGTGAACAGCTACGTCGCCCGCGGCACCGTCGAATTTCGCCTCGGAAAGCTCGATGACGCGATTGCCGATTTTACGCAGGCCGCGTCGCGTTCCCGCTCTCCTCTGGCTCTGTATTGGTTGGGCCGCGCCGAAGAAGCGAAAGGCGATTTCTCTCGCGCAAAGGGTGCCTACCAGGCTGCCCTCCAATTAGCCCCGAATCTGCAGGAGGCTCGCACGCAGTTGGAATCATTGCGAGCGTTGACGGGCCAGTGACCACTTCCTCCGCGTTGCCGTCCTAGCCCCACACAGATTTCAAAAATCGATTCGTAACAAACACATAACAGGGATGTTAAGTATTTCAAGCGGCGTGATAAAAGTCACAGCGCCTTGTGACCAACTCCCGTAACCTGCCTTCGAGGTCACACCCCATGGCTACCCAGGTCCCCTTGATCAATAATCCGCAAATCCCTCTTGCGGCTACCCCAGTTGTTCCCACCACGAAACCTGCCGCCAAGCCCAAGAAAAAGCTCATTCGTCGTACCGATGTGGATCGCTCTCAACTGTATCGTCGAAGCTTTCAGGGTGCCTTGCTGGTACTCAATCTCTGGCTCGGCACCAAGTTTTATTTCTGGGTACGTCAGTTTGAAGCAGGTACCGTCGACACCGAGTTGCATCGGCCTCCGGGGGTAGAAGGTTGGCTGCCCATCGCAGGATTGATGAACTTGAAGTATTGGCTGGTTAGTGGCCATCTTCCCCAAGTGCATCCCGCGGCCCTGTTCTTGTTGCTCACGTTTCTCGTCATGGCGTTCCTGTTCCGCAAGGCCTTTTGCAGTTGGCTCTGCCCCGTCGGCACGATTTCTGAGTACCTTTGGCGCGCGGGTAAGAAAATGTTCAAGCGGAATTTCCACTTGCCGCGCTGGCTGGACCTCCCCTTACGCGGATTGAAATATTTTTTGCTGGGATTTTTCGTGTGGGCCATTTCCAGTATGTCTGCTGCGGGCATTCGTGATTTTATGCAAAGTCCCTATGGACTGATCGCCGACGTGAAGATGCTGAACTTCTTCCGGCACATCGGTGAAACTGGGCTGATCGTTCTCGGTATTTTTGTCCTTGCTTCTATCTTCATCCAGAACTTCTGGTGCCGCTTCCTTTGTCCTTATGGGGCGCTGCTCGGGCTGACTTCGTGGTTGAGTCCCACGCGCATTCGGCGAAATACGGAAACCTGCATCGATTGCGCTAAATGCACGAAGGCTTGCCCCGCGGCCTTGCCCGTCGACAAACTCGTGCAGATTCGCTCCGTCGAATGCACCGGCTGTCTCGAATGTGTGGCGGTTTGTCCCGCGCAGAACGCGCTGTCTCTCAGTTTGCCCAGCTTGATCGCGCCAAAAACGAACAGGCACCCGTTGCCCGCATGGGCCGTCGCCGCCGGCATTGCCGCTCTATTCCTCGGCGTCACCGGATTCGCCAAGGCCACTGGCCACTGGAATTCCTCCATCCCCACCGCGGTTTATCAGCGCTTGGTCCCCAACGCCGACCAGGCAGCTCATCCGTTGCCGGGCAGGTGACCGACATGAGCGCCACGCCGCAATTACGCCCAGCGCAAATGCCTTCCGCGGCAATCGTACGCCTCGGCGATCTGGTCAGCTATCAGGACGGAACCGTCGTCAGTCGCACTTTGCTCAAGCATCCCAGCGGCACGGTCACAGTGTTCGCCTTCGACGCCGGACAAAGTTTATCCGAGCATACGGCTGCTTTCGACGCGCTGGTCCAGATGCTTGACGGCAAAGCCGAAATCACCATTGTCGACACTTCGTATCACGTGGAAGCGGGGCAAGCCATTTTGCTGCCGGCAAACCAGCCTCATGCGCTGGCCGCGCTCACCCCGTTCAAAATGTTACTGACAATGATTCGCTCCTGATCCGTCCGCATTTCCAATTTTTTCGCCAAGTCGTGTCGCCCGTCACCGGAACGGCTCCCCCTCTGTGTGATATAAAAACGGGTTGCGAGATTGCCAAGAAACGTCACTTCGTGTCCGCAAAGAGGGAGCGCAATCGTGGAAAAGAATCTGCGTGCCGTCGTGCTCGAACTAGCTATCGTCAGCCTTACCTTTTTCTTTCCACTGTCCGTCGTCGCACAATCGACGGTGAATTCCGACAACACTGGTTCACCTGCCGTGCGCGTTTGGCAAGACACCATCGAGTTGCCCACCTACGAGGAAGGCCTGCCCGACGAGAACCCTCCGTTCGACCAGTTCGTCACCAACGGCAGATACAACTACCCGTACACCATTCGCGAAAATCTGACCAATCACGTGGCGCCTCGCCAGTGGCGTGCGTTGCATCTCGAAAACGAGTATTTGCACTGCATTATCCTTCCCGACCTCGGCGGCCATCTCTATCGCTGCATCGACAAGCGCAACGGTGCCGACATGTTCTACGCCAATCCTTCGCTGAAGTTCGCGCGCATTGCCTATCGCGGCGTTTGGGCGGCCTACGGCATCGAATTCAACTTCCCCGTTTCCCACAATTGGATGACCGCTTCTCCCGTCGATTTCTCGACGTCGACCTCCAGCGGCAGCGCTTCTGTCTGGGTGCGCAATATCGACCGTGTTTACGGCATGGAGTGGTGCGTGCAGCTCACGCTGCACCGCGGCGAAGCGGCGTTAGAGCAGAGAACCACGCTCTACAATCCGGGAGCCGAGCGCCACCGTTTTTATTGGTGGACCAACGCCGGTGTCCAGGTTTGGGACGATTCGCGTCTGTACTACCCCCAACAATTTTCCGTATTTCACGGATACACCGATCTGGACACTTGGCCCGTCGACCGCAACGGCGTCGATCTCAGCGTCGTTGGCAACCACAAATATGGCGCGGTCTCGCGTTTCAGTTTCGCCAGTAATGAGCCGTACATGGGCGTCTATCATCCCAAAACGAATGCCGGCGTAGTGCACTATTCCTCACGCAACGACCTGCCTGCCAAGAAGGTCTTCTCCTGGGGCCGCGATCCTGAAGGCCTCGGATGGCGCGACGCCCTCTCTGACAATCACAGCGCCTACGTCGAGATTCAGGCCGGGCTTTTCCGCAACCAGGAGACTTACGGCTTCCTGAACCCGCAACAAGGTATTCATTTCACCGAAATTTGGTTGCCGATTCTGGAAATTGGCGGCATCACCTACGCCAATTCCAATGCCGTGTTGAATCTCACTCGCATGCCAGCGAATCCGTCGAACACTTTTTCTCTGGATGTCGCGCTCAACTCCGCACGAGAGTTTCCAAACGCCAAACTCGAAATTCTCGATGGCCCACAAGTGGTCGCGACTGAATCCGTCTCGCTCACGCCAAGGTCTACATTCCGCAAGCAATTTCCCAACTTGCAGGCTTCAAAAACTTACGCCGTCAACATCACCGACGAATCTGGGAATTCCATCCTGACCCACACCGAAGGCCAATACGATTTCCAGCCCAAATCCGAGGTGCCGAAAGAACTGCCTCCTGCGTATGTCTACCCACCGCCCGATAAGCGCAGCGAAGGCGATTTCCTGGAAATGGGCACCGAGCAGGAGCGCAACGGGGAAGTGTTAAAAGCGCTGGCCACCTACCGCGAAGGATTGCAGCGCTACACCGACAGTGTGGTGCTGCATCGTGCGGCGGGTCGTTTGGATGTGGGGTTGAAGCAGTTCGCTGACGCGGAAGCGCAACTCGCGCCAGTGCTCACGCGCATCAGCAACGACAAAGAAGCTTCCTACTACCTCGGGATGGCCTACGTGCAAACCGGCGAATGGGCCAAAGCCCGTCGCGCCTTCGAGGTCAGCGAACCATACGGCCCGTTCCGCCCGCCTTCGCTATTCGAACTAGCCGCGCTGGAGGCCCGCAGCGGCAATCTGAAGAAGGCCTCCAATCAACTGACCTCGGCGTCTGCGGAATTTACGGACTCCACAGAATTACGCGACCTTAACACTAGCGTGCTACGCCATCTCAGTAACAGCGAAGCCGCGAACGAACAACTCGAAAAGCGCCAGGTGGCCGATCCTCCGGACACATTCCTGCGCTACGAAGCCACGCTTCTCGGCCACAGTGATCCTGCTCTTTGGCCCCACCTGGCCGCCGACCCCGAGCGCATCCTTAATATTGCCGTGCTGTATATGCATTTCGGCTTTTACGCTGATGCCGTCGATCTCCTGTCGCGCAATTATCCCAGCGGGTCCGGCGTAGTGAGTGAGCCCGGCATGCCACGTCCAGAAAATTACCCGCTCATCGCTTACTATCGCGGCTATTGCAAGGAAATGTTGCACCAGGATGCCGCCGCGGACTTCCGAGCCGCTGCGCTGATGCCCACAACTTACGTTTTCCCGAATCGCGCGGAATCTTTCGACGTTCTCCAGCATGCCATCAAGGCAAATCCCAAGGACGCCAATGCCCACGCGCTTCTCGGCTCTTTGTACATGTCGAGTGGTATGGAAGAAGCCGCCATGCGCGAATGGAACGCCGCTCGCGAATGGAATCCCGCTTTGCCCGCGCTTCTGCGCAATATGGGCTACACCGCGCTATATCTACATCAGCCGCCCGAACGGGCGATCCAGTATTTCGAGGAAGGCACCAAGTACGATCCGCAGAATCCCGAGAATTATCTGGGTCTTGAGCAGGCATTGCGCGATGCTGGACGCTCGCCCGAAGAACGTGTCGCGGCGCTGCAGAAATTCCCGGGCACGAATCCGCCGGCGAAGCTGATCTTTCAGCTTGCGCGAGACTTGGCTGATGCCGGGCGCTATGACGATGCCCAAACAGAATTAGCCACGCGTTTCGTTTCCCTCGAAGAAGGTGGCGCCAGCCAGCTCGATGTCTACCTCGAGATCAAGCTGAAACAGGCCACAGCTCTCGCCGCAAGCCACCGCTGCGACGAAGCTCGCGCGTTGCTTCAGCATTTGGGCGATCCTGTTCTGCCGTTGTCGCTGACCAAGGAAGCTCTGGCTCTCTCGATCCAGTCCCCCCGTGTCCAAAAGCAAATTGCCGAAGTGCGAGCTTCGTGTCCGAATTGAGTGGGTGTCGGGCCCAGCCCCACACCGGATACCGTGATTACCTTATGAGGTGGTACTAGGGAACTCTTCTGATGTTCGGCTTTCGCATTCCGAGTTAACCTCTCGTTTATGATACGGGCCCTTGTTGTAGACGACAGCGATATCGTTCGCAAATATGTCCGCACAATTCTGGAATTCCGGGGAGACATTGAGGTCTGCGCTGAGGCTGTGAATGGAAAAGAGGGAGTTACTAAGGCTCTCGAACATCATCCGGACTTGGTCATCCTGGATTTGACCATGCCTGTAATGGACGGCCTTACCGCTGCCGCGGAATTAAGAAAACGCCTGCCGCAATTACCGATTCTCGTCTGCTCAATTCATGACAGCCCTGAAGTAGTAAAACAAGCCAAGCAAGTCGGGGCTCGCGGCTATGTCCGGAAGGAACACATCTTGCAATTGCCGGATGCCGTCGATGCTCTGTTATTTCACAACGCCACTTATTTCCAGCCTGAAAATTAGCAGCGTAAATCGCTCCATTCCCCTGACTGTGATCTGAATCGCTACCTTCCTCACGCGGGTATCGAATCTGAACTGCTAGGCGAGAACCCTGGACCAAGCTGTTCGGCACGAGTTCGTTAGTCTCACGCGTACCTAACAAAAAGGCGGTGCTGCTCGGCTGGGGGGAGGATGCAGCACCGCCTCATGAATAAGGATACGGATCTCTGTCGGAAGATTCCGTTCCCTATCGAAAACTACCCGCGTACGGTCAGAACCGGGGCCGTCGCTTTGGTTACTACGTTATATGCGATCGTGAGTGGCACATGCCCCGCCAGGCTCTTGCGAGCTTTGGCGCCCATCACAATCAGGTCCGCCTTACATTCCCGCGCGGCGATTAAAATTTCGTCGACCGCGGATCCATAGGTGACCCGGAAGTCCGGCTTGCACCAATTCTCGGTTCCCGCCGGCATCAGTTGCTTCATGCGCGCCACGTTGATGTCGCGTTGCCGTGCCACATTCTCGTCGGTGTACGCTGCCGCGCTCTCGATTACATGCAGCAGCGTCAGTTGCGCGTTATGCTCCTGCGCCAACGAGAACGCATGTGCCGCGGCTCTCTCCGCGCCCGTGCCAAAATCGGTGGCGAACAGGATGTGCTTCAGTTCGATTTCCTTTTCCGCAGCACCCTTCACCGCGGGCCCGACCGTCAACACCGCAGTCGTCGCGCGACGGAAGATTTCTTCGGCTACCGACCCGATCAGGATCTTCTGTACCTTACCGCGGCCGTGCGTTCCCGCCACGACCAGGTCAATTTCGTGCTCGGCGATCAGCTTTTCCAGGGTGCCCCAAACGTTGCCTTCTTCCATCAACACTTCATGCGGCACGCCGCGCAGCTTGCCGGAAATCAGAATGTCGGTTACCCCTTCTTCGGCTGCCTGCCGCACTTTTTCGTAGGTCGCCTGCGCCAATTGGGGCTCCGCGAACTGGAACGGATCGGGGGTGATCACGTGAGTGAGATAAATGCGCGCGTCGTAACGCCGCGCCAGCGCAATCGCATAATCCAAGGCTCGGTCCGATACTTCCGAAAAATCCGTAGTGACCAGAATCTTGGTGAGAGTGATTCGTTGACTGCTGTCAACCTTCTGTAGCTCCTTGTGGTCCGCAACCTGCGGCATGACTTCCTCCTGAATTTAGCTGCAACATCCACGCGCTCAATACACGCTTGATATCCCAATGGTGAGAATGCACGTGCGGTACCACTACGCCCTTCCGCACCTTCTTGCAAAGGAAGGACTTGCCGCAGAATTTGTTTCGGAAATCCCAACACTGGGCCAACTTCCGCAAATTTCTGCGCCGATTCACCTAAAACTGTGGGAAATCCGCATCTGCGGATAGAACTATCCACTCCTTCGTGGGAGAGCTGCCGAGCTAGGAAGGACAAAATAAATGGCAGCGGTCAGCTTGTTCAGAAGCCCGTAATCCGGGCATTCGCGTCGTACACACGACGCTTCGTTGTAGGCTCGCCGACCGCTGCCGAAGTCTTTTTAATGTGGGCGTCCCTTTTTACGACGTATCCTTTCGAGCCTTCACCGCAAGCCCGACCGTCCTAAAAGGAACGCCCACTGCTCAGCCTTTTGACAATCGCTCCATTGCCTAATTGCTGAACGCGGGTAGATATTGCACCTCAGATTCCGTTTTGCACCGATTTGCACAGTCCCGTAAGCCTCTACAAATCAGTGAGTTAAAAATCTGCTTCGTCCGGCCAAAAAAGAATCCGCCTCCTGCGTGCGAGTTTTCACACTTGCACGCGCAATCTCACGCACTTCCGGTTTACGCATCACGTGTTGTAATTTTCCACTACTGCGGGTTTGCCGGTGCCGCCGACTCTTCTTCTTCCGTATGCGACAGTCCAAATTTCTTCATCTTGTACCGCAGCGCATCCCGGCTTATGTTCAGCAACTTCGCCGCCTTGATCTGATTGCCGTGCGACTGCTGCAACGCCAACTCCACCAGCGCATGCTCGACATCCTCCAACGAAGTCCCACCCTCGGGAATCGACAGCGGAGGTAGCCTGCGTTTTCCTGGCGCTGGCGCAGGTTCGGCTGGCGGTGCGAGCGCGCTGTCGGTTGCCACAGGGCCGCCCCGTCCGCTGGCCACGGAAAAGGGCAAGTCATCGGGCTTCAGCACTTTGCCTTCTTCCAGAATCATGGCCCGTTCCAGTGCGTTCTTCAGCTCGCGAACATTTCCCGGCCAGTCGTAGTTCATCACCAGTCGGTTTGTCTCCTCTGATAACCCCTGCACCGCTTTCCGGAATTTGCGGTTGTAGTGCGCGATGAAAAACTCTACCAGCGACGGGATATCTTCTTTCCGTTCGCGCAACGCCGGCAGGTAGATCGCAATAATCGCTAGCCGGTAATAAAGGTCCTGCCGGAAGCGGTTTTCGCGCACTTCCCGCTCCAGGTCTCGGTTCGATGCGGCAATCACCCGCACGTCTACCTGGATGTCCCGCACTCCACCCACCCGGCGAATCACTTGGTCTTCCAGTACGCGAAGCAACTTGGCCTGCAACAGCGGGGAAAGCTCCCCAATTTCATCCAGGAATAGAGTTCCGCCGTCGGCCACCTCAAACAGTCCCTTCTTCATGGCCTTGGCGTCGGTGAACGCGCCCTTTTCGTGTCCAAATAGCTCCGCTTCCATCAAGGTTTCCGGGATTGCCGAACAGTTGATCGCCACAAACGGCCGCTCCGCCCGCGAGCTGTGATAATGGATTGCTTTGGCCACCAGGTCTTTGCCCGTGCCGCTTTCTCCCTGAATCAGAATGGTCGTGGCTTCGCTGGCCGACACCTTATAGACAAACTTCATCAATTCCGTAATTTTGCGAGACACGCCAATCACGTCGTGGTAGCCCGCCCGCCGCCGCACCTCGTCCCGCAGCGATTCCACCTCGGTGCGCAGCGCCCCCGCTTCCAGCGCGTTCTGCAGGGTCACATTTAGTTCTTCGAAATTAATAGGCTTGCTGACGAAATCATAAGCGCCGAGGCGCAGCGCGGTCTTTACGTCGTCCAGTTGTGGGTCTGCGGTCATCATAATGATGCTCCGCGTTTCCCCCGCTTGCTTCAGCTTTTCAAGGACTTCAATCCCGCTCAGGTCGGGCAGGTGTACATCCAGCAGAACCAGATCCACCGATTCGGTTTGCAGTGCGCGCAGCGCTTCTTCTCCGCTTTCCGCTTCAAGGGTCTGGTAGCCGAACTCTGCGCACTTCTGGTTGAGCGCCCACCGCACCAGTTTTTCGTCATCGACGATTAAAATCCGCTTCTGGGCCATTTGCGTAGCTTACCATTAAATTAGTGTCCGGACGCTTTGGGCCGGCCTGACTTCAGGGCGTGTACCGGCAGCCAGATTTTGAACTGGGATCCTTTCCCTGGTGTGCTGCTGACTTCGATCCTTCCACCGTGCGATTGCACGATGCTATTCGCCAACGACAAGCCCAATCCCGTCCCTTCCTTGCGTGTGGTGAAAAACGGTTTAAAAATCCGCGGCAATGCTTCCGGCGAAATGCCTCGCCCGGTGTCCGAGACCTGGATCACTGCGAAGCCCGGTTCCTGTTTCAGTCCCACACGCACCTGGCCGGCCCCGGAAATCGCTTGAATGCCGTTTAGCACCAGGTTCAACACCACTTGTTGGATCAGCGCTTGATCGTGTTCCACTAGGGCCAGCGTTGCATTCGTTTCGAACAGGATTTGGATCGGCTTTGTCAGTACCTGCTGCCGCGCTATAAACACCGCCTGCTCCGTCGTTGCATTCAAATTCGCAGAGTGGATGTTCAGTGGCCGTGGTCGCGCGTAAGAAAGCAAGTCGTTCAATATCGCTTGGATATGCAGAATTTCTCGCTGCACTTCTCCCATCACACCTCGGCTCGGGCTATTGGCAGGCAGCTCTTTGCCCATAATGTCGACTACGCCCGCAATCCCCGCCAGGGGGTTGCGAATCTCATGTGCCAATCCCGCCGCTAGTTCGCCTAAAGTGGCCAGATGCTCCGCGCGCGCCATTTCTCTCGTGTGCAACTCTTCGATCTCTTGCCTGTTTTGATCCAGTGTCTCCACCATTGCGTTGAATTGCCGCCCCAGCTGCCCGATGTCGTCTTCGCGCTTTGCGAATGCCACGCGCGCCGTAAAGTCTCCCTTTTGCACGCGCCCGATTGTGTCCATTAATTCTTCCAGCGGCCGCTCCACCAATACCAACAACACCGCCAGCAGCACGAAGCACAACACAATCGCGAAAAACACTCCCGCAATCAGCGTCCATTTCACGTTCAACGCTTCGTGTGACCGCAATACCGCATGGGTTCCCACGATGCTGAGCACCAGGACCGAAATGATCGGGATGAAAACTTTCCACTGCCACCGGATGCCTGTGGCCCAGCGCACGAAATAGGGCAGGTTCATGTCCGTATCACATCAAAGAACGCGCCTGCCTGGCAAGTCGCCCGCTGGCGCGATAGCCTCCCCGGTCACGGTAAGTATGTTTCGGCACATTCGATATACGATTCCGTTTCCAAACCGTTGCCCTCCTCTAAAATCGAAGATACGCGTCTTGACCTGGCACTTTTCTCGGCCCTTTCTAGGCTTGCTTCGGAGGTGGACGTGGCTTCTCCTGATTCCTTCGATTTGGTGGTTATTGGCTGCGGTCCCGCGGGAGAAAAGGGCGCGGCCCAGGCCGCTTATTTCGGCAAACGCGTTGCCGTCATTGAGCGCGCCGCAGACGTGGGCGGCAGCTGCATCAACACCGGCACCGTTCCTAGCAAAACCCTCCGCGAGTCCGCTCTCTATTTCTCCGGCTTGAAACAGCGCGGTCTCTACGGCATCGATTATTCCTTGAAGGAAAATCTCACCGTTCACGATTTCATGCATCGCGAGCGAGCCGTGGTCGAGATGGAACGCGCGCGCATTCTCCGCAATCTGGATCTTCACAAAATTCAGCTGATTCGTGGCCAGGCGTCTTTCGAAGACGCCCATACCGTTGCCGTCTCAAACTCTCAGGGCACACGCATCATTCGGGGAGAGGTGATCCTCATCGCCACAGGCTCCAAGCCCCATCGCCCTGCGGAAATCGCGATTGACGATGTGCACACGTTCGACTCCGACACGTTTCTCCAGATGAATCGCATACCCAAAAGTCTTGCCGTAATCGGTGGCGGCGTGATCGGTTGCGAATACGCTTCCATCTTCATGGCCTTGGGTGTCGAGGTCACGTTGGTCGACGGGCGCGAGCAACTGTTGCCCTTTCTCGACGCCGAGATTTCCCAGCGCTTGCGCGACCGTTTTCTTGCCCTCGGCATGCATCTCTGGTTCAACGAGCGGCCCGTCAGAGCAGAAAACCACCGTTGTGGCGCTCGCCTCCACATGAAAAGTGGAAAGACTCTCGAAGTCGAGGCCGCTTTGTTTGCCGCGGGACGCCGCGCCGCCGTGGATAGTCTCGCACTGGAAAAAGCCGCGCTGGCTCTGAACGATCGTGGCTATCTTCCCGTCAACGACAACTACCGCACCTCCGCGCCACACATCTACGCGGTCGGCGACGTCATCGGCTTTCCTGCTTTAGCCTCCACCTCTATGGAACAAGCTCGCGTCGCTGTCTGCCATGCCTTCGGCCTGAAGTACAAACAACGCGTTGCCTCGCTTCTGCCCATGGGCATCTACACCATCCCCGAAATTTCTGCCGCCGGAGAAACCGAAGAATCTTGTAAGCAGAAGGGAATCGATTATTGTGTCGGCCGCGCCCTCTACGAGAATAACGCCCGCGGCCACATCAGCGGCGATACCGCCGGCATGCTTAAGCTGATTTTCCGCCGCGACGACCGCAAACTTCTCGGCGTCAGCATCCTTGGCGAATCCGCTACGGAACTCATTCACATTGGCATGATGGTTCTCGATAAGGGCCTGATCATCGACGAATTCATCGAGCAGGTCTTCAACTACCCAACCCTGAGTGAAACCTACAAATACGCCGCTTACGACGGACTCGGCAATCTGTCTGGTCACAAACTCCGCGAAGGTTAAGCATCTCGGCTCCTGAACCGGCCACGTCGTGGCGCGCATCGAAGCTCATGGAGAACTTCTATGCCTTTCGTCCGCATGTCCCTTGGTCAACGCACTTCGCTTGAATACCGGAATGCAATTGCTAACGGTATTCATCGCGCCATGGTCGAGGCCCTCGCGGTGCCTGCAGGTGATCGCTTCCAGGTAATTACCGAGCATTCGGTGGAGGGCTTGATTTACGATCCAGATTACCTCGGTATCGATCGCACGGACGCCGTGGTCTTCGTGCAAATCACACTAAGCACCGGTCGCAAGCCGCCACAGGAGCGTCACTTCTATAAACGCGCCGCGGAACTCTTGGCGGAATCCCCTGGAATTCGTCCGCAAGATTTGCTCATCAATTTGGTGGAAGTAGGTTGGGAGAATTGGTCCTTCGGCAATGGCGGGGCACAATACATGGACACCTGACGTGGTTAGTTCTTCACTTTCGCCTGACCGCGACTTGCTGTAGATTTTTCGCATGCCTCGCTTCCGCATCTTTATTACTCTTTTCGTCCTCGGGTGCCTCGCGGTGCTCCTCGCCCTGCCCACTCGTTCAAAAATGTCGCCAGCCCCATCTCCGTCCTATCTGGGTTTCGATTTAAACGAATACCCCAGCGACGATGGTCTGCCCATTCTTCGCAAGACCTTTGCCTTCGCCGGCTATTGGCTTAATGCCCCGCCGGGCGAAAAACGCACCACTTGGCTGGGCAAGCGAGCGCTCCTGCAGTCCCACGGTTTTGGGCTCGTGGTTCTTTTCAACGGCCGTCTGAGCCGCAACCTGAAATCCTCCGAGGACGCTAAACGAAAAGGCATGCTCGACGGCGAAAACGCCGGCAAACTCGCTCGCCAGGAAGGTTTCCCCGCCGGCACCATTATTTTTCTGGATATCGAAGAGGGTGGCCGCTTAACGGACGCTTATCACGGTTATCTAAACGCCTGGATCGATGCGGTGACCAAACTAAATTTTCGCACCGGCGCGTATTGCTCCGGCATGCCCGTCAATGACGGCAACGGCAAGACCATCACTACCGTTCAAGACCTCCACGATCACCTCGCGGAACGCAAACTCGTTCTCTGGGTCTTCAACGATGCGTGCCCGCCTTCGCCCGGCTGCGTCTTCCCGCAAGCTCCGCCGCCCCCGTCGCAGTCGGGCATTTCCGACGCCACTCTCTGGCAGATTTCGCAATCACCACGGCGCAAAGAATTCACCGCGCAATGCGCCAAGACCTACAATGCCGACGGAAATTGCTACGCCCCGGGCGATACCGCCCACAAGTGGTTCCTCGATGTGGACGTGGCCACCACCGCCAACCCTTCCGCACCGCAATAGGCGGGGAGGGCTGCGTCCGCTCCCCGATCTGCAGTTCGTCGTGCCCGTTTAGATCTGACCCAAGCCGCCGTCGACGTTGATTTCTACGCCGGTAACGTATGACGCATCCGCAGACGCCAGAAATGCTACGACTCCCGCTACTTCCTCCGGTTGACCAAAGCGCTTCATCGGCACCTTCGCTTCTATTTCTTTCGCGAAGTCATCGATCGCCTGCTGCGGCAAACCGGTACGCTCGAATATTGGCGTCACGATCGGGCCCGGCGCCACCGTGTTGACGCGGATGTTGCGTGCCACCAGTTCGGCCGCCGCCGTTCTTGCCAGCGAACGCAGCGCGGCTTTTGTCGCCGAATATGCGCTGGCCCCCGGCACTCCTGTTTGCCCGGCGACGCTGGTGTTGAAAATGACCGAAGCGCCGTCATTTAAATGTGGCAAAGCCTTTTGCAAAGTGAAATATGCGCCCTTGATATTGATATCGAATTGTTCATCGAACAGTGGTTCCGATGTTTCTGCCAGTGGTACGAACTTGGCCACACCCGCGTTCAGGAACAGCACGTCGATTTTTCCGAGTTTGCGTCCCACTTCGTTCAGGAAACGCTCGGTCTCCTCCGGATTTGCGGTATCCGCCTTTACCGCAACCACACCGTCTCCCAGCGCCTTCACGGCATCCTGCAGCGTCTTCTGGTTCCTTCCAGAGATGGCCACCTTCGCTCCTTCATCCAGAAAGCGTTTCGCCGTCGCCAAGCCGATGCCGCTATTCCCGCCCGTGACTACCGCCACTTTGCCTTCCAGCCGCTTCATACAAAACCTCCGCCCGTTTGGGCCTCAGAAATTCGTGGTCCGATCACTTCGACGTTTTGATGAATGTCTAAATCATTGGGTTACACGATTCCGTTGGCGCTCCGTTGAAACCGTCCCGGTTTAGCGGGATGCGGTGCCACCATCTACCGGCAGGTCGATTCCACTGATGAAGCTGCTCTCGTCGGAAGCCAGGAACACGGCTGCCGATGCGATTTCGTCCGTAGTCCCTAGTCGTCCCATGGGGATCATTTTCCGGAAGTATTCGCTTGTACCTTCCTCGGATGCTTTCGCGCCGGCGTGAATCATGGGCGTGTCCGTTGGTCCAGGACTGATCACGTTGGCTCGAATGCCGCGCGGCCAACTCCGCAGTCCAGCTTCGGACAAAAGAGACCAGAGCCGCTTTCGTCGCCGAATATGCGCCGAAGCCCGGTACGCCCATTTGCCAGGCAGCCGAACCAGAAAGGATGATAGACGCTTTGTCCGCGAGCAGCGGCAGCGCCTTCTGCACCGTAAAGTACGCTCCGCGCGCGTTCAGGTCGAAGTGCTTGTCAAACGTTTCTGGCGTCGATTCTGCCAGTGAAACCGGATCCACAACGCCCGCATTTGCGAAGACTATATCGACACGTCGCTTTACTTTTTTTACTACCTCGTAGAGGTGGTCAAGATCATCGAGCTTCGCGACATCTCCCTGAACGGTGGTGACATTCGTTCCAATCACCGAGACTGCCTTGTCCAATTCCGCTTGCCGGCGCCCGGTGATAAAAACATAGGCCCCTTCCTGCACGAAGCGTTTCGCGGTCGCCAAGCCGATACCACTGTTGCCCCCGGTAATCACCGCCACCTTGCCTTCCAGCCGTTTCATAAAAACCTCCCGCCTCGCCGGGCTGGGGATCCCGGCTTCGTTTGCTTCGACACTTTGATGACTGTCTAAATCATCGGTTACACGATTCTGTTGGCGGTTTCGCGCCCCCTTCGTTACACTCGCTTTGGACATGAATAGGGTAAAGGTGGAACGCATCTCTAAGGCGCTAGCGGATGAAACTCGGCTGCGTATCTTCGAGGCCATCAGCTCCGGGGAGCGCATCTCATGCAGCGATTTGGTCTCCATGCGCGGCGTCACTCCCGCCACGGTTTCCCATCATCTTCGCATTCTGCTGGATGCCGGCCTCATCGCTTGCCGTCGCGAAGGCCAGTTCGTTTACAGTCACGCCAAGCCCAAAGCTCTCGCCGAGTACACCCGGGAACTTGCTGGGTTAGCGAGAAAGAAAAAGAAGTAAGGACCATTGCTTAATCGGTCGGATTTTCCGGAAAGTGCTGGTAGGGAAGTCGCACGCCATCAATCACGATTTGATCTGCGCGGATCGACACGGGTGCCTCGTAACCCGCTGCCCCGCCCGCGGCCACATAATCGTCCTGATCCACCCCGTCGCCGCTCACGCCCAATCCCCCGATTAGAGCGCCGTTGCGGTAGAGCCCCACGCTGCCCGGAAAAAATACGATCCCGCTCTTGTTGGTGTTCGGTGGGCCGCTCTGAAATCCCTGCGTGCATGGATTTGCTACGTCCTGCGCGTACAAATTGAAGAATGGTCCCACCACCGCGCCATTAATTCCCGGTGGGAAAAGCGGTTGCGCCCCATAGCCAATAGTGCGGTTCGTCACCGCCGTTCCCACCGGCACTTGATTCAAATCGGCCGCGGTCCGCGAGGCGCTGTTGAAATAGATCATGTTGCGCGCCTTTGTCGCCGCCACATCAATGCTAAACATCGTCGCGTCTGTCATGCGTCGCAATCCGATCAGCGTGCCATCCAGATCGGATACCGCGATCACCATTCTCGCCCTTGAGCCAATCGGCAAGCGGATCACCGCGCGCGTTTGGTTCGCGGTCGCCTCCGCGGCGTTCAATATCCCCAGTACGTCGCTCACACTCAATCCGCCTACTGGCCCACCCGCCGGCGCAATCAAATCTCCGTCGGGTGGCTGCCCCGCGCTGGCAAGTGGTCCCACAAGAAACGTTCCCGTGAACACTCCCGGTCCCATTCCGCTTGGCGCCGTCGTCTGATTCACGAACGGCAACGCAATGCCATTAATAAAAACCACTCCCGGCGATGCGGGGGTCGGCCCGAAACCATTCGACGTCGCCGCGACATAGCCAGCATACTCGGCAACATTCGCGGCAACCCCCGCTATTCCCACGCCACCCACAACCACACCATCGCGGAAAATCGGCACTCCTCCGGGATTCACCGCGTTCGGATCGCTGTCCTGTAAATTCGCTTTGCCGGTGATCACTCCCAAACCCGGGCCGCCACCCAACGCCAGCGAAGGTTGCACCGTCTGCCCCGGCAGGTAATTTGTGCTCAACGTGCAGCCCCGATTCGTATTCTCGATGCCGTATAGCGGCGCATTGCTCGCATTCGCTGCTCCCGGAGGAAAATGAATCCCGCTGATGAAACGCACTGTGCGTGACGACAACGGTGCTTGATCGTTGCTGAAATACGCCGCGGTTCGCGCCAGACCAACCGCCAGATCATTCACATTTACCGTGGCTCCAAAATTTCCTGTCGCAGTCGTTCCCGCTCCCGGTTCGCGATACACCGCCAAGATATTCCCGCCACGATCTACCACCCCAATCACCATGCTGCTGGTGTCGACCGCTTGTGCCGCCGCCTGCACGATGTTCTGCACATCACCGATGCTCAGGGGAGCCGCTGCCGTGGCCGCGGTTGGAGTGCTGGTTCCGCCGATAGAGGATGACGACCTCACGCTGCCGCATCCCACTAACAGCGCGGTCAGCGCCGCCGCAATCCCCAGGGCCAGCAGGATTCCAAACGCCAGCGTTTTTCGCCGGTTTAGATACGCCCGCCGCGATTCCACTGGTTTTCGAATTGCGTGTTCCATGAAGGCTCTCTCTGTGTTGGTAACACGCGCTTTCGCGGCCCTACAATTGCCTATCTGCGCACACACCGCGAAATGGTGACCCCTCCTGGCCACGTTACTGTCTATTCGCAGCTTGCCCCGAAAAACATTGCTGTGGCGCGTGGAATCCGGTGTAGTGGATTCAGATCGCCAAGCCGTTCTTGCCATCGATTTTTGAACTGAATGCGCCTTTTCGCTCCGTTTAAGACGCACGCTCCTGCGGCGATTTGCCTCTTTCTCGCCCTCGCTTCGGCGCTTCTCCACGCACAAGCTCCCGATTCGCCGCAAACTCCCTCCGTCCAGATCTCCAAACAGCCAGTTTCGCCTCAGCGCATCCCCCGGGAACAGGCGCTTACAACGGCGGCTCTCGATGGTACCGTGCGCGAGCAAATTTCCTCTTCGGTCTCGCGCCCGATTGCCGGTGCGCAACTCTCCCTGCACAACACGCAAACCCATCAAACCATCGTGGCCGTTTCCTCCGGTGATGGCGTCTTCCGCATTTTTCCAATCGCCCCCGGAACCTACGAACTTCGCGTCCAAGCTCCTGGCTGCGCCGACCTCTCTGCACCCGCTCTCCCGCTCAAAGCGAACGAGGTTCTCACTCTAGAGATTCTGCTTGCGCCCTCCGCGAAATTGGCCGTTACCTCGCGCCTCCCACGCCAGCCCGACCTCGGCCCGTCGCTCCCTGCGGAAGCGGCTCCAACCACCGGCAGCTACCGCGAATTTCGCCATCGCCTCGACGCCGATCCCAGCTACATTCTCGAACTCGCTCCTGACGTGCTCCCGCCTGCCTCCGATGTCTTCAACACTCTCCCGAATCGTTGGCAACTTCCCCAACCCGACTATCGCCGTTATCCTCCGAACGACGAATCCATCTACGCCAGGCCCCACTGGTACGACCCTTTCCACCACAATCGCTTCAAAGGTGATGAGCCCATTTGGCCGGAACTTTTTGGCCAGCAGGTTTTTCTTAACGTCATCGCTACCGCCGAAACCTTTCTCAACCCTCGCTATGTCCCTACTCCCACGGACATTAGTCCCGCGCAGCCCGGCACTTCCGCCTTCTTCGGCAATGGGCAGCAATTTTTCCTCGATCAGACCTTCAGCGTTTCCTTCGATCTTTTTCATGGCGATACTTCCTTCAAGCCGGTGGACTGGCGTATTCGCGTCACTCCCGAGCTCAGCCTGAATTACCTGGACGTCCAGGAATTGGGCATTGTGAACGCCAACCCGCAGAACGGCACCACCCGCTTCGATGATCACATTGGCTTGCAGGAAGCTTTCGTCGAAGTAAAACTCCACGACCTCAGTCCCAATTACGATTTCATTTCCGCTCGCGCCGGTATCCAGCAATTCAATGCGGATTTTCGCGGATTCCTATTCGTCGACGAGCAGCCCGGTCTGCGCGTCTTCGGCAATTGGGCCAGCGACCGTTTCGAATACAACGCCGCATACTTCAACCTTCTCGAGAAAAATACCAACAGCGAACTCAACAGCTTTGCTCTGCGCCGGCAGCAGGTTGTCCTCGCTAACCTTTATTGGCAGGATTTCTTCTTCCCCGGCTACACCGCCGAATTCGTCGGCGCTTGGAATAAAGACGACCCAAGCATCCACTACAACGACGACGGCTTTCTCGTTCGTCCTGCTCCCATCGGCAACGTCGTCAACCAGGGCTTCGGTTTCATCCCACACGGTATCCGCGTCGGCTATTTCGGCTGGCTCGGCAGCGGCCACATCCGCCGGCTCAATCTCACCCATGCCTTCTACGAAGCTGCTGGGGAAGACACCTTCAATCCCATCGCCGGCCGCAAAGTCACGGTAAACGCGCAAATGGCTGCCGTCGAACTTTCCTACGATAAGGACTGGATTCGCTACCGTGTCTCCTCCTTTTTCGCTTCCGGCGATTCCAATCCGCGCGACGGACGCGCCAACGGCTTTGATTCCATCGTCGATTTGCCAAACTTCGCCGGCGGCATTTTCAGTTTCTGGAATCAGCAAGCCATTCGTCTTACCGGAACTGGAGTCAACCTCACGCAAGCCGGTAGCCTGCTCCCTGATATGCGCACCGACAAGTTCGAAGGCCAAGCCAACTTCGTCAATCCCGGCATCTTCCTTGTCAACGCCGGCGCGGATTTCGATATCACCCCGAAGCTGAAAGGTTTTGCCAATTACAATTTCCTGCGCTTTATGCAGACCGAACCGCTGGAATACGTGCTGTTCCAGGCTCCTATCCACCACACCATCGGTAGCGATTTAGGCGTGGGTATGCAATATCGCCCGCCGCTCTCCGAAAATCTGATCCTCAGCGGCGGGGCTTCCATGCTTCAGCCCGGAGAAGGCTTCCGCGATATTTACAGTGGGCACACTCAATTTTCGATTTTTGCCCTGGCCAAGTTGATGTTTTGAAGGATCACGAAATGCTGCGATTGCGAAAGCTTGTGAAACGTCTGTGCGTCGCTGGCTTAACCGCTTGCGGAAACGTTGTGTTTGTCAGGAGGTGGGGGCTTGAGCCCCCACGTAATGCGTATACAAGAAATAGGGCTTTAGCCTCTGAAGACTCCTCGTCCGACTTTTTCCGCCAGTTGCTAAAGAATTCCAAGCAACCCATCCTCGTTCTCGCGTTCGCGGCAATATCGCTATTTTTCCTTTGTTTCGCCACCTACACTGATTCTCTTCACGCCACAGATGACGCTTCCATTTCGCTTGCTGGCCAATCCCAAGCCGACGCCAATCGCAAATCCGCAGGCTGTGTCACTTGCCACACCGTCACCGATGAGCCCACCATGCATCCCTCGAAAGCCGTGCATCTCGGTTGCACCGACTGCCACGGCGGCGATTCCACCGCGGCCATCGCGCCAAGTCTCGCTCCAAACTCCCCTGAGTACGCTGCAACGAAAGCGAAGGCCCACGTGCAGCCCCGCAGTCCCTTTTTCAAAAATCGCTCCACCATTCCCCAGCGTGCCTACACCGAATGGCTTAAAGAGTCCGCGGAGTTCATCAAGTTCGTGAATCCCGGCGATCTTCGCGTCGCGCCGGAAACCTGCGGTCGCGCGGGCTGCCATCCCGTCGAAACGCGCGCCGTCTCCACCAATATGATGACCCACGCCGGGTTTCTCTGGGGAGCTGCGCTCTATAACAATGGCGGCTTTCCCTACAAGAACACCCACTTCGGCGAAAGCTACGATCGCGATGGCGCGCCGCAAGCCATCAAAACCTTTCCTCCGCCATCGGCCGAAGAAACTCGCGATAAAGGGGTTCTCCCGGAACTCACGCCGCTTTTTCGCTGGGAACAGTCCCAACCCGGCAACCTCCTCCGCGTCTTCGAGCGCGGCGGCGAGAAAAAATCCGAAATCGGCAATCCCAATCGCAATGAGGCTCCGGGTAAACCTAACGACAAACTCAGCGACCGCGGGCTTGGCACGGAACTGCGCACCGATCCCGTTTTCCTCGGCCTGCAGAAGAGCCGCCTGCTCGATCCCGTCCTTTCTTTTCCAGGCACCAACGATCACCCCGGCGACTATCGTTCCAGCGGCTGTTCCGCTTGCCACGTCATCTATGCCAACGATCAGGACCCCGCGCACTCCGGTGCTTACGCCCAATACGGCCACTCCGCTTACAGCGCTTCCATCGATCCCACCATTCCCAAAAAAGAGCCGGGCCATCCCATCAAGCACGCCTTCACCCGCGCCATTCCTTCCAGCCAATGCATGATCTGCCATGTTCATCCCGGCACGAACATGGTCACCACCTATTTCGGCCTCACCTGGTGGGACAACGAAATCGATTCCGAAAAAATGTATCCCACCGAGCAACACAATCCCACCGAGGAAGAGCGCTACCAGCTTTCCTTGCGCAATCCGGAAGCTGCTGCCGCCCGCGGACTCTGGAGCGACGAAAAATTCCTGGAGCAAACCGGCAGCTCCGAATTCAGCGCCCAACTAAAAACCACCCAATTTGCCGATTTTCACGGCCACGGCTGGATTTTCCGCGGCGTCTATAAGCACGACCGGAAAGGGAATTGGCTCGACAAAGACGGCAACATGATCGCCTTCGATGATCCGCAGCGCTTCCAGAAAGCCGTCCATCTCGCCGACATCCATCTCGAAAAAGGCATGCAGTGCGTCGATTGCCATTTCGCGCAAGACAATCACGGCACCAGTAAGATCTATGGCGAACCGCGCGCGGCCGTCGAAATTGATTGCATCGATTGCCACGGTACCATCCAGCACAAGTCCACCTTGCTCACTTCCGGTCCTGCTGCTGCTGATCCTTCGCGTCCCGGCGAGGCGCGTGGCCGCCACCTCGAAGCGCTCCGCACGCCGTGGGGACTGCGCCGATTCGAATGGCGTGGCGAGCAACTTATCCAGCGCTCCATGACCGACGAGCGCACCGAATGGGAAATCGTTCAGACCAAAGACACCATTACTCCCGGCAACGCGCACTTCAGCTTGAAATCCTTTCGCGCCAAACTCATCGGCAAAGATGGCATTGCGCTCTCCCAGCCTCCTGCCAACGACCAAGCCCTTGCGCACGCCAACTCCTCCATGACCTGCTACGCCTGTCATTCTTCCTGGACGCCCACTTGTTTCGGGTGCCACTTGCAAATGACCGCCAATGCTCGTCGCCCGATGCTGCACAACGAAGGTCTGACCACGCGAAATTACACCAGCTACAACTTCCAGGTCCTTCGCGACGACGCTTATTTTCTCGGCATCGACGGCACCGTCACCGGACACCGCATCGCGCCCGCGCGTTCTTCCTGCGCCGTGCTTGTCAGTTCGCAAAATGCCGACCGCGAATGGCTCTACTACACCCAACAGACCATCTCCGCCGAAGGTTTTTCCGGCCAAGCTTTCAGTACCTTCGTGCCGCACACCGTGCGAGCCACGGAAACCAAGGAATGTTCCGACTGCCACGTTTCCGCTGCGAACGACAACAACGCCTGGATGGCGGAACTCCTCCTTCAGGGCACAAACTTCATGAATTTCATGGGCCGCTACATCTATGTCGCCACCGGAATCTACGGCTTCGACGCTATCGCCGTGGCCGAACACGACGAGCCCGAAGCCATTTACGGCAGCGACCTTCACCGCGTCGCTTATCCCGATGATTACAAGAAATTCGTCGCCCGCAATCGTCAACTTTCTCCGGCCGCCAGTCACGAAGGCACCGTCCTCGATATTCAGGCTCGCGGCGAATATGCTTACGCCGCCACCGGCAAAGGCGGACTCCGCGTCTACGACATCGCCAACATCGACAACAAAGGTTTCTCCCAGAAGATGACCACGGCGCCCGTTTCGCCTCTCGGCCAGCGCTTCTATCTCCCCACAAAAGACGCCGTGGCCGTCGCATCGCCGACCACGCTCGGGGTCGATCCTTTGCGCACGCGTATCCCCGAAAACGAAGAGCAGCCCATTCATCTCCTCTACGGCTTCTTATATGTTGCCGATAAAGAAGAGGGACTAGTGATTGTCGGCAATCCTGATCTGAAATCGAAAAGTCCCGGCGTGGGCACGCTTCTCGATGGCGATCCCACCAACAATTTCCTTCAGCGTGCGCTGGCTTTCAATCCAAATAGCGCACTGACTGGAGCGCGTCGCATCACCATCGCCGGCACCTTCGCCTACATCCTTACCGACAAAGCGCTCGTCGTCGTCGATCTCGATAATCCGCTGGCGCCAAAAATCACCGCAAACATCGGTTCGCCCTTCTTGAACGATCCTCGCGCCATCGCCGTGCAATTCCGTTATGCCTTCGTCGTCGATCACGACGGCATGAAGGTTTTGGACGTGACCGACCTCGCGCAGCCCAAGCCGCAGCCCAACGCCCTCGTGCCTCTCGCCGATGCTCGCAACATTTATATCGCGCGCACTTACGCCTACATCTCCGCGGGCAAGCAAGGGCTCGCCATCGTCGATGTGGAAAATCCCGCGCAGCCCAAACTCGATCAGCTCTTTACCGCTGGCGGCCAACTCAACGATGTAAACGACGTAAAAATCGGCATGGTCGCGGGCAGCGCTTACGCCTTCGTTGCCGACGGCAAAAATGGTCTTCGCGTACTCCAGATTGTCTCGCCCTTCGACGATCCTTCACACTTCTCTGGCTTCAGCCCGCGACCTAAGCCAAAGCTCATCGCCACCGCCCGTACGAAGGGTCCGGCTCTCGCCATCTCCAGGGGAATCGACCGCGACCGCGCCGTCGATGAATCCGGTAACCAACTCGCCGTCTTCGGCCGCCGCGGCGCTCGCCCTCTCAACCACGCCGAATCCCAGCGCCTCTACCTCCGCAACAACCAGCTCTTTACTGTTGCCGATCAACCCGTCAAGCACCCCAACTGATCGCTTCTTGCAAATTGCCCCTTATCGCTTTTTCTTCGCATCAATTCTTTTGCTGCTTGGCCCCACCAATCCGTGTATTTTCAGAACTGTTCTTCCTCTAACCTCTTTCCATCGAACCTTTTACCTTTCCGCCGCATCTTATATACGGATAACAAACCGTTGACGTTTTTCACGCATAGCACCCATTAAAATTATTCGTGGGTCGGCACCTTCTTCAGCAGTTAAGGTGTATTTGTGGGGGTTTTTTCGAGCCTTCGCCACGGCTCGCGCTCGCCAGCAGCGGGCAGAAAGAGGAGCATCACCCTATGACGAGGAACTACCTTCTGGCCAGTGACTTCGACCAGACGCTCAGCTTCAACGACTCGGGTGTCGCGCTGAGCGAACTGATCGGCTTTCACAACTTTCATGACAAGGTCAAAGGCTTGTCCAACATCAACCTTGTCCAGCAAGGCGCGGAACTTTCTTATTTGATCCTCCACGACCCCGATTTTCGCCGCGTTCGCCGCGAGCACCTCATCGAAACCGGTAAGCGCATTCGCCTGAAGCACGACGTTCGCCTCTTTGCGCGATCGCTGGACAATCTCAGCGACGGCTACAAGGTTTCTTTCTACGTCATCTCTGCCGCGCCGCAAGAGATCATTCAGTCCGCTCTGGAAGGTATCGTTCCGCCTGACCACATCTTCGGCACGCGTTTTCGTTTCAACGAAAATACCGGCGAAGTTGATTCCATCGTCCACGCCTCGGCCGGTTGGGGCAAAATCGCCATTCTCGAAGAATTGCGCGCCGACCTCGGCATCAGCCACGACCACATCATTTATATGGGTGACGGCAGTTCCGACCTGCCGGTGATGATGCACGTCAATCAATACGATGGGCTCACCATCGCCGTCTCCGAAGCTAAGTTCATTACCCGTGTGGCCCGTCGCACCGTTCTCAGCGACAACGCCATGAGCGTACTCGTCCCCGTTCTCGAAGAAGTATTGCGCTGGGACTCCCCCAAGATCCGCCGTTTCTTCGCCGAGCGCGGCCTCACTCTGCGCGAGTGGGACAAAATGCGTACCGACATGCTCACCATCGAAGAAAGCACTCATCCCGCCCCCGCCGCAGCCCAGTAGCCTTTTTGGAGTGCGGGAGCCCAGCTCCCGCCGGTGCACGCTCGCATCGCGCCACAACCCGCGCCACCGCTCCACAAAAAGCAGCTCGTCATCCCGAACCCAGTGAGGGATCCCTCTTCGATCTCTGCGTCTTGTGGGTGCCCCACATCTTCGTCTTTCCCGTCACCCCGCCCATCTTTTCTCCATCGAATTTGTTATTCTCGTTTTTCACTTTGGAGGCATCCCATGTCCCGCAAAAACATCCTCATGCTCGTCGGAGATTACGTCGAAGACTACGAAGTCATGGTTCCGTTCCAGGCCCTACTCATGGTTGGCCACAACGTCCACGCCGTTTGTCCCGGCAAAAAATCCGGCGAAGTTGTCCGCACCGCCATCCACGATTTCGAAGGCGACCAAACCTACTCCGAGAAACGCGGTCACAATTTCGCTCTCAACGCCACCTTCGACGACATTCGCCCGGAACACTACGATGCCCTGGTCATCCCCGGAGGCCGCGCCCCCGAGTACATTCGTCTCAATCCGCGCGTCATCCAAATCGTCCAGCATTTCGCCAACGCGAAGAAGCCCATCGCCGCCATTTGTCACGGCGCGCAAGTGCTCGCCGCCGCCGGGGTCCTTCCGGGCAAAAACTGTAGCTGCTATCCCGCCGTTTCTCCCGATGTCACCCGCGCGGGCGGCACCTTCGCGGACATCGCCATGACCGATGCCGTCGTCGATGGCAACCTCGTTTCCGCTCCCGCCTGGCCCGCCCATCCCGCCTGGCTTTCCAAGTTCCTGACCGTTCTAGGCACCCGCATCGATCTGTAGTGGCACAGGCACTCCTGCCTGTGCTGAGATAGCTGCACCGTGCACAGCCAAGAGTGGCTTGCCACTGGAGTTATTTTGCAGTCTTTAGACTGGCCAGCCAATTGTCCTCAACCAAAAACTGCATGCCATTTCGACCGCACAATAACGTCTCCACTTTCCCCTTGACAGTCTAGGAGAACCAGCCTACCTTCCTAGCTAATCTAGGAGAATCTACCGTGGACAAAAAACAACTCGAGCTCCTCCAGGGCACCCTCGACATGCTCATCCTTAAAGCCGTTTCCCTCGGTCCCTTCCACGGCTACGGCATCCTCCTGCGTATCCAGCAAATCTCCAAAGGACACCTCGAGATCCAACAAGGTTCGCTCTACCCCGCGCTGTACCGCCTCGAGCATCAAGGCTGGGTCGCCAGCGAATGGGGCGAATCGGAAAACAACCGCAAAGCCAAGTACTACCGCCTCACCGCAGCGGGGAAGCGACGTCTGCAAACCGAAACCGAAAATTGGAATCGCATGGCCGGCGTCATCGCCGGCATCCTGCGCACCACGCCCGAGCAAGTATGACCCTCGCGAGCCGCATTCGCTCCTGGTTCCGCGCCGTGCTTCATCGCCAGCACACCGAATCTGAAATGCACGCCGAACTGCGCTTCCACCTCGACGCCTACGCCGAAGATTTAATCCGCGCTGGCGTCCCCCGTAATGAAGCGCAACGCCGCGCCCGCCTCGAATTCGGCGGCCTCGAACAAACCAAAGAGCACTGCCGCGACGCCACCGGCTCTAACTTCCTCGACTCGCTGCTCCAAGACATTCGCTATGGTTTTCGCATGCTTCGCAAGTCCCCTGGCTTCACCACAGTTGCCATACTCACCCTCGCCCTCGGTATCGGCGCAAACACTGCAATCTTCACGATTTTTGACGCCGTGCTGCTTGAATCCCTGCCGGTGCGAGAACCGGCCCGACTGGTTTTCTCCACCGACGATCTTTCAGAAGGCTCATACAGTGGCGGTCCACCCAGCGACCGCTGGGAGATGTTCTCCAGCGAGGTTGCCGACTATTTGCGCAAGCAGCCTCTTCCATTCGAATCCTTAGCTGCGGTGCGCGCCGGCAGCGACACCATTACCGTGCGACTGGCGAATGCGCCAGCGGCAAGTGGCCCGGCCGACCGCTCCCAAGTAAATTTGGTTTCCGGAAATTATTTTCAGACCATGGGTGTCCGTAGCGTTATGGGGCGGACGCTCGCGCCGGAGGATGATCAGCCCAAGGCTCCGCCAGTGGTCGTGGCCAGCTACGGTTACTGGAAACAGAAACTTCACGGCGATCCAGGTGAGCTGGGCAAGATCGTCTATCTGAACGGGTCAGCTTTTGCCATCGTGGGAATCGCGCCGCCAGAATTCTTCGGAGAACGCATTCGCCATGCTCCGGATTTTTGGGTGCCCCTCATTTTTCAGCCGCAGATCCAATTGCGGCCGGCCAGGGCGCCACGCACCGATGAATATTGGCTCACGCTGATCGGACGATTGACTCACGGAGCGACACGCGCCCAAGCGCAAGCGGCCACCAACTCGGCTCTGCGGCAGTTTTTGACCAATGACGCCAGTTCGAAGCTGACGGAGAGCCGCAAGCGCGAAATCGACCGATCGTACGTCGAGTGGGTGGATGGCTCCGCCGGAATTTCCTACCTGCGCTACGACTATTCGCAGCCACTGCACATCTTGCTCGCGGTGGTCGGCCTGGTTCTGCTGATTGCCTGCGCGAATGTGGGCAATCTGCTACTTTCACGTGCGGTGGCCAGACAAACGGAAATTTCCGTGCGCCTCGCATTAGGAGGCAGCCGCTGGCGTCTAATGCGTCAACTATTGACTGAGAGCCTGTTGTTGGCAGGCCTGGGAGCGGCGTGCGGCCTTTTGTTCGCTCACTGGGCGATCCGCGTGCTCTTTACGCGATTTGCCGAGGATTCGCCCATCGAGCCGCATCTCAACGTAATGGTATTGTTGTTTACGATTTTCATCACCATGATGGCAGGAGTCCTCTTTGGACTTGCCCCCGCCTTTTCCGCCGGCCGCGCCGATCTGGCGACATCGCTGAAAGCTGGTACACGCACCACCACCGGCGATCGCTTCAAAATGGGCACCGCCCAGCTTTTGATCGTGGCGCAAAATGCCATTTGTCTCGTGCTCTTACTGGCGGCAAGCCTTTTCGCCCGCAGTCTGCTGAATCTGGAAAAGCAACCATTAGGATTCGACCAGACGCACGTCCTGCTCGTCGGCCTCAGTCCGCGACTGGCCAATTACAGTCCGGCAAATGTCACATTGCTTTACCGCAAGCTGTACGACCGATTGATTACGCTGCCCGGTGTGCGCTCGGCAACGATAGCTCGCTACAGCCCCATGAGCGGCTCATCTAGCACCAACAGCATCACCATCCAAGGCCGCGCGAGTGTGCCCGGCGAAGATCTGTCAGTCGAGACTCTGCTCGTCGGGCCGTCCTATACGGAAACCATGGCTATGGACCTGTTGCAAGGCCGCGAGATCAGTCTGCAGGACACTAAAGGGACGCCAAAAGTGGTCATGGTGAACGAAGCGTTCGCTCGCACGTTTTTTCCGAAGGAAAGTCCACTCGGGTATCACTTGGACATTCACCAACCCAAAGACACCGGCGAGTACGAAATCGTGGGCGTTGTGGGAGATGCTCAGTTTCACAATGCAAAGGAGAAAGCCGGGCCGATGATCTTCCTGGCGCTGTTGCAAGACGCGAGCCAGGAAGTGCTGTCTGCCGAAATCGCCATGCGAACAGCCGGTGACCCCGCCTTGATGATCGCCACAGCAAAACAGGCGGTGGCGGAAGTGGATCCGACGCTGCCCACACACGGCACGACGACCTTAACTCAGCAGGTTGGCGCAACTTTCCGTGTCGCGCGGACGGCTGCCCAGCTCGTCAGTTTCTTTGGCGCCGTCGCCTTGCTGCTGGCCTGTGTCGGATTGTACGGGGTGGTTTCGCAAAGTGTCGCGCGGCGCACCAACGAAATCGGCATGCGCATGGCACTCGGCGCCAGCGCTGGTGATATTTTGTGGATGGTGCTCCGCGGCACGCTATCGCTCATCGCCATCGGATTGGCCATCGGTATACCACTCTGCTTTGTCACTATGCGCCTAATCAGATCTCAACTTTATGGAGTGAGCGCGGCAGAGCCTTCTTCACTTTTTTTCCCGGTGCTGGTTCTCGCGGTTGTAGCTCTACTTGCGGGATTCCTACCCGCACGCCGCGCCGCACGCGTCGATCCCATCGTAGCTCTCCGCTACGAGTGAGGCTTTATGACGCTTTGGACCCGAATCCGATCATGGTTGCGCGCCATTCTCGACCGCGAGCGCAGCGAGCACGACATGGACGCGGAGTTGCGCTTCCACCTCGATGCCTGCACCGAGGACTTAATCCGCGCCGGTGTCCCCCGCGAAGAAGCTCAACGCCGCGCCCGCCTCGAATTCGGCGGCCTGGACCGCGCCAAGGAAGAATGCCGCGAAGCTCGTGGCGCCACGTTTCTTCCCAATCTATTCCGCGACGCGCACTTTGCCCTGCGCACCCTCCGCAAAAATCCGGCCTTCACCGCCGTCGCTGTACTCACACTCGCTCTCGGCATCGGTGCCAACACCGCCATCTTCAGTGTGGTCAACGCCATTCTTCTTCGTCCACTTCCGTATCCCGAGCCCTCGCGCCTCGTCCGACTCTGGGAAACTTCACCCACCCGTGGTTGGTTTCGCAATGTCGTCAATCCTTTTAACTTCCTCGACTGGCGCGACAATGCCAAGGCTTTCCAGTCGATGGCCGCCCTCACCGCCAGCATGACCAATCTCAACTTGCAAGGCCGTCCCGTAGCCGTTCACGGCATGCAAGTCACTACGGACTTTTTCTCCGTCCTCGAAATTCCTCCTTACCTCGGACGCACCTTCAACCCGCAAGACGGCGTGCCCGGTCAGGACCATGTCGTCATCCTCGGTTACGATTTATGGCGCGACCAGTTCGGCGGGGACTCCTCTATTATCGGGCGTAACATAGACGTCGAAGGCGTGCCTTACGCCGTTGTCGGCGTTGCGCCCCGCGGCTTCTCGTTTCCGAAAACTCAATCCCAAGTCTGGACTCCGCTTCCCATCGTCCGTACAAAAGACTGGAGCGATGGCCGCTACCTCACCGTCGTGGCGCGTCTGAAGCCCGGCGTTTCTCTGGCGCAGGCGCAGCAAGACATGCAATCTCTCGGCAGTCTCACCGCGAATGTCCGGCCCGATATGAACCATGGCTGGAGCGCGGAAGCTGTCCCCATGCTCACCGATGTCACCAAGGACGTTCGCCGTTCCCTCTGGATTCTGCTCTCCGCCGTTGGATTTCTCTTGCTGATCGCCTGTGCCAACGTCGCCAATTTGATTCTCATGCGTGCTTCCGGGCGTCTTCGCGAAATGGCGGTACGTTCCGCCTTGGGTGCCGAACGCGCGCGCTTGATTCAGCAACTGCTCGTCGAAAGCGTTCTGCTTTCGCTCGCGGGCATGGCCGCGGGCTTGTCGGTCGCCTATTTCGGACTCCAAGGCTTGTTGGCACTCATTCCCGCCAACGCCCCGTTGCCGCGCAGCGAACCCATCCACATCGATGCTCAAGTGCTGCTGTTCACTTTCTTTGTTTCTTTATGCAGTGCGGTCATATTCGGCCTGGTTCCCGCGTTGCGCTTGTCTCGCGTCGAGTTGCAGGACGCTTTGAAGCAAGGTTCCCTGCGCTCCGGTGTTGGTGGCCACCAGATGCTGCGCCGCGTCTTTGTGGTCGCCGAAGTAGCCTTGGCGCTCTTACTGTCTGTGGGCGCCGGACTGATGCTGCGCAGCTTTTCCCGTCTCGTGGCGGTCGATCCGGGTTTCAATCCCGATCATCTCCTCACTATGCACCTTTCCGTGTTTCCCACGCGCTACAGTGACGACCTCAAACGCGCGAGCTACTTCGAACGCCTCCTCGCGGAGATTCGGCATGTTTCTGGTGTGCATGCTGCCGGCACCACACACTTTCTACCGTTAACCGAAATGACTTCCGGCTCCTGTTTTGCGCCGGCGCCAGGCCCGCAGCCCACACCGGCCGACTCCCCTTCCTCCGATTTTCTGATTGTCAGCCCAGGCTACTTTCTGGCCATGGGCATCCCGCTCGCCAAGGGTCGTGATTTCGAAGATCGCGATAATTTCAACGCGCCGCCGGTCGCGGTGGTAAATCGTGCGTTTGTTGATCATTATTTTTCCGGCCAGGATGCCGTCGGAAAGCAACTTTATGTTTGTTGGACCATCGAAAAACCCGTGGAGATCGTCGGCGTTGTTGCCGACGCGCGTCAATCCGAGCTGCAACAGGCGCCCCAGCCCACGATCTTTTTATCGAATTCGCAAGCGCCGATGTACTTCGCCACGTTGGTGGTTCGCGCCGAAGGCGATCCTCGTGCCCTCTCGCAATCGATCGAAGATGCCATTCATCGCGTCGACCCGGACCAGCCGGTCTCGGACGTGCAGACTATGTCCTCGGTCTTTTCGGCTTCGGTAGCCAGTCCGCGCTTCCAAGCGACTCTCCTCGGGGTCTTCGCCGCTATCGCCATGGCCCTCGCTATCGTCGGCATCTACGGCGTAGTCTCTTATTCCGTGAGTCAGCGCACCAACGAGATTGGCATCCGCATCGCTATGGGCGCCGCTTCGAAGCACATCGTCGGCATGGTCTTAGGCGAAGCGCTCCTGCTCACCGCGCTTGCCATCGCCATCGGCCTATGTGTTGCTGTTGCGCTCAGCCGCGTCTTGCAGTCTCTCCTGTTCGAAGTCACGCCCACGGATCCCCTGACGCTTGGTGTCGTCGCCTGCGTCATTCTCGCTATCGCCGCCGTTGCCGCTGTTCTTCCTGCCCGCCGCGCCATGCGGGTGGATCCCGTGGTGGCCCTGCGGTATGAGTGAGGTGGTGTCATGACTCTTTGGAGCCGAATGCAATCCTGGTTGCGGGCCGTGTTTCAGCACCAGCGCGCCGAGACCGAAATGGACGCCGAGATGCGCTTCCACCTCGACGCTTATGCTGAAGATTTAGTCCGCGCTGGTGTTCCCCGCGAAGAAGCGCGCCGCCGCGCACGCCTCGAATTCGGCGGCGTGGAACGTGCCAAGGAAGAATGTCGCGATGCCCGCGGCGTCAGTTTCGTCGACGGCTTCACCCGCGACCTCCACTTCGGCCTCCGCATGTTTCGCAAGAATCCCGGCTTTACGCTCACGGTTGTCATTACCCTGGCGCTCGCTATCGGGGCGAACACCGCCATCTTCTCCTTAGTCAACGCGCTTCTTCTCAAGAATCTCCCGTACGCCCATCCCGAACGCCTCGGCACGATTTACACCAGGATCGTCAGCGCGGGCACCACTGATGAGCGCCACAACTTGATGGGTGAGCAATGGGAGCTTCTTCGTGACAATGTCCCGGCTCTCCTCTCGGCTGTTACCGGCGGTGCCTCAGGAGTGAACCTTCAGTCCGCCTCCGGAGTGCAATATGTGCAAGACGCACGCGTTTCCGCCCACTATTTTGAGGTGCTCGCCCTTCAACCTGCTCTGGGTCGCAATTTCTCCTTAGACGAGGACCGGCCCCACAGCCCCAAGGTCGCCATTCTCAGTTACAACCTTTGGCGCACGCTCTTCGCCGCGGATCCGAACATTTTGGGCCAGTCCATTCTTCTCAAGGGCGAGCCTCACACGGTTATCGGTGTCCTGCCACAAGGTGCGGTCAGCCCCTTGAACGCCGACGTCTACACCGCGTTGCAACCCAGCCGCGACGGCGAAGGCAGTGGTTCCAACTTTGCAGTCATCACTCGTCTGCGCGATGGCGCCACATGGCAAGAGGCGGATGCCCAGATCAACCGCACCTGGTCCACCCGGGAACACCGCTACGAGTTGAACGATCACCGTGCCGCCCAGGTCACGTACCATTCCGTGCCGCTACAAAAGGGCCAGACCGACTCACTCCGTCCTCAGGTTCTTACCTTGATGTTGGCGGCGGGCTTTATCCTGCTGATCGCTTGCGCCAATCTCGCCGGATTGACCCTGGTCCGCATGTTACGCCGCACGCCCGAGGTCGCCACGCGTTTGGCTATAGGTGCATCGCACTGGCAAATCATCAGTCAACTCTGGATGGAAAGCTTGCTGTTGGCTTTGCTTGGCGGCGCGGCCGGCGTCGCTGTTGGTTTTCTCGGCTTGCGTGGTCTTCTGCTCCTTCTGCCGCCAGACTTTCTGACCCTCACGAGTGTCCCTCTGGATGCCCGCGTTCTCTTTTTTTCCGCTGGCATCGCCATTTTTACCAGCGTCCTGTTTGGCATGCTTCCTGCCTTACAACTCCGCAAAATGGATCTGCGCTCCTCGATGCTCGGTCGTGCCCTTAATAATGCGGGGAATGACATGCTGCGTCTGGGCCTTATTACCGGTGAAGTCGCCCTTACGGTCGTCCTTCTGTGTGCGGCGGGTTTGCTTATTCGCAGCCTTGTCCATCTTGAATCGTTGCCGCCCGGCTTCCAAGGCGGTGGCGTCATGATTGCCAAGGCTTCTCTCGATGATGCGCGATACCACGATCCTGTGGCGTTTCGCAAACTCCTTGATCAGAGCACTGCGGCCATGCTCCAGATTCCAGCAGTCGCCAACGCCGCCGTTGGCTTGGCTGTCCCCTACGAACGAACCGTCAATGACGGCGTCACTTTCAGCGACGGGAAAGCAGTAGGTCAAACCGAGCCAACGGATGAAATCTACGTAACTCCCGGTTATTTCGACACCCTGCAAATGCCGATTCTGGCCGGCCGCGCCTTCAGCGATGCCGATGGCCCCGCCAGCCAGAAAGTTGCGATCGTTAACCGTACCTTTGCTCACAAGTTCTATGGCGGTGGCAATCCCGTCGGCCACTATATCGACAGGGACATCAGAATCATCGGTGAAGTCACCGATGTTCCCGTTTCTTCTGGCTTGTATCCGGATGCTCCGCTGATGAGCGAGCAGACGATTTACACTCCGGCCGCGCAACTTGACCCACAATCTCTGGCGTTGATCCATGTCTGGTTCCAACCCGATTGGATTGTGCGCACCAGCAAGCCCATCGCAGGCCTCACCGCAGAAATGCAGCGCGCCCTCAACACCGCCGACCCGAATCTCCCCGCGTCGGGGTTCTACAGCATGAGCGATCTTCTGGCCCTCACTCTCACTACCCAACGCCTTGAGGTAGCCTTGCTGGGAGCCATGGCTGGATTGGCACTTATGCTCAGCGCCGTTGGCATCTTCGCCCTCGTCGCCAACATGGTTGCGCAGCGTACTCGCGAAATCGGTATCCGCATGGCTCTCGGATCCACTGTCGGCCAGGCTATGCTGCACGTTGGTCGCACGGGTGCCGCGGCCGCGATTCTCGGCATCGTTCTTGGGCTCGCGCTCTCTTCTGGTGCTCTCCGTCTCCTACGCAGCTTCATCTACGGCATCGGCGTCTACGATTTGCCCACGCTAGCCGCCGTTGTTGTCGCCTTGATCTTGGTCACACTGCTCGCCACGATTCTCCCCGCACTTCGCGTCTCCACGATCGACCCGTCCATTACCTTACGCGATGAATGATTGGGTCCCAGATTGGTACATACCCCACTCGCCCTCAGCAATTTTTCTGCTTCTCCCCTTCACTTTTTTCGATGTGTGATTCCTGCACTTCCTTAATTTCCTCACAAGCCGCATAATCGTTTGTTTGCTATCCCACTCAAAGGTGAGTCTTGCAACATGGCTAACATCAACGTAAAGAAAGGCGTCATCGGTATCCTCACAGGCGGCGGCGACGTCCCCGGTTTGAACCCCGCCATCCGCGCGGTCACTCTTCGCGCCATCCATGAAGGTTACGAGGTCATCGGCATCCGCCGCGGCTGGGCCGGTCTCGTCGACATGATTCGCGACGAGAAGTTCGACAATTCTAATAATTTCCAGCGCCTCACCGAAGATGAAGTCAACCGCGCAGGACGCACCGGCGGCACTTTCCTCCACTCCTCCCGCACCAATCCCGGCCGCGTCGCCAAGAGCAGTGTCCCCGATCATCTCAAGAGCGAATACAACGCCGAGAAAAACGACCTCACTCCCGAAGTTCTCAAGAATCTCGCTTGGCTCGGCATCGAGTACATGATTCCCATCGGCGGCGACGACACCCTCAGCTATGGTGTGCGTCTCTATAAGGAAGGCGTCCGCGTTGTGGCCATCCCTAAGACCATGGACAACGACGTCCCCGGCACCGACTACTGCATCGGCTTTAGCACCTGCATCAGCCGCACCATCGAAATGACTAACGCGCTTCGCACCTCTGCCGGTTCGCACGAGCGCTTCATGGTTCTCGAAGTCTTTGGCCGCTACGCCGGGTTCACCGCCATGCTGCCCACGATGGCTGGTGCCGCCAACCGCTGCGTTATCCCCGAGCACAAATTCAACATGGAGCGGCTTACCGAACTCCTCGTGCACGACCGCAATCGCAACCCCAGCCGTTATTCCATCGTGCTGGTTTCCGAAGGCGCTACTTACGAGGGTGGCGACATGATCTTCCAGGGCGAAGCCGCGGATGCCTTCGGCCACAAGAAGCTTGGTGGCATCGGCGAAATTGTCGCCGAAGAACTCACCCAGCTTTCTCCCAAGTTCAACAACGGCAAAAAAATCGACTGCATTACCCAGAAGCTCGGCTACCTGGTTCGTTGCGGTGATCCCGATGCCATCGACTCTATCGTCCCCATGGCCTACGGCAACCTCGCCCTCGATCTGCTGCTCAATCGCATCCACGGCCGTCTCGTCGTTCTCAAGAATGGCCGCTACGACAACATGCCCATCGATACCGTCACCGCGACCAAGAAAGTCGTCAACGTTAAGGAACATTACAGCATCGAGCGTCTTCGCCCGGTCTTCCAAAGCTTCGAAATGAAGCCCCTGTTCCTCATGACCAGCGAACTCAGCTAGTAGCACAGGCTTCAGCCTGTGCCAAGTGCAGCATTCTGCGCCCTGCGAGTGCCCCAGATGCCGATTTTGCATGTGGGTCGCTTGTATAGTGGTCAGTCTTTAGACTGGCCTCACCTCCTCTCGTTTTACGCACCCGGAGGGACCGCCTTACCCTGAGCCTTACGAACGGTCGAGCCGGGCTGTTTGTTTCCCTCTTCAGCGCCAACTTTAGATCGGCGGTCTGTGCCGCTCTGCGGGTGTTTCGTTTGCGCTACCTCAACGCCCCATCTCCCCCCTTGCGCGCCACCCGCCTTTCAAGCATCCTGACTTCACTCTCTCTCTCCAGCCGCCCGGGTGAGCAACAACCTTGCGAGGTTTTATGGTGGCCAACTCTCTACCTGTTCCCCTGCAAATCCGGCATCATCACGCCCTCCTGGTGGACTCCAGTCCCGAAATCAATCAACTGCTTACCGATCTTTTTGACCACGAAGAATGGGACATCCAGCACGCCAAAGACAATCAACAAGCTTTACAATTCGCCAAAGAACGCCCCTACGATTTGATCATCACCGGTGAGCGCACCTCTGGCAAAGAAGATCTCGAATTGCTCCGCCGCTTGCGCTTGGTTCGCCCGCACACCCGTCTGATTATTCTCACAGACGAATTCACTCCCGGCGATGTTCTCGATTCCATCCAGGCCCGCGCCTTCAGCTATTTTGCTCGCCCCTTTTCCACGGAACGCTTCGCCGAGATGATTCGCATCGCCATGAACGAGCCCTTCTGGGATGACGGTATCGATGTTCTCTCTGCTACTCCCAACTGGGTGCGTCTCTGCGTTCGCTGCGATGTGGTTACCGCCAATCGTCTGGTGCAGTTCTATCGCGAGTCTTCCGGTCTTCCTGACGCCGAAACCGAAGAAGTCGCCACCGCCTTCCGCGAAATTCTGCTGAACGCCATGGAGCACGGTGGCAACTTCGATCCCTCAAAACACGTCGAAGTTTCTTATGTCCGCACCAAGCGCATGGTCCTTTGCAAAGTGAAAGACCCGGGCACCGGCTTTTCGCTCGACGAACTGAAACACGCCGCTCTCGACAATCCTCCCGATGATCCCTTCCGCCACATGGAGGAGCGCGAAAAACGCAACATGCGTCCCGGCGGCTTCGGTATCCTGATGACCAAGAAACTGGTCGACGACTTGATTTACAACGAGAAGGGCAACGAAGCCCTGCTGATCAAATATCTTGATCAGCCCGCCCACGCCGCGCAGCCCTGACGCCAAGTAGCCAGGCTTCAGCCTGTGTTTCTTTGCTTTTGTACCGGCCGCCTTCTGAGTCGGGCGGCTTTACGCCGCTGGCCTTTGTCGTAGGGGCGCAGCATGCTGTGCCCCATGTCCGCACGATCACCCAAATTCCAAAGAGCCCTGAAGTTTCGCCAAACTTGGTATCTGCGATGAACATAAAACGACAAAAGGCGGAACAGCTTACCGCGCTGTTCCGCCCTCCGCCCAACTTCGATGAATTTACGGCGCGCTCTGCAGCCGGAACTGTACGTTTACACTCAACTGCACCGGCACCGGCTCATCATTTAAATACGTCGGCTCATACTTCCACTGCCGCACTGCATCCAGCGCTGCCTGAATCAACAAGGGCGGCCCCGACAACACTTTGGCTTCCACCACATTTCCGTGCTCGTCGATGATCGCGTCGATTACCACTATGCCGGTCATGTGCGTTTGCACCGCTAACGGTGGGTAGCGTGGTTCCACCCGCGTGATGAGCGTCGGCTGTTTCACACGTCCGCCCACACGTACGGGCGCTTTCGGCCCTCTCTCTTTCGGCGCAATCGGAGCCGGCACCATCCCCGTTCCACCGATCACTCCACCCAGTACGCCGCCCATACTGCCTCCAGCGACTCCACCAGGCACGCCACCGGGCACTCCGCCCGTTCCTTCCACATCCGGAATCGGTGCTTCTTTCAACATCTGGATTTGCTTCGGTATCACCGTCGGTGCCACTAACTTCCCCGAGTTCTCAAACACTCGATGCACCGGAGCGACCTTGATGACCGGCGCTGCTGCTGGTGGTGGTGGCGGTGGGGGTGGCGGCGCAACCAAAAACGTCGACGCGAACCCTTTCAGATCGATCGAATCGGTAAAATACAGTCCCAGAAAAATCGGCGTGATCAGCAAACTTGCGTTTACCGCCAAGCTGATCAATGTATGCGCCAGCCGCGAGCCGCCTCTCATCCGGTTGTATTCCAGCATCGAGGATTGAAACGAACCCTCCATCGGATGCGCGGCCATCGTCGGCTTTTTTTCTGCTAAGAACTTCTCCTTCTCTACTTTTTTCTCTGCTTGTTCTCCCGGTTGGATTTCTTGCTCGGGAGGTGCTTCGATATGGATGGACGGAGCCATAGCTTTATGCCTCCATCTTCTATATGCGCATGTCTCATGCCATGCGACCACCTTTTAACTCATTGGTGATGTTAGAGTTAGAGAAGCTGGCAAGCTCTTTGCGCTACTTGGCTCACCCACTTTGGGTCAGGTGACCCATCACATGTGTGCCAACTCCGGCTCCTCTGTTTTCGCGCCAACACCGCACTGCCCCTCACTTTCAACCTGCCACACTTCGATTCCACAATCTCGCTATCAGAAAATAGCAAACCACTGCTCCTGCTAATCCCATCGCAATCCATTTTCGCGTTTTGCTTGGCTCCATTTTTGTTTCGATCCAGTCCCCAATAGTCGAACTCAGAAAATACAATTCCACTCCCAGCACAATGCACGCGGCCACTTCCACCAACGCCAACTGTCTGTACAGTGCCAGCAAAAATGTTGCGCCACACGTCAGTGCGGAACAAAATACCGTCAATACCGCTGCGAGGTGCCCCTTCATCTCTTCCTCCCCCGTTTCATGTTGCTTCTCGGACGCTTCATTTCACGCCTGCTCATCCTACCGCGTCCGCACCTGATGGCTATGGTGAACGGTCTGCGACCTCCGCTCCCCGCTCTCCCCGAAATTTGTTATTCCGAGCCTGCCTGCGGCAAGCAGGCGCAGCGAAGAACCTGCTTTCCGTCGACGCGAGAAAGCTTCCCTGACCGATTCGTTTTGTCATTTTGACGAGCGTTCCTGCACGCTTTTGTTAGAAAGGCGAGAAGGTTTATCCCGAGGACGAGGGAACCTCAACTTCAACATCACCAACCAGCCTTCCGTCCAACCGACTTCCCGCCAGCCGCTAATCCCGGCAGCACAAACGCCGCCCGCACTTCCTTCCTCTCTGACCAATCATGATACGTGTGGCACTCAAAACACCGCGATTCTGCATGCTGCGGTCCTGGTGCATGACACACTTTGCACGTCGCAATTCCCGGCAGCAAGATGTCCATCGGTTCTGTGCTGGTTAACACTTTCGAGTGGCAACCGGTACACGCAAAGCTGCGATGTGCATCATGACTGAATGTTGCCCGTGGCATTTTCGGCAATCTCCACTTGCTGTAGTTCGCCACCACCTCAGGTAATGCTGCCGACGTCATGCGCAACTCATGACACTGCTTACACGTCTTCCTCCACAGCAGTTCTTCCGCATCTGCGGTCCGTGCTTCCGCCCACTGCGTCGGAGTCAGCACCCGCACATCCGGTGGAATCGGCTGGCCCGTCAGATCACGTTTCGGGTCGCGCGCCACGCGCACTTCACCCGGATGCGCCGCGATGTATCCCTGAAACTGTTTCACCAGATAAGCGTGCACCACTTCCGGCTTATCGTGCGGCGCCCCTATCTCAAATCGCTTGTCGAACGTCAATGAATGACACCCCGCGCAAGCTTTCGCAAACGACACCGGCGCCATAGTCTCGCGACCCGTGGGCGGCCGGTATGGCTGAAGCACAAATACGGGAAGCAAGAGATCCGGATCGCGTAGGGAATAGGTCGGCTTATCGGCCAGGTACGGAAGACCTGCGTACATCCAATTTGTCGGCGGCACTGTCGGATTGGAATTGTTGGAATAGACCACCGCGGAGTCCGCCTGAAGACGGTGGCAATCGCGGCACACGAGTTGCACCTCCGGACCATTGGGTCCGCGGCGAATAGGCTTCATGTGAATTGCGTGATTTACCTTGATCGTCCCGGGATCGCGCGCAGGGTATCCGTCCACCGATTGCGTCGCCGCGAATTCAGGATGGCCCTGCTCAAAGCTGCGGATATGCGTCTCGTGAAACGTGGGTCCTGCAGCCGAAACGCCAATCTGCACTTTCAGATTTGCGTGGCAGCCTGTGCAAAGCCCATCACTCACTGCGGAGATGTCGACGCGCCCGCGGTGTTCGGCATGGCACTCCGCGCAATGGGGAACCTGTGCGGCAACCGCATCCCCGTGATGCGCCGGTCCATCGTGACAAGCCAGGCACGCGCTGTCCGCCGCGTTCGAAGAAAACTGCCCGGCCTTTTTCACGTGACACGCGGCACACTGCCGCTCCAGCACCGCGTGCGCCTCGCTCATCCGTCCACTCGAATACACCCGCGAGTCGCCCGCTACTCCCCGCCACACAATCCAGCCCACGGCCAGCAGTGGCACCAGCACGCTAAGCCACACCTTCGCGCGTTTAAACGCCGTCGACCTATTGAAATAATTCAGGTCGACCCGTTGCGCCAGCTTCTTCGTTGTTCTCGTCCGCGCCACGCCGTCTCCGTTAGCTCTGCCCCTCTGTGTCCTCTGCGTTGAGCCTTTTTCTTAATATTTGAGCGCCACCACCGCGTGAATCATCCCCAACACGATCAGCGCCAACGACAGCGGTATATGCACCAGCAACCACCCATGCAGCCAGCGGTGCAGCCGTTCCTGCCTCACCAACTGTCGAGACTCATCACACATCTCTTCCAGATCAGCCAACACCGGATGTGCCGTCGCCGGCAGCAGCGTCTTCAGCCCCGCAAAGGCTGACCGAGCCTTCTCCGCATCACCCAGCCGCTGCCCTCGCATGCCGGGTCGCTCCAGGTAAACGCGCATCTCTTCTACATAGAATTTCTTCAGTGGCGCGCTCTCCGCTTCGCTCAGCAAAATCGTCTCGGTCATCTGCGCTACGGCCCCGCTTGCTCCTGCGCTGACCGCTGACGACGTGCGCAATGGCGCCACCGTCGCCGCAATCGGCCGCAGTGCCGTGAATCCGCCTGCGCGTTGTCCTTCTGCCGCTTCTCTCTTTAGCCCTATCCCGCCGCACAACGCTTCCACTGCGCGGTCCGCCTCGTCCTGCAACAGCTTCTGCACGTTTCCAATTTCCGCGTAAATGGTTTCCAGCGGAACCTCCGACGTCATCATGCGCGGCACATAATGCTGCAGCACAGCCCCAAGCACTCCGCTCGCCACCGTAATGATAAGCAGCCACATCAGCACACGCGTCAGCGCTCCGCCAAAATGAAATCCGCCATGAAACAAAATAATTGGCAGGCTCAACAGCCCTAGCCACAAATGCCCACGCATCCACGCCTGCGCTCGCCCCAGCCTCCACGTCGGCACGCGCTTTCGCGCCCCTAGTAGCGCGGCAAAAATCATGAATCCGAATCCCACAATCCCGAACAGCACACCCATCGCGCTTCCGCCGCGCGGTCCCGCAGTCGCCCGCTCCGCATACACCACATACGCCACCGTGCTCGCCGCTAAAATACTCAGCGACGCCAACAGCCACCCGCGTTGTGTCCGATCCATCCTCATCGCCGCTCTTTCACTCTTAAACTCTCACACTCTTTCACTCTCTAACTTTTCCACCCTGCTCCCACAAAGAATGTTCTCGGATCCACTCGATGCGCCGCATCATGCGGGCACGCATACACGCAACTCGGCTCCTTTAAGTGCGTGCACAGGTCGCACGACGTCGCCTTCTGCTGTACCACCACCGCCTTCTTTCGTCCCGGATTCAACAAATCCTCCACGCGCACTTCAAACGGATGTAGATTGATGTTTCCGTACGGGCAATTCCGCGCGCACAACCCGCACCCTATGCACCAGTCCTCGATGATCACTTCCAACGAATTGCGCCGCCGGATCGCTCCCACGGGACAACCCACCATGCACAGCGGATCCCGGCACTGCCGGCACGACGTAGCCACTAGAAAATTCTCGAAGCGCAATCCCTCCCGCACCAGACGTGTCACCCCATCATGGGCATCGGCGCAAGCCTCTACGCATGCATCGCACCTCGTGCATTTTTGCAAGTCCAGCACCAGCAGGCTCTGCGCCTCCATCAACCCTTGCGACAAAAACTGCTCCAGCGGCACGCTCTGCACCAACCGCATCCGCTGCGCGTTCGCTGCCTGCCGCTCGGCCGCCACCGCCTCCAGTCCGCCGCGCACCCCGGGGAATCGCGCCACCATCTCTCGGAAATCGTCCCCAGAAATTCTTACAAGTTCCACATGGTCCAGCGCCGTGCAACTCGCTGTACGCACTCCGCCGCCCAGCATCCCGATTTCGCCGAAATAGTCCCCCCGCGAAAGGTACGCCAGCACTAATTCTCCGCCCGGGTACTCCTCCGAAATCTTCACGAACCCGATGCGCACCAGATAAAAACTGTCTGCCGTCTCACCCTGCTGCGTAATCACTTGCCCCGGGGCGTACTGCACCAGTTCCACGTTGCTCTTCAAATGCTCGATGAAATCCGGCGACAGCCCCGCAAACATGGGCACGCCACGCAAGTGCGTTTTCAGCGCCCTCCGCCGGTAGGTTTCATCCAACTGCGCGCGAAATGTTTTGTTCTTCATCATGATGTCGAGCACGTTCCGCAACATTTCGAACGCTACGACATCCGTCTTCGCCTGCACCGTCGCGGATCGCGGATAAAAATTCATACACGTCATTTCGCCAAACAAATCTCCCGGGCCCAGTTCCGCCACTGGATTTCCATAGGACAAGTCCACCGACGCGTCGATCGGGATCGTTCGGTCTCGTGCCTCTTCCTCGCGCTTGTCCTGCTCGCGTCCCACCAGCACGCTCGTCAATCGTTTGAAAAATCCCTGTGCGCCGCCTTGCGTCTTAACGTGCGCAATCGGCGTCGCAATTGCTACCTGCGCCTGGCCTTCCACTATGAAAAACGCCGTCGACCCAAACTCGCCTTCGCGGCAGATCACCTCGCCCTTCCGGAAGTGCCGCTTCACGATAGCCCCGCGATTCAACTCCAGAAATGTTCCCGATACCCCCGCGAATACCGGCAATCGGTGCAGTTCCTCCGCCGTCAACGTTTGTGTATCCGCGCCTGCGGCGATTGTTGTGCCCACCACGCTCTTGTTCGTCAGCGCCCCCGTTGGGCAAGACACCATGCATTCCCCGCACGAAATGCACGTGGAATCCCCCATGGGCGCATTCAAGTCAAACGCAATCCCCGCCGCATAGCCCTTACCCGCCCGTCCCAGTACGAAATTGCTCTTGATCTCATCGCAGCCCCGAATGCACCGGTCGCACAAAATGCACGCATCGTGATCCACGGCAATTGTCCGCGACGAATCGTCCACTCCCCGCGAAGTCGATCGCTTTGGAAAACGCGAAGCCCCCACACCCGCCTGCTTCGCCAGCGTTTCCAGTTCGCAATCGCCGGAATGCTGCTGCCGCGCGCAAGGTGATGGATGGTCCGCCATCAGCAATTCGAGCAGCGTTTTCCGCGCCGCAAGCACTTTCTCCGAAGTCGTGCTCACCTTCATGCCTGGCTCAACCGGGCGCACGCACGCCGCGCTCAACACCCGCGCTCCCGTGTCCACCACACACAACCGGCACACCCCCACCGGCGTCTGGCTCTGCAGGTGACACAACGTCGGTATCGCGATTCCATTCACCCGCGCAGCATCGTAAACGGTCGTGCCCGCCGCCACACGCACCGCCCGCCCATCAATCGTCACCTCAATTAACACTGTCTCTGCCGCGCTCATATCCACGTGCCTGCAAGCCTCCGCGACCTCTGTGTTTTCTCTCTGCTAACTCGGCGTTAACTCTTTTTGTTCGCCACTCGCCACTAGTCACTCATCACTGCCTTGATTCCCATCCGCTCCCTCTCCGGCATCCGCCCCGCCGCCGAGAAACAAATCCCGCTAGGACACTCCCCGCGCAGCACATGCGCATCCATCTCCGCCCGAAAATGTTTCAACACGCTCTGCACCGGCGCTGGCACAATCTGCCCCAGTCCGCAGATCGAAGTCAGGCTCATCGCTTGCGACAATTCCTCGATCAATCCCAGATCCGCCCGGTAATCCGCTTCGCTCGACCCTCCGCGCGCCCACCGCGTCAATAGCTCCACCATCTTTTGCGAACCCATCCGGCACGGCACGCATTTTCCGCACGATTCATTGCGATAAAATTTCACTGCCGTCAGCGCCATATCCAACATGCACGTCCTGTCGTCGCACACCACAATCGCACCCGACCCTAGCATCGACCCCGCTTCCGCGAGTGCCTTGAAATCCAGTGGCACGTCCACCAGCGACGCCGGCAAATACCCCGACGATGGCCCCGATGGCGCAAACGCCTTCAGCGTCCGTCCCCCGCGAATTCCTGCCGCCTTCCCATAGATCACCTCGCGCATCGGTGTGCCCATGGGCACTTCGTAAACCCCCGGCAGTACCACGTGGCCGCTCACCCCCACAAATTTCAACCCTCGCGATCCGCCCACGCCCGCGCTCTTGTACCAGTCGGCTCCGCGCATCAAGATCTGGGGTACGTTCGCAAACGTTTCCACGTTGTTGATCACCGTCGGCTTCTGCCATAAGCCCGCCACGCCCGGAAATGGCGGCTTATTCCTCGGTTCCGCGCGGTGTCCTTCAATCGCCTCTAGCAGCGCGCTCTCTTCCCCGCAGATGTATCCACCGGGACTCACAAACACTTCCACGGTGAACTCCAACTCACTTCCCAAAATCTTTTTTCCCAGCAATCCCGCCTTCATGCATCTCCGAATCTCTTCGCCAAAAATCTCTTCTTGCAACGGATATTCGTGCCGGATGTACAAAATCCCTTTTTTCGCGCCAGTCACGAGCCCCGCGATGATCATTCCCTCTACCACTAGGTGCGGCAGATGACTCAGAATGAAGCGATCCTTAATCGTTCCCGGTTCGCTCTCGTCCGCGTTGCACACCACATATTTCTGCGGGTCCACCTGTTTCCGCACCAAATCCCATTTCATCCACGCCGGAAATCCCGCCCCGCCCATCCCACGCAATTCCGCATCCTTCATCGTCGCCAACACAAAATCGAAATCCCGTGAACTCGTCAATTGGCGCACCGCGCCATACTGCTCGCCTTCTCCATACGGGTCCGAAGCGCACGCCACTCGCGCGGTCTCTGGATGCTCCGCGTGCAACTCTTCCCCGCGCACCACGCGCCGCGCCAACTGCTCCACCTGCTCCGCCGACACACTCTCGAAAATCGCATCGTTCACCGCCACTGCAGGCGCCCGGTCGCAACGCCCCAAGCAGCTCACTTCCCGAATGCGCACATCCTCCGCCCGTGTGCCCGCAAACCGCTCGACCAACTCTGCACGCACCGCACATGCCCCATTCAGCCGGCAACTCATGTCCGCGCATACCAGCACTTCCGCCCGGCTCGGTGGACTCAAATAAAAATGGGGATAGAAGCTGGCTACGCTGTGGATCTGATACAGCGGGATCTGGCTGCGCGTGGAAAGGTTTTCTAACTCTGCTTTGGGCAGATACCCGCAGCGCAGTTGGATGGCACGCAATTCGTCAAAAATCACGGCGGAATGTCTCGCGAATGAGCGCCTCCGGGGCAAACGCCGGTGACTTCACGGATTCTCCCTATTTCCGCACACTCCCGTCTTTCCCGCCGCTGCTAATTCCGCGCCCGTTGTCTTTTCGCACAATCCCCGGCCGAAATCCCATCCATTTCGTTGACTTGCCGCGCTTCCCAACGCTATAAGCTAAAAGAACCTTTCTCTCTCGCTCCATGCTGCTTCGCAAATACAATCTCTCCCGCCTCGCGCTTCTCTGTGTCGCTGTGTTCCTTATTTCTTCCACCTCCGCATCCACCGCCAAGGATTCCAACGCGCCCATCAAATATATCGGCCCGGGCTCTTGTGCCGCCACCAGTTGCCACGGCAGCGTCAAGCCCGTCGACGGCAGCCGAATCCTCCAAAACGAATATTCCACCTGGATCCTGCAAGACAAACACAGCCGCTCCTACCAGGTTCTTACCGGCGAAATCGGCGAACGTATGGCTCGTATCCTCCAACTCGGCGACAAAGCCGAAGACGCGCCCAAGTGCCTTGCCTGCCACGCCCTCTACACCACTCCCGAACAGCGCGGCCGTCCCTTCGAAATTTCCGAAGGCGTTTCCTGCGAGTCCTGCCACGGCCCCGCTTCCGCTTGGCTCGGCCCGCATACCACTCGCGATTGGCCCCACGAAAAATCCGTTGCGCTCGGCATGCGTGACACTCGCAACATCATCCAACGCAGCAATCTTTGCCTCGAATGTCATCTCGGCACGAAAGAAAAATTCGTCGACCACGAAATGATCGCTGCCGGCCATCCCGATTTGTATTTCGAATTGGATTCGTTTTCCGCGGTCATGCCCCGCCACTGGAAGGTTCCTCGCGAATCTGCTGCCGGCAAACCTGTCGTAGATGCCGCCTGGTCCGGCGTGCGCGATTGGGCCACCGGCCAGGCTGTGCAACTGCGCGCTTCCATGGACCGCCTCGCCTGGCGCGCCAATCATCAGCGTGCCGACAAAAAAGACGTTTGGCCCGAGTACGCCGAGCAATCCTGTTTCGCCTGCCACCATTCGCTCGCTCCCGCCAAGGACAGTTGGCGCCAGCAACACGGCTACCCTGGCCGCCGTCCCGGCGATCCTCCCTGGAACGCTTCACGCTATGTAGTTTTTCGTGATTTAGCCGATCAGGTCGATCCCGCCTGCGCTCAGGATCTCGCGCGTCAGTTGCTGGCCGTCTCCACCGAAATGAGCAAGCTCAATCCCGACCGCGCCACTGTAGCCAACGCCGCTTCAGCCGCCGCGCCTCTCGCCCAAAAAATCGCCGACCGGCTCGCCACCCTGTCTTACGATCAGGCCCTCACCCTGCGCACGCTTCAGCGCATCACCGATGATGCCGAAGCCATCTCTCTTGCCGACGAGCGCGCCGCCGAACAAGCCACCATGGCCGTCGATTCCCTCTACATCGCCTACAGCAAAAAAGCCAAGCCTGCCAACGACCCCGAAATTCGCGCCGCCATCAACGCCCTCTTTCAGCAATTAGAAAATCCCTCCGCCTACAACGCCGACCAATACGCCTCCGCCTTACGCCGCCTCCGCCCCCTCTTCCACTAAGCCCGCTCACCGCCCGCCTCATGCGCCCTCGGACGCAACAATGCTCGTACTACCACGAACACACCAAGCCCCACCAACACAATCGTCGCCAACAACCATTCATGATAAGGCTCACTAAAATACGGCGCCGGGCTGAGCGTCCCCAGCGTAAAGAATTCCCAAAAGAACCCTAGCGCCTCGCCCTGTTTGAGTTCGCCACTCCGATACTGCTCGAAAACTGCTGCGATGGGGCGGGAACTCCATAGGAAAATCGCGCTCGTCACCAAAAGCGCCACCGGCCCGTAATCGATGAACTCGCAGATCGCGCGTCTCAACCAGCCCGAGCCTTTTCTTCCGATAGCCGCACTCGTCTCTATCACCACCAGACTCAACCCAATCGCCATCGCCAGCAGCAGCGACAACATCGCCGCCCCTTGGAACAGCACCGCCTTCCACCGCAATCCCTGCACAATCCCTTCACGCCATCCGATGTACGAATGGATCCGCGCTTCCATCGAACTCTCCACCTCGCCCAACTGTTCCCGCACCTCATCGGCTTCCTTCGTGCGACCGCTGGCGCGATACAGCTTTTCGTAGCCCTCCATCCCGCGCTTCATCAATCCCAGTCCAACCACTCGCTCAAAAGGTATCGTCCCCGCACCGCTGATTCGCTGGCCCAATCCAGTCACTTCCGCCAGCGTCGACTCCGCGTCCTGGATATTCCCCGCAGCCCCGGTTTCCAGTGCCTCTTTTACCCTAATTTCTGCGTAGGTCTGGATTTGCAGCATATTGGGAATGCCGTGAGCCCACAGGCCGATCGCAATCACTCCGGGCGATATCCCCGGCGCTTTCTTCCAGCCTTCCCTCGCCAATTCCTGATGCCGTTCAAAATAGTTGTCGTACTTCGGCGCGCGGAAAGCCGCCTCCATGTCTTTCATCCACTCGCCATTCCTCGCCAACTTGTCCGCTAACGGTTCCCATCCCGTACTTTTCTTGCTGACCGCATTCTCAATCACGAGTTCCCCGGCAACGAAAGCACTAATCAAATAGACCTCGGCATTGTCGGGATCGTACTTCTTCAGTTCCTTCAATCGTTCCGCGCTCACCATCGGCGTCCCGTGACCGCGATACGAGTAGCGGCTCGCATAAATCCACGTCAAACTCGGATCCAGCGTTACCGCCTGATCTGCAAAGTGCGCACCTCGATCCGCGTCGGGATGCGTTAGCGCAACAAATGCCAGCGTCCGCGCGTCCTTTTCCTTCTCTGCTCGCGCTGCAACCCTTTCCAATTCCCGCTGGTCTCCCTGCGAAGGCAGGAATCCGCGCCAACTGGCCTCCACCGTTCCGGCCGCTTCCCGTCCCATCGGCAAAAACAACAGCGTCACCGAAGCCAGCAGCACCACCGCCGTCGCCAACCGCGAATGTTTGGGAAACTGCGGTCCATTTCCCGGGCTCGGCAGCACAGCTCCAGAAAACCCGCTGCCCACCGGCAATTTCATCCATTGCAAAAATTGCGCGAGCATCGCCCGCAAGAAAAGCAACATCCCGCCCGCAGCCCAGCTCAACGCCGCTCCGAGCTCCGTAATCTCTCCCATCTCCCCCAACACTGCCATGCCCCACTCTCGCGAACTTTCCGGCCACACCCGCACCGCCCAGGTCATCGACTGCACCGCCACGCGCGACAGCAGGGAATTGCGCATCGTGGCCATGGTTATGCCTTTCCGTGCGCGGGCTTCCAGAACTTGCTGGTCTGCGCCGCCCGCAACTCTTCTCGTGCCCACTCCCGCCCATTTCCGCCCAAGCGGTAAAAATGTCGCGGCGGCCGCCCTGGAACCGGAGCTTCTTCCCACTTGGTTTCCAGCCATCCTGCCTTCTCCAATCGCATCAGGATGGGATAAAGCGTCCCTGAAGCCAGCTCCGTTTGTTGGCTCAGCGCATAGCCGTGGTGCCACTGCGTCGGCTGATCCAGCAACGCTTCCAGCACCGCAAAGGTTTGTCGCGAAACGCGCAATCGTATTCCCATGCCATAACTCTATATAGGTAGAGTTAACTTGTCAATCCCTCTGCGCTACACTGATTACCTGCCGTGCGCTCAAATGAACACCGCCGAACATCTTTTCTGCTCCTCTTCTTTCTGGCGCTATTTCTCCAACCGCCATTTTCTGCCCCGCATGCTTTCTGGCGCGCAACTCGGTGATCATCTTCTCGAAATTGGTGCAGGCTACGGCGCCGCCACCTCGCATCTGCAAGCCCGCGTCGCGCGCATCACTTCTCTGGACTACGATCTCCGCTCAATTCGTAAACTGAAGCTTCGAAACAACGGTGGGTCTACCACTGCGGTATGCGGCGACGCTTCTCAGCTTCCTTTTGCGGCGGAAACCTTCTCGTCCGTCGTCTCCATCCTGATGCTGCATCACCTTAAATCGCTCCAACTCCAGGACCAAATGTTCGCTGAAGTCTTCCGCATCCTGCGTCCCGGTGGTCTCTTCCTCGCCTTCGACATTACACATCTTTGGTTGCATCCCATCCTTCACGCCCGCAGCACCTACACGCCAGTGTCGCCTGCCACCGTAGTTCCGCGCCTCACCAATGCCGGTTTTTCCAATGTGGCCTTAGACATTCGCCCCGGCGCCTTCCGCGTAAGCGCCACCCGCCCGTAGTTTCGATTTACTCTGGACATTCCGCAGCCTATGTAGCGGCCGCCTTCTGAAGCGGGCGCCTTCACCAAGGAAAACGTAAGCTGCGATCCTGAGGAGTTGCGCAAAGCGCGTAGGCGGATGCGGCGAAGGTTTATTCCGAAGAACGAGGGAACGGCAACCCTTACATCTTGGCTCCCAACAAAAAAGAGATGTCATTCCGAACGCAGTCCGCGAAGTGAGGAACCCCTCTTCGATCTCCGCGTCTCACCGCGACTCCATTGCCGATTACTCAAGTCACTGTCGGCTGTCGACTAACGACTGTCGGCTTCCTCGCCTCTACCGCCCACTCAACGCCGCGCCCAACTCGCTCCGCGTCTGGATCACCCTCAAAATCGCGTCTCGCGTCACCATCCCAATAATGTGTGCCGACCCATCCTCTGTGTGCCGCACCACCGGCATCTGATTCACGTCCGCGCCCATCAACCGCTCCAGCAATCGTGGCAACGGCTCTTCCGGCGACGCCCACAAAATATTTTCCCGCGGTACCATCACCGCTTGCACCGAGTTCAGCCCCCACTCATCCCGCGGCACCTGATTCAACGCCGCCACGTTCATCAGCCCGACCAGACGGTCGTCCATAGTCACGATGTGAATCCGCCGTCCCGTCCGCAGCACTTCGCCGCTGTATTCTTCCAGGCTCATGTTCCCCGGAATTGTCGGCACTTCGTGGCTCATCACATCCGCCGCACGCAATCCGGTCAGCGTCTCGCGAATCGTCAACTGGCTCACACTCGCCTGCGCGGCCGTTAGCAAAAACCACCCGATAAACGCCAACCAAATCGCGTTCCAGCGCCCGATGGACTCCACTATCGGCCCGCCCTTGCTTCCCGCCAACGCTGCGTAAATCCCAAATCCGATCATCACGTACGCGATCAGTTTCCCGCTGGCCGCCGCCACCCGCGTAGCCCGTCCAAAATCCTTCGTCGCGCCCCACACCATCGCCCGGAAGATTCGCCCGCCATCCAGTGGAAATCCCGGTAACAGGTTAAACAACGCCAGCGCCAGGTTGGCCGACCACAACGGATCGGTCACCGCCTTCACCGTGGCGTTCTCCTGAAACACCACCGTCACGCCAAAGAACACTGCCGCCAGAAACGCGCTCGCGATCGGTCCGGCGATCGCGATATTGAACTCCTGCATCGCTTTCGTGGGTTCCCGGCCGATCCGCGCTAACCCGCCGAACAGAAACAGCGTGATCGAAATAACTTTGATCTTGTAATGTTGCGCCACCACGCTATGCGCCAGTTCGTGAAACACCACCGAAGAGAAAAAAAGCAAACTCGTCAGCACTCCCAACCCTACCGCCAAGCCCCACTGCTCTGTCTGGCCGCCACGGGAAAATTGTGTTTGGAAGTTCGAGGACAGCGACACCGTCACCAACGCGAATATCAATATCCAACTGAAATCCAGATAGATCGGAATGCCCAAGATTCGCCCAATGCGAATCCCTTGTGTTTGCGCCATGAAAGACTAGCCTCACGCTCTGACTGCTTAGCTATTTAGACTACCTCCCCAACCCCGCATCCGCAAAATCCCGTCTTCGTCAGGGCACGGCTTCAGCAGTGCCGCTTCAGCGCAGAATCAGTGAGGCGTGCGCGACCTCAGCAAAAATCACAAAAATTGTCATTCCGAGGGCGGTGTTTGCCCGAGGAACCTGCTTTTTCTTGGGATCTTTTCCGCAAGCCGGTTTCCCATTTTCGTCCAGATAACACGGAATTGAATTTCTTCCGCAGCCTGTCAGGTCACCTCGATCCTCGCTATACTCCCCGTTATGTCGCTCCACAAACAATCGCTCCGACATCAACTCGCCTATTCCGCGTGGGCCAATCAACTCCTGCTGAACACCTGCGCCTCGCTCACCTCCGACGAACTGAATCGCGAACTCGGCTCTTCCCACTCCACCATCCTCCGCACGCTCCGCCACATCTATTACGCCGAACGTGTCTGGCTGAAGCGCCTCCACGCCAACGCCATGCCGCCTCTGGTCGAAATTGGCAACCAGCGTCTCTTTTGCGATCCTCCTCCCGAACCCGATCTGCCCGCGCTTCAGAAAGATTGGCCTGCCGTTTACGACGGCCTGCAACACTATCTTGAAGCCTTGCCCGAAGCCGATCTCACCGCCGAACTTCGCGGCGTCGACTGCAGCATCCCCATCTGGAAACTTCTCCTCCATTCCGTCAATCACTCCACGCTTCACCGCGGCCAGGTGCTCTCCATGCTCCGCCAGCTCGGCAAACAACCTCCCAATCTCGACATCTTCTCCTTCCACCTCGCCCCTCTCTGATTCCATCCATTGAAACCGGCCTGTCATCCTGAGCAGCGCAGTATTCGACGAAGGTCCTCAGCCGGTGCGTCTTGCCTCCCAAGAAAGTAAAAGTGTCATTCCGAACGTAGTCTTCGGAGTGAGGAACCCTCTTTGATCTAACGTCTTGCCACCCTTCCCCGCGTCCTCCCAAACACGCCGTGTCCCGCCGCCCACGAACGTTCCCCATTGATCACGTGTAAGTCATTAATTATCAGCGCCCTAAAATTGGGCCCCGCTGTGCCACTCCCCTATACGCAAGCCGAAAGGGAGCACACACATGAACCGGCCAGCCAACTCAGCCCCCCTTAATCGCAAGCCCCAGTTCACTTCCGCGGTTCTCGTGTTTGCGGCTTTCACTCTCTGCGCCAACACAATCGTGGCGCAGACTCCAACCACCAACGCAACCAAATCCACGGCACATCCTGCGCGTCGCATTGTCGTCAGCTTCCCCGACCACAAGCTCGCGCTCCTCGAAGGCGATCGCGTCATCAAGACCTACGACGTCGCCGTCGGCGCCTCCATCACCCCCAGCCCCTCCGGCGAGTTTCAGATCGCGCAGCGCCTGGCAAATCCCAACTACTACCGCCCCGGAGTTGTCATCGGCCCCGGCGCCAATAATCCTTTGGGCCCACGCTGGATCGGTCTCAACGTTAAGGGCTTTGGCATTCACGGCACCAATCGTCCCGACTCCGTCGGCAAGAACGCTTCCCACGGCTGCATCCGCCTCCGCAATCACGATATCGAAGATCTTTTCGCCCGCGTCCAAGTTGGCGATCGCGTCTCTCTCATCGCGGAACGCACCGACGAAACCGCGCGCCTCTTCGGCCCGGCAATTCTGCCCAACGCCGAAACTCACGAAACATTGCAAGCCAGCAACGTCGTTCCGGCAGCGCACGAACCGCAATCCGAACAGCAGGGGGACCGCTAGAAAAACTTTCCAGCCCGACCAAGGAGAACACACATGCAAACATTCATCGGATTCGCCGCCATCGCCATGACCACCATCCTCGCGCTCTTTGCCGCTCTCGTATTGCAAGCGCTCCTGCTTCGCGGCGTCTTCGCGCTGATGCAACCGGCTACAGCCTCACGCCGCATCCCCGCGCCCCCAATGGAACGCGGCACCGCAATGGTCGCCCGCGCCTACGCAAAGGCGAAGCTCATGTAGCGGCCGGTCTTTAGCCTGCCCTGACGAAGGAAGGGACCGGCCAGCGCGAGTCTGCGAGCGCGCTGTTTCTGCAAGAAGAAATTCCTGGCGAACGCAAGCCGGGAGTGCTGTACCCGGTCGCTACGGCCGGTAAGGAGAGAAAGGAAAACGTCATGCTCGCTCTAAAGCTCTTACTCATGATTGCCGGCATCGGGCTCTTCGGCAGCGCTGCCGCCGTCGTCGCTTACGATGTCTACATCGCCACGCGTTTGCGCTGGCTTTTATCTCAATCCTCGGAGGAGGGAACCGCGGCTATCCAGCCGCGCCCTTTCGGTCCGGTGCGCTGGAGTCTCGCCCGCAATTTTCTTCTCGCGGGCATTCTCCCCATCCTTCTTTCTCTCAGCATCGCGGTAGTCCCCGACGGCTTCGCTGGCATCCGCGTCAGCCAGCTTTCCGGCGTCCGCCCCGGTACGTTATATCCCGGTGTTCAACTGCAGACCCCTCTGATCGATCACATCGTTCTCTACGACACGCGTGAGCAAGTTTATTCCACTTCCGCCGCTCCTAACGCGAAAAACAACAATGACGTCCTCACCGTCCAGGCCCGCGAAGGCCTCAACCTTGGCCTTGCCGTCACCGTGCGCTATCGTCTCGATCCCGCCCGTCTCACCGCCATTCACCAAAATCTGCCCCAGCCCGTCAGCGAAGAAGTCGTGGCTCCCGTCGTTTCCTCGATCTACCGCCAACTCGCTCCTAACTACGTCACCCGCGAGATTTTTGCCATCAAGCGCGAAGAACTGCGCACGCAAGCCGCTGACGCCATCAAGACCCGTCTCGGTTCCGACGGCATCCTCGTCCGCGAAGTCCTTCTCCGTGACATTCAGCTTCCTCCCGATTACGCCAAGGGCCTCGAAGGCTTGCTCCTGAAAGAACAGGAAAACGAACGCCTCGGCACCGAGCAAGAAATCAAGGCTAAGGAAGTGAAAATCGCCGAACTCGAAGCCGACGCCCAAAAGGCGCGCGATATCAAACAGGCCGAAGCCCAGGCTCAGGTCCGCGTCCTTCAAGCCAAAGCCGAATCCGATTCCATGCAGTACACCCTGCCCTTAAAGCAGAAGCAGATTGAACAGACCAAGCTCGAAGCCGAAGCCCGCAAGGAAGCCACTTTGCAAAACGCCGAAGCTGCCGCGCAGGCCAAGATCATCGACAGCAAGGCCGAAATCGAACGCCAGAAAAATCTCGCCGATGCGGAAGCCAATCGCATTCGCGTCACCGCGGAAGCCGACGCCAACCGCATCCGTGTTACCGCCGCCGCCGACTCCGAGCGCATGAAGTATGAAGCCGCGGTCCTCAAGCAGAATCCCCTGCTCATCCAGAAAATTATCGCCGAGCGTCTCTCCGACAAGCTCCAGATCATGATGGTTCCCATGGACGGCAAAAACTTCTTCGCCGCCGACGTGCTCCGTTCCGCCTTCCAGAACAACAATTCCGCCGGCGCCGATCCCGACGATCCATCGCCCGCAGCTTCCACCACCGCCCAACAGCGTTCCACGAGGCGCCCGTGATGCTCCCGCAACGCTTCTGCGTAGGGGCACAGCATGCTGCGCCCCATCTTGGCACCCAACCCAAACGCACGTTGACCTTGGAACTCCCAGGCGACGCGCGTCCCCTGGGGCGGTCGTAATGTTTTCGGGGAAGCGGCTAGTGCCGTTCCAGGAATTCGCACCGGAGGCGCAGATGACTCTCCATTCGATTCACCGCGACCATCTCGTGCAGAAAGCTGGCCAAGCTCCTGCTGCGGCACTACCTCTTCCCCGAGTCCTCCGCGATGACGCGGACCGCGTCGCTGGCCGATTCACCCTCAAGCCAAAAGACAAGCACCGCCGCGCTTGCCTCTTTTCGCTTCGGTGTTTTCCCCAACCAGCGCCGCGGCCCGCGCCATCCCCGCGAAAACAAATGTCTGTCATTCCGAGCGCAGCGAGGAAGCTCTCTTCGTCAAGGCACGGCTTCAGCCCCCGAGGGACTCTGCTGCAACTTGCATCATCAATCCGCCGATCAGGAGGTCACCATGCACGCCATCACTTCACGCCGTAGCCTCACCGCAACCATCCCCGTCATCTTTCGCGTCACCCTCAGCCTGTTCCTCTGGACCCTCGGCGCCTCCGCCATGGACCTTCGCGTCACGCCTGTCGCGCCGAAAGACCACCGCATCGTCCTCACATTCCCCGTCGACCGCGCCAAAGTCGAAGCGCTGCAGCGTTGGGTCAACGCCGGCCACGACTCCTGGTGCCGCGATCCGCAATCCGTCGCTGCCGCTACGCTTCGCCGCGTCTCTCCAGACCTCGCGGGATTTGAACCCGCCGCGCTCTCCCTCGAACTCGAATCTAGCCAGAAAACCAGCGCCGTCTATTCCTTCCATTCTCTCGACGGCCTTTCCACCTATCGCATCACTCTTATCCGTCACCGTTTCCTGCTATCCACTTCCCGATCCTTGCGTCAAACCATTTGGACACCGGAGAGCGTCGAGATCATCACGCGAGACGCACGCGAATAGGCAATTTCTTGGATTTCACTAAATAGAAAAAACAAGAACTCTCTCCTAACCAACCGGGCGGCCCTGACCAAGCCGCCCGAGTCTTTGTGGCACAGGCACTCTTGCCTGTGCAGACAATCACCAACTCATTCTCACATCAGAGTCACCCGGCACTTCTTTCCCTCCAGTGTTACTATGACCAAGGTTCAGTAGGCGCTTCACAAATACTCTTGTCATTCCGAACGGAGTCTGCGTAGTGAGGAATCTCTCTTTTCGCTTTGTGCTGCCAACCATTCTGTGCGCCGCCGCCTTGGCTCCATCCATAACTCGCGCCATGCCCTCACCGGACCATCTTCCCACCTGCGCTGATCTGCGCGCCGAAAAATCCAAGACCTACGGCTTCCATCTCTCCCAACTCGACGAAGCCCAACTCGACGCCAAGGCTAAGCAGATTGACGCGTTCTGGAAACAGGTTCAGGCCGCCGGTCCCGAAGGTGTTTCCTGCATCCGCTCCCTTCTCACTGAGGAGAAAACCGATCACGTCTTCCAGTTCGATGCCGCCAGCATGCTTTTTCCTGTCGATTCTTCCATGGAAACGCGCAACCTCATTCGCGACGCTCTCGGCCAAACCGATTTTGAGGAGTCCGACCCCGCCACTTATCTCACTATTGCGCTTGCCCTTGGTCAAGACGGTGTCGACATTCGCCCTCTCGCTTCCAAGCTTCTTCTCTATCCCAACGCCGTCATCCATATCACCGAACACTCTCTGGAACTCGATTCCGACACTGCCGCGCTTTTTCTCTACGGCTCCATGGACCCCGTCCAAGCCAGCAACGCTCTAATCGCTTTGCTCGACGATGAAAAGCCTTTCGTTCGTTCGGCAGCCGCGCATCTCCTCGCGGAGCAAATGACCGACGAAAGTTTTCGCGCCCTCCGCAAATGGGACGGACTCTCCAAAATCGAAGAAGATTTTCGCCGCAACGACATTCAAGCCATCATGAAATACCAGCCGCAAAAGCCCACCGATTACGCCCATCCCAAATTCACGCGCGAACAAGTCTTGCGGACCATCTCCGCGCTTCCCCACACCCAAAAGGAATTCGACCAGGTCATGGCCACCACAGGTGCCGCCTTCGATAAGGAAATGCGCGACAAAAAAGCCACCCAACAGCAACTCGCCCAAGCCGTCGCCGATGGTCTTCCCATTTACGGCATCTCCGACCACACCGCTTTCCAAACCAGTGCCATCGCCACCCTCAAACCCGAAGATTTCCCCACCGTTCGCGAAGCTCGCCGCCAATCCCTCTACAATATTTCCGACGAATCCCTCGCCGAGTATCTCGCCTACACCCAAATCATGATCGGCATGCTCAACCACCTCGACCTATTCAAGCAATACCGCCAACACTAATTGCGGTATCTCCCCGGTCAGTTTGTGTAGTGGCCAGCCTTTAGACCGGCCAGCAAGCGCTCGTATTTCGCGCTTGCCGGTCCTTGTAGTCGCCGCCTTCGGTAGCACAGGCTGTTTAGCCTGTGTTCCCACTTCAACCAACTCTAGCGGCCAGTGGCACAGGCACTCCTGCCTGTGCTCTTGGGCCGCTCTCCGCCTCGACGCCACACCGCCGCGCAGCCGTGAATGGGGCTTGGGCCCCGGAGGAATTGCTTTTCGACTCGTCCCTCAATGGCATGCCTACCCACAAAAATTCCTGTCATTCCGAGTGGAGTCTTCGGAGCGAGGAATCTGTCTTCGATCCTGATGTCTGGCCTCGAAGAACGAGGGCATCTCAACGCACACAGCATTACAATCGCGAATCCCCTCACCGCCTCATCCATCCGCCACGTGTTATCATCACCAAAGAACGCCGTGAACCCTTTTTCAAGCCGCCCCGCATCTCGCTTTCCGTGTCTTTTCTTCTTCTGCTTCCTCTTCCTCACACTCCCCTCTCCCGCCGACACCACCTCCCTCGACGACGCCGTCCACCAACTTGCCGACCGCGTCGCCTCCATCCCCAATCTTCATGGCCCCCTCCACCTTGTGTTTCTTCTGGATTCCAGCTTCGCCCCCGATACTGCCAAGGAATGGCAGACCACCTTCCGCAACGAAATGGTAGCGCGCAGCCTCGTTCTGACCGACGACCCCAATGCCCCGCTTCTCCGCGTCGGTATTTCCGAAACGCCCACGCAGCTCGTTCTTTCTGCCAGCGCCCGCATCGCCGATAAAGACGAAGTGCGCTTCCTCACCTTCCCTCGCGCCTCCTTCCGCACCGCCAGTCTTCCCGTTGTGCCGATTCGCATCGAACGCCAGCTCGTCTATTCCACCCCCGATCGCATTCTCGATGCTTCTTCCTTCTGGAATGGCGCCGAAACTGGCATGGCTGTTCTTCTCGTTCGCGGCGCAGAATTCTCCGTCGTTCGCTTGGATTCTTCCGGCCAACCTGCGCAGACCATTCCTCTCCCTGCCGCGAATCGCTCGCCATCTCGTGATCCTCGCGGTCAACTCACTGTCCACCCCGACGGCGGGTCCGTGCTCGTTTCCGACCAAAGTTGCGATTTCACTTGGCTGTCCAGCGCTGTCCCCAGCTGCCGTCCCGCAAAATCCGAATGGCGAACTCCCACCGTTCTTACTCCCTCTTGCGATTCAGGCGGCTGGAAGCTCCTTGCCGACGGCGGGGATTGGACTACCGCCGACGTACTGCAGGTCCTTCCTGACGCCGCGCTACGCCAAGGCAGTGCCGCTTTGCTCAGTGATTTTCCAGGTCCCATCTTGAGTGTCTCCGGCGAGCAAAACCCCGCCAGCGCTCTCGTCGTCACCAAAAATCTCCAAATAGGGAACTATGAGATTTACAAAATCACCCTCGCCTGCGGCAATTAACGCCGCCCCCATCGGGGCGCCGCACTGCAGCGCCCCATCTCGGCAAAGCGTCGGAATCACCGTCATTCCGAGCGGAGTCTTCGAAGTGAGGAATCTCTCTGGGATTTCCACCTATCGAAACTTTCTACCTCTTGCCCTCCTTCTCCTACTTCCTGCCCTCGCTCTCGCCACCAAACATCCCCATTATGGCGGCACCCTTCGCATCGAACTCCAGCTCGCCAAAGTCTCTCTCGATCCTCGCGAATGGAAACCCGGCACCCTCTCCGCCGGCGAAAATTCCAAACTCGCCGCCCTCGTCTACGACCGCCTCCTCACTCTCGATGACTACGGTCGCTTTCAGCCTAATCTCGCCACCGACTGGTCTCACGATCCCGCCTTCAAAACTTGGCAATTTAAAATTCGCCCCGGCGTGAAGTTCTCCGACGCTTCCCCGCTCACCGCAAAAGAAGTCGCCTCCGCGCTGCAATCGCTCCTTCCCTCCGGCTTCCAGGTTAGTGCTTCCGAAAATTCCATCACCATCCGTTCCACTCGTCCCGCACCCGATCTTCTCGAGCAACTCGCTTCCGGCCGCTACTTCATTTTCCGCGTGCTCTCCGACAACACTCTTGTCGGCACCGGTCCCTTCGTTCTCGACGATGCCGACACCAAGTCTCTCGCGGAACTAACTCCTTCTGCCGCCCATCCTGTTCACATCAAATTCCGCTCCAACGAAGACAATTGGTCTGGCCGCCCTTTTCTCGACTCCATCGACGTCACCCTCGGCGACCCCGCGCTTCGCCAGATTCTCGACCTCCAGGTCAGTCGCGCCGATATCATCGATATTTCTCCCGACCTCGTCCGCAAAGCCCGCCAGGACAATCTCCGCGTCTGGAGTTCGCCCCCATTCACGCTCCTTGCCCTGCGCTTCGATCCTGCCCAGCCCGCCGCTTCCAACCCCCTTTTGCGCGAAACCCTCGACCTCGCCCTCGACCGCGACACCATGGCCAACGTGTTGCTTCAAAGGCAAGCACTCCCTGCATCCGCTCTTTTGCCCCAGTGGCTCTCGGGATATGCTTTTCTCTTCGGGAATCCTATGAATCTCGATCGTGCCAAACAAATTCGTGCCTCGCTCCCGGCCAACGTTGCTGGAGCAGCCGATCCCCTTCGTCTTCGCGTCGATTCCACCGGTGATCTCATGAAGCTCCTCGGCGAACGCGTTGCCGTCAACGCCCGTCAATCCAACATCTCCGTTCAAGTCGTCTCCCACGGCGCTTCTTCCTCGCCCACCGCTAGCTCCCCCGCAGCGGGCCTGCACCTTTTTGCCTGGCACTACGATTCGCTTTCGCCTCGCACCGAGCTTCTCGATCTCGCTCGTTATCTTCACGCCGATCTCAACCCGGAATCGCTTCCAGACACGCTGGACCCCGACAAGCTCTACGCCGAAGAGCGCCGTCTCCTCGAACAACGCGAGGTCCTGCCCTTGCTGCTTCTGCCTGATTACGTCGCCATCGCCCCCGCCGTCCGCAATTGGTCCGTAGCGCCTTCCGGTGAGTGGCGTCTCGCGGACGTCTGGCTCGAGCCATCCCAGCCGGCCGCATCGAATTCTTCTTCACCGCAGACGCAGAGTCCTGCGCCAGGAGTGCATCCATGAGCTTTCGCAACAAAATCTTCCTCATCTTCCTGGCCACCGTTCTCGCCTCTGTCTCGCTTGTAGCCTACGGAGTCACCTACTACACCCAGCGTGCCTTCGAACAACAGGAAGCTCAGCACACGGAAGCTCTCGTCGCTCAATTCAAAAAAGAATTTGAGCAGCGTGGCGAAATGGTTGTTCAGCAGGTCGAAAACATTACCAACGCCGACGTGACCGTCCGCATGGCCATCGATCTCGCCCGTCCCAACGCCGATTCTTCGCTGTATCTCCATGACGCCAACGGTGCGGCACAGACCCACAATCTCGATTTCGTCGAGTTCGTCAATTCCGACGGCACGCTCATTTCTTCGGCGCAATATCCCGCCCGTGTCGGCTACAAAAACGATTGGGTCACCGGAAAAAATTGGGAGGGCACCTCGGCCTTCCTCAAGCGTGAAGAACTCCCTGATGGTGTTTCCCTCTCTCTCTCCGCTGTTCGCTCCAACGTCGTCGGCGAAAAAACCGTTTACGTCATCGGTGGCCGCCGCCTCGACCAGAATTTCCTCGCCGACCTCGTTCTCCCCGCCGGCATGCGCGCCCTGCTTTACCGCAATCTCGAAAACTCTTTCGTGCCCACCGCGCTCACCGACACTTCCGGCCCGGTTTCTCAGCCCGAACCATTTGAGTCCCTCATCGAACAGGCGCAAAAAGATCCGCACCAAACGATGCTCGTCAAGACCATTCAGTGGACCAGTGATCCTGCCAGCGCCGAAATGTTCCATGCCATCCCCCTCACCGGACGCAATGGCGAACTCCTCGGCGTTCTTCTCTTCGGCAGTTCCGGCAAAGAATTGATCATCCTTCGACGTCAGATTTTCAAGACCGCCGCGCTCGTCGCACTCGCCGCCATCCTTATCAGCCTCCTGCTCTCCTGGTGGATTTCGAAGCGCATCACTCGCCCCGTCGAGGAACTCGCCAATGCTGCCCGCGATGTGGCCGCCGGGCGCTGGGACGCGCACATCGACGTGCAGGGAAATGACGAGGTCGGTCAACTGGCCGGCGCCTTCAATCACATGACCCATACCCTCGCCGCACAAAAGGAAAAGCTTGTCCAGACCGAGCGTGTCGCGGCCTGGCGCGAACTTGCCCGCCGCCTTGCTCACGAACTGCGAAACCCGCTCTTCCCGATGCAGATCACCCTCGAAAATCTCCAGCGTGCTCGACAGCTTGGCCCCGCGCAGTTCCAGGAAGTTTTCGCCGAAGGTACCGCCACGCTGAAGGCCGAACTTGCCAATCTCAACAGCATCGTCGGCCGTTTCTCCGATTTCTCAAAAATGCCCGCGCCCAATCTTGCCCGCGTCAATGTCAACGAAACTTTGCGCAACGCCGTTCGTCTCTTCGAGCCTCAATTCACCGCCGTAGGCAAGCCTTCCATCACTACCGAATACTTCCTCAACGAATCTCTTCCCGAAATTGACGCGGACCCCGACCTGCTCCACCGCGCTTTCCAGAACCTCGTCCTCAACGCGCTCGATGCCATGCCCGCCGGGGGCAATCTCGTCCTCCGCACTGCCGACCGTGGCGACAACGTCCGCATTGAAGTCTCCGACACCGGCAAGGGCCTCACTCCAGAAGAATGCTCACGTCTGTTCACGCCCTACTACACCACTAAACAACAGGGCACTGGCCTCGGCTTAGCCATTGTCCAGTCTGTCGTCAGCGATCATCACGGCACCATCTCTGTTTCCAGCGAGGAGGGCCAGGGCGCCACTTTCCGCATCGACCTCCCGAAGCGCCAGCAAAACGCCAACCTTAAGCCCAAGCCCGAAGCCGCCGACTCCGTCCCGGAATCCCAACCTACCGCCCCCACCGTGTAAACTCCTGTGCCGCGCAAAGCCCATCTCCTTCTCATCGACGACGACCCCAACACCCTCGCCTCCCTTTCCCGCGCCTTCCGCCTCGCTGGTCATGAGGCCACCGTCTGCGACAATGCCAATCGCGCCATCGAAATCCTGCAATCTCAACACTTCGACCTCATCCTCTCCGACGTGGTCATGCCCGGCAAAACCGGTATGCAACTCCTCGAAGAGCTCAAGAATTCCGGCCTGCAGACTCCTATCGTTCTTGTCTCCGGCCAAGCCAACATCGAAATGGCCGTCAAGGCCACCCGCCTCGGTGCTCTCGATTTTCTCGAAAAGCCGCTCACGACCGACAAGCTCCTCCTCACCGTAGACAACGCATTAAAACTCTCCCGCCTCGAAGACGAAAACCGCGAACTCCGTCACCGTCTCGGCAAACACGAACTCGTCGGCTCGGGCCCCGCCATGGCCAAGCTGCTCTCTCAAATCGACCGCGTCGCCGCCAGCGAAACCCGCATCTGCATCCTCGGCGAAACCGGCACCGGCAAGGAACTCGTCGCCCGCGCCATCCACGAAAAATCTCCCCGCCACGAAAACGATTTCATTACTCTCAATTGCGCCGCCGTTCCTGCCGAACTCATCGAATCCGAACTCTTCGGCCACGAGAAAGGCGCGTTCACCGGCGCTGCCACCCGTCACACCGGCAAATTCGAACAAGCCGAAGGCGGCACGCTCTTCCTCGACGAAATCGGCGATATGCCCCTCGCCATGCAGGCCAAGCTCCTGCGCGTCCTCGAAGAGGGCGAAGTCGAGCGCGTCGGCGGCGACAAGCCCATCAAAGTTAACGTACGCGTCATCGTCGCCACCCACCGCAATCTCGAAGAGCTCGTTAAGAAAAATGAATTTCGCGCCGACCTTTTCCATCGCATCTTCGTTTTTCCCCTCACGCTTCCGCCTCTTCGCGATCGCAAGGAAGATTTTCCCGCACTCGTCGCGCATTTTGCCCAGCAAGTCGCCAAGCAGAATGCCTGGAAGACCAAAACCTTTTCCGGCGACGCCATCGCTGAGTTTCGCCGCTACTCCTGGCCCGGCAATGTCCGCGAACTCCGCAACATCGTCGAGCGCCTCGTCCTTCTCTCCACCGAAGACACTGTTACCGACGACGATGTCCGCCAGGCCCTTCCCACCGTCGAACTTTCCGTCACTTCGCCTTCGCCAGATGCGGCAGGGCAGGGAACTCTCGAGCAGCGCACTGAAGCCTTCGAACGCGAAGTCCTCCTCAACGAAATCCGCCGCCACAATTTCCATATGACCAACGTTGCCCGCGCCCTCGGCCTCGAGCGCTCCCACCTCTACAAAAAATGCCAGCAACTCGGCATCGACCTTCACTCCCTCCGCAACCCCGAATAGCGCAGCTTCTCTTCGTCGGCGCGCAGCACCGTTTACCCTGAGCCTCGACGGGCTGCGTCCCCTGTCATTCCGAGCGAAGTCTACGAAGCGAGGAATCCCTCCGCCTCATTACTCAACTAACTTGCTTATTATGTGAAGCTTAAGAATTCATAAAATTTTCATTTGACAAATCGCAAATCGCAATATATGGTTTGCATATCGCAATATCACGAAAGGCCCCCTCCCATGACTCTCGGCGACAAACTTCGTTCCCTCCGCTCCATCGAGGGCTCGCTCCGCGGACTCGGCCGACCCCTCACGCAATCCGAGGTGGTCACTGCCATGAAAAAGGAATTGGGTCGTGGCCTCAGCCAGGCTTATCTGTCGCAGATCGAAAGCGGCGCGCGTCCGCATATGACCAATACTTCGCGCGAACTCCTCGCGCGTTTCTTCCGCGTTTATCCGGGATTCCTGGTCGATGATCCTCCGGGCTATTCCCGCGAACTGCAATCCGAATTGCGCACCACCGACCCCACGATTGACGCGTGGCTCTTTGCCGGCGCCGATCAATTCACCGGTGACTCCGAGCTCTCTCGCGCTCTCTGCAATATTGCCCAAGTCAGCGACTCGCGCGGCGCGATCCTGCTCCTTGCCGAAATTCTTCGCACCCCCGGCCTCGCCGAGCGGCTCAGCGAAGTCCTTCAACCTAAACCGCGGATAGGTTCCGGTCATCCACCGCCCACCTCACATAATTAACCACGCCTGTCCGCCGTAGCGCGGCGCAGGCCGGTCCCCTGCAGTGTGCTAGACCTCGAAGTCCGCCGAGCAAAACCAAGGCGGAAAAGCGGAGGTAGTGTATGTCCTGGTCCGATGTGTATCTCTTCTGCTTCCTGGTGGGCACCGCGCTCAGCGTCCTCTCGTTTCTCGCCGGCGCCATCCACCTGCATCTGCCGTTCAAGATGCATCTGCCCTTTCACGCGGGCGGTGCGCATGGCCACGTTGGTGTGCCTCACGCGCATGGCACTGGCGGTGTCCGCTCAGCCCGCACGGGAGGCTCGCACGTTTCCTGGTTCAATGCCTCCACGGTCCTGGCGTTTCTCGCATGGTTCGGCGGCGTTGGCTATTTGCTGACGAAGTACTCGCATCTGGAAACGTTCTTCGTCGTCGCCATCGCCGCGCTGGCCGGAATGTCCGCGGGTTGGCTCGTGCTTCGCTTCCTCATCAAGCTCGTGGGCCCCACCGATGAGCCTCTGCGCGAGGAAGATCGTCGCATCGTTGGTGCTCTCGGCACCGTCAGCATGACCATCCGCGAGAACGGCACAGGCGAAATCATTTTTCCTCTCGGCGGCGGCCGCCGCTGTTCCGGTGCGCGCACCGAAGACGGTCAGCCCATCGAAAAAGGCGCGGAAATAGTCATTGAGCGCTATGAGAAGGGAATTGCTTACGTAAAGCGTTGGGAAGAATTCGTCAAATCTTGAGTTTCTGAACCGGTTAAAAGGGTCGAGCAGTCAGCGGTTCGAAAAGGGGAGGTCAGTATGTTCGGGTTGCCTATGAATGTGGTGGTGATCGCGGGGCTCGCTGTCCTCGTGGTCTTTATGTTGATGACGGTCATTGCAAAAATGTATCGCAAAGCAGGGCCGCACGAAGCGCTCATCGTTTACGGTCTCGGCGGCACCAATGTCTACACCGGGCGGGGCACGGTAATTTTCCCCATGGTGCAGACCTGCAAGGATCTTTCGCTGGAGCTGATGTCTTTCGACGTCGCTCCTCAGCAAAATCTCTACACCAAGCAAGGCGTCGCGGTCACTGTGGAAGCCGTGGCGCAAATCAAGGTGAAGAATGACAAGGAGTCTATTCTCACCTCCGCTGAACAATTCCTCACCAAAACTCCGGCTGAACGTGACGGCCTCATCCGTCTGGTTATGGAAGGCCATCTTCGCGGCATCATCGGCCAGCTCACTGTCGAGCAAATCGTCAAGGAGCCGGAAATGGTGGGCGATCGCATGCGCTCCACTTGCGCTGACGACATGAGCAAGATGGGCCTTGAAGTCGTCAGCTTCACCTTGAAAGAAGTCCGCGACAAAAACGAATACATCACCAACATGGGCCGCCCGGACATCGCTCGCATCAAGCGCGACGCCGAAGTGGCCGCCGCCGAAGCCGATCGCGACATCGCCATCAAGCGTGCCGAAGCCACTCGCGCCTCCGCTATTGCAAAAGCCCAAGCCGACCAGGAACGGGTCGCTGCGGAAACTGCCTCTATGGCCAAACAAGCTGAAGCTCAGCGCGACCTCGACATTAAAAAGGCGCAATACCAGGAAATCAGCAAAAAGGCTCAAGCGCAGGCCGATAAAGCCTACGAAATCGAAACCAATCGCCAGCAGCAGGCCGTTACCCTCGAACTGGTTCGCGTGCAGCAGGTCGAACGCGAGGCGCAGGTCAAGGTCCAGGAAGCCGAAATCGCACGCCGTCAGAACGAACTGATCGCCACTGTGCTCAAGCAAGCCGAAATCGAGCGCCAGCGCATTGAAACCCTCGCCAACGCCGAACGCCAGCGACTCATGAGCGAAGCCGAAGGCCGTGCCGCTTCCATCCGCGCCCAAGGTGAAGCCGAAGCCGAAATCATCTTCAAGAAGGGCGAAGCCGAAGCCAAGGCCATGAACGTAAAGGCCGAAGCCTATCAGGAGTACAACCAGGCCGCTGTCGTCGACAAACTCATCACCGGTCTTCCGGATGTGGTTCGCGCGCTCAGCGAGCCGCTCAGCAAGGTCGACAAGGTCACCATCGTTTCCACTGGCAACGGTGATGCCGCCGGCAGCTACAAACTCACCGGCGACATCACCAAGATCGCGGCTCAGGTGCCTGCCTTGTTCGAAGCGCTCTCCGGCATGCAAATGTCGGATCTCCTCGGCAAGGTTCGCCTGATCGGCGACAAGGCCCCCAAGACAATCGAACCGCCAGCCAAGTCCTAAGCCCATGACTCTAGTCATGCCATCGCGCCTACTGCCGGAGCGGCCCAATCCCCGCTCCGGCCCACCGCAGTGGCACAGGCACTCCTGCCTGTGCTCTTGGGGTTGCGACGAGTTGCTTGGCTTCGGTCAGCGCCGGAGACGCCGTGGAACATAGGAGCGCGAAGAGACTCGGTCTTTGTAGCCACCTTCTGCTGGCGCTGACAAGGGAAGCGAGGCGGGCCGCTGGAAAGTGCAGTGGCCGAGCTTTAGATCGGCCGGTTTCGTCAGGGCACGACTTTAGTCGTGCCGATCGCAAAGCGAGCAATTCGAAGTGCAAAGCAAGGTCCAACAAATGCATCACGCCATACATCACGAGGGGGGAACGTCATCATGGCCGTCACACTGCAACAAAAACGAGCGCTCTTCTGGGGACTGGGCATTCTCACCGGATTCGCCCTTGCCAACCTGGCTTGGGCGCAAATCGCTCACACCATCACTCAATGTTTTTCGCCGTTCTGATTTTATGCCGCGCCAATCTTCAATCCGTCATTCCGAGCCTGCCTGCAGCAAGCAGCCGAAGCGAGGAATCTCTCCTGTTGTAGCGGCGGGTTTATCCCGCTGCCGCAGCGGCATAAAGCCTGCTTACCGCAAGCAGGCCACTGCTACACAAAAATTCCGTTATCAGATTTATTCGAAAGGAGCATCACCATGGGACTCTTAGAACGTGTCAGCACTTTAATTCGCGCCAATCTCAACGACCTGATTGACCGCGCCGAGGATCCCGAAAAAATGATCAAGCAGGTCATCCTCGACATGGAAAATCAGTACCTCCAGGTCAAAACCCAGGTCGCTGTCTCTATCGCCGATCAGCACATCCTCGAAAAGAAGCATCGCGAGCAGGAAGACACCGGCAAGGGCTGGATGCACAAGGCCGAAACCGCCGTCGACAAGGGTCAGGACGATCTCGCCCGAGCCGCGCTCGACCGCTTCCAAACCGCGCAGCGCCTCGCGCAAAGCTTCCAGGAACAGGTCAACGACCAGAAAGCGCAGGTGGAAACCTTGAAGAACGCACTCAGCAAGCTCGAACAGAAACTGGACGAAGCAAAGTCCAAACGCGAAGTGCTCCTCGCTCGCCATCGCCGCAGCATCGCCCTCGACAAGGCCGCCAAAGCCCAGGTTGCTCTCGGCGATAACTCCCACAGCGCGTCTTTCGATCGCCTCAAAGAGCGCGTCACCCACACCGAAGCCACTGCCTCCGCCGAGGTCGAACTTATCAACGATGACGTAACCGAGAAACTCAATCGCCTCGACCGCGATGCCGAAGTCGAGCGCCTCCTTACCGAAATGAAAACCCGCCGCCTTCCCGAAAAGGTAGGCTAAGCGAAGCGCCTCCCGTAGCACAGACTAGTCTGTCCGGCGAAGCATTTTGCTTTCAGGAGGTGGGGGCTTCAGCTCCCACGCGCATTGTGCAGAACGATCAACTGTTGGAGGCCTTACCTGCGAGTTACTTGCGCGGCCTCGAAACGATCGTGCTTACCAACCGATCGGCACTGAGTACCGACCAGCGCCGCACGAAGACATGGAGCCGAAACTACAAAGGCAAACTAACCAATGCTCGCGGTTGGTATCAGGAGTCATGGAAGTTCTCTCCCGCAGTCATATACCTGTGTGTCAATAACATTCTTCGTTCCGAACTACCCTCATTTCGCCGTATTCCTTTCCTGCGGTACGAGGCCCTGGGCACTGTGCTATATCACGAGATTGATGCTGCTGTCCGACCCGCATATGGCGGTAGGAATATATTGCGGAAAATTGGAGCAAGAAACTGTTCAATCGGTTTCTTCGGATCCATTACTGGTATCTGCGCCCCGTTTTCTACGCCCTACGAGTTGGTCACCCGATTATTTCGTGGTTGCAGCGTAAGATCACGTTTACCCCGCGCAGTCCGGCGTAGCAGTCTACTTGTTGTTCTCAATCCAGAAGCCGTTCTGTGGCGGGAGCCTTGCTCTCGCGTTCGAGCGTTGTTGTCCTGTCTGTCGTTCAAAAAATCGAACCCAGTGCAACTGCTCCAGTGATATAACTTCCCTCGCGTCTCTCCCCACTCCTCCCGCCCCGGGAGCGGACACTCCATTTCCCGGAGACTCCATGGCCACCCATTCCCTCAACGCCGCCGACGAACTCCTCGACCTTTGGCCCACTCTTCGCCGTTCGAAACAAGTCGACCTGTTCGAATCCCTTCCTCGCGACCTCATGGACAATTTCTTTCTTGCCCTCGATGCCCGTGCGCAATCCCGCCTGCTCCTCGCCATCCCCGAAGGCGAGCGCCGCCTTTATATCCGCCTGCTCGCTCCCGATGATGCCGCCGACCTCATCCAGGAATCTCCCAAATCGCAGCGCCAATATCTTCTCGATCTCCTCGACGACAAAACTGTTCAGGAAGTCCGCGCTCTACTCGCCTTTCGCGAAGACATTGCCGGCGGCCTCATGAATCCCCGCTTCGCCCGCCTGCGTCCCGACGCCTCCATCAACGAAGCCATCAGCTACCTGCGCCAGCAGCTCCCTCACGTCGAAACCATCCACTACGCCTACGTCCTCGACGAAAATCAAGCGCTCCTCGGCGTTATTTCCCTCAAGGATCTCGTCGCCGCCGATCCCCACAAAACGGTCCGTGATGTCATGATCACCAAGCTCTACACCGTCACGCCCAAGACCGACCAAGCCGAAATCGCCCATCTCCTTACCAAACACGGCATCAAGGCCGTCCCCGTCGTCGACGAAAATCGTCATATGCAGGGCATCGTCACCGCCAAAGACCTGATTGACGTCATTCAGGAAGAAGACACCGAGGACATGCAAAAGTTGGGCGGCATGGAAGCCCTCGATGGCCCTTACCTCGAAACCAGCTTCCTCGCTATGATCAAAAAACGCGCCGGCTGGCTCGTCATTCTCTTCCTCGGCGAAATGCTCACCGCCACCGCCATGGGCCATTTCGAATACGAAATCGAGCGCGCCGTCGTCCTTTCCCTTTTCATTCCTCTTCTCATCAGCTCTGGCGGCAACTCCGGCTCTCAAGCCACCTCGCTCATCATTCGCGCCCTTGCCCTCAAAGAAGTTCGTCTCAAGGACTGGTGGCGCGTCATCAGCCGCGAGGTCTTCGCCGGCATCGCGCTCGGCGCCATCCTCGGCATCGTCGGAATGATCCGCATCCTCATCTGGCAGTCCATCTGGCACACCTACGGTGAACACTACCTTCTCGTCGCTCTCACCATCGCCTGCAGCCTTCTCGGCGTCGTCACCTTCGGCACTCTCGCCGGCTCCATGCTGCCTTTTATCCTTCGCAAATGCGGCCTCGATCCCGCCAGCGCCTCCGCTCCCTTTGTCGCTACGCTCGTCGACGTCACCGGCCTCGTCATCTACTTCACCGTAGCCAAAATCATCCTCACCGGTACCCTCCTCTAATCCCGGATCACCGTCACCACCGCGATTAACCTGACGTCATCCCGAGAACCGCACGCTGCCGTAGCGCTCAGCGCGGAGGCGAACCTAGCCGCGCTGCTTGCGCCTCCTCATGGCAAAATACCTTCATGGACCCTTGGCTCATTGCCGTTCCCGCTTTCCTTGCGGGCTTTGCCGGACTCACTGCCTGTGGCGCCGTCCATCCGCGCTCACAGCTTTTCGGCCACACCCTCTGCCGCACCGACAATCCTAAAAAACTTGCTCTTACCTTCGATGACGGGCCCAATCCCTCCATCACTCCTAAGCTTCTCGACTTGCTCGACCGCTATCACGCCAAAGCCACCTTCTTCGTCGTCGGCAAATGGGTCCGTGAATCTCCTTCACTCACCCGCGAAATCTCCGATCGCGGTCACGTTCTTGGCAATCACACCGATACCCATCCCAATCTTTTCTTTTGTGGACCCGCGGAGACGCGCACCGAATTGCTCCGCTGCAGTGAAGCCATCGGCCAAGCCACTTGGGCGGAACCTCGTTTCTTCCGCCCTCCCTTTGGTTTCCGCAGTCCTTGGCTCGGTCAAATCGTGCTTCAGCATCGCATGCGCACCGTCATGTGGACCCTCATCCCCGGTGATTGGCGCGAAAAACCTTCCGAATGGCTCATTGACCGCATGAAGCCTATTGCCGCCCACGCGCAACCTCTCTCCACGACGAATCCCTCCACTCCTCCGCCTTCCACCGGCGATATCCTCTGCCTTCACGACGGCTACTACGCGCAGCCCAACGGCGACCGTCAGCGCACCCTCGCCGCTCTTGAGTATTGGCTCCCTCGCTGGCGTGACCTCGGCCTCGAATTTGTTACAATCAGGGAAACAAACGGGAAGGCGGTCGAGGCTAATGGATGAACGTGCTTTCTATACCGAGCAGGAAGAAACCCGCAAAGTTAAGTTAGTTTGCCCGAGCTGTCGTGGCGAGTTTGTAGCTCCGGTGCGCTGGAAAGTCAGCCGCAAGAAAAGGGAATTGCCTCGCGGCGCCAGCGAAGAAGATCGCAAAAAATTTGCGAAGGCCACTTCCTTCATGGTTCGCCTCGATGATCTCGTCGCCTGCTACAAATGCCGCAAACGTTTTGAACTCACCGGCCAATCCACCGTCCTCATCAATGACAACCTCGGCGACCCCACCGAAGACCCCGAAAATTTCGGCAACCGCTAACTTCGTTACCACGCGTTACGCGCTCCTGTTCGCATAAACGTACCCGCGGCCTGCCTGCGGTAGGCAGGCAATACGCCGCTGCGATCGTTACCCTATAGCTCACCCCTTCCAGGGGTGAGGCCTTTCCCTCCGCGCTCTCCGTGCCTTCTGTGAGGAACGCTGGTTTTCTCCGCGCGTCTTGCCTCCAACAAACCAGCGACGTCATCCCGAACGCAGTGAGGGATCCCTCTTCGATCAGCGCGTCTCGCCGCAATCTTTCCGCCGAGCAACCCATTGCCTCCTGATCTCTGGTCACAAATCTCTGATCGCTCTCGATCAAATCTCCGGATACATCTCAAAAAACGCCTCCACCGACTGCCGGAACGTTTCCTCAATCTCTTCTTTCGACCCTTCGATCAAATGCATCGCCACCCGCGCCGTTCGCCCGTTCTTCAACACCACCGTTGCTTCTTTCACTTCCCCCAAATCGTCAACCGGCAACAACCGCATCCCGTAGATCAACGCCAGCTTCGCCATCGTCTGCTCCTCCCCACGCCCAGCCTATCCACTCCCATTCCCTCGGTCAAACTCCCGCCCAGTAGCACGGGCTTCAGCCTGTGTTCTCTCCTGTAGCAGGCTTTACGCCGCTGCTCTGCCCGCAGCGTGTAGCCGCGGGTCTTTAGACCCGCGCCTTCCGAGCCATTCCTGGAGTAGACTCGTCTTAACAGCCTGCGGAAACTCGGTTCTCCTCCGATTGAGGCTTCCGAGCGTGTTTAAGAACTCTTGTTTTTCGTCAGGGCACGGCTCCAGCCGTGCCGCAACTCGTAAAGCTTTACTGCGGCTTCAGCCGCTGAGGCCGCGTCTTGCTCGTTGCCATTCAAACTCTCTAGCCCCTGAAGATTCATCGTTCGAGCTGTTCCCTAAGCGATTAACCCTGCTTGGGCATCCGATGCTCAACCCTCCCGCATCGCACACAGCAGAAGGAGATTCCCGGTGAAGCCCACATTCCAGGTCCGTCCGTTTTTATCTGTCGCTGCTTTTGCTCTGCTTTTTGCCTCGGTCGCCGCTGCACAAGCCCCCGAGGGGCCCGCGCCCGAACCCTCTGCCCCCGCCGCTGCTGCGACTACCGCAAAAACTCCCGCCGACCACACTTCCGGCTCCAAGCAAACCATCCTCGTTCCCACCGGTACCCATCTCGGCGTCATCCTCGAAAGCGGTGTTTCCACCGCTACTGCCAAACCCGGAGACGCCGTCTACTTCCGCACCTCTTTCCCCATCACCATCAACAATAAAGTCGTCATTCCGGTTGGCTCTTATTTGCGCGGCGAAGTTACCGATAGCAAGCGTCCCGGCCGCGTCAAGGGCAAGGGTGAATTGCGCATTCGCCTCAACACCATGGTTTTTCCCAATGGCTACACCGTCGATCTCAACGCGGCGCCGCATAGCGCCGATGGCGGCCAAGTGAAAACCGACAATGAAGGACAAATGACCGGTCCCGGTGGAAAAGGGAAGGACGCCGCCACGGTCGCCACCACCACCGCCACGGGCGCGGGCATTGGTGCCATCGCCGACGGTGGCAAAGGTGCCGGGATTGGCGCCGGCATCGGAGGTGCTGTTGGTCTAGCCGCGATTTTGCTCTCCCGTGGTCCCGACGCCCAACTCCCTCGCGGCTCCTCTATGGATCTCGTCCTGGAGCACGACCTCCAACTCGACTCCAGCCAAATCAACTACACCAACACCGGCCAACCCAGCTCCGTAATCATCCAACAATCCCCCTCCAACTAACCCAAGTAGCACAGACTTTAGTCTGTGCCCTGCTTTGTAGGTTCCGGCTTCAGCCGCAACATTACTGCTTGGCGATAGACCGGAAATCCTGCGCAATAGGCAGCCCTTCAGCCCCTGAGGAATTGGTTCGACTCTTTCCCCAAACTCCTGAGCCCGTCTCCGCCCCACTCCATCATCCTAGAAAGCGTTTCTCACCCGCTCCTGCAGTTAGGCGACGAAGGACCCTCAGCCAAAATGTTCGGCACGATGCTAACGACAAACTCCGCCAGCTTCCTGACCTCTGACCACTAATCGCTGGTCACCGGCAAGGACCGATTACTGCCCCGCCCCCCGCGCTGCCTCCACAAACCGTATCGGGCTTACCCGCTCCCAATCCACGCTCACCTTCTGCGTGCACACCCACTCGCGAATCATCCGCGCCGTCACCGGCGCCAGCAAAATCCCGCTGCGGAAATGTCCTGTCGCGATCAACAATCCTTCCACATCCGTAGGCCCGATAATCGGCAAATGATCTGGCGAGTCCGGCCGCAGTCCCGCCCAAGTCTCCTCGATCCGCGCCTGCTCTAATCCCGGCACCATTTTCATCACTTCGCTCAAGATCAACCGCACGCCGCCTGCGGTCACATCATGATCGAATCCGGTCCGCTCGATCGTTGACCCCGCAATAATCCGCCCATCGCTACGCGGCACCAGATACTTGTGCTCCAGCCACAAAATCCTCTTGATCTCCACAGACTCGCACCGCAGCGCCAGCATCTGCCCCTTCGCGGGAAACACCGGCGCATACGCTTCCGCGCCCGCAATCCGCGCGGAATAACACCCCGCTGCAATTACCGTCCACTTCGCTTCGACTTCGCCATTTTCCAGCACCAACCCGCGGCAGCGCCCGCCCGCTTTCCACAATGCCTTCGCGCCATTCTTCGCAAATATCTGCACGCCCTTGCGTTCCGCCGCCTTCAACGTCCCTTCCGTCAGCGCCCGCGTGTCCAGTGACGCCTCATCCTCCCGGAAAATCGCCGCTTCCATTTCTTCGGTCAGCGCCGGCTCCATCTGCCGCGCCTGTTCTCCCGTCAACGCCTGCGCTTTCAATCCCACGCCGTGCTGCAGCGCAATCACCGTGCTGAGCTCTTCCTGTACGTCCCCATCGAGCAGCACATCCAGCGCCCCAAACTTCCGGTAGCCCACGCTGATTCCGCTCAGCGCCTCCACGCGCCGGATAAAGTCCGGGTACAACGCCACGCTCGCCAGGCTCATCGGCACAAATGGAATCATTCCTGGATTTTCCGGCGCTGGCGAAATCATTCCGCCGCTTGCCCACGACGCCTCGCGCCCCGGCTCTCGCGCGTCGAACAGTCCCACTTTCAATCCCGCTTCTGCCAGTTCCAACGCGATCGACGCGCCAATAATCCCGCCGCCTGCAATCACTGCGTCAAATGTGTTCATAATGCCGCCACTCTAATGCAAATCCGCGCTTCCGGCTGTGATGCGCAAACACTGCGCCAATGACCACCTCGCGCGACTTACAATCCTTCCACCAACTGTTCCGACAGCACTTCCGCCTTCTTCGAAAAATTCCTGGCCTTCGTCCAATCTCCGGCCCGCATCGCCTCGCGCGCATTATCCGCAAATCCGCGAATCTTCGACGCCAAATCCTGCTGCATCGCATTCAAGCTCTTTCCTTGCGCCATTCCCAAATTGTGTTCCGCCACATCTAAGTCGTGTTGCGTTTCCGTTTTCGCCGCGATCATTTCTTCCGTGGTCACTTCCGGCGCAATCGTGGGTTCTACGGGCTTTTCCGCCGCTGGTTCCGGTGCAGGTGCTGGCGTTACGTGCGGCTTCGCCGGCTGCATTCGACTCAATGCCAGTTCCGGCTGTTCCGGTACTTCCGTTGACAAGTCTGGAGGAGCCTCCAACCCTGCCGCCGTCTCCCGCGGCATCACCGGGTGCACCACCGCAATGAAATTCACCACCGGCTTGGCCTGCGGTTTACGTTCTTCGCAGCCCGCGCTCCACACCAGGCACACACTCACCGCGGCAAGCCAAATCTTCGTCGCTTCTCTTTGCGTTTTCATCCGCCTCTTTGTCCGGCACTGGTTGGTTCACGCGGCCAATGGTAGTTCGATGCGGAATGTCGTTCCGCGGCCCACTTCCGACGTAAAGTCGATCGAGCCATTGTGTAACTGCACGATTCGGAACGTACTTGCCAATCCAATCCCGCTTCCCCCCGGCCTCGTCGTAAAAAACAACTGGAACACCTTCTGCCGGTGCTCCAGCGGTATTCCTTTGCCCGTATCTCCCACCGTGATTTCCGCCATGTCTCCGCGACGGCTCAACGTCAACTGCAATTGCCCTCCGTTCGGCATGGCGTCCACGGCATTCAATACCAGGTTCAAAATCGCTTGCTTCAACAGCGCCCTGTCCCCGAACACTTCCGGCACGTCGATCGGCAGCAGTTGCGCCACTTGCACGTTCGCTCGTTCCAACTGCGGACCCGCCACTTCCAGCACTTCTTGCAATAGTCCCGCCAGTTGTGTCGGCTCCAGTCGTACATCCATCGGCCGCGAAAAATCCAGGAAGCGTTTCACCACTGCATCCAGCCGGTCGATTTCCGCGTCCAACACGTTCACTGCCTGCTTCGCCGAATCGTCCGTCTCCTCCGGCAGTGATTCCTTCAAGTTTTCCAGCCACAGCCTCATCGAGTTCAGCGGATTCTTCACTTCATGCGCCACGCCCGCGGTGATTCGCCCAAGCGCCGCCAATCGTTCGCTCACCTGCAATTGCGTGTTGATGCTCTCCAGCGAGTCCAGATCCCGCAGCGTGACCATCGCTCCCATGCGTTCTCCCGCGCCCTGGATTTCCTGTACCGTCACGCCCACTCGTTTCACTCCATCTTCCGTTAGCAACTCCGTCTCGGACGCGACCTCTCTCAGTTGATCCCCGTCCAGTCGCAGTGCGTCAAACAGCGGATGTCCCTCAGGGAAAATCTCGGTCACCCGCCTCCCTAAGAAGTTAGACGCAGGTGCGCCCAAAAACTTCTCTGCTGCCGGGCTTACCATGACGGCTCGCGCGTCGCGGGTGAACAGGATCAAGCCATCCTCCAGTCCCGCCATCACTGAATTCATATTTTCCCGCAACGAGCTAAAGATTTCGTGAACTCCCCGTAACTGCTGTCCTACCTGCTTGATTTTCCTCCGCACTTGTCCCAATTCGTCTGTGCTCTCTATCGTTTTCTCGGTAGCCGTCGCCGCCGTGTCGTATTCTCCGGCGGAAATCCGGTCCAGTTGATCGCTAATGTCCCGGATCGGCGCCAGCGCCACTCCGCTTACCAGTGCCGCAAGGATCGTCGACCCGATTAGCGCCAACAACGCAATCATGATCCATTGCCGTAACTGCTGTTCCAGATTCTTCAGCAACAATCCCGTTTGCACCGCCACCCGCACTTCCCCAAACGGCGCTCCTCTCACCACAAACGGTCGTTCCACTTCATACACTTCCGGAGTTCCTGCCAGAATCCGGATCTGCCTCACAATCGGGCTGTCCACCAGTCTCGACAGCGGTTGCCTCCGCTGCACAATCTTCCCCACTAGCGTCGGATCGCTGGACACCAGCACCAGTCCGTTCCGGTCAACGATGGATACTTCATAGATCGATGCCAGTTCCGCTGCGTTTGCCAACTCCGTGTTCAGCACGTCGCTAGTCTGAAATATGTTCTGCACCCAGTCGTGCACTTCTTCCGGATCGTCGGACGCCGGACGCAAGCTCCTCAGCTTCGCGTCTTCATCCGCATGGCTGGCCCAGTCGAACACCTGCTTTGCCAGTTGCTCAGCCCGGTCATTCGTATCTTGCAGTGCTTGTTGTAATTGTTGTGCCAGAAAGACCAGCGACAGAAACGCCACCATCAGCGCCACCAGCGCGGTCATTACCATCGTCAATTTTGCTCGCAGCCCAAGCTGCATTTTTTCTTAGGACTCCGCTTCGGCCTTCTCGCTTCCGTATTCCTTTAACTTGTTGTGCAGCGTCTTCAGGCTCACGCCCAACAACTCCGCCGCGCGCGTCTTATTATTCCCTGTGGCTTGCAGCGTCTGCAGAATCAATTCTCGCTCCATCGCATCCACTGTCGTCCCCACCGGGAATTTTATACCCGATAGATCGCTGGGACTCTTCTGCGACAATTTCCCAAACTCTCCGGGCAGCGACGACCGCGAAATCAGATCCTTCTCGCTCATGATCGCCGCGCGCTCCAGCACATTTCGCAATTCCCGAATATTCCCCGGCCACGTGTGGCTCATGAAAATATCCAGCACCTCTGCGCCTACGCCCTTCACGTTCTTTCCGTGTTTTGCGTTGACATCCCGTAAAATGTGCTCCGCCAGCAGTGGAATATCTTCGCGATGGTCGCGCAACGGCGGCAAGTGGATGTGAAACACGTTCAACCGGAAATACAAATCCTGCCGCAGTCCTCCGTTGGCCACCGACTGTTCGGGATCTTTGTTCGTCGCCGCCAGCACCCGCACATCTACCGGCGTTTCCGTCTTGCTGCCCAGCCTTCGCACTTTCCGGTCTTCCAACACGCGCAGCAGTTTCGCCTGCGTTGGCGCTGGCATTTCTCCGATTTCGTCCAGCAGCAACGTTCCACCGTCCGCCAGTTCGAAGCAGCCAATGCGCCGCTCCGCCGCGCCCGTAAACGCCCCGCGTTCGTGTCCGAATATTTCGCTTTCCATCAATGTTTCCGGGATCGCCGAGCAGTTAATCGCCACAAACGGCCCGCCCGCGCGCGGCGACAATTTATGAATCGTCCGCGCCACAATTTCTTTGCCCGATCCCGTTTCGCCGGTAATCAACACCGAAGCCGAACTCGGCGACGCCATCTCGATCACCCGCATTACGTCCTGCATCGCCTTCGACCCGCCCACCAGATCGCCCAGGCGCCCCGCGTCGCGCAGTTGCCGTTGCAGCACCGCCAGGTTCAGCGCATCGCGTGCTTTGCTCAGCGCCCGGTCCAGCAGCGCTCGCAATACCGGTCCCTTCAGCGGCTTTTCGATATACCAGAACGCACCCGACTCAATCGCCGCTACCGCTCGTTCTTCGCTTCCTTTTCCGGTGATGATGATCGCCGGCACATTCTTCAGTTCGTCGCCCAATTGCCTCAGCAAATCCAAGCCGTTCATTCCCGGCAATTCCACATCTGCAATTAACGTGTCCGGCTGAAACGTATTGAATCGCGCTAAGGCCTCCTCGGCGCTGGCTACTCCCACAACGTCGTAGCCCCACCGTTGCAGCAACTGCTCATAGCCCTTCCTGGCGTTGTCTTCGTCTTCCACAATCAGGATGCGATCTTTCCGCTCTCCCGTTTCCACCGTCCGTACTGCCCGAGTTTCGTCTGCCATGCCCTAGTCCTCATGAACAACCAACACAATTTGAACAACTTCGGGTGGGTGTTACGACTTTAACAAGCGGCCCCCCACTTGCCAAGCACCGAACTCTCCCCCTCCGAAGCCTAAAGCCACGTCATTCCGAGGGAGTCCGCGAAGCGAGGAATCCCTCTTCGATCCCGGCGTCTTGCCACCTACCTCCGACGCGCACACCCCGCCTCCTTTCTCGCCACCCGCCACTGCTTTGTCAAAACAGTTGACTCTTCCCCTCGCCTCCACCTACCATTTTTGTGAGCATTTCAATTTGCGCGTTCCGGCCGTTCTCTCGCCGGCATTGTTCCCGGCATTATCCTATCGAATGCCTGCGCATTAGGAGACCAACAGATGTTGCGTATTAACGATGCTGCACCCAATTTCACCGCGGAGACCTCCCAAGGTCCCATCAATTTCCACGAATGGATCGGCGAGAGCTGGGCCATCCTCTTCTCTCATCCCAAAGATTTCACTCCGGTGTGCACCACGGAACTCGGCTACATGGCCGGCCTGGAAAAGGAATTCGCCAAGCGCAATTGCAAAATCCTCGGTCTCAGCGTTGATCCCGTCTCCAGCCATCAGAAATGGGCGGTCGACATCGAGGAAACCCAGGGTCACAAAGTTAATTATCCGATGATCGGCGATCCCCAGCTCAAAGTCGCCAAGCTTTACAACATGCTTCCCGCTGAAGCTGGTGACACTTGTGAAGGTCGCACCGCTGCCGACAATGCCGCCGTCCGCACCGTTTTCATCGTTGGCCCCGACAAGAAAATCAAATTGATGCTCGTCTATCCCATGGGCACGGGACGCAATTTCGATGAAGTGCTACGGGTCCTCGACTCCCTCCAACTTACCGCCAAGCACAAAGTCGCCACCCCCGTGAACTGGAAGCCCGGCGAAGACGTCATCATCACCACCGCCGTCAGCGACGACGAAGCCAAGAAACTCTATCCCCAGGGCTGGAAAACTCTCCGCCCCTACCTCCGCCTGGTAGCCCAACCCAAGTAGCCGCACCCTAACCCCACGTCTCCTATCCCCACGCCGTGTAGCGGACGGTTTTTAAACCGGCTCGGTTCTGCGTAGGGGCGCTGCATTGTTGACCCTGAGCCTCTATGGGCAGCGCCCCATGTCCGCACAATCCCTGCGTCTTGCTCTTGCCTGTGTAGTGGCCGGTCTTCAGACCGGTCACCGAGCGCGCGAATTTCGCGCGAGCCTCTGTAGCGGTGGCTTTACGCCGCCGCTCTCCTTACATTCAAACGCCGCTTCTTGCCTTCACGCGCCCTGTAGCTCACCCCTTTCAAGAGTGGCTTTTTCTCGGCCTGACTCAACCCCACGTCATTCCGAGCGGAGTCTGCGAAGCGAGGAATCCCTCCACGTCTGGCCTCTCCTACTAGCCACTCGCCTCTGCCTTCCTGTACTCTCTTCCCCATGCTCTTCCAGCAGTTCTATCTCAACTGTCTCGCCCACGCCTCCTACCTCATCGCCGACGAATCCACCCGCATCGCCGCCGTCGTCGATCCCCAGCGCGACATCGACCGTTACCTTGCCTTCGCCAGCGAACACCACCTCCAGATCAAGCACGTTTTCCTCACCCACCTTCACGCCGATTTTATCGCCGGCCATCTCGAACTTCGCGATCGCCTTGGCGCTACGATTTACCTCGGTGCGAAGGCTCAAGCCGAGTATCGTTTCACCCCGCTCTCCGACGGTGCCACGGTCGAGTTCGGACGCGTGCGTATCCAGGCCCTCGAAACTCCCGGCCATACTCCCGAATCCGTTTCGCTTCTCGTCTTCGATCTCCATCGCAGTGGTTCCCAACCTCACGCCGTTCTCACCGGCGACACCCTGTTCATCGGCGACGTCGGCCGCCCCGATCTTCGCGCGGCGCTGGGCTGGTCCGCCGCCGACCTCGGCAGTCTCCTCTTCGATTCCCTCCAGAACAAATTGCTCCCGCTTCCCGACGCCAGCCTCGTCTATCCAGCCCACGGTGCCGGTTCGCTCTGCGGCAAGGCTCTCAGCAAGGAAACTGTCTCCACGATGGGCGAACAGCGCCGCCTCAACTACGCGCTTCAGCCCATGAGCAAGCAAGCCTTCATCGCCCTGGTCACTGCCGACCAGCCCGAAGCCCCTCCTTATTTTGTTTACGACGCGGTCCTCAACAGCAAAGAGCGTCCCACGCTGGACACCACGCTCGCACGTGAACTTAAACCTCTGCCTCTCGATGTTGTCCTCAACCTACAAGCTCAGGGCGCGCAAATCCTCGATACCCGCGAGCCCGATAAGTTTGCTTCGGCCCATCTTGCCGGTAGCATCAACGTCGGTCTCAACGGCCAATACGCCACCTGGGCCGGCACCGTCCTCAATCAGACCCAACCCATCGTCATCATTGCCGACCCCGCACGCGAAAATGAATCCGCCGTCCGTCTCGGCCGCATCGGTTTCGATAATGTCGCGGGCTTTCTCGAAAATGGTTTGCGGGCTCTCGAAGCGCGGCCCAATCTTGTCGTCACCACGCAACATCTCAGCCCGCAATATGCCTCGGAACTCCTTGCTTCGTCTCATCCGCCGTTCGTTGTGGATGTTCGCTCAGCCCGTGAGCGCCAGGAAAGATTCGTCGCCGGTAGCCTCAGCCTCCCGCTCGGACATCTTCTCGAGAATCTCGCCATGCTCCCCAAAGATCGCCCGCTGCTCGTCTACTGTGCCGGTGGCTACCGCTCCTCCATTGCCGCCAGTCTCCTCCAGCGCGCCAATTTCCCCGACGTCCGCGAAATCGCGGGCGGCATCGTCGCCTGGCAATCCGCCGACCTCCCCCTCCAATCCGCTGCTCCGTAAAAGAGAACCTGTCATTCCGAGCGAAGTCTTCGCAGCGAGGAATCCCTCTTCCATCTTAGCGCCTTGGCGCCGAGCGCCCCACACGTCTCCGTCGCGGTCGATACCCAAGTCCACCCAACCCGCCTTCCACCCACTCTCCCAATGTCATCCCGAGCAACGCGAGGGACCTGCTTCTAAACCTACCTTCGCCCTTATAAAATGCGCCCTCTAAAGCGGCCGACTTTATTTGTTATATAATATTATTTTATTGATAATAAACCCGAACTCTGCCATACTTCGAACATAGAGAACTGTGCCGATTCCTCGCCGAGCCTCGCTCGGCATTTTTGTTTTGCGACCGATGCGCACCCATCGCCCACGATCGGTGGACTGGGCAATCGACCACCGCTAACCACCTTTAGAATGAATAGATCTAAATGTTCACAAAACAAACCACTTACTCGGGGTCTAAGCCTTTTAAAATGACCAGATTTTTTGAATTACTTTCACTGGGGTAATTAAGAGGTAAACACATTTCATTTGATTAGGTATAACGCCCGCTCCAACTCCAATTCCAACTTCGCTCCCTTCGGCAAATCCAACTCTTGCCCGCGCCCTGCCTCCAGCAGATACGCTTCCAGCGCAGCCAGCGCCGCAGCTTCCGCCGCCTCTTTCTTATCTTTATCTTTCACGCCTTTCCATGCCGCTTTCGCTGCTCCCGCCGCGGCCGCCTCCGCCGCATCCTTCTGCGTACTGCCTCGCCCCTGAATCACTCCACCCGACACTGCTTGAGACGCAGTGCTATGGTCACCCGGCAACCCCCGCACTTCCGCCACGATCGGCAATTTCCCGAACCGCGTGTGAATCTCATCGAATGTCAAACACAGCTTGGCCCGGCCCGCCACCCCGGCCGGCTCCACCCGGCTGATGTGTCCGCGAATCACCGCCCCCGGCGGCAAATAGATTCCCTGCCCCGCCTCCAACGGTTCCACCGTCCGCACGCGAAACTCCTGGTTCCGCTTTAACTCTCCCGTGTTCATCTCCGTTTCCAGAACCACTAGGAAGCGCGTCCCCGGTACCACCGCAAACGCCTCTTCCGGCAAGCCATGCCTTTCTCCGTCTGCTACTCGCGCGGTGTACGGTGCATTTGTCGTCGCTTCGCTCGTCGTTTCCTGTGCTCCCACTGGGAGCGCCACAAGCAAACCTGCCGCCAGACACAATGCCGCCAAATTCCATCCGCGCTCGCTCATAGCTCACAGCCTCCCCGCTCACACACGTAGGCACACATCTGGCCACCGCCGGTTCTCTAAACCACTCGCAAATTTATGAAAAGAAAGGGGACTTCACCAACTCACGCGCCACCAGAAAATCCGATTCCGCCACCTGCCCACTCCACTCGCCAGCAAAATCCGACAACTCACTCCTCGCCCAAAAGCTTCCGGATCCGCCGCAGCACCTGCGCGTACATCGCCTCCGTCACGCGCCCAGTCTGCGTATTTTGCTGGCTCGGATGGTACACACCAAACAACCGCGGCAGCTCGCTCGCGATTTCCACTTCCGCCCCGTGCGCAAACTTGTATCCGCCGCGCCGGGCAATCTTCCCCTCGCCCCTCAGCAAATCCAGATACGCATCCCAGGCAATCTTCCCCAGCGCCAGTATTGCCTTCGGCTGCAAAATCGCCAGTTCCTGTTCCAGATACCCGCGACAATTCAAAATTTCGCTCGGCAACGGCTTATTCTCTGGCGGCGCACACCGCACCGCCGCCGCAATATACGCATTCTTCAGCTGCAACCCGTCGCCTCGTTTCACCGAAGTTGGCTGGTTCGCAAAGCCAACGTCGTACAGCGCTTTGAACAGAAAATCCCCCGAGCGATCCCCAGTAAACACGCGCCCCGTACGATTCCCTCCATGCGCTGCCGGCGCCAACCCCAAAATGAGAAGCTTCGCGCGCGCATCTCCATATCCCGGCACGCCCCGTCCCCAATATTCCCAATCGCGATACGCACGCCGCTTTTCGCGCGCCACTTTCTCCCGATATTCCGTCAATCGCACACACTTCCGGCACGCGCTAACCTCATCGGCAATAATCCGCAGCGCCTTTTCCGCTTTCACGGTTTCCTTTTTAGGGACCGCCTTCTGCTTGTCCTGACGCAGGAAGAGAGGCGGCCCGTTAGTTCGTACGAAACGACTCCAAATTACTTCCCGCGAATCATCTGTGCCAGCACCACTGCCTGATTCTGCTTCTCATCCTTGCTTCCATACAGCAGCGTCATGGTCCCGTGCTCTTTTTGCAATTTCTTCAACTCACTCAATAACTCTTTCTTCTTGCCCAATTCTGCCTTGTACTTCTTCTCGAACTCGCCCCAATTGCGTTCTTCGTGATGAAACCACTTCCGCAATTCGTCGCTCGGCGCGATCTCTTTCATCCACAAATCCACATGCGCCTTTTCTTTCGTCAAGCCGCGCGGCCACAGTCGATCCACCAGCACACGAAAGCCGTCGCCTTTCTCTGGCTTCTCGTATACGCGCTTGATCTGCATCATGACGCGTCTCCCTGCAGCAGCCGCAGCACCTGTTCATGCAGGATGCCGTTCGTGCTCACGAATCTTCCCTTGTAAATCGTTCGTTCACCCTCAATCGTTGTCGATCTTCCACCGGCCTCTTCCACGATAATTCCCAGCGGCGCCAGATCCCACGGCTTCGATAGCCAGTCCACCGCCGCTTCCACCGCTCCTTCCGCCACCAGCATGTGCTGCCAGAATCCTCCGATCGATCGGCTGGCTCGGGCCGCATCCGCCATCCGCCGCATGCGCATCCGCGCGTCCATGTTCTTCGCCCATCCCGTCCCCGTAGTGAAGAACATCGCGTCGTCCAGTTTCTTTCGCTGTGAAACGTGAATCCGCTTTCCCGCCCGATATGCTCCTTCTCCTCGATACGCCCACCAACGCGTCCCTTGCGACAACGCTGGCGCGCTCACCATTCCCGCCACAATTTCGCCCTTCTCCTCAATCCCAATCAGTGTTCCAAACGTCGGAATCCCTCGCGAAAATTCTTCCGTCCCGTCGATCGGATCAATAATCATGCGCGCTCGCCCGTCGCGCGCCGGTCCTTGTGGAATCTCCTTGCTCGTTTCTTCACCCACCACCTCAATCTCCAACCCGCTTTCCGCCACCTTCCTCAGCGCCATCGCCTCTACGGCCTTATCCGCGACCGTCACCACGCTCCCGTCGCCCTTCTTTTCCGTTCCCATCTCTGTGGTCCGGAAATATCTCATCGCGATCGCGTCCGCCTCCTCCACGATCCCTTCCAGCAATACTCGATATTTCTGGCTGTAACTCATTCGATCTCCAAACTATGTATGACGACCGGTCACCGATCGCTGTTCTTTGAATCTGCTATCCTGCTTCCAGCATACATGAACACTCCATCCAACACCGGCACCGTGCTCGATCGCATCCTCGAATCACGCCGCGCCGAGGTCGACCACCGCAAGCGCGTCCTACCCGAAACCGCGCTCCGATACGGCGTAAATGCCGCGTCTCCCGTTCGCGATTTTGTCTCGGCTCTTTCCCGCGATGGCCTCAACGTCATCGCCGAATTAAAACCTGCTTCGCCCTCGCGAGGCGTCATCCGTGATCCCTTTGATGCGCCCGAACTCGCCAAGTCCCTCGAAGCTGCCGGTGCCGCCGCGCTTTCCGTCCTCACCGAAGGCGAATTCTTCCGCGGTTCGCTCAAGAATCTTCGCGAAGCCCGCAAAGCCGTCGCGATTCCCGCTCTACGCAAGGATTTTATCTTCGATCCCTGGCAAGTTTGGGAATCCCGCGCCAATGATGCCGACAGCTTTCTCCTTATCGTCGCTGCGCTCGACGACGCCCTCCTCCGCGATCTTATCGCGCTCGGCCGCGAACTCCAGATGGAGCCGCTTGTCGAAGTGCACACGCGCGCCGAACTCGACCGCGCGTTGGCTGCCGACGTCCGCATCCTCGGCATCAACAATCGCGATCTCAAGACTCTCGCGGTCAATGTTGAAACATCGCGCGAACTGGTCGAGCACATTCCCGATCATTGCATCGCCGTAGCCGAATCTGGCCTGCGCACTCACGCCGATCTGCAATCCCTCCGCGCCACCAGCTTCGATGCTTTCCTCATCGGCGAACATCTCATGCAAGCCCCCGACCCGGCTGCCGCCCTGTTCCAACTGCTGACTCCTAATCCGTAGGCACTGGCCGACCTATTTTCGGCTCATCGGAGTGTGGGAGCCCAGCTCCCGCCGGTGACGCGACTGGCGCGTCATGATCCAACACGGAGCGGCAGCCCGGCTCCCGCCACCGACACCTCATCCGCACCACTTCTCATTCTCTTGCGATAAACTGTCAACCATGGTTCGCGTCAAAATCTGTGGCGTTACCAAACCCGAAGATGCCAAGCTCTGCGCTGAACTTGGCGCCCACGCCGTCGGCCTGAACTTCTACGAGGCCAGCCCTCGCTGCATCACGCCATTCGCGGCTGGCGAAATCATCCGCCGTCTACCGCCGTTTGTGGCTCCCATTGGTGTTTTCGTAAATTGGGCTCACGCGCCCATCGTCGCGTTGTGTAAAGCTTTGCGCCTTACTGGCGCGCAACTCCACGGTGACGAAGCGCCACAAATTGTTGACGCGGTTGCTCGCCGCCTGCCGGTCATCAAAGCCCTCCGCCTGGGGCAGGGAACCGGCTCCAATCCCGACTTTTCGCGCTATCGCAGCGCCTCGGCCTTTCTCCTTGATTCCGCGCTTTCTGGCCAATACGGTGGCAGCGGCACCACCGGCAACTGGCACCTCGCCCGCACTGCTGCGCAAACGCAACGCGTCATCCTTGCGGGCGGCCTCACACCCGAAAATGTTGCCGAAGCCATCCGCATCGTTCGCCCTTACGCGGTCGACGTGGCCAGTGGCGTCGAGCAGCGTCCCGGCAAAAAAGATCCCGCAAAACTGCGCGCCTTCTTCGACGAAGTCCAGCGCGCCTCCCGCGAAATCTCGTAGGGGCGTCGCATGGTTGACCCTGAGCCTCGAAGGGCTGCGCCCCCCAGCCTTGCTACGCCTGCGCACGCAGTCCATCCCGCGAATTGCAAAATCTCGCCATTCGCAAGGTACAATAAGAAACTCAACTCATGAGCACTCAACTTACGATTCCCGCCCATGTCCCTGGCCGTTTCGGCCCGTATGGCGGCCGGTACGTCCCAGAGACACTCATGGTGCCGCTCTACGAACTGGAACGTGCCTACGAGCAGGCGAAAACTGATCCTGCTTTCCAGTCGGAATTTCATGCGCTACTGAAAAATTTCGCCGGACGCCCCACGCCTCTGCAATTTGCTTCGCGCCTTACCGCGAAGCTCGGCGGCCCGCGTATCTACCTAAAACGTGAGGACCTGCTGCACACCGGCGCGCACAAAATCAACAACGCCATCGGCCAGGGTTTGCTCGCCGTAAGAATGGGCAAGCCGCGCATCATCGCCGAAACCGGCGCGGGCCAGCACGGAGTCGCCTCCGCCACCGTCGCCGCCCATCTCGGCTTGCAGTGCACGGTTTACATGGGCACCGAAGACATGGCTCGCCAGGCCCTCAACGTTGCGCGCATGCGCATGCTTGGCTCCGAAGTAATTGGCGTCGAATCCGGCAGCAAAACGCTAAAAGATGCTATCAACGAAGCCATGCGCGACTGGGTCACCAACGTCCGCAATTCCCATTACCTGCTCGGCTCCGTCCTCGGCGCGCACCCCTATCCGACGATGGTGCGGGATTTTCAAGCGGTGATTGGCCGCGAAGCCCGCCAACAAATTCTCGCCGCAGAAAAGCGTTTGCCCACACATCTTTACGCCTGCGTCGGCGGTGGCTCCAACTCCATCGGCCTGTTTCACGAATTTCTGAAGGATTCCGACATAAAAATGGTCGGCATTGAAGCTGGTGGCCGCGGCAATTTGTTGGGCGAACACGCCGCCCGTCTCGCCGCGCATCAAGGGTTCACCGGTGCGCGCCCCGGCGTCCTGCAGGGCACTTACACCTACGTGTTGCAAAACGAAGATGGCCAAATCGCTTCCACTCATTCCATCTCCGCAGGACTCGACTATCCCGCCATTGGCCCCGAGCACGCCTGGCTCGCCGACCAGCGCCGTGCCGAATATGCTGCTGTTTCCGATTCCGCCGCTCTCGAAGCCGCGCGCCTCCTCTCGCGGACGGAAGGCATTATCCCCGCGCTGGAATCCGCGCACGCGCTCGCCGGCGTGACCGAGCGCCTCCCGCACTTGAAGCCCACCGATCTCGTCATTGTCAATCTCTCTGGCCGCGGCGATAAGGACATGGACACGTATAAGCGCCTGCTTTAATCTGGCCAAAAAATGACCGCTCCAGCGCCCAACTCGACCCGCATCTCCAAAAGCTTCGCCCAACTGCGCACCGCCGGCGAATTGGGGATCGTTGCCTATATCACCGCGGGCGATCCGACGCTGGACGCTACGCACGAATTCGTCCTTGCGTTGGCCGAAGGCGGCGCGGATATCATCGAACTCGGCGTGCCCTTCAGCGATCCACTCGCCGATGGCCCCACCATCCAGCGCGCCTCCGAACGCGCGCTCAAATCCGGCACCACGCTGGCCGGCGTTCTCGCTCTCGTTCGTCGCATTCGCCAGGCCAGCCAGATCCCGCTGGTGCTCTTCAGTTACTACAACCCCATACTGCAAATGGGTCTGGAAAAATTCGCTGCAACCGCGGCCGAAGCCGGCGCCGACGGCGTGCTTGCTACCGATCTTACCCCCGAAGAATCCGCCGACTACCGTCGGATTCTCCACGCCCACCATCTCGACACGATTTTTCTCGCTGCGCCTACTTCCAGCGACGAGCGCTTGAAAATCATCTCCGACGCTAGCTCCGGCTTCCTTTACCTGATTTCCCGCACCGGCGTGACCGGTGCCAAAGATTCGCTCTCTGAAGAACTGCCCGCGCTGCTACGCCGCGTTCACCAATTTACGCAATTACCCATCGCCGTAGGCTTTGGTATTTCGCTACCCGGCCACGTCAGTGTGCTCGGCCGCCTCGCGGATGCCGCGGTGGTTGGCTCCGCGCTTGTCTCTGAAATCGAAAACGCCGCCGCGCCGGAAGCCGCTGCCACTGCCCTGCGCGAGCGCGCCCACAAACTCAAAGAAGCGGGCCGCCACGGACTCTCCCGCCGCGAGGCCACGCCATGAATCACCTCGGTTTTCTCGCTAACTCAAAAGTGTCATCCCGAGCCGAGCGACTTGGTTCTTTCTTTCACGCCGCTTTTTGGCGTGCCGGCTCGCGCAGTCGAGGGATCTCTCTTCGATTGGTCTGCGAGGTGGCTCCATGAATATCAGCGATTGGCGCCGCCGCATGGACGAAATCGACAAGAAACTCGTCGAGTTGCTTAATGAGCGCTGCAAGTGTGCCCTTGAAATCGGCCACATCAAGCACGAATCGAACATCCCCCTGTACCAGCCCACACGCGAAAGGGAAGTCTTGGCCAACGCGGAAACGAACAACCAGGGACCGCTCTCTCACGCCGCGATTCGCCGGCTATTTGAACGCATCATCGACGAAGCCCGCTCCGCCGAGCGCATCGCCATGTACGGTGAAGCCTCCACGACGGATCGCGAGGAACAGAAATGACGCGCGCCGCCCGTCGAATCTTCGTAGCGGCGCTGCACTGCTGCGCCCCAGCTTGGCCAAATTTTAAATGGAGTCCAGTGCGATTTCGTCGTTCTCTCGCTTGCCTGTCATCCAGCACGAGATCGCTCGCATCACCACTCCAAATTCTCCCAGGAATTGAGGACTAAACATGGTCATCGTTATGCACGAAGACGCCACCGACGAGCAGATTCAGCGCGTCATCGATCGCGTCGTAGCCAGCGGCTTTGACGTTCATCGCTCCACCGGCGCCTCCCACACGGTACTCGGCGCCGTTGGCGTTCACCGCGATTTCGATCATCGCGATTTCGAGTTGCTCGAGGGTGTTCGCGAAGTTATCCGCATCACGCAGCCTTTCAAACTTGCCAGCCGCCATTTCAAGCCAGAAGGCACCATCGTTGATCTCGGACGCGGCGTCACCATTGGTGGCCGCGAACTCGCCGTAGCCGCCGGGCCCTGCTCCGTGGAATCGCCGGAACAGATCAACACCGTTGCGGAATGCGTGGCCAAGGCCGGCGCGAAGATCATGCGTGCCGGCGCGTTTAAGCCGCGCACTTCTCCCTACGCTTTCCAGGGCCTTGGCGAAAAAGGTTTGCAGATGCTGCGCATCGCCGCTGATAAACAGAAATTGTTCGTGGTTAGCGAAGTAATGGATCCTTCGCAGATCCACATGATGAGCCAATATGTCGATATCTTCCAGGTTGGCGCTCGCAACATGCAGAATTATTTTCTTCTGCGCGCACTCGGCGAACAGCAAAAGCCCGTCCTCCTCAAGCGCGGTATGTCCGCCACTATCGAGGAACTGCTGCTTAGCGCCGAATACATCCTCTCTGGCGGAAATTACAACGTGGTTCTGTGCGAACGCGGCATCCGCACCTTCGAGAATTACCTCCGCAATACCCTCGACATCGCCGCCATTCCTGTTATCAAAAAACTTTCGCACTTGCCGATTGTGGCCGACCCTTCGCACGGCACCGGGCGCCGCGACAAGGTGCCTCCTATGGCTCGCGCCGCTGTGGCTGCCGGCGCCGATGGTCTTCTCATCGAAGTTCACAACGATCCTGATCACGCCCTTTCCGACGGCGCGCAATCGCTCACTCCTCTTGAGTTTTCGCAACTCATGGGCGAACTCCGCATCATCGCTCCCGCGGTCGATCGCCATCTCTCATGAGCTCCGCATCTCGCCTTAGCGGTTTCTTTCTTCGCTTTGGCGCTGCGGTTGTCGGCGGTAGACTGTCGGCTGTCCGCTAACATGCCTCATCTCATCCAACGCGTCACCATTCTTGGCACCGGCCTGATCGGCGGGTCTTTTGCCCGCGCCTTGCGCAAGTACACTCCAGACATGCACATTGTCGGTTGGGATCGTCCGGAGGTGATTGTGCAAGCGAAGCAGTCAGGCGCAGTGGATGAAGGCTTCTACGAATCGCTCGAACCCGCCATTCGCCGCGCTGATCTCATTTACATCGCGCTGCCCGTCGGCCACACCCTCGATCTTCTTCCCGAACTGGCGCACCATGCCCCACCGCACGCGCTGGTCACCGACTCCGGTAGCACCAAGCAGCGCATCTGGCAGGCCGCCTCCGAATTATTTGTTGAGGAAGTCGGTCCCATTTTTCTTGCGGGCCATCCCATGGCCGGCCGCGAACAATCCGGCTTCCCTCACGCCGATGCGGATCTTTTCCAGAGCGCCACCTACGCGCTGGTCGGCGGCTCCGACGACACGCATGATCCGCGCGTCACCGCTTTCGTCAAAATTCTGGAGAAAATCGGCGCGCGCCCGCTGTGGATTGGCGCGCAGCAACATGACTACGCCGTGGGTCTCGCTTCGCATCTCCCGCAACTCGCCGCGATCGCGCTGGCTTCGTTCCTTTATGATCGCCTCGACGAGAAGGGTTTGCCCATCACTCTGGCTGGTCCGGGCCTACGCGACACATTGCGTCTCGCCGGCAGTTCTTATTCGACCTGGCGCGACATCGTCCTTACGAATCGCGAAGTGCTTTCCGCCGCTCTCGATCTGTTCGCCCGCCGCCTCGATGACCTCCGCGAGCGTCTCGCCTCTCGCGAACTGGAAGCCGATTTCGACGCCGCCAACGAACTCTACAAACTCCTCCGCAGCATGTAACACAGACTTCAGTCTGTGGCCGTCTTATTGGACGAACGACAGTATCTATTATAATTAGATAACAGTAAGATACAATATACACAGACTAAAGTCTGTGAACCTGCGGACTGCCTGTGGTCTAGCGCCCACAAGTAGCGCTGTGAGTCTGCGTGCGGGCCAGCTTACTTTTGTGATGCTTCCTCCTTCACGTACGCAGGGCTCAGCGTACCTTTCATTCTCGCGATATCGATCAGCGTCGGATAAAACTGCACAAAAGTCGTGTCCACGGCGGCATGCTGTTCGTGACAGGAATAGCAGTCCATCTCTTTCGGAATCATGGTCGCGGTAGGCTGCTCATCAAACGCGAAAAAGGCCCATTTTCCGGGAAACCGCGATTCATCCTTAACGTGCACCTCGCGCCCCATCAATTCGTTGGTCTGGTAGTGGCCGGATTTATTAATGGCAGACGTAGTGGCCGCGCCGCGAACTTCCAGCACCAGCATGGTTTTGTCCGGCCACGTGCCCGTTTCCAGAAATGCGCGATAAGCCTCGGGATTCACAAACACATTGTCGAACATGGAGTGATTCATCCCGGCATTGGCCCGATAGCTCATGTCGATCCCCGTCGACAAATAAACCCACTCGCGGTAGTTTTCCGGGAACAGCATCCGCCCGTCCGCCGCATATTGCGGCACGTTATCCGCAGCTTTCGTCGGATTTGCCCTGAGTAATGGATAACCCAGGCTGAACGCAAAAAGCAAAGTGCCAAACACCACGCCGATTCGCAACATGCCAGGTCCTCCATGGGAAACTTCCTGCGCGCACACCGAGTCTACGGATTGTCGCGCAATTTTGTTCTGCAATTTTTTGATTTTTTGCCACTGGGGTGCGAGCCTATGTTACAAAACAGCCATGGACAAGCGCATCGATTCTCCTGACTCCGGCATCGCCAATCTCCTTGATGGCATGATCATTCTCATGGGCGGCTTCGGCCTTTGCGGTATTCCTGAAAGGCTGATCGATGCGGTCTGGCGCAAGGGCACCCGCGGACTCACGATTGTCAGCAACAATGCCGGCGTCGACGGCTTCGGCATCGGCCTTCTTCTGCAAAATCGCCAGGTCCACAAAATGATTTCCTCCTACGTGGGCGAAAACAAACTTTTCGAGCAGTTGGTTCTCAGTGGTGAATTGAAGGTCGAACTCAATCCTCAAGGTACGCTCGCGGAACGGTTGCGCGCGGGCGGCGCCGGCATTCCCGCGTTCTACACGCCCACTGGCTACGGCACGCTGGTCGCCGAAGGCAAAGAAATCCGCGATTTCGATGGACGCCCGTATGTGCTCGAACGCGCTCTACGCGGCGATTTTGCCTTTATCAAAGCGTGGAAAGGCGATCGCATGGGCAATCTCGTCTATCGCAAAACCACGCGCAACTTTAATCCCATGATGGCTACTGCCGCCGATCACGTCATCGCGGAAGTGGAGGAACTGGTCGAGCCTGGCGACATGCCCCCGGATCAAATCCACACCCCCGGCATCTTCGTCGACGCCATCTTCTCAGGTGCCCCGTACGCAAAACGCATCGAAAAGCGTACGCTCCGGAAAGGATAGCCATGGCACTTACTGACGAACAAAAACGCGAACGCATTGCCCGCCGCATCGCGCTCGAACTACGCGATGGCTATTACGTCAATCTCGGCATCGGCATGCCCACACTGGTGGCCAATTACGTCCCCAAAGGTATGGACGTAATCCTGCAGTCGGAAAATGGCATGCTCGGCGTCGGCCCCTATCCGCTCGACTCCGAAGTCGATCCCGACCTCATCAACGCCGGCAAGGAAACCGTCACGGAAATTCCCGGCACCGTTTATTTTTCTTCCGCCGATTCTTTCGCGATGATTCGCGGCGGCCACGTCGACCTCACGGTGCTCGGCGCACTGCAGGTCGACGAAAAAGGCACGCTGGCCAATTGGGCCATTCCCGGCAAAATGCTGAAAGGCATGGGCGGCGCCATGGATCTGGTCGCGGGCGCAAAGCGCGTATACATCGCCATGGAACACGCCACGCGCGACGGCAAGCCGAAAATCTTGAAAAAATGCACGCTGCCGCTCACCGGCGTCGAAGTCGTCGACCACATCGTCACCGAACTCGCCTTCATCGACGTTACTCCCCAGGGCCTGCTCCTTCGCGAAATCGCGCCGGACACCACCATCGAACAAGTGCAATCCCTCACCGAACCAAAACTCCTGCTTCCGCCCAACGGACCCATGCCCATGCCCGTGCAGTAGAACTCCAACAAATCTGTCATTTCGAACGGAATCCGCGGAGTGAGAAATCTCTCTGTCTCGGGGTCACAGCCTAAAGCGCCCGCCTGAGAAGGCGTCCGCTACAAAGCCTCGAAACGCGGTTAATGGTTGGTCACGTAAAGGGTCAAGACGCCTGGTGAAGCAATCTGCCTGCGCTAGACTCAATAAAGGTACACAACAGGGCCGCCATGAAGCCGAACTCCATCGTGATTGTCAGTCTGCATTCCCCCAAGGAAAAAATCTGGGGCATCCTGCTGGATCTCAACGTGAGCGGCGTGACCCTTCGTGGCATTGACCTGAATTCGTTCGACCATTTCGTCAACGAAATCAATCAACTCGAAGCCGAACGCATGGGCCTGCCCACGGTTTTCTTTCCCATGACGCGGGTCGAGCGCATCTCCCTCGACGAGCCTTCCGGCTCCATCCCCAGCATGGCGGAAATTTTCGAGCGCAAAATCGGCCGTACGTTGTTCGACTATTTGGCGCAATTTGCGTAGCGCCCGGTAGCACAGACTTCAGTCTGTGGCCTTGCTTTGATACTTTGCGTTTGGAAGCTCCTCGAAGGACAACGGGCGTAAAGCCACTGCTATAAAGGCGCACAGGCTCAAGCCCGTGCTACTAACTTTGAACTTTTCGGATTTCCCCGTAAACTCTATGGCAAATGAAAGGCCGCATCTGGACGGTACCCAATCAGATCACACTCCTGCGCCTGGGCTTCCTGCCGTTTTTTCTGATTCTGGTTTTTTATGAGCAGTATCGCTCGGCGCTAGCGGTATTGGTCCTAGTCGCCTTCTCGGACGCCTTAGATGGCTTTCTGGCTCGCCGGCTGCACCAGAAATCCGCGCTGGGCGCTTACCTCGACCCCATCGCCGATAAGTTGCTGCTTTCTTCTTCGTTCGTGGTTTTGGCCATGGCGAAGAAAATCGGCTGGTGGCTCACGATCATGGTGCTCAGCCGCGACGTTCTGCTTCTGGTAGTCGCCGCAGTGATCATCATCGTGCAGGGCTACCGGCCGTTTCCTCCGAGCCTGCTCGGCAAAGCCACCACGTTGTTCGAGATCGCGCTGGTTTTCTTTGTGGTGTATGCCGCGGGATATCCCAACGATCGCGCGCCGCAGCTCATCCACTATCTGTCTTATCTCGTCGCGGCCTGCGTCTGCGTTTCCGGCTTCCACTACGCGTTTTCCGTCGCCCGCCGTCTGCACACCGGCTGAAGGTCGGTAGCGCAAGTGTTGGTGGGATGTTTATACACCCGGAATCGCGTCGGAATAGTGCAACACCATCATAGCGAAACTGGCAATGACCACGATGCCCGCCAGCCAACCCAAGGCATAGGCCTGTGTGCGCTCGCGTCCAGGTTCCGGCAAGCGGTCGGCGAAAACTCTTCCCAGCAGGAACCCTGATACCAACCCGCCAAAGTGCGCCAGATTATCCGTGCGCAGTCCGCCGGCGAGAAACCCAATGGCGAAAATCGCAATCACCCACGAGATCAATCGCGAACGCAATTCCTTCATTTGTACGCCGCCGCGCTTTGTAGTGATGGCGATCAGCAAACCGATGATTCCCAGCAATGCTCCGCTGGCGCCCACGGAAAAGTGCCCGGCCAACGCGCTGAGCACAAAGCCCACCACACCCATCACCACATACAAAAACAAATAGCGCGCCGACCCGTACACTTCCTCCACCATCGGTCCGATGTCCACCAGCACAATCATGTTGAAGCCGATGTGGATTAAGCCGCCGTGCAGAAACATCGCGGTCACCAAGCGGTACCACTCATGGCCTCCGAAAATCATCGGGCCCCACGACGCGCCCAGGCGGTACATAGTTTCTCCGTCCATGCCCCACAAAAGCGACGACACGCCAAATTTCCCGGCGTGCATCACGCCCATCATCTCCGCGCCAAACATGATGATGTTAACAATAAGGATCACAGTGGTGGCCGGCGCGTGCCCGCCGAAAAACTCGCTTAGCCCTTTGCTCCACACCGCCAAACCGAAGCGCAAATTCGTGCCGCATTGATGGCATCGTGTGGCGTTGATGCCCACCAAGGCGCCACACGCCGGGCAAAGCTGCGGGCGCCGCTCGCCCTTTCCAAATATTCCGCCAAACATTTTTTTCAGGCGCTCTGCGCGCATCTGCCACTGATAGGGAAGGGCCAACACTCCTCCTTGCAGCCGTATTCTGGCGTTCCTATAATACCGGAATCGCGCCTTTCGTACCGGCGCGCAACCTTATGGACAAATTTGAAGAACTGGGCCGCCGGCTCGACGAAGAACTAACCCGCCTCCGCAAATACGTGGAAGACGAAGTCGCTCCCGAAACCGAAAAACGCACGGCGCAATTCCTCCGCGAAGTCTCTGAGAAGTTGGCGGAGGCCTCGCGCAAGCTGGAATCGCGGGTGGCCGCGCGCAACCCGCAGAACTCGCAGCAGCAGCCGAAATCGTGACGGGCTCCCGGCTATCGCTGCTGGTTTTCTCCGGTTCCCTCGCACTTCTCTCCATTGGATGTGCCCACAAGCGGCAGGTTGCGGCCGCTCCGCCCACGGCGCCTCC
>DATJOO010000043.1:0-58480 GCA_035506955.1 Verrucomicrobiia bacterium
CACCTCGCCCTGTGGAAAACATTCCGAGATCATCGTGATCACCGTTCCGGGGTTCGCGATCAACTGATCACCATCATCCCGGAACCCGTGATCATCTTCATCCCGGAATCCTGATCACCATCATCCCGGAATCGCGATCACGATCGCCAGGAATCACTGATCACCATGCCCCGGAATCCCCAACCGGACGAGATTTCTCGTCAAAACGTTGATCGCTGGTGCGCGCTTCCCAGATGGGATTACCTGCGCACTGGGAAACTGAAGTTTGTCCTCCAATCCACTGAAGCGTCGCACCTCCAACATATTTGGACCGACGGAAAGAAACAGAAGCTTGAGACCTGCGTCGGGGAAATATTTGTATGTTTTGAGGCTACCGCAAATGCATTGAAGAAATACCGAGAAGATTGTGCAGAAGCCGCGCGTCAACGAGCCGAGGAGGAAAAAAGAGCAGCAGAACGGCGACGACAAGTGGCTGAATACAATCGTAAATTTGAGGTCGTCAGTAAGTATGCTCAAAAATGGCGGGAAGCCAACGAATTACGTGAATTTGCAACTGCGTTGAAAACGAGTGTGCGGTCACCCGCTGTTTCCCTCCAACAAAAATTTGGTCTTTTTAGAATTATTGACTGGATTGAAAGGCACGCGAATTGCGTTGATCCCTTGACGGACATCAGCCGGATAATTCAACGATTCGATGAACGGTCGTCGCCGTGGAACTGGTGAAGTACGAGACCAGACGCCGAAGGGTGTAGCGCAATATCAGTGGCGGATCGTCGCGACGAGCAGCGCAATTGTTAGGAAGATGAGTGCGAGCGTCAGAGCAATGAGCCATTTTGTTAGCCACTCCAATCTAATGCTCAGTATCTGAATGTGAGTTAAGACTTCCGCAACCTTGACTGTCGCGTGAACATTTGCGTTGAGGGCTCCGGGAATTAATTGTAGGTATGCAAAGACGATCAGATCCCATGCAGAGTAGTCCCCTGGTTTCAGTTTGACCATAAGTTCCTTGACTCGGCCGATCTGTTTCATAGTGGCGTCATGCATCATTTTTGCTACATCACCGCTATCTGTTTTCCAATCCAAAATACTGGGCAATTCCACTGTGATCCTCCTTCCGTCAGCAGTCTGACTCGGCCTAAAGCTTCCCGGGATTCTGCATGCACCATTCCCGCAGTGCCTCGACTTTGCGGAATGCAAGAGGAAAAGCATAAATCGAGAGTCGCACCGAATCAGGGGAAACCTGAAAGTTTTTTGGGTGAACAGCATCGTTCCGCTGAACTTTGATGTACTCGAAGAGCGATAGTAGATGGCGTGTCGTTTCCTCCATCACCGCGTAAGGGATGGTTCCATCATAATGTGCGGAAGTAATGACCTTCTCGATGAAAGCGAAGAGCCGCTCGAACCCTCGCTCCGCTATCCGCTTCTTGAGCACTTCCTGTTTAGTCACGTCTTTTAGCGCCTGGACTAGGGCATCCGCTAGATTGTAAATTGCGGCCTCGGCCGCCGCGCCAAGCATGACGGCAGATGCGAAGAACGTTCCTCGGATATACGTTTTGAGAGCCTCTGACACGTACTGCCGGACGACTGGATCTACATCAACATCGAACTGTTTCATGTATCCATCGTAATCTTCAGGCAATGGGTCGATTCCGTTTGCCCATTCAACTCCGCGTTTCGTAACAAGGAACTGCCCATGAGGAACGAAGGCGCCAAACTGCGTTGGAGCTGGACGCAGAATGAAGCGATTCTGTTCCAAGTAGTAGAAGGCTTCCGTCGCAGCGATTTTGATGTCTGGGTGGGCTGCATCGACGTTATAGATGTGACCGGTGTAGCTCTGTTGGAACCTCTGAATAAGAAGGAACACCGAGAGCTTCTAGAACACGGAACAAGCCATCAACGTATGCATCGAAGTTCATGTTCCCAACGCCACGCAACGACTCGCGGACGTGCGGGAGAATCCATGCGAGATCGTAAACAGACTGCATCTACCGCGTTACTCCCAAGGACATTTTGCCTCGCTTTTGCCCAGAAAAGCGAAGGCTGACACAACCACGATTTAGGTGTATCACTTTTCCCCTCCCTATATGCTATCCCGTCAACAAAACCCGGGATCTTTGGGAACGCGCATTTTCGTCACATGTGCAGTGTTTGGGCACCTGCAACCAAGAACGGTTTTATTGCCTGCAATACCTATGGTGATGGCGACGAGGATTATCCAGACAATAAACCAGCGGCTTGTCCTGTGACGGAGCTGGGCAGCCGATAGGCTAAGCCGCAGAGAAGCCCTTGAGTGCCGCACCCTTCGGGGTTAAGGGTGAGGATTTTCTCTTGCGTCCTCTACTCCCACAGTGAATCGGAACCCCCGGAACCCCGGGGACAGACGAAACGTTTCCAAAGACGGCTACTACCTCGGCCGATCTAACACCCCGCGCCCGCTTTCACCTTAGGTCGATGCCGCCTGTGAGTTCACAATTTCCTTGATTTGTAGATTACTCTATAGTACACTAACGTGCTGTAAAACGCCGCCGCCGGCTACGGGCTTTGTGCCCACTGCTCTTTGACAATTGAAACTCCGCGAACTGGCGGCTAGCCGCCACGCGCCCCTAACCACCTTTTAAGTCAACACTTACAAAAAATAAGGGGGGAGGGGTCGGCAAACGCTCCCCGAGCGATTCGGGAAAATCTGGGAAAATTTTCCCGCTAACTTCTTTGCTCGTCACTCTTACGGGAAAACTAGGGGGGAGGGGTGGGTATCAACTAGTAATCATTCCCGTATTGGCATGGATTTGGATCCCGCCCAGGAAACGCCCTAAGCGGGAACCCGTCATGCCAGTCTGCACCAAGGCGTTCGGTTTTCTTAATAATCCCGGCGACCGCCGCGGCCGGATCGCCCGCCAGAAAATCCCCCGCGGCCGCCGCCACCGCCTCCGAAGCGATTTCCACCGCCGCCACGCGATTCTTGCGGACGCGCCTCGTTCACCACCAGGGCCCGGCCTTCGACGTTCAAGCCGTTGAATTCGCCGATGGCCTTGGAAGCGTCATCTTCCGGCCCGAGTTCTACGAATCCGAAGCCTTTCGATCGCCCGGTCTCCCGATCGGTGATCACCCGGGCAGAGACGGGTCGATATCCCTTTTCGGAAAATAACTGCAGCAGGCTCTCATCGGTGATGCTATACGGCAAACTTCCTACGTAAAGCTTTGTCATTTCTATCCTCAGTTCTGATCGAATCGATCGCCCGCCACGCAAAAAGCCAAACCAGCCAAATGGATTAGCGGAAACTCCCCTAGCATGGTATGCTTTTTATGCGCTTAATGCATTCGGTTGTGTAGTGCGGTCCCTTGGCTCTGTGATTTGACCTGAGAATACCCGCCCTTCGATCCCTCCGTTCGTTTTCAGCGTAATTCAAAATACAAGACTGGCAATCGAGATTGCCGCGGCCACCGCTTATCAGCGGATTGCCCGCCAACTCTAGCCAGCAAGAAAGCAAAATGCAAAGTTTTTCAGAATTAGCTCTATCTCCTTCGCTGAAGGAGCGACTCACCGCCGCGCAGTTTTCGACCCCGACTCCGGTGCAGGCGGCAGCCATCCCGCAGGCCCTACAGGGCAAGGATGTGATTGCCACCGCCCAAACCGGAACCGGCAAGACGCTGGCGTTTTTGATACCGCTGATGGAGAACCTGTCTGTGCAAGGAACGCCAGGAATCGCCGCGCTGGTGCTGGTACCGACGCGCGAACTCGCTATGCAGGTGGTGGCGCAGTACGACGCGCTGAAAGGGAAACACGTCCAACCCGCGGCCTTGGTGGTCGGCGGACTGCCGGAGAAAAGGCAACTCGATGCGATCCGGCGCGGCGCGCGGCTGGTCGTGGCAACTCCAGGCCGTCTCGAGGATTATCTGGATCGTAAGTTGGTGTCTCTGGCTGGCGTGAAGACACTCGTCCTCGATGAAGCGGATCGCATGCTGGACATGGGATTCCTGCCGGCGATCCGACGCATTGCGTCCGTTTTGCCCAAAGTGCGCCAAACGCTCTGTTTTTCCGCAACGATGGACGGGGCAATCGCCCAATTGGTAAGGGACTACACGAAAAACCCGGTTCGCCTGTCCTTTGGTTCGACACTGAAACCTTCCGAGAATGTACGACTGCAAGCCTTTGAAGTGGCCGACGGCGAGAAGCCCGAGCTGCTGTGGAATTTGCTGAACGAGCAGAACGGGCGCTGCCTGATTTTCTCGCGAACTAAACGCGGCACGGAACGAATTGCCAAAAGTCTCAACCGCCAAGGAATCCATGCGGCGATGATCCACGGGGACCGCTCGCAATCTCAACGAACCGCGGCGCTCACCGGATTTCAGCGAGGACAATATCGCGTGCTGGTCGCGACCGATGTGGCCGCCCGCGGCATTCACGTACAAGACATCGCTCACGTCATTAACTATGACCTTCCAGACGTGGCCGAGAACTTCATTCATCGCATCGGCCGCACCGGCCGCGCCGGAGAACGAGGCGTTGCTTCCACTTTCTTTGTAAGAGATCAGCGAACCGAGTTGTTCCAATTGGAACGGACCCTTGGGATTCGCATGGAGCGGGTTTCCGCGAGTGGCGGTTCCGGAGAGAAGTTCCCGCGTCGCGATTGGCGTGAAGTAGAGCGCCGCTCGACGGCACCCAGCCCGAGGATGGTTCGTTTGCCTGGAGAGTTCTTGCAGGCCCAAATGGACTGCTAATCTCCCTGCTTACGCCCCCCGCCGGATGCCGCAGGCACCGCACCCGGCGGACGGAATTTCGCGCAATTTCGCCACGGCAGCACGGTGGAAGCAATACACATCGCCTCATTTGGCTTTCATTTTTTGTTTCACCATGCAAATCGACGAAACACGTGGAGTTAGCTTGGGGCCAACGCAGGGCTGATTGACCCTGAAACCGCCCTTTGCTAACATCCACTCCCCTTATTCCAGGTTCCCGCGGTAGCGGCTCGCTCGACCAACATGGAAACCGTACCTCGTACAACGGGTCGCATTGCCTTTGACCAATTTGAGGTAGACCTGCGCTCGGGAGAACTCCGGAAACGCGGGCACAAAATCCGTCTGCAGCCTCAACCATTTCAGTTGCTGGCGCTCCTATTGGAACATTCGGGCGAAGTCGTCACCCGCGAAGAAGTCCGCGCGAAACTCTGGCCGGATGACGTTCACATCGATTTCGACCATGGCTTGGGAACAGCCCTCAACAAAATCCGCGAGGCGTTGAACGATTCCGCAGAACATCCGCGCTTTATCGAGACCCTTCCGCGCCGCGGGTACCGATTCATCGGTGCCATCCGCGGGCCAATTACAAAAATTGCAGAAACAGCACCAGCTACCGAAACTCCCTCCGCCGTTGCCGAAACGACGAGGGGCTCGCTCTGGAAGGCCGCGCTTTGGCTGCTGGCATTGGGCGGGACGGTTTTCGCGGTTGCACACGTGTGGCTGAACCAAAGATCCCACGCCGCAGGTCTGGTGCTGAAAGCGGTTCCATTCACCGCGTATACCGGGTTGGAAGTCGCGCCAGCGTTTTCGCCAGACGGATCGCAGATTGCCTTTAGTTGGACAGAAGACAAGCGCTTGCCCTCCGATGGATATGACCTGTATGTGAAAGCGATCGGTGATGAAAATCCCGTTCGCGTGACCACTCATCCTTCCCGGTGGATCAGTTCAGCTTGGTCGACTGATGGACGATCCATTGCGATTCACCGCGTCACGAATGCCGGCTCCGGCATTTACCTTGTGCCTGCCCGCGGTGGGCCCGAACAGAAGTTGCGTGCAACCTACGCGGCAAATTCTGTGGACGCGGCGATCAGTTGGTCGCCCGACGGGCAATCCATCGCCTTCTCGGATGCCGCTTCTTCCGAAGGAAAGCGGAGAATTCAGCTTCTCTCGATTCCAACATTAGAGAGTACCCAGATTCCACACGATGAAACTTGCAAGGACGAGCAGATGCCGGCGTTTTCTCACGACGGCACAAAGCTCGCCTATGTCTGCGCTCTTGGCTGGGAAGAGTACGGAATTGCCGTACAAGATTTGCAACGGCAGAAGCCCAGGATTCTACAAACCTTTCGCGGTTGGGTGCGGGGGCTCGTCTGGACCGTCGGAGACCGATCTCTGATTCTCTCGCAATCTCAAGTAGGGAATGAAAACAACGGGTTCCGCGAACTGGCTCTAGCGGATGGTTCGATTCGTCTGCTGCCCTATGGTCGGGACGGAAGCTGGCCGGCCATTTCCGCGAACGGCCAGCGCTTTGCCTATGACACTTATTCCGACGGTCACAACAATATTTGGCGGCTGGACTTGGCGAACTTGCATCAGCCTCCCGTCGAGCTGATTTCCTCCACGCGGGACCAAAATTTCGCCCAGTACTCGCCCGACGGCTCCCGCATCGCCTTCGTTTCCACCAGGAGTGGCAACGGCGAAATCTGGATGAGCGACGCGCAAGGAAAAGGTTTGCTGCAGTTGACCGACATGGGGCAACCTTCCGGCACGCCGCGCTGGTCACCCGACGGCAAACAAATCGCGTTTGATTCGCGCGTGAACGGGCACGCAGCTATCTACGTGCTCGACTTGCACCGGCGCCAGCCGCGAAAGCTCACAATAAATGTGGACGAACCCTCGGTTCCCAGTTGGTCCCGCGATGGTAAATGGATTTACTTTATTGGCGGTGCCGGACCCAACGGGGCCAGAATTTATCGCGTACCTGCCGAAGGTGGAGAAGCTACGCCGCTCTCCATGATGTCTGGTTACGGTCCGGTGGAATCGTTCGATGAGCAGCGCGTCTTTTTTGCCGTTCATAACGGCAAGCACGCGCGTCTGGAATCCGCATCACTCAAGCCTACGGGAACAGAAAATCTCGTACAGGGTATGCCGGCCCTTTCCTTTGCCGCCAACTGGGCCATCGTTCAGGACGGTGCGTATTTTTATCCCGCAGACTCGCCCGAAACCTTGACTTATTTCAATTTTGCCACGGAGACCGTACGGCCCGTCTTCGAAGTTGGCCGCGGCTCCTATTACGGCTTATCTATCTCTCCCGACGGCCGCTACGCGCTCTACTCCCAACTGGAAGGCATCACCAGCGACATCATGCTCATCAACAATTTCTACTAGTTTTCGATGGAGAGCGCTGCTTCGCCAACGTAGCACCCGATGCAGCTAGCTCAGGCCGACACGGCGCAGCAAATCCGCAAATCGCGGATCGTTGCGGATTGGGTCGAAATAAGGATGGGTCTTCAGAAACTGGAGAATGTTGGATCGTTCCTTGTAGGCCTGCTCGAGCGCTCCAAACGCCTGCTCCTTCTCGTCCAGCCCCAAATACGCATTCACGAACGCGCCTGCGGGAACATATTCTGTCTTTTGGCGCTCTTCCAGCTGCTTCAACAATCGTATCGCGTCACTACGCCGACCTGCATGGGCGTATGCTCGAATCAACACACCGCTTACTGCGGCGCTACCGTCGGAACGCGCAAGCGCCTTCTCCAGCACCGGAATGGCTTCTGTGGCTTCATGGTTGGCAATCAGCGCGAATCCCAGCCCCAGAAGGACGCTGGCATCCTCCGGATCTACCGCCACGGTGCTGCGCGATTCGCGTATCGACTCTTCGTAGCGATGCGATTGAAACAGAATCCAGGATACGTTGTCGCCGGAGATAGCCACGGGATCCAGCTCGCGCGCCAACCGCACCCTGCTGACGGCTTCCTCCGTGCGACCCTGGCACAGCAGCCACTGCGCGAACGCAGCGTTCGCGCTGCCGCTTTTCGGATTTAATTCCAGCGCGCGTCGGAATTCGCCTTCCGCCGCTGCCCAATGCCATTCATCCTGCAACATGTCTCCCAGCATCACGTGCGCTGCCGCAATATTGGGGTCCAACTCCAATGCTTTTTGCGCAGCCGCGATCGCCTTCGGCCGAGTCTCCGTGGGAGCTACTCCCACAAACACCGTGCCCAGTTCCGAGTACGCCTCTGCCAAGCCGACGTAGGCCGCCGCAAACGTTGGCTCCTTGGCAATGGCCTCCTGGAAATAGCCTATGCTTTCTTCGATCCCTGCCTTGCTGTTGCTTTTGTTGAGCACAAAGCGTCCCTTCAAATAGCTCTCGTAGACTTCCGGGGCGATCGGGTGAGCCTGAGTGAGCCGTTGCTGTTCTGCTCCGGTGACTGTCACCTGAATCTTTCCGGCGATGGCTTGTGCCAGCTCGCTTTCCAACGCCAGGGCATCTTGTAGTTCGCGATCATAGGTTTCGGACCACAGTTGCTGTTCGGTGGCCCCTCGGATCAAGCGCGCCGTCACCCGAATGCGGTTGCCCGTGCGCATCACCGAGCCTTCCACGAGGGCTTGTACCCCCAGCGCCTTGGCGATCTCTGGCACCGCAATCTGGGTATTTTGGAAGCGCATCACCGAGGTGTGCGGAATGACGTGCAGATCGTGGATTTCCGAGAGGCGCGCGATGAGTGCTTCCGTGATCCCCTCCGCCAGGTATTCCTGGCCGGGGTCTCCTGACAGATTTCGCAGCGGCAGTACGGCCAGTGCCGTGATTTTCGGCTGAGCGACGTCACCTTTGCGAGCCCGCAATACCAGGTAGGCTACCGCCAGCAGACCGAGGCATGCCACAGCAGCCAGAGCGAACCAACGGTTGACTGACAGCTCAGCTCTTTTGACGGGTACGCTGCCGGCGCCCGTGAAGGTTTCGGGGGCAAGTCTTTCCAGATCTTCGTCTAAGCGCACCTTGCGGCTTTCCCGCCAGGCATCGAGTTCCGAGGTCAACACATACACGGACCCGCGCTTGTCATGCACATGCCGGTGCACCGGCATGGCTTCGCGTTTCTCCCACCGTTGAACGGTAGTGACATCCCGCTTGAGGTAAGCGGCTATTTCCTTCCATGACTCCAGGCGAACCTCCTGGCTCTCCGAGAGGGGTGTGCCTTGTGAGGACTCGGCCATTCATGTCCTTCGCGTTCCGTAGGGAACTACCGAACAAAGTGGCGGCATTGTAACCCCATACTCCGCCCACCGCAAAGCACCGCATTTGACGGTATTTGCCCGGTCCGCTTCATGCCGTTTGACCAGCGCTGCAACCTGTCCGATGGTTTCCGTGCATTCGGAGTGCAACTTCTAAATTCGGAGGGTTTCTATGAAAGGCAAACTGTGGTTCTGGGCCGTATGTATGGCCGGAATGGTCGCACTTACGGCAGGGATCGCTGCAACGGCGGAAGATCCGATCCCGAGCTGCTTAACCGGCGTGATTCACGACTATAGCCCTATATCCGGCGGCACCACCGCTTGGGAAGTCCGGGGGCCATGGACATTGAAGCTAAACGAAGAAAACAGGACGGCAACTTTCTCAGCGGCGTTGACGATGGAGCAGTCCGTCGTGGGGCAGACCCCAACGAACGTAACAGCGGTTGCCCTCACACAGCACACCCATCACATAACGATGAAGAACGCGTCGGTTAGCTATGATCCGACGAATTGTCCAGCCGCCCCGTCCGGAACCCCAGCCTACGCTGCCCAAATTGAAGTCAGCGGCACCGCCAGTGTTTATGCTAACGGTAGCGTCGCGCCCTTCGGGGAGTTTTCGCATTTGCAGGTCTGCATTGCCGGAGGCCCAAACGCGCCGAACGTGCCATTTTCAAATATCACGCTCGTATTCGAGAAGCCTGCGGCAGGCCATTTTGGGACACAGGCGATTCACGGCGTCGTGAGCAAGACCGAACGGAACGACGACTAAGACCCAGCACTCTGGGCGACCACGCAGATTCGGGCATGCTTTCGATCGTTTCATGCTAGCGAGTCTTCGTTGGTCGCCGGTCTTCGTTGGTCGCCGTCAACCCCCCAGCGTGAAACGGAAGCCGATGGTGCGGGCTCTTGTCTCACGCTTCATAGACTCGTTGAGGGCACCTGTTCTCGGCGAACTCAGCTGCGCAATTGAGAGAATCGCCGATACACGAGCTCCGGTTCGGCCGGAGTCAATCTGTAATTTTCCGCCCAGATCCCGCAGACGTTCCGTGTTCGCTATCCCACGTTCCTTTTGCATCGCCCGGTCTTGAACTGCCGACCACTCCCTCCGCGTTCATGGAAAAAACAACTGGGCCAGTGCATAGAGGATTCGAACATGCCCCTTCAGGTCTGAGGGTTTTTCGCGAAGCTCGCCAGCCTGTCACTTGCGACAGTTGGCTACTGCACTTTAAGACCTACTATTCACTCAGCCCAAACCCGGACGGCCGTGGATGCCCGTTCATTCTTTTCGAATTGGAGTGCGAACTTGTTTAGAAGACGTTCTCAGACAGTCACCCTCCTTTTGCTGTTGACCCTCCTCTCTGGCTTACGCCTCTCCGCACAGCAAAGTGCTGCGGCACCCGCGCAACCGGATCAGTCCGCCAGTGCAACCGAAGCTTTGCAAAAAGCCACGCAGAATCCCGTCGCCAATCTCATCAGCGTCCCGCTTCAGGACAACACCAACTTCGGCATTGGACCCTATAGCCGCAATCAAAATGTTCTGAATATTCAGCCGGTCATCCCCATCCACATGACGGAAAACTGGAACCTCATCGTTCGCTGGATCACGCCCATCCTTTGGCAACCCGCTCCCGGCACCGCAGACCTGCAAGTCTACGGCATCGTCGAAAACACCCCCGCCTACTTCGCCGCACAAAACGTGCAGAGAAGCGCGGGCGTCTACGGTCTTGGCGACATGTTGCCGACGTTTTTCTTTTCGCCGGCCAAGCCGCATAAAGTCATCTGGGGCGTCGGCCCCGCTGTTGTCATACCGACGGCGACCAGTCAGGTCACCGGCCAAGGAAAGCTGAGCCTCGGGCCGTCAGTAGTTGCACTGGTGCAGCCTGGCCACTGGACTCTTGGCGCTCTGGTCAACAATGTTTGGTCGGTCGCAGGCTCCGGCGGACGTCCCGCCGTCAATCAAATGACCTTGCAATACTTTGTGAACTACAACTTGAAAAAGGGTTGGTATCTCACTTCTTCGCCGATCATCACCGCCAATTGGAAAGCGTCCAGCGGAAATGTTTGGGTCGTGCCCTTCGGCGGCGGTGTGGGCCGCATCATGAAACTCGGTTTTCAGCCTGTGAATCTGACCGCGCAGTTCTATGGCAACGCCGCTTACCCCAACCATGGCTCTCCGTGGGGTATGCGCCTGCAACTCGCTTTCCTTTTCCCCAAACTCAGCCCCGCGGAAGAAAAAGCCGTCCTCGAACAGCGCCTGAAGCAGCTCGACCAGCAATCTCCACCCAAGCAGTAGAGCACACCGTAAGTGCGCGAACTCAGCAGTTACCCACCTATTCGGCAGACAACCACACCGTCCGTCGGGCGGCTGCCGTACGTGCTCTCTAATTCGTACGCTCGGAAACGGTGTCTTAGCGGGAGACGGGCTCGGGCAGATCTTTGGTTTTCACCGGCAGACCAAATCCGTTGATCATGTTGCGGCGAAGCTCGAGGATTTGGTGCATTTCTTCGGCCGTGCCGCGCACCGGCGGAACGTGTGAAATAGCGTCGTTGAGCATGCCCCAGCTGACCTCGGATGCAACTACACTGTCGCGGGCATGAGGAAAGCCGAGGTCTCGGCCGGCGAGTATGGAGCGCGCGAACAGATCCACCATGACGTCGAGCTTTTTGTCGTTGAAGGGAGCGGTTTTGTGGATGGTTTGATGAACGCCGTGCAGGTCGACGGTGGCTTCGGTGAAATTGTGAGTCATGCGCGCGACGCCCTTGGTGCCAATCACGTCCACGTAGCAATTGTGGGTTAGATCTTTCGCCAGATGGCCGTAAATAAAACCCTGGGTAATGTCGAAGACCACGCCATTGGCGAAGGTGCCGTGGACTTGTACCCACCACGGATCCTTGTAATCCCACATGCGTAAGCCCTGCGCATGCCAGCTTTGGTACTCGCTCTTCGCGTACCACCGCGCCACGTCCACGTAATGCATTCCGCAATCATGGAACGGCGGACCTTCCGGAGCATGACCTTCCAGAGGCATGTGTCCGGGCGTCATGTGGCAGATGCGGATCACCGCTAAATCGCCGATTTCGCCCGCCGCAATGAAGTCGAGAATGTGGTTGTGGTACCAGGCGTTCCGGTTGAACAGGTTGACCGCCACGAACCGGTCGCCCGCCTCAATTTCGCGAACCAACTGCCATTCTGTGGCGATATCTGCGGCTAGGGGTTTCTCGGCAAGTACATGCTTGCCGCTGGCCAAGGCCTTTCGAATCTGCTGTGGCCGGGCATCCGCAAGAGTGAAGAGTCCCACCACGTCGATGGATTTGTCATTGAAGACGGCAGCGGAAACGTCGTAGATGGCCGCACCCGGCACGTCTTTTTGTGCTTGTTTGCGCGCTTCGCTGGCGATGTCATAAACCGCCGCGACTTCCCAAAGCTCACTCTCCTGCATCGCCGCCACGAAGCCGCGTCCCATCCGGCCGTAACCGAGGATTCCTGCTCGAAGTTTTCTTGCCATGTTCGTCGAAGATTCGCCGCTCGCTTTTTAGAGTTTGTCGCGGTTCTGCGGAGCTCCCAAACAACACAGCATCCATGCTAGGGGCGAGACCGCACTTGGTACCGTGACAACTGTCACCAGCAGCGCAATCTACGGAGTGGAATGGCCTTGCGGGGGATGCCTCGATGGTTTCGTGGCGGTCTTCCCACAGGGGCGGGCTAATGTTTGAGCGTGAAGTCGACTTCGCCGGACTCTTCTTTCACCTTGGCGGTGCCGCAGGTGGTGGGTTTACCGGTGGCGTTGAAGCGGCAGCCGTACAGTCCGGGCTTGGTCTCGCCGCATTGACCGGCTTTGACGGCGACCACGAACCAGCCCGAACCGACGGGTTGTCCGTTCGGGTTGCCCTGCGCGTTAATGCCCATGAGCACGTCGCCTTTCTGCGAGGTGCCATCGGCACACTGATAATTGTCGTTGCGGTAGGTGTAAAGCATCCCGCGCTTCTTATCGTAGAGAAACTGGTTGTCCTCCACGTATCCATCGGCGTCGATGTCCACCATGTCGGTCCAATACGCGGAAGGTCCTGAAGCTTTGACGGTTGTTGGTCCGACGCCGATCGACGTTTTTTGCGACTGATTTTTGGCGGTCGGACTTGGCGCGGGATTCGCCGCTTTCTGCGCGACGGCAGGACCCACGGTGACTGTGGGTGTGGGCAGTGGTCCCGGCGGCGCTTCTTGTCCTGCCAGCAAAGTGACCACACCCGCCACAGTAATCGCTGCTGCGCACAACCATTTGCTCTTCATCGCTGGCCTCCGCCTCTGCACGAAAGAATGATGATGTCATCGGGTACGAGAGTCAACGCCTTGTGGAACAGTGCGAGCCGAATCCGATGAGGACGGAGCAGGAGCAGCTATGGCAGTAAGGTTGCCAGCACAGAAACAAGCGGCGCAGATGGAGCCAACTCATGGCCTCGATCTGCGCCGCCGAGAACTGCGGACTTGCTGATTGTGGCGAGCTACTTATTTTGGCCGCCGCCACCACTGCTGTTGGCACCGGCTTTCTCCTTGGCTGCCGCGGCGCGTACTTGATCCCAGTGGTACACGGGATACTTCGGGCGCTTGACCGGCGGCACGGGGTGTTCCTTCAGGTTTTGCAGTGCGACCTCGACGCCTTTCTCGAGTTGTGGATCGCGGCCCTGCCGCCAAAGTGCGGGATCGAGATCCACTTCGATGTCTGGCGAGACGCCGATGTTTTCCACATCGAATTCGCCCGTTTGCGGATTGAACAGACCGAACCGTGGCGCAGTGATCGCGCCGCCGTCCATCAGCGATGGATAACCGCCGATCCCGATCAGGCCACCCCAGGTTCGCGTGCCGATCAGCGGCCCAATTTTGAGCCGGCGGAACATCCAAGGCAGAGCATCGCCACCGGAGCCCGCGTACTGATTGATGAGCATCACTTTGGGCCCAAAAACTACTTGCGGCAAATTGATGTCTTTGCCTTCGCGGGTCATGGCCGTCATTAGCAACGGGCGGCTTAGCCAATCCACAATGTAATCGGCCAGCCAGCCACCGCCGTTGAAGCGCTCGTCGATGACCGCGCCTTCCTTATCGTTTTGCGGGAAGTAGTAGCGGTTGAAATTGGTGAAACCGGCGACTGCGGTGTTGGGCAGATAAACATAAGCCAGTTTGCCGTCGCTGAGTTTCTCCACTTTCTGTCGATTGGCCTCCATCCAGTCGCGCAAACGCAGGCTGCGTTCGTCGCCAGTGGGAACGACGGTGACCGTTCGGGAATTCGCGCCACTTGGATCGGGTCCGACACGCAACTGCACCTGTTTTCCCGCACGTTCGACGAAGAAGCTGTAAACGTCGTCGGTGCCGTGAACCTCGCGGCCGTCGACGGCGAGGAGATACTCGCCCTGCTGCACGTTGACGCCGGGTTCGGTCAGTGGCGCGCGTAGGCCGGGATTCCAGTTTTCTCCGAAGTAGACCTTAGCGAAACGATAGCGGTCGTGATCGATGGTGTAGTCCGCGCCGAGCAGACCCACATTGACCTGTTTCACTTCGGGGCGCTCGCCGCCAAAGATGTAGACGTGCTGCGCGGTAATTTCGCCGAGCATATCGGCGAAAATGTAATTTAGGTCCGCGCGGCTCATCACATTGTCGACAAACGGCTGATAGTGCGTCATCAGCGCCTTCAGGTTGGCGCCGTGCAAATTGGGATCGTAGAAGAAGTCGCGTTCGATGCGGCCTACTTCGCGGAACATCTGCTCCCATTCCGCGCGCGGGTCGACGTAAATCTTCATGGTTTCCGTGTGCAAGGTGCCGTCGGGCTTGCCGGGCTCGCCAGGTTTGCCCAAAGCGTCTACCGGCTTAATGGACCAGGTGCCATGTGGTGGTGGCCCATCTTGAGGGCCGGCCATTGGGTTGGGCGGAGGCAGTTGTTCGTAGAGAGCCTTCTCGCCATTCGAGGAGACCGCGAAACCGCCGATATTGTCGAGAAGCTTGTCGGTCTTGCGTGTACACACATCGAATTTGTGCACGATGTGACCGTTGATGCTGCCATCGTTGATGATGGAGCTTTCCATCAGGTACAGCACGTGAGTCTTGCCGGCGACGAGGTTGTCGTAGTTGCGCGCGGGAACGGGCAAAGCCAGAACGCGCTGATTGATATTGTCGAAGTCGATTTTGACTTCGGCAGTCTTCTCGTCTTTCTTTTCGTCTTTTTTCTGATCCTTTTGGTCAGATTTTTCGGCGGCCTTGTCGGATTTTTCCGCGGCTGGTTTTTCCTCGGGTTTGGCCTCGCCTTCCGGTTTACAATCGTCGACTGGCGCGGACTTGTCTGCCGCGATCTTCTCTTCATCGCTTTGCGGAGCGAGAGGCGACTTCAGGTCCTTGCGCAGAACGACGACGTAAGCACTGCGCGTCACCGGAACGTTGTAAGCGCCCATGCTGCTGGAGACAGTTTGGCCCACGTCGGTGCTGGCGAAGAAGTACAGGTATTTGCCGTTCTTGTCGAAAGCCACCGAGGCGGTATCGCTCAAGCCATCGGTGATTTTGTGGGGAGTCCTGTCGTCGAGGCCGTAGATGAAGATAGCGCGCAAAGTGTTGTCGAGTTGGCGGGTGTAGGCCAGCCAGCGGCTATCCGGCGACCACACATAGGTGAAGGCTTGGCCGTCGTAGGGGTTGGTATCGATACGAACGGGCTTGCCGCTGTCGATGTCGACGTACCAGAGGTTTAAACGCTTATCGCTGAAGGCGATTTTTTTGCTGTCTGGCGACCATACCGGCGAATAGAAAAACGACGGGGGCTCGCCGAGATTGATTTTGCGCACTTCTCCCGAACCGTCTTGTGGGCTCAGATGCAGCGCATATTCGCCGGACTCGTCGGAGAAATAGGCGATCCACTTGCCGTCGGGTGACCATGCGGGGTCGCGATCGGCAAAGCCGGGGGAATTGGTGAGATTGCGGATGTCACCGTGCTCCACCGGAACCGTGAGGATTTCGCCGTGGGCTTCAAACACAGCGCGAGCGCCGCTGGGCGAAATGTCGAAAGCCTGAATCTGATCGCCGGCGTCAATGTAGTGCGGACGCACGGCCGGGAAATCGCCGGTGACGTGAATGTTCACCGGATGCTGCTGGCCGCTGGCGGGATCAAAGACATGGATGGAACCGAATTGCTCGTAGACAATGGCGTCCGGCCCGGCGGAAGCCGACTTGATGTCTTGCCCATTGCTTTGCACCGCGAGGCTGACCTGCTTGCTCGCGGAATCGTAGACGTACAGGCTCACTGGTCCATCGCGATCGGAGAGGAAATAAATTTTGTCACCGAGCCACATCGGTGTGGAATCATTGGAGTTCTTGCGCGGAAGTTTTTCGATGCTGGAATCGGAAAGTTTGGCGATCCAAATGGGTGAGGCGGTGCCGCCGCGATAGTGTTTCAAGCCGCGCTGAAACTGCCAGGATTCGCGGAAATTCGTAAAGGGCACATAGGCCAAGTGGGAACTATCGGGCGAGTAAGAGCCTTCTACCGCCATGGGCAGCGGAATTACCTCCGGCAAACCGCCGGTGATGGGCACGGTGTAGAGCTGCGTGAACCCGGCATAGCTGCCGCGAGCGGACCGAAACACGATACGCTTGCCATCGCGAGTCCAGCCAACCGCCTGATCGCTGCCGGGATGCGAGGTGAGACGCTTGGGAATGCCACCGGCCGCAGGCATGACATAAATGTCTTCGTTTCCATCGTATTCGCCAGTGAAGGCGATCATGGTTCCATCGGGCGAGAAAATCGGGTCGATCTCGATGCCGATATCGCTGGTCAAGCGGCGCGCTTCTCCGCCACTGCGGTCGACAATCCAGAGGTCACCGCCATAGCTGAAGGCGATTTGCGTTTTGCTGATGGTTGGTTTGCGCAACAAGGCATACTGGCTGGACGACTGCGCGGCCACTCGAGGAATCGCGAGGAATAGGGAGAGCATCGCGAGAAGAAGCGTTACCGGTACAAGAGCTAGGAATGAGAACGACGACCACTTTCTGGACATCGCAACCTCCACGGACAGAGCGAGTTTAGCTGTTTGGACGGCTGAGCCCGCAAATTGGCTTGGGACCATCTTTAGAGTCATACGCAGAAGACCACACCGAGGTTCCGGGGGCCACGCTGGGAAACAAAACAAAACCGCGGGAAGAAAGGATTTGCGTACACCGACGGAACAACCCGCAGAGTCTACCACACGACTCATCCGGAAGATGCGACCGAGGCATATTTGCGAAGACGGCAGCGAATTTCTGATAGACAGGTGAGCAGCCGTGGGATATGTTGCAGACTTCTTGGGAACCCTCACTTGGCGCGATGCGCTTGTCCCCCCTCCCGGAACGCGCCGAAAGCGGGACCGATGAGCAAAACCACGCTCGCCGCGCTGGGTGCGCTGACTTTTTTAGCAACGGGGGTTTGCGCACAGGCGCAGTCTCCCGCTGACCGGCACCTGGGTGATCCCCCGTCGTCCGTACGCGCGATTTGCTCGGAAACTCCCGGTGGAGAGCGCGTCAGGTTCGTTTGTCCGCTTCCCGAGATTCAGTTCGATGATCCAGAAGACAACGGAACGACGGTGGCGGAGGCCGTCCGCATTATTCTGAAGCTGCCGGAAGGTACGGCTCTGCGCATTGCCATCGACCAGCGCGCACGCATCGCGCATGTGGGCGAACCGATTCAGGGCCACGTGGTGAATGCGGTCTATGCGTTCGACGAGCCGGTGATCCCGGTGGGCACTTTGGTGACCGGGCATGTGACGAAGATTGTTCCCGTGCCGAAACTGGAGCGCATCCAGGGCTATGCCAACGGAGATTTTTCTCCGTTTCATCAATACGAAGTGACCTTTGACCGTTTGTTCTTGCCGGATGGGCGCGCGCTTACGATTGCAACAAAGGTTGCGCCCGGGGCCGCGCAAGTAGTGCATCTTGTGAGTAAGCCTGAGCCGGCGGACAAACAGAAAAACGACCAATCGAAAAATGGTGCTGCGCGTGCTGCCGACGCGGCCAAGCCAAGTGCGAAACAGACCATGCAGGAATCCGGTAACTCAGGAACTCAAACGGCCGAACTGATTCGCGCACCTGGAAAATGGCATCGCGTGAAGCAGTTTTTCGTTTCGCAATCGCCTTACCGGCGCCAATACCTCGAAGTAGGCACGCGATTCAGCGCTTCGGTGCAACAGGAATTGGATTTTGGGTACGAAACGCAGTCGCAGAACCAGCTCTCGCAATTGGGAACCGTGCCGTTGGCAGATACGGTGCTGCATGCACGCCTGTTGCTGGAGGTAAGCTCCGCCACGGCCACGCGAGGAACGCCGGTGATTGCGGAACTTACGCAACCGGTCTATTCCGCAAGTCATCAGTTGCTGTTGCCGGCCGGAAGCCGGCTCATAGGACAAGTAGTAGAAGCGCGTCCGGCGCGACTGCTGCGGCGCAATGGGGAATTGCGCGTTATTTTTGAGCACATCGAACTGCCCGGAGGCAATTTGCAGGAAGTGCAAGGAACATTGGAAGGGATCGAAGTGGACCGCGCCGCGCATCTGCGGCTGGACGAAGAAGGTGGAGCGCACGCCACCAACAGCAAGACACGTTATCTGGCCACGGGTGTAGCGTTGGCGCTGGCGGGAGTAGCGGCGCACCCGGATTTAGCACGCACTGGTATGGACGACACGATTGATCCTGGGGTACGTGCGGGCGCCGGCGCGTCCGGGTTCGGACTAGTGGGCACGATTATCGGATTAGCATCGAAATCGAACGCGGTGTCGATTGCATTTTCTGCGTATGGCGCCAGCGCGTCGATCTACACGAATTTTTTGTCGCGCGGGCGCGAAGCGGTGCTGCCCAAAGACGCCCCGCTGGAAATTGGTCTGGGCACCCGGCATCCCCACGCGCGCAAGTCCCGCTAACTTTTTGCGCATTCGGACCGCTTCCGTTGCAGGAATCGCTTCTCCGGCTCTGAACAAGGCAATTTAAGCAAAAGGATGTAGGCTTGGCATGATTTGTTCCTCACCTAGCGCACGCAGGTGCACTGCGTGGTTTCGTGTAGGAGATCCGTATTTGTTGCTAGATCTCCCTGCTTCACCCTCAAAGACGAACGACCAAAGGAAATTTCGACATATCTACGGACTGGGATGGGCTTTAATCTGCAAGAACTACGGCCATGGCAAAACCATCGTAGCCTTTGCTGCCGACGGTTTGGATTTCGGTGGCGCTGACGCGAGATTCTTCCGCTAGGCGCACGTTAAAGCGGCGGACGCCCTGGACGTCGGGATCGTCGCTATCCGCGTCGATGACCTCGCCGTCGCGAATCACATTGTCGACAAGAATGACCGAACCTGGGCGGGAAAGGCGCAGCGCCCAATCAAAGTATTCCGCGATGGTGGATTTGTTGGCATCGATGAAGATGAAATCGAAAGGAGCGGGGCCTTCGGCGGCCAGGCGGGGCAAGGTGTCGAGCGCCGGTCCCAAGCGAACTTCGATGCAGTGGGTAAGTCCGGCACGGGCAAAATTGGCGCGAGCCACTTCAGCGTGCTTGGCTTCTGCCTCGAGAGTCAGCACGTGACCGTTGGGCGGAAGAGCGCGCGCCATCCAAATCGTGCTATAACCGCCGAGCGTGCCGATCTCCAGGATGCGCCGGGCCGCGAGTGAGCGAACCAAAATGTGCAGCAGTTTCCCTTGCGGCGGCGACACTTGAATCTGCGGCAGGCCCGCATCGGCAGCTGCGCGAAGCGCCGCTGCCAACACAGGATCGCTGGGGATGAGCATTTCGTTGATGTATTGATCGACAGCGGTCCACAGTTTTTCGGTCATGCAATTTTCTCCAGAGCCGAAGGGTTCGCTTCAGAATCGCCAGCCGTAGCCCAGCATGAGTTGGATGCTGTGTTGCATCTTGCCGCCCGGTACGGAAGTGGTGCTTCCGTCGATGATCAGGTCGCGCGTGGGAAAAAAGAGGTGCGTGTCGCCGATTTCGATGCGCAAGGTGCTTCGTTCGCTGGGATAGAACTCGACGATGCCGCCGAGATCGAGAACGAAATTCGTGGAACGGGCGTAGGTGCTGGTGGGCGGTTCTGTTGTGGTGTTCTGGCTGGTCAGCGCGGCCGAATAGCTGTTGAAGCCCGGGCGGACTTTTCCAAAAAAGCCGAAGTGATTGCGACGAATACCGCCTTTCAAGCCGAACAGTCCTTGTAGGATGGTGCCGCCGTCTTGCGGGGTGGCGCCGCTGGTGCCTTGCGGAAAGTAAAGCAAATCGCCATCGGCATAAAAGACACCGTAGAAGCGGTAAGAAAAGTAGCCGCCAAAACCCGGCTCGGTGCGGACGTTGTCGAGTTGGCCTTCGCGCGAAATCATCAGGGCACTGAAGAGCGGGCCAAAGTCCCAGCGGCCGGGGACGTTCGTTTCCGGCTCATTGTCGATCAGCGCGCCGGGGCGATAGGCAACACCGAAGCTGAGACGCGTGGTGTCGTTAATCTTTCCGGGAAGCACGGCGGAATTATTGGGAGCGAAAAAGGCGGGGACGCGGTACGGGTCGCCTTCGACGTCGAAGCGAAGCACCCAACGGGGTGACGGATAATACTCAATGCCACCGCCAAGATTGATGACGAAATAAGTGGCGGGCTGCGTGGTGAAGTTAACGCTAGGGCCGCTGCCGAGTACTTGCACATCCGAAAAATGCAGCAAGCCCGGACGCACCAGGCCAATGACAGAGATGCGGCGGGTTTGAATAACCTTGGCGCGAATGCCGAAAACGGCTTGCAAGGTTTGCCCGCCCTGCACCAGATTCAGGGGCAAGCCTTGTTGCGGCCAGAAATCTACCTGAGATTCGAAGGCTAAGCGACGCGACAAATTCCAATCGAAGCGGCCGCCGAAGCAAGAGAAACTTTTTTCCTCAAACTGCTGATTGTCTTCGCGAATGGTGGAGTATTGTGCGCCGAACTCAAATCGGGTGGTTTGATCCTGTGCACGGAGACCAGGCGCGGTTAGGAAGCCTAGAACGCACAGAGAGAAAGAGAGAAGGGAAAAAAGTTTGCGAACCATGGTTCAATGCGAGCCGCGTCCAAAACTCCCGAGAAGGATGTGGCGTGGGCCGAAAAAGTATGGCACGGGTTAGCGAAAAATCGCCAATCGAAACGGATCAGGCCGGATGCGTGTCGCGGTATTCGTTGCAAGCTTGCAAGAAGCGGTCCACGTCCTTTTTTCGTATGTAATATGGGGTTGACAGGCGAAGCTTGGAAGGCAGACCGCCGCGAACACGAATTTTCTTTTCCTTCCACATCCACAGTTCGGGCTCGGGCATTTTGTAGGGTTCGATGGTCACGGTGGCGATGGCGCAGCGCAACGTGGGATCCGGCGAAGTCCAGGAGTGCGCACCGAGATCGGTCATCTCTTCTAAAATGTAATCGGCCATCTTTCGATGGCGCTTTTCGATGCGATCCATGCCGATCTGATTGGCCAATTCGATGGAAGCTTTCAAGCCACAAAGCGCGGGCACGTTGGAACTGCCGATGCGTTGGAAACGTTCAGCGCGAATCTTGGTCTCCTCCCAGCCTTCCGTGGCGATGGTGTTCCACATGCGATCGATCACTTCATCGCGGACATAGAGGAAGCCAGTACCTTTGGGAGCTTGCAGCCATTTGTGAGGGCTGGCGGAATACATGTCGCAGCCGAGGTCGTGTACATCGAGCTTCATCATGCCGGGAACGTGCGCGCCATCCACAGCGGAAAGGATGCCTTTGGACCGAGCGAGGGCGCAGAGTTGTTTAGCGGGGAGCACGACGCCGGTGACGGTGGTGATGTGGCTGAAGAAGATAATGCGCGTGCGGGTTGTTATCGCGTCCTGAAAGAGATTGCAAACCGTAGCTGCATCGGGAACGGGCCTGGGCAGCGTCACCTTCTTTACGACAATGCCATAGCGTTTGGCGCGCAGATTCCAGGGACTCTCGCCGCCGGGATGCTCCTGATCGGTCATTAAGACTTCGTCGCCGGGCTTCAAATCGAGGCCGTTGGCGATGTAGCTGTTGGCTTCGGTGGCGTTGCGTAGCAAAGCCAATTCATCGCGTTTGCAGCCGATGAACTCTGCCAAAGGATCGCGGAACTGGTTCCAGGCGGCATAACCCCAGATGGGATAATCCTCGGGGTCGGCTTCGGCCAGGCGCTCGGAATCCCGGTAGCCCTCGAACACAGCCTTCAGCACGGGCGTGGGAGAAGAGCCTACGGTGCCATTGTTCAAATAGATCTCGTCCTCGGGAATAAGAAACAGCTTACGGACTTGCGTCCAATAAGCCTCTTCGTCGGTGTTGTACAAATCGCGATCTGGCAACGAGAGAACGGACTGGGAAAAAATGTCCTCGCAAACTTCGGGCAACGGGCCACTGGCGAACGCCGCAACGCCCGCAAACGACGAAAGAAATCCACGGCGACCGATCATGGTGGCCTCCCCCGGGAATGCTTCGCGGATTCTAACTCGAAATGGCCGCGGACGGCAGGTTAGTGCGAAGCGATGGTTTTTAGCGAGTACACAGCGAGCGCTATACTGGCGACTCACGCAGTTGGGGGGTGAAGGGTGGGGAGGACTCTCGGAGCGCTGGCGTGGATCTGCGTCCGATTAGCGGCGCTTTGCACGCTTTCTGGGTGTGCGGCGCTGGCGCAGAATCCCCGTGGAGCGTTGTGGGGAACGGTGCAGGACGCGAGTGGCGCGCGTGTGGCAAACGCCAAAGTCGTGGTCCGCAGCGCGGAGTTAGCGATTTCTCGAGAGGCGCAAAGTGACAAACGCGGCGACTTTCGCGTGGAGGAATTAACCCCGGGCACGTTTTTGGTTGCGGTGACCGCGCCCGGATTTGCGGAAGCGCATGCGCAAGTGGTGGTGGCGGTGAGTTCGGTAAACGAGGTGCTGGTGACCTTGCAGCCAGAGACATTGACGCAGAAGGTGGTGGTGCCCGGGACGCAGTCCATCACCCAGCAGCCATTGGATACAACGAGCGCGGTGCAGCAGGGAATCATTTACAGCCAGGATTTAGAGACGATTCCGCTGGCCGCACGAAGCTTTGCCAACATTGCTTACATGGCGCCGGGCACAGAACCGGTGGAACCGTCCGATCCAACGAAAGCGCGTATTACCGCGGTGTCAACCGGCGGCAGTTCGGGATTGAATAACGAGCTTTCCGTGGATGGGGGAGACAACTCCGACGATTACATTGGGGGCTTCCTGCAGAATTTCTCGCCGGATGCGATTCAGGAATTCGCGTTTCGAACCGCTCAAGAAAACGCGGACACCGGCCGAACCACGGCGGGTTCGGTGGTGATTACCACGCGTAGCGGCACGAACGATTGGCACGGGGAGTTCTCCGTCTACGAGCGAGCGGCAGCGCTGAATGCGCGATTCCCGATTGATAATCCCGCGCCCAATCCCAAGCAGCCGTTTTCCCGGCAGAACTATGTCGGCACGCTCAGCGGTCCGATTGTGAAAGACAAAGTGTGGTTCTTCGCCTCGCTGGAATATGTACACGAAGACGCCAGCATCGCCTACAGCAACGCAAGTGCAACGCAATTCAACGCGCTGGGACAGCTTGCGACGATGGGTTTGATTCCGGGCGTAAGTTCGATTACTTACCCCAGCATTGTGCCGGTGCCCTTTCGCGATTATCTGGGCACTGTGCGATTCGACTGGGCACAATCGGAGCGCTCGCGCTGGTTCTTGCGCTTTGGTGTGGACACCTACACCACCCGAAATGCGCTCGTGCAACAAGGCGCCTTGCCCTCCACCGGCGTTACCTCACACAACAACTACTTCAACGGAGTGATTGGCCAGCAGGAACAGTTTTCGCCGACGTGGATTGGTTCGCTGGTGCTGGAATACAGCGAGTTGCACCTGACCCAAACACGTAACTCCGATTTGGGCTTTGCGCTGGCGTTTCCTTTCACCAGCACCTCCAGCGTGGTTAGCGGTTTTGAGACCTATGGCGACAACCAATTCGTCACCGGCATTGCGGACTTTCCGGTGCTGCGCAATCAGGAAAAGTATCAAGCACGCTACGACGTTACGCATACCGTAGGTCACCATACGGCACAGCTTGGCGTGAACCTCATTCATGAGCCGGTGTTGAGCGGCGCGCTTACGGGCAATGCGGAAACACTGATCACCTTTCCGCAGGATCCGACATATTACGTGGCGAATACCGCGCAGTTCCCCATCGATTACGCTGCAGGCAGCGCCTTCACGCCAACGAACGACGGAAGCTTTTCGCAAAATGTGCAGCGGCTGGGAGGGTATGCGGAAGATTCCTGGCGGGCCACGCCGAGCCTGACGGTGAATTATGGCTTGCGCTATGACACCACCTTTGGGCTGTTCATCGCCTCAGGACATAGCCAGTCGCTGAATCCCGCGCTGAGCACCGGACTTGTGGACGGGATTCCCCATGATTACCGCAAGGCGTTCGCGCCGCGCCTGGGAATCGCGAAAACGTTTGGTGCGTCGCAAAACACCGTGGTTCGCGCAGGCGTGGGGCTGTATTACGCCGACTTGGCGCAGAATGGTTGGGTTACTGCGTTTCAATCGGTGAATGCGGGCAGCTTGGAGAATGGCCCGGTGGTTCCTTCGTTGATCGATCCGAACTACCATACGCCCTACGCGCTGCACGCCACCGCGGGCATTCAGCACGCGTTCAATGCAAACTGGATAGTCAGTGCGGATTACACGCGCGAAACCGGAATGCACGGTTACCGGCGCTACGATTACGCGGAAGCTTCAGTTTTTCGTTCGAATAACCGCTCCGCGTATGACGGCCTGTCGCTACGGGTGCAAGGCAATGTGTCAAAGCGGGTGAACCTCACCGCGCACTATACGCTGTCGTCCGCCAAGACGTGGGGGTGCACGCTGGGCGAGTTGTTCGATTATGTGAACGGCGTCTGCAATCCCAGCAATGCGTTTGCCCCCGGCGACTACGGGCCTTCCGGAGAAGACGTACTCAACCGTTTTGCGGTGGCTGGAATTTTTCAGTTGCCGGCGGGGTTTCAAGTGTCACTGCTGGGCCAGGCGGAAAGCGCGCGGCCGTTCACCATGACCACGCCGGTGGGCACACGAGCGGTAATTGATGGCGTGGAAACTACGCTGGACGAATTTCGCGGCACGCCGTACGTGCAATTCGACATGCGCGTGATGCGGCCGTTTACCATCCGCGAGCGCTGGTCGGTCATGCCCTTCGTGGAATTTTTCAACTTGTTTAACCGCGACAATCCCGGCGCGTTTTACATCACGAACATCGCGGCGCTGCCGACAGCGGTGAACAGTTTGTCCAATGCCACAGCGTTTTGCCTGAATGCCGCGTGCACTGCACAACAGCCGATCACCAGCTTGAATCAGTTGCGCTACCCGGCGGGCGCTTTTGGCGATTTCTTTGGCCCCGGCACCACGGTGGGTATACCGTTCGCGGCGCAATTGGGCATCAAACTGGCGTTTTGACGGGGAGAGCGAAAGGCGCACCGAACGCATGCTGATCAAACCACGCTGGATTCTGCATCTGGAGGGTGCCGCCATTTTTGTGGCCGCGATTTATTTCTATCACGCCGGCCACTTCTCCTGGTGGCTGTTCGCCGCAGTGTTTTTAGCGCCGGATTTGTTCATGCTGGGCTATCTAAAAGACGCCAAGTGGGGTGCGGCCGTGTATAACCTGGTGCACACGCTAGCTGGTCCAGCGCTTCTGCTCGGAATCACGTTTTCCTTGCATGTCACTGCGTACCTGCCTTACGTGCTGATCTGGCTGGCGCATATCGGCATGGACCGGGCGCTGGGCTTCGGCTTGAAATACCCGACCTTCTTCAAGGATACCCACCTGCAACACGTTTGATGATTCATGCGCAAAAGCCTGTAGGAGTACTTGGACCCCGAGGCAGTACAATAAAAGGATGCGTAAAGGGCGTTAAAGACCATGTTTGAGAACCTGACAGACCGACTGCAACGAACATTCAAGAACCTACGCGGGCAGGGCAAGCTCAGCGAGGAGCATCTGGACATTGCGCTGGGGGAAATTCGCGAAGCGCTGCTGGAAGGCGACGTGAACGTCGGCGTAGCGGATGAGTTGTTGGCGAATATCCGCAAAAAGGCGCTGGGCAGCGAAGTGATGCTGCAACTTTCGCCGGACCAGCAAGTGGTGAAGATTGTCCGCGACGAATTGCTGAATTTGCTGGGGAAGCACGCCAAGCCGCTGTTTGCGTCACGCCCGCCCTCGGTGTGGATGATTGTGGGCTTGCAGGGTTCCGGTAAAACTACTACCACCGGCAAATTGGCGAAGTGGCTTGCGCACCATGGGCACCGGCCCATCGTGGTGTCGACCGACGTGTACCGGCCGGCGGCGCGCGAACAGTTGAACCAGGTGGCAAAGTCGATCGGGATTACCGTTTGGCCGGGCACCGGCACGGATAAGCCGCTGGAAATTGTGCGCGGCGCGATCAAAGAAGCCAAACTCTCCGCCAGCGACGTAATCATCGTGGACACCGCCGGCCGTTTGCACATCGATGATGGATTGATGAGTGAGCTTTCCCTGTTGAAGAAGGAGTTAGTGCCGACGGAAATCCTGTTCATTGCGGACGCCATGATTGGGCAAGACGCGGTGCGCTCGGCGGGCGAGTTCCACAAGCGGCTGGGACTGACCGGAGTGATCTTGACGAAGCTGGACGGCGATGCGCGAGGTGGCGCGGCACTTTCAATCAGCAAAGTGTCCGGCGCGCCGGTGAAGTTTGTCGGCTTGGGTGAAAAGTACGATGCGTTGGAAGGGTTCTATCCGGAGCGCATCGTTTCGCGCATTCTGGGCATGGGCGACATTCTGTCGTTGATTGAGCGCGCGGAATCGGCGTTCGACAAGAAGACCGCTCTGGAGCTGGAACGCAAGCTGCGCAAGGCAGAATTTACCTTGGAGGATTTCCGCGATCAGTTGCGACAAATCCGCAAGATGGGTCCGCTGGAGCAGTTGGTGGACATGCTGCCGAAAGTTGGCCCGCTGCAAAATCTTCCCAAAGACGCTTCGGTTGATGAGGGCAAGCTAAAGCAGGTGGAAGCTATCATCAACTCGATGACCAACGAAGAGCGCCGAGATCACAATGTGATTGATGGCAAGAGGCGCAAGCGCATCGCCAAAGGCAGCGGCACCACGGTGCAAGACGTCAACCAGGTGATCAAGCAATACCTGCAAATGCGCACGATGATGAAGCAGTATGGGGCCCTAGCGGCGCGCGCCAAGATGAAGGGCCTCGGTAAGCTCGCGGGTCTCGGCTAAGGCAGATGCCGCGGTGAACACATTCGGCGGGCTGACCGGCATTCGGGACGAGGGACTTTTAGACTCCGCCCTCGAAACCGGTTTGCGTACAACCGCAAGTGCGATCTCGCGGATCTCGCGGCTGCCTACGCGTTTGGACTCTACCAAAAGCATCCGTTTCGAGAGGGCAACAAGCGGATCGCATTTCTCGCCGCAGGTTTGTTTCTAGAACTTAACGGAATTGCGCTGACATCAGAGCCAGTTGCGGAAATTTCGACATTTCTCTCGTTGGCTGCAGGCGCGCTTAAGGAAGGAGCGCTCGCGCAGTGGATTCGAGAGAACACACAAGCTATGGGATTGCAAGACACCTAGTCGGTCGCAACTCCAGCTCTTCGCGATACTGCCAGGGTCAGTGCACCCTCGGCACGAAGAGCAGGTCGGCGACCTTAAGCGACAGCGCCTGGGGATCGAGATCAGTGCGGTTGCTCAGGACCATAACGGTGAAGTTGTCCGTGGTGAACCGCTGAATCGTGGTGCGAAAACCTAGCGTGCCGCCATCGTGATAATTGCGGGCGTGACCCTGGTAGGGATCGAGAAACCAGCCAAAGCCGTAAAAGACGGGCGAAGGCTGATCGGAATCAGTGGAGTGGGGATCGCGTGGCCAAGTCGGTTGGCTGCCATCGGCCAACTTCACCGGGGTCAGCGCCGACACCATTTCTTTTTCGCTGAGCAGCGTGTGTTTGCGCAGTCCTTCATCCCACTTGGCCATGTCCGTGACATTGGAGTAGATGCCACCGTCGCCGAGCGTGGCGGAAGTGGCGCTTTGGTCGGTTTCGACGAGCTTGCCGTTTTCCTGCGAGTGACCGTAGGCGCGATCGCTCACCGTGTTGATGCCGTTTTGGTAGACCACGGTGTGGTCCATTTTGAGCGGCGCGAAGATGCGGCGCTGCAAGAACTCGCGATAAGGCATCCCGGAGACTTTAGCGACGATCAGCCCGAGTACCACATAGCCGGAATTGCTGTACTCCCAGCGGGTGCCGGGAGCGAATTCGCCGACGGGCTGCTCCTCCAGCAGCTTAAGCACATCTTCATCCTGGATCTGATGCTCGGGACTCCACTGGGAGCCGCCGTTCTTCTCCTGCTGCTCCATAATTTCCGAATAATCCGGCAGGCCGGAAGTGTGATTCAGCAGATTGCGAATGGTAATGGGCCGGCCATAGCCGGGAAATTCCGGGAAAATATCGGTCAAGTGCTGCTCGTAATGTAGTTTTCCGCCATGGACCAGAAGCATGATAGCCATCGCGGTGAATTGCTTGGTCACACTAGCCAGCCGGAAATTGGTTTGCGGATCGATTTTGACCGCCGAGTTCAACTGACGAACGCCGTAGCCTTTGGCGAAGAGAATCTGGCCGTCCTTTTGCACCAGGGCCGCTACACCGGGCTCGCCGGGCTGGGTTTGTGCGGAAAACACGGCATCGATGCGCGACAAAAGACCGGAGTCTGAAGACTGTCCCATCGCGGCTGGCGAGAAGATAGACGTGCCGAAAAGAGCAAGAGTTAACGCGAAGAACAACGGCCCTGCCATGGTTTACCCCCAAAGTCAGAAAGCATAACATCGAGATAGGCCGTTTATCTGCGCGTAACACTTCTGAGATACTTCTCGTCACTCGCTCTTAGGACACCTTTTATGGCACGCATAGACCTTCACGAAAACCGGCTTTATCTAAACCGTCACCTGCAGTGGATCGCGTTTAACCAGCGGGTGCTGGACGAAGCGCACGACCGGCGGAACCCGCTGCTCGAGCGCGTAAAATTTCTAGCCATCACTGCGAACAACCTGGACGAATTCGTGGAAATTCGCGTTTCTAGCTTCTTGCAGAAAATCGAGCACGGCTCGCAGCGCGTGAGCCCCGATGGCCTGCCCATCGAAGAGGAGTTAGCGCGCATTTGCCGGGCGATGCAGAAGTTGGTGACGGCACAATATCGTTGCTGGAATCACGAACTATTGCCGGCACTGGCGCGGCATCAGATTCACGTGTTGCCGGTGGACCAATTGAATCCGAAGGCCGCCGAAGTCGCCAAGAACTTCTATGACCGGCGCGTCTATCCCATGCTGACACCGGTCACCGTGGATCCCACGCACCCGTTTCCGCACGTGCTGAACAAAGCGCTGTGCATCGCGTTTCTGTTGCGCCGGCGCAAGCGCTCCATGGAGAAGCCGCTGTTTGGCGTGGTCACCGTACCGCGCACGTTGCCCCGGTTGCTGCGGGTGCCCACGGGAAATGGCGGCATTCACTTCGTGTTTTTGCAGGACATTATTTCGCGCTACGCGGAAAAGCTGTATCGCGGCTACGAAATTCTGGCCTCGGCTCCGTTTCGAATTACACGCAACAGCAATTTGTATTTGGAAGAGGAGGAATCGCGCACGCTACTGGAAGCGGTGGACTCACAGGTGGCGCAGCGGCGCAAAGGGCAAGCGGTGCGTTTGGAGATCGAAGCGAAAGCGCACCCGGAAATCGTGTCGCACCTGGTGAGCACGTTCGAGTTGGACGAGTCGCTGGTATTCCGCGTAGCGGGGCCGGTAAACCTGCAGCGGCTGTTCCATCTTTATGAAGAAACGCCGCGGCCCGATCTGAAGTACGGCAAGTTCCTGCCGAGGCAGGTGCACATCGGGCACGATGCCGACTCTATGTTTGAAGTGCTGCGGCACCAAGACGTGCTGCTGCATCATCCCTACGAATCCTACGACCCCGTCGTGGAATTTTTGCAGACGGCGGCGCACGACCCACGCGTGCTTTCGATGAAGCAGACGCTGTATCGTACGAATACCGACTCTCCGATCGTGCAAGCACTGTTGGCCGCCGCCGGGAAAAAAGAAGTGGCCGTGCTGGTGGAATTGAAAGCGAGTTTCGATGAAGCTTCGAACATCCGCTGGGCGCGCAGTCTGGAAGATGCGGGTGTGCAAGTGTTCCACGGGCTGGCGTACTTGAAGACGCACGCGAAGCTGTCGTTAGTGGTGCGCCAGGATCCTGACGGGAAGATCCGCCGATACGCCCATCTGGGTACCGGGAATTACAATCCATCGACAGCGCGGATTTATACGGACTTCAGTTTGTTGACGTCCGACTCGGCCATCACCGCCGCAGTGCACGACGTTTTTAATTACCTGACGGCGTATGCGGACAAGGCGCACTACAAGCCGTTGTTAGTGGCGCCGAAAGATATGGCCAAAACCATTATTTCGCAGATCGATCGAGAAGCGCGGCACGCCAAACGGGGCCGGCCGGCGCGGATTATTGCCAAATGCAACGCGGTAGTGGACCCGCCGGTGATTCGCGCGTTGTACCGAGCATCGCAGGCGGGTGTGGAAATTGACCTAATCGTGCGCGGGCAATGCGTGCTGGTGCCGGGGTTGCGGGGCATCAGCAGCCGCATCCGGGTGCGCAGCATCGTGGGGCGTTTTCTGGAGCACAGCCGCATCTATTATTTTGAAAATGGGGGCGCTCCGGAGGTCTACCTGGGCAGCGCCGATTGGATGCCGCGCAATTTATATGAACGGGTGGAGGTGCTGTATCCGTTGAAAGACGAAGAACTACGCCGACGCATCTGCAATGAAATTCTGCCCGCATATCTCAGCGATAATCAAAAAACGCGTATTCTGGGTGCAGATGGCGAATACACAGCGGTGAAGTCGGCCCGCGGCGCGAAGCGCTTCTCGGTTCAAGATCACCTGATGAAGCTGGCAGGCGGTTCCATTAATGGTTCGGGTGCGGCTCATCACTATCCCAAACTTGCCGATATCAAAAAAGGAGAGTCTGGCGCGGTGATCGTGGAACCCTCCGCAGCACTCGACCTCGAGGTACAGGACACGTCCAATGCAACCGTATGATCTGGTGGTCATCGGATCCGGACCGGGCGGACAGCGCGCGGCGATTCAGGCGGCCAAAGCCAAAAAACGAGTGGCGGTGGTCGAGAAGCAAACCATGGTCGGCGGGGTGTGCATCAACACCGGCACGATTCCGAGCAAGACCATGCGAGAAGCGGTGTTGCATCTTTCGGGCTTCAATCATCAGGCGTTTTACGGCTCGAATTATCACGTTAAAGAAAACATCACCATGTACGATCTCAATTTCCGGGTAACCCGCGTAATTGAGAACGAGGCCGCGGTCCTGCAAGACCAATTGCGGCGCAATGATGTGGACCTGTATCACGGAATTGGATCGTTCATTGATCCGCATCACGTCCGCGTGGAAAATTCCACGGGATTCAACGAACTGGAAGCGCAATTCGTGGTGATTGCCACGGGAACGAAACCGGCTGTCAATCCGAAGGTTCCGGTGAACGGACGGAACATCGTTAATAGCGATCAGCTTCTGGGCATTCCGACGATTCCCAAAACCCTGATCGTAGTGGGCGGCGGAGTGATCGGCGTGGAGTACGCCTGCATGTTTACGACCTTGGGCGTACGCGTGATCATGGTGGAGAAGCGCCCGCGCCTTCTGGAATTCGCGGATGCGGAAGTGGTGGAAGCGCTGAGTTACCACATGCGCGACCGGCGAGCCACCATGCGTCTGACCGAGGAAGTGGAGAGCGTGGAAGAAATGCCAGATGGCAAAGTGGCTGCCAATCTGGTCAGCAAGAAACGAATTCTAGGCGATGCGCTGCTCTACGCCGTAGGGCGACAAGGAAACATCGATAAACTCAACTTGGACGCCGCTGGAGTGCAGGCGGATGACCGCGGGCGCATCAAGGTCGATGGGGAGTACCGCACTTCGCAGCCCCATATTTTCGCGGTGGGCGACGTGATTGGTTTCCCGAGTTTGGCCTCGGTGTCCATGGAACAAGGACGCTTCGCCGCTGCCAGGGCCTTTGGCTTACCTGCGGAAACGGATCCCGCCGGGTATCCCTATGGGATTTACACGATCCCGCAGATTTCTTTCATTGGGAAGACCGAAGAACAATTGACAGAAGACGACGTCCCCTACGAGGTGGGCGTAGCCTACTATCGTGAAATCGCCCGCGGACAAATTTCCGGACACACGGAAGGGCGGCTGAAGCTGCTCTTTCATCGCGAAACACTGGAATTATTGGGCGTGCATATTTTTGGGGACGATGCCGCGGAGCTTTTGCATATTGGTCAAGCGGTGCTGCTCTTGAAGGGCAAGATCACTTATTTTATCAACACGGTGTTCAACTACCCCACGCTGGCGGAGTGCTACAAAGCCGCAGCCTTTAATGGTCTGAACCGATTGAATTAGCGTCTAATTGGCTGGCGGCATCTTGGCTATAATCAAGCCGCAAACGAAATTTCCCGTGGTGAAGCCGGCGCGCATGGCGCGAAAAGCGCGCAGATAGGTCAGAAATTCCGCGCCTTGTTTTGCGGCCAGTTGCCAGAACGAGCGGTCCTTGATGATGTCCAGGCCGATATCCCAGCTCTTGGCACAATGTGGATTCAGAACCTCGCGGTGCAGGATCTGCAGGCCGCAGGATTGCAGGCATTCCGCGTATTCGTCCATCTCGTGCAGTTCCACCATCATGCCCTTCTCGATGGGCTGGATGAATTTGTGCCGTTCCGGGCTGGACAGGTTCGATTTGCGAAACCAGTCCGTCAGGGCAAAGGTGCCGCCCGGCTTCAGGAGTTTTACGGCGGAGGCAAAAAATTTCGGCACATCGTGGTAATGAGAAATCGACTCGAGGGACCACAACTGGTCGAAGGGCTCGGAAAATTGCAAGGCTTCGGCGTCCATCAACAGGAATTTGGCATTCAAGTTTTGCTGTTTGGCCGCGCGATTGGCCATGTCTACCTGCACCGGCGAGATGGTGATGCCCGTGGCGGCCACGCGGTAGTGTTCAGCCAAGTACAGACTCGTGCCACCAAAGCCGCAGCCGATGTCGAGCACGCAGGAATCGTGGCGCAGACCAGCTAGGCCAGCAAGATGCTCAATCAGTTGGGTTTGCGCGGTTTCCTTGGACTCATCGCCGTGAATCCAATAGCCGTGATGGATGTGTTCGCCCCAAAGCGACTGATAATAGGGACTGACCATATCGTAGTGCCGGATGATTTTGTCTTTTTCATTGAAACGGGGCATCGTTCCGAAGTATCCCTTCTTAGGTTTCGGGCACGGATGTTTCAGGCAGATTGTACAGCGGCTTGGCAGCAGGGCCAACAGGCGCCGGATGGGGCGAGGAGGCTTGTGAGAAGAAGTGAGGATTGGTTTGCTGGGGGAAGCGAACTCACGCTAGAATGGTAAATCTCTAGGAGGACGTACTTTAGTGTTAACGATTCGTTTGGCCAGGATTGGAAAGAAGAAAAAACCGTACTACCGTGTGGTGGTCATTGAAAGAACACGCGCTCGCGACGGTCGTGTACGCGAGGCAGTAGGAACGTATGATCCGCTGAAGAAGCCCGCGGAGATCAAGTTGGATTCCGAACGCATTAAATATTGGTTGGGTGTGGGAGCACAGCCCAGCGACACGGTTCGGAGTTTCATCAAGCAACAGAAAATAGCATAAACATCGACGCTCGTCTCGCGCCCAAGCACACGTTCCCGTTCTCGTACTCACCAGGTCAGGTCTCAGTGGCGGAGTTTGACGCGCTCATTTATGGAAAGAGCGCGTATGAAGCAAGTGGATCAGACTGAACGCACGCGGGGGCCCATCATGAAAGAGCTGGTAGAGGAGATCGCAAGAGCACTGGTAGACCACCCCGAGGGTGTGCAAGTCAAGGCAGTGGAAGGTTCGCAAGTGACAGTTTTGGAATTGCGAGTTGATCCTGAAGACTTGGGCAAGGTCATCGGACGGCAAGGCCGCACCGCCAAAGCGATCCGTACTCTATTGGGTGCGGCGGGCATGAAACTCCACAAGCGTTTCACCCTTGAGATTCTGGAAGATTGAGCCATCGCCAAGAGCAAACCCGGGATTGGGTGTTGGTGGCGCGGATTTTGCGGCCCCGCGGAAATAAAGGCGAAGTGGTGGCCGAACTTTTGACGGACTTTTCCGAACGATTTTCCACTCTCCAGACAATCTATCTGCGCAAGAACGACGATGAGCCGCAGGCTGTCGCGCTGCAACATTTCTGGGCAGACCGCAATCACCCGGGAATGGGCATTTTCCACCTTTCGGGTTGCGCCCATATCTCCGATGCGGAACAGTGGCGCGGCTACGACATACTCCTGCCTTTGGACGAGCGCGTCCGTTTGCCTGCGGGACAATATTTCGTTACCGATTTGATCGGATGCACCGTGTTTGAGCTTCCCGCGTCTCCAGCAAAACTATCTTCGCCGGCCTGCGGCATGGAAGAAGCCCCGCGGGTGCTGGGTACGGTGAGCGACGTCTTTTTCACCGGGGAGACCGTCGCGGGCACACCAATCCTGCAAGTGCAAACGGCGGCGGGCGAATTTCTGTTGCCGTTGGCGGAAGACATTTGCTCCCGGATCGACGTAGTGGAGCGCCGCATCGAGGTTCGCTTGCCCGAAGGATTGAGGGACATAAACCGCGGCTCCTGAATCGGCGCCGAAAAAAAAGCGAAATGCCCGCCCGCGGCATGACAGCGACAGCCATTTTTCATTAAACTGCAAGCAATGCGCTTTGACTTGATTACCATCTTTCCCGAGTTTTTCTACGGGCCGCTGGACCACGGCATTGTGCGCCGCGCAAAAGACGCGGGCATTGTGCAGATAAACGTGCAAGATTTGCGCGAGTTTACGAAAGACCGTCACCGCACCGTGGATGACCGGCCATTTGGCGGGGGCGAAGGCATGGTGCTGAAGCCCGAGCCGCTGTTCGAAGCTGTGGAACACCTTCTGACCAGCGGCATAGGCGATGCTGACGCGAAATTTGCGCCGGAGCCGGGAACCGCAATTTTACTGATGTCTGCGGCAGGCCGTCTGTTCACCCAGGAGACCGCGCGCCGCTACGCAAAATTGCAGCGGGTGATCCTGATTTGCGGGCGGTATGAGGGCGTGGACGAACGCGTGGCGGAACATCTGGCGACCGACGAAGTTTGCGTGGGGGATTATGTGTTGAGTGGAGGTGAACTGCCCGCGGCCATTGTCGTGGATGCGGTGACGCGGCTGATGCCGGGAGCGCTTGGAAACGAAGCGTCGACGCAAAACGAGTCTTTTTCGGAACCAGCAGAAATAGAGGCGAAGTCGGGCGTTCGCCACTCGCCACTATCCACTCACCACTGCCTGTTGGATTATCCGCACTACACCCGGCCAGCCGAATTTCGCGGGTGGAAAGTGCCGGAGGTATTGATTGGCGGGAACCACGCCGAAGTGGCCAAGTGGCGCCGCGAAAAAGCTCTGGAGAAAACGGCTCGGAACCGGCCTGACCTGGCCGGTTGGCTGAATAACGACTAACGGAAATATTTGGAAAAGCGGCACATAGTTGGCTATAATTAGAGATTGCCTTAGAAGTGCTGGCCCCGCCTGAGTGGGTCTGCAGGGAATATTGAAATGAATCCGGTTATTCAGAAGTTGCATGAAGCGCAATTGCGCAAAGACCTCCCCGATTTTCGCCCCGGTGATACGGTGCGCGTGAATGTGCGCCTGCTGGAAGGCGAAGGGGAAAAGGTCAAAGAACGTATCCAGACCTTTGAAGGTGTAGTGATTTCGAAGAAGGGCCGGGCGAGCAGCGCCACGTTTACCGTGCGCCGCGTGAGCTTCGGCACCGGAGTGGAGCGCATTTTCCCGTTGCACTCGCCCTCGATCTCTTCGATCGACGTGGTGGGCAAGGGCAGCGTACGCCGTTCGCGCCTCTACTACTTGCGCAATTTGCGGGGCAAAGCCGCCCGCATCAAGCGCGCCGGACGTGAGGAAGCCGAAACACCGGCCGCCAGCGCCAACGCGTAAACCGCGCACCACCAAGAAATCGCCCAAGGACAGGCAGCAATGCCTGTCCTTTTTTTTTGCCGGGACTTTCGCGAGTGCGTTCTTACTCGGATGCTTCGGGCCAGACCTGTGCCCCGTGCAGAATCCCAATATAAGGCAACGACGGAAAGACAGTTCGCGTGTTCCGGGCTTCCCTTTGCCCATGGCCGTAGTAGCAGCGGTTTTAAGCTGCTGTCCCGCGGGATAAACCCGCCGCTACGTGCGAACGCGCACAGTAAACCGCATTTTCGCGTGCTAAAATGCGAAACGCACATACCTTCTCATGAGCCGACTCTGCTCTTCCCGTTTCGAGCGAGCGGCGCGCAAACTCGGCTGGACACGCATTGCGGGTCTCGATGAAGCCGGACGTGGCGCGCTGTTCGGTCCAGTCGTCGCCGCCGCGGTGATTCTGAATCCGAAGCGGCGAATCGTCGGTTTGGACGATTCCAAGAAGTTGACTGCCGACCGTCGCGAGGAACTGGCTCCGCGCATCAAAGAGTTTGCGTTAGCATGGGCGGTTGCGGAGATTGATGCGCAACGCATCGACGCCTGGAACATTTATCAGGCCAGCCGGCAAGCCATGACCGCGGCCTTGGAACAACTCTCCATCCAGCCCGACTATTTGCTGCTCGACGCCATGAAACTGGATGTGCTGATCGAGCAGAAGTCCCTAATCAAGGGCGACGCCAAAAGCGTTTCCATCGCCGCCGCTTCGATCCTGGCCAAGACGCATCGCGACATGCGTATGTTGGAGTGGGACGCCGTCTACCCACTTTACGGTTTAGCCCAACACAAGGGCTACGCCACCGCAGAGCACCTGGATGCTCTGCGGCTCCACGGCCCTTCGCCACTGCATCGCCACTCCTTCTTGCCCGTCCGAGAAGCTGGCTGCTGGGCAACGGGAGCGACGCAGGTGGACTTGCCGCTGGACATTTGGCCGCGTGGCGACTGATCTCGGGAGCGCCCCCGCGCTTCCAGGAATGCCGTTCGAGTTAAGGGGCTTCAGGACATTCATCTTTGATTCGCTTTGTATTCGCCCCCGAGGTTTCGTATCTGCTACGGGGATAACTGCCTGTTCACACCCAACCGCGCTTTGATTGACGGCCCCTCCGGCGCAGCGTAGCGTGAAAAAGTAAGGTCGCAGAAGTCTCAGCGCCCGTACTGCGTCCAGGAGAAAGTCGCGACGGCTTTGCTGGGAGAGCTGTCGTCTATAGCGCATGGCCTATAACAAAAGCAAGTTCGTCGAATCCGCACAGAAGCTGCTGAACCAGGGCAAGGTGGCTCAAGCCATCGCGGAATATCAGCAGATCTTGAAGTATGAGCCCCGCGACCAGGTCACCTTGATGACCATCGGTGAGCTGTACATCCGCCAGGGTGAGACGCTGCAAGCCATCGATTATTTCGAACGGCTCGCGCAGTTGTTCGTCGCCGACGGCTTCCTGACCAAGGCCATTGCCGTTTACAAGCGAATTGCCAAACTGGCTCCCGAAGAAATCCGGCCCTTGGAAAAGCTGGCCGACCTGTACGTGCAACAAGGGGTGATGAGCGAGGCGCGGCCGCTGTTCCTGCAGTTGGCTGAACTGCACCTGAAGAACAACCGTCAGCCGGAAGCCATTTCGCTGCTGAAGAAATTGTTATCCGCGGAGCCGGACAACCTGCGAATCCAGGTGCGCCTGGCGGACCTGTATCAGGCCATGGGACAGACCGGCGAAGCTCTGGCAGCGTACGTTTCCGCGGCGCAGCGGGCGTTGGCTCGCGGCGACCACGCGGAATGCGAGAAGCTGGCGGACAAGGCGCTGCAGTTGGAGCCGAAGCAGCTGGATGCGCTGATTGTGAAAGCCCGGGCTTTCTCTACCGTCGGCAACGTAACCAAAGCTGTCGAGATTCTGGAGCGCGTGCCGGATCTGGAAAAGGGTGGAGAGTCGGCGGAATTGCTACTGGACCTGTACTCGAAGAACAACAAGTGGGATGAAGCCACAGCCATGGCGCTACGCATCTTCTCGAGCGACGAGAAGAATTTCAGCGCAACCCAGAAAGTGGCGGAATCGCTGATGGATGCGGGCCATGCGGAACGGGCCATGAGCCTGCTGTCGCGCATTCGCATCCCGATGATTGACGCCGGGGATCATGAAGGCGTTACGAATCTGTTGACGGATTTGTCAGCCCGGCTGCCAGGCCGGTTGGAGCCGCTGGAATGGCTGGTGGACACCTACGGACGGACTAGCGATTCGTTCCGCATGCCCGACGCGCTGGCGCAGTTAGGCGACGCTTTGATGGCAGCGGGCAAATTGGAGCGCGCCAAGGATATTTACCAGCAACTGGTGGACCGCGAACCAGAAAGCGACCCAGCCAAGCGCAAGCTCAATGATGTTCTGAAGAAGATGGGCGTGGTGCAGGAGGAAGCTGCACCGCCCGCGGACATTGTGGTCGATACTGAAGACCTGCAGCCGGAGCTGCCGAAACCCGAAGCGCCGAAAGTCCGGCCGGAAATTGAGCCGAAAAAGACCGAAGAGGAAGTGGCGGCTGCTGGAAGCACCGCAGCGGCCGAACCGGAGCTGGACGAAGAAACGCAAAAGTTCATTGCGCAGTCGCTCACGGATGTGGACCTGTTCGCCAGCTACGGGCTGACGCAAAAGGCCATCGGACTGTTGGAAGCCATCCTGCGTCGCGCCCCGATGCATACGCCGACACTGGAAAAGTTGATGGATTTTGTGCTGGGCGCCGGGGACGATCGGCGCACCGCAGAGCTGGCCGCACAACTCGAACATATTCATGCCAGTCGCGGCGACACCCGCAGCAGCGAACGATTTGGCGAGCTGCGCCGGCGATTCCAGCGCGCTGCAGCCATGAGCGACGACGAAATCGCAGCGGCCGTGGCGGCCGCGATGCCGCAGCCGGTCGAGACGGTTCCTGCGGAAGAAGCAGCCGTGGCGGAAGTTTCGGTGGCCCCGGCGGAGGAAGTGGCGGCAACCGAAGTGGCCGCTGCGTCAGAGACGCCAGCGGAAGCGGCACTGCAGGACGCGGTGGAAGAAGAGATACCGGAAATCGAGATTGTCGAAGAGGTTCCCGCGGAGACAACGGGCGCCGAACCCGCAGCGGCGTCTCACGAGGAAGTGGATTTGTCCGCGGAGTGGGCTTCCCTGTTGGAGGAAACCAAAGAACCCGAGCCAGCTGTACCCGCAGCTCCGCCGGAGACCGTTCCCGCAGCGCCGGTTTCGGCAACACCGGCGAACACCGTGGATGAATTCGAGATTCCAGAGCTGGTGTCAGAAGAACAACCCGTAGCTCCGAATGCGCCCGAGGAAAAGCTGCCGCACGAAGAAACCGTGGCGGCTTACGAAGAGACCGGGCATGCGGAAGTACCAGTCTCGGCGGAGTCGGACGATCCCGAGGATTGGACCCACCTGCTTTCAGAAGTGGAGCAAGCCAGACAACCCGCAGCGCCCGCCGAGGAAGCTGCACCAGTGCAAGAGGAAATCGGGCAACATCCGCAGGAGCTTTTGCCGGAAGAAGAGACCACCGCGTTGCCAGTGCCCGAACACGCGGAGGTCGCGTCCGAGGGCCACGAACCAGCGCTGGAGGAACCGCACGCGGCTGTGCCGGACGCTTCCGCGGTGCCACCGGAAATTGAATTGGACCAGGAATTCGAGTTGGTGCTGGAACCGGAAGAAGTGGTTCCGGCGCATGAAATGCTGTCGCAAATCCCGCCGGCGCCGGTAAAACCGGCAGAAGAACCAGTCGCTGCGGACGAGGTGCAGGTCAACGAAGAGAAAGTTGCTGAACCCGCAGCCGGCAAGAATTTTTCGTCGGATCAGTTCTTGACCGACCTGGCGCGGGAAATTGATGAACTCGGGCTGGATGAACTCACTCCGGCCATGTCGGAACCACAAGCGGCGGTGCCAGAAGCTTCGGTCGAAGCCGCCAAAACACCGGTGCCGGCGCCTACGGAAAGTGGGCCGCTGAAAGACGTGTTCGATGAATTCCGCGCCGAGTTGGGCGAGATGGGCGCGGAAGATGAGGATCTGGAGACGCATTACAACCTGGGCATCGCCTTCCGCGAAATGGGATTGCTCGAAGAAGCCATCGGCGAATTCCAGAAAGTGGCCAAGGCCAACGACCGCGGCAAAGCCTTCCGTTACGCGATGCAGTGCAGCACGCTGTTGGGCTTGGCGTTCATGGAAAAAGGTCAGCCGGACATCGCAGCGATTTGGTACGAACGCGCGTTGAATACGCCGGGACTCGATTCGGAAAGTAAGCTGGCATTGCGGTATGATTTGGGAGTGGCACAGGAGTCGGCCGGCGATCTGGAAGCAGCGCTGAAGAGTTATTCCCAGGTATACGCGGTGAATATCGATTATCGCGACGTGGCGGAACGAATCGCTTCGCTTCAAAAGCCGGCACGCTGAGCAATTGCCTACAGTCAACCAGGGTTTATCCAAGGGATAATGAACCGCATTCTGCGTGCGTTAACGGTGGTTTTGTTGTTTGAAATGGGAGCGCTGCTGTTGTACTTGCCGTGGTCCACTTTCTGGGAACAGAACTATTTTCTGAATCATTTTCCGTGGTTGATGCCGTTTCTGCTGCATCCGTCGCTGCGTGGCATCGTGAGCGGAATCGGTGTTCTGGATATTTTTGTGGCCTTTGGACTGTTTAGTTCGCGCACTGCGCCTGCCCGTGTCGCCCCGCCTTCCAATACGTGAAATGACCCTTTGTTATGTGACCGACCGCCGGGCGTTGCCGGGATCCGCTGATCAGCAAGTCTGTTCACTGCTGGAAAAGATCGAAACTGTGGCGCACGCCGGCGTGGACTGGATTCAGATTCGCGAGAAAGACCTTCCTGCTCGTTCCCTGGCCACCTTGGTGGAACAAGCCGTGGCTCGGGTACCGCGTTCTTGCCGGATTCTCGTAAACGATCGCATGGACGTGGCTATCGCTGCGGGCGCGGCCGGAGTGCATCTGGGAGGCACGAGCATGCCAGTGGAACTGGCGAAGCGCCTTGCAACAGAAAAGAATTTGGGCGCGGACTTTTTCCTGGGAGTTTCCGCCCATGCATGGGAATCCGCGCAGGCAGCGGAAAAGAGTGGAGCGAGTTACGTGATTTACGGGCCGGTGTACGAGACACCGTCGAAAAAAAAGTTTGGACCGCCACAAGGACTGCAGCGGCTCGGAGAGGCATGCGAGCAAATGAGAATTCCGGTGATTGCGATAGGGGGAATCACGGAAGAAAATGCGCTGCCGTGTATCGCCGCAGGCGCTTCCGGGATTGCCGCGATTCGCATGTTTCAAGATGCGCGCGATGTGGCCGCGCTGGTGCGGAAGTTGCGCCAGGGTTAAGCGCTAGCGTCCCTGCAGTCTTCGCAGCAAGCGAATCTGCCCGGCATGATAAACATCGTGAAAGGCGACGCCGTAGAGTGTTCGCAGCTGTTTTCCCGAAATCGATGATTTGAGAATCTTGCGAACCGCGGTCATCAGGGCGCGATGCTCGTTTTCGAGTAGGCGCAGATCCGCGCGCCAAGCTGCTTCGGTGGCGTGGCCCTTTTCCGGCCGAGCAAAGAAATTGCTGCCCCTCAGCGGGAACGAACTGCGCTTGCCGCCCTGCATTCGCCGCCGCGCCGCATACTTCCAATACGCAGCATGCAGCGCTTCTTCCCAGATGTTGTGACGATCGCGGGCCGGGCGCCAGGCGGCTTGTTTGGCGGTGACGCCTCTCAGAGATTGGCGAAGGTTCGGGCCATGCCAGGTTTTCTTGCTATAGGCTTCCTCGAGCAAAGCGAGGACAATTTGATAGCTCATAACGACCCCTTTCCCTGTTGCTTGGGTGTACCGCCTGGCAAAGGCGGAGCGCGTCGTTCGGCTTCAGCGACAACGGCGATCGATCGAGCCCCGTTCTTACCGACCGCGCGCACCGCGAAGAAATGATTGTCGGTCGAGACACCGTGCAGGGTTGTTTTGCCCGGCGTTTCCACAAAATCGTAAACCGTCCACCGCGCTTCGGTGGTCTCGCGCCACAGAAGTTCGAACCCGGCTCGCTCGGGATCCCGTTCTGCATCCCACGAGATCTTGGCGTCGGGCGTGACCGCTCCGGTCAACTTCACATCCTGTGGGGGATCAGGAGCCATGGACAACTGCCGCAGCGCCTCGGCGTTATCCCGCGCGACGTCGCCCATAAACCGGAAGTTCAAGTATTTTTCTTCATCGCCATACTCGACGCCGTTCTCCGTGCGCGGCGTCTGGTGCTGATGGTTGTAGTCTTCGAGCGGCTCGGTGAACCGCACGGCGGGCAGGCCGGCTTGATAGAACGGGTAATGATCTCCGCCACGACCGTAGCGGTCTTGCCGGAATACCAAGCGGATGGCGGCGCGACCGTCAATCTCCTCGATGGCTCGCGCAAGTTCACGTGAAGATGAATCGCCATCTTCAATTTCGCCATTGCCGGAGAAAACCCGCACGCGATGTGGGCCACCTGGGGCCGAGTCCGCTCCTACAATGTCGTCGGTAAACATGCCGCCCACGGTGTAGCCTTTTTGCTTCACCCAATCCAGAAGATGCGAACTGCCGAGCAAACCCTGTTCCTCGCCAGACACGGCGGCGAACAAAAGGGTCGCGCGATTATGGCCCGTTCTGCTCAGCAGCCGCGCGGACTCGAGGGTGACGGCAACCCCCGATGCATCGTCATCGGCACCTGGCGCTTCCGCCTTCGGATCCATGACATCGGACGGCCGCGAATCAAAATGGCCGGACACGATAAAAATGGTCTTCGCGAGTTTGGCGTCGCTGCCGGGAAGAATGGCGTAGATGTTTTCCAGAGGAATCGGCCTGCCCGACGTCCGCTCGGAAGTGGACTCGAAGTTATCGACGGTAACCTGCAGCTTGGCGCCGGAAACTTTGGCAATCTCGTTGAAGCGCGCGGCCACCTTGTCCCGCCCGCAGCCGGCGCCACGTTGTGGATTGTTCCAGGAAGAGAGAGTGAGCCGCGTACCGCAGCCCACGAGGTCATGAATCAGCACACGCATAGATTTTTCATCGATGCGGGCACGCGCCATCGCTCCCGTCGGCCGTGGAAGAATTTTTGGATGCGGCTTCCCGCTCAGAGGCTCTGCGGGGTCGCGCCATCCGCCTGTGTTTGCCGGCGGAGTAGTAGTGGTTTTCGACACGCTCGGAGCATTCGTTTGCGCGGCAACGAATGCGGCGCACAGAATGTTCAGACAAGCGCAAAGGACACACCTGCTCATGTGCTCTCCAGTTGGCAAAAGTGGTTTTTATTGTACTGTAGCGGCGGCTTTACGCAGCGGCGCGGGGGGATAAACCCGCCGCTAGCAACCGGTGTAAGAGAATCAGGCGCTAAGCCAGCGAGCCACGGGCTTTAAGGACTCGGTGTGGTCGCAGATGACGCGCATTGCCGCAGTGATGGGTATCCCGAGAATCAGCCCCATGCCACCCCACACCCAACCCCAGAAGAGCAACGAAATGGTGATGGCCACGGCATTCAGCTGGACTTGCCGGCCGACCAGTTGCGGGGCAATGAGGTTTTGCGCCAAGACGTGAATGCCGGTCAGCACCAGGGCGATGATCCCAAAGTGGCTGACCGCCTTCCACTTTAAAACGGCCAGAAAGAAACCGGGAATCCAGGCGAGAACTGCGCCGATGTACGGCACCATATTAAACAGCCCGGAAGCGATGCCAGCCAGCACGGGATAATCGAAGCCTAGCGCCAGAAAGAAAATGCTGCTGCACGCGACGACCACCAAGGTAACCACGGACATGCCGATGAGGTAATCGCGCAGAACATTGCGCAGGTCGTCGAGGGTTTCCTTGACTTGCGTGCGGCGGGAGATGGGAAAGAGCTGTAGCGTGGAGTGCCACGCCTCGCGCTTTCCAGCGAGCATGAAGAACACCAGGAAAGGCACAAAGGTGCCTTCCAGCACCAGCGCATAAAGCGAGCCGATGCCGCGCAGCAATAGATTGTGGACCAGTCCGGTATCGGGCACAGGCGCAACCGGTTTTGCTCCTGTGGGAGTGGTGAGATCGTTGACGCTGCCTTCTATACCGCTGATCTTGCCTTGCACGGTGCCGGTGGCGTCGCGAACTATCTCGCGATACTTGGGCCAATTGTCGGCGAAATCCGAACCCCGCACCCACATTCCATAACCCAGTACGCCAATCACGGCGATCAACAGCAGGACCATGATGAGCGAGCCGATCGTCCTTGGAACGCGCATGCGCTCCAGTAGTTCCACGGCCGGGTCCAAGAAGTATGCGAGTAGCACGGAAAGCAGAACCGTGATGACCACGCCTGCGGCGTAGTAAAGAAAGAGAAGCACCACCGCACTGGCGAGAATGCGCAAGCTGGTGTTGGTCGTGGCAATTCGTACTGCCGTCGCCGTCGGCGGTGTCTCCGTGGTGGCCAAAAGCCCCCCTTTGTACCGAACACGGTAACACACTCAAGGGAGACGCGAGACGGAGGCCGCACGGTGTTATGTAGCTTTAATAAAGGGCCTGTCCGGGCGAAAAGGCGAATAGGAGGCTGTGTTAGACTGCCTCGAGGTTGCTTGCTCTACTGATTATTTGCTTATGGCGAAAGAACTGTTTGGCACCGACGGCATCCGCGGCATCCCTGGCACTGCTCCCTTGGACGATGCCACCTTGTACGCCACCGGCCGGGGCCTCGGAGAGTACCTGAAACGCGCGCATGGCTCGGCGCACGTCCTGATCGGACTGGACACCCGGGAATCCGGCCCGCACATCGCTTCCCTGCTGGCCGCGGGACTGCAGAACGCCGGCGCGACCGCGGAGTTTGCCGGCGTGATCACTACGCCGGGTGTTGCGTGCCTGGTGCGGCAGAACGATTATCAGGCGGGCGTGGTGATTTCCGCATCGCACAATCCTTACCACGACAACGGCGTGAAGTTGTTCTCGCACGAGGGCATGAAGTTTCCCGACGCGGAAGAAGAAAAGATTGAGGCGGAGATTTTCCGGCTGCGCAGCGAGGCGCTACCGCGCGAGCGTCCCGCACTGGTTGCCAATCACGCCCTCCACGTCGAATATCTCGCGTTCTTGAAAAACCATGTGCTGCCGGGAGCGAAGCTTTCCGGCTATCGCATCGTTTTGGATTGCGCGAACGGCGCAGCCTACCAGCTAGGGCCGGAGCTGTTTCGTGCGTTGGGAGCGGATGTGGTGTCGGTCGCAGTAAACCCCGACGGGCGCAATATCAACGCCGGTTGCGGCTCGTTGCATCTGGAGGGTTTGCAACAGCACGTGCAGAAGGATCAAGCCGAATTGGGTGTTGCCTTTGACGGCGATGCGGATCGCGCCCTGTTCGTCAGCGCCGGCGGGAAAATCGTGAATGGAGATGGCGTGTTGTTGGCCGTGGCGCGCTACCTGAAGTCGCACGGCGCGCTCCGGCAGAATCGCGTCGTAGCTACGTCCATGTCGAACTTGGGGCTGGAGCGGGCGCTGGCGGGGGATGGTGTGTCGTTAGCTCGTGCGGCCGTGGGCGACCGTTATGTGCTGGAAGAAATGCTGAAGTCCGGCAATAACCTGGGCGGCGAGCAATCCGGGCACATCATTTTTCTCGATGACAGTCCGGCCGGCGATGGATTGCTGACCGCCGTGAAGATCGCGTCACTTGCATCCATGCGCGGGTCGTTGGAATTGCTGGTTGAGGGATGGAAGGATTACCCGCAGGTGATCGTCAACGTGAAGGTGAAGTCCAAGCCTCCATTGGATTCCGTGCCGGAAGTTGCGCGCGCCTTGGCCGAAGCGCAAAGCACCTTGGGCGACAACGGGAGGGTGGTCCTACGCTATTCGGGGACGGAACCGCTGGCGCGGGTCATGGTAGAGGCTGAGCACCAGAGAGATGTTGAGCATTTTTCCAGCTCAATCGCCGAAGCGCTGCGAGGGACGATAGGCGCGTGAGTCCATCATCGGGCTAAAACGATTTTGCGAACTGCTGAAGAATTCAACAATTCGTGTCTATCCTAGAAATCAATTACCAAACTCTGTAGGAATCGAGGGGGCATCTGTGGGATTTTGTAGATTCTGAGGTTCGGTCGTTCAAGACAAGAATGTCACAGCCATGTTAACTGTATGTTTATCATTGGGATAGGAGGTTCGTGCCAAGATACCAACACTTGGCATACCGCTTGCATTTACTCTGGGTAATTCATGACTTTGGCTTCCCGGGGTGGCCGGAACCCAACCTCGACTGGGATTCCGGTTATAAGGGGGGTCAGATCAATATAGGGGGCTTGCACCGGCCCCCTTTTTTATTTGTCCCGACATTGTAGATTCCCGGCCCAGCATAAGAAAGTTCCCCTGCCCAGTTTCGAACTGGAGTGCGTAGTCGCTAAGACTGGGGGCAAAAAAGTGAGCGGCCGGTGGGGGTGCCGGCCGCTCTGGCGTGGGGGATGGAGGGACTACTTTCGGAAGATCAATCCTTCTCGGGGGTGGCTGGTTGCTCCACTGCGCTCGCCAGCAGCAAAGCAACGCACAGGATCAAGATCATCAGGATCATTCCGCCACTCCGTAAGCCGAACCGAACTCCCGATCAACGTAGATCATTTTGCCGGGGGAGCGTGAGCGCGTCACTAGGCTGGAAGGTTCAATTGAACAGTACTTCGCACTGGCACTTCCGTACCTGTACCAACCAGCGATTCGACCGACGTACAGACGGAGCAATGCGCTGCGTCACTGGCCAGTCACCGCTGGCCTACGTTATGCTCTTAGAACCATGCACGATTTAAATTATTTCAGGGATCATCTGGATCAGTTCGCCGAAATGGCGAAAAAGCGCAACACCACACTGAACCTTGACGGATTTCGCGCTCTGGACAAAGAACGACGCGAGTTGATCCGCGAGAACGAAGAACGCAAGGCGCAGCGCAATAAGGCGAGCGACGAAATCGCCCGCCTGAAGAAAGCGAAACAGAGCGCGGAAGCGTTGTTGGCGGATATGAAGCAGCTGTCCGAGAAGATCAAGGGAGCCGACGAGCGCATCAGCGAATTGGACGCCAAACAGCGCGATTTTCTGCTGACCATTCCGAATATTCCGCACAAAAGCGTACCCTATGGAACCGGCGCGGATGGGAATCAGGAAGTGCGCCGCTGGGGAACGCCTCCGCAATTCGATTTTCAGCCGAAACCGCATTGGGTAGTGGGCGAAAAGACCGGAATTTTGGACCTGGAAGCAGCCGCGCGTATTACCGGCGCGCGATTCGCGGTGTATAAGGGCTGGGGCGCGCGGTTGGAGCGAGCGTTGGCGAATTTCTTCCTGGACGTACACACACGAGAGCACGGCTACACGGAAATTCTGCCGCCCTTTTTGGTCAACACCGCATCGCTGATGGGTGCGGGACAATTGCCGAAGTTCGCCGCAGATCTGTTCCGGTTGCAAGATACCGATTTTTGGCTGACACCCACTTCCGAAGTCGAACTGCATAATCTTTATCGAGACCAGACGGTGACGGAAGAGCAATTGCCGATTCACGTTACGGCGTGGACCGCCTGTTTTCGTTCCGAAGCTGGCGCCGCTGGAAAAGATACGCGCGGCATCTTGCGGCAACACCAGTTTCAAAAGGTGGAGCTTTTCAAGTTTACGCATCCCGAGAAGAGCTACGAAGAACACGAGGCCCTGGTGTGCAACGCCGAAACGATTCTTCAGAAACTCGGTTTGCACTACCGCACTATGCTGCTCTGCACCGGCGATATGGGCTTCGCCTCGGCGAAGACTTACGACCTGGAAGTGTGGCTGCCTTCCAGCAACGAATTTCGCGAAATTTCTTCCTGTTCGAACTGCGAAGCGTTCCAAGCACGGCGTGCGGGCATCCGATTCAAGCCGAAGGGCGGAGGGAAGAGCGACTTCGTGCATACCTTGAATGGCTCGGGCCTGGCCGTGGGGCGCACCTGGATCGCGATCGTAGAGAATTACCAACAAGCGGATGGGTCCATCATTGTGCCCGAAGCGTTGCGGTCGTACATGGGTATTGACCGAATTCCGGCGCAAGGCTGAAGCCTAGCCCTGGATTCGAATAAGTTATGTTAAATGTTATATTTACACGGTTTATGGGGCCGAGTCACTGGACTAACCCCGAAACCGATTCGTCGCGCAACCCCTTGAAATTACTGCTTTTCGTTTGACTCCCCGGGTAGCCCTGCATACACTCGGCTCAACGCCGCCTGCCCGCTCGAACGCAGTTCGAACGAAGGTGGGTTGCGGAATGGGTCCAAGAATGACATTTATTGCTCGTATGCTGAAGTACCTGTTCTGGTTTTTGGTAGTTTCCTGGACGGCGTCGATTCTACGAAAAGTTGTCGGCAAGATGGCTAGCGGAGCTGCTGGTCCGCAACCGTACGTAGAGGTGCCGAACAATGCCGTCGGCCAGAAACTGGTACGCGATCCGGTGTGCGGCATGCATGTGGCCGAAGGGCTGGCACTGCCGCTCAAGCAAGGCAGCGAAATTCTGCACTTCTGTTCTGCGGAATGCCGCGAAAAGTATCTGAACGGGGATCGTAAGCTCTCCGCCAGTGCGTAGCTCGTTTGGCGGAAGCAAATAAGCAGTGGGTTCGGTTCCACCAGGTTCCGAGATTAAGCGCACGCAAGAGAAAGGACCGAAGCGAATGGCCACGGTCGCAAAACCCCCAGTCCCCAGCCGCACCGTAACCCCGCCGCCGATTGTGCCGCGGATCGCTCCCCGAGAGGAGTTGAATCCCTTCCGCATCGCGCAAATCCAGTTTGATATCGCCGCGGAAGTTCTGAAACTCGATCCCGGTTTGCGCCAAGTGCTGCGCACGCCCAAACGCATCCTGGAAGTTTCGCTGCCCACGAAGATGGACAACGGGCAAGTGAAGGTTCTGACCGGCTTCCGCGTGCAACACAATATCGCGCGCGGGCCGGGCAAAGGCGGCATCCGATTCCATCCGAACGTCACGCTGGATGAAGTGAAGGCCTTGGCCGCGTGGATGACCTGGAAGACCGCGGTGGTCAACGTGCCATTTGGCGGCGCGAAGGGCGGAGTGATCTGCGATCCGAAGCGCATGTCAAAGTTCGAGTTGGAACGGCTGACGCGGCGGTTTGCGAGCGAAATTTTGCCGCTGATCGGTCCGGACCAGGACATCCCCGCGCCAGACGTGTACACCGACGCGCAAACGATGGCGTGGATCATGGATACGTATTCGATGATGCGCGGGCACACCGTGCCTGGCGTCGTCACCGGTAAGCCTATTTCCATCGGCGGATCGTTGGGACGCGCAGAAGCTACCGCACAGGGACTGGTCTACGTGGTGGAAGAAGCGTGCAAGATGAAGAAAATCAACTTGCGCGGCGCCACGGTGGCGGTGCAAGGCTTTGGGAACGCCGGTGCGACGGCAGCGCGCCTCTTGGCGGACAAAAAGGCCAAGATTATCGCGCTTAGCGATACCCGGGGTGGGGTGACCAACTCGCGCGGCATTGATCCCCTGAAGGCCATGCGCTATAAGGAGCGCTCCGGAACGGTGGTGGGCATGCCGGGCGCGTCGCGCATCTCCAACGACGATTTGCTGACGATGAAGTGCGACATCCTGATTCCGGCGGCGCTGGAAAATGTGATTACTTTGCAGAACGCGGAGTCGGTGAAGGCGCGCGTCGTGGCGGAAGCGGCCAATGGGCCGACCACCCCGCACGCGGACGAAATCCTGGCGCGCCGTGGCATCACCGTGTTGCCCGACATTCTGACGAACGCCGGCGGCGTCACCGTGAGCTACTTCGAATGGGTCCAGAATCAGGAAGGGCTCCTGTGGGATTCCGACGAAGTGAATGTGCGCCTGCAGAAAATTATGGTGCGAGCCTTCCACGACATGATCGAAGCCATGCGCAAGTACCACGTGCCGCCACGCGCCGCGGCCATGACTGTGGGAGTGGGACGCGTTGCGGAAGCGACGCTGGTGCGCGGCCTCTTCCCGTAAGATGGAAATTCGCGCGCGTCGGGTAAACACTTGAACTCGCGGTTCGCCAGCAAGTAATTTCTTGCCGCTGCGCCGAAGTGTGCGTCAATTTGAAAATTTCCTTGCGCAGAAAATTTAGTGCGCGTAGAGTCGCAAGTGCCGGGCGTTTTTCCGGTGCGAAAAAGGGAGATTCGCACCGGCAATCGTGCCCGGCTATTTTGTTCAGGGAACGAGGCAAGAGATAGACGATCATGAGTCATCTGCATGCACAAGGAATCGCGGTACCGCCGATATTGCTGACCATTGCCGGTTTCGATCCAAGTTGCGGCGCGGGTGTCGCGGCGGATCTGAAGACATTTGCAGCGCACGGATGCTACGGAATTGCAGCGATCACGTCACTGACGGTTCAGAACACACAGGGAGTAGAGACCGTTCACAACACACCGAGCTCCGAATTGCGCGAACAACTGGAAGTGCTGATAAAAGACAGTGAAATTGCCGCAGTGAAGATCGGGATGCTGGGAAATCGAGGAAATGCCGTGGTCGTCGGCGAGTTTTTGGACGCGCACAAGTTCAATCTGGTGGTGCACGACCCGGTGATGCGATCTTCCAGTAACACGGAATTGCTGGACAACGGCGGCGTAAAGTATGTCTCCACGGAACTGCTCAAGCGCGCGGACGTGATTACCCCCAACGTGCCGGAAGCGGAAATCATGACCGGAATCACGATTAAAGACGTGACCGACATGGAAGCGGCGGCCCGAAAGCTTGTAGAGATGGGCGCGAAGGCCGTTATCGTTAAGGGCGGCCACATGGAAAAGGCCACGGACGTGGTGTTCGACGGCAAAGGCGTGCATCAACTGGGTGGCGACAAGGTGAAGCTGGAAAATGCGCATGGCACCGGCTGCACTTTCGCTTCGGCGCTCACGGCACAAATGGCGGTCGGTCGCGGGTTGGTGGAAGCGGCAACGTTGGCGAAAGCCTACGTGATGAAAGCGATGGAAAAAGCTTATCCGGTGGGCAAAGGCCGCCTACCCGTGGACCACTTTTTCCGCATGCGCATTGAACCGCTGGCACGCGGAACCCATGAAGTGCCGCAGCACGGTTTGCATCCCGCCGCGGAGCCCGCTGCACACTAAAACACAAGTTCACGCCGCAGGATTGAGTGTGTTGCCGACTGTTGCTACTCTCTCGTCATAGACACCCGATGTGCATGCCCAATGCGACGCGCTTTGCGAGCCACCGGAAATTAGTACGCAGCAGCCGTAAGGGTTCCCAGGGGAACGCTTTCGATGCCTAACCATGCGGTCGACTCGTCTGAATCCACGAGCGGCCTTCGCTTCTTCCAAGGACTCAAGCCATTTCGCTTGTCCGAGCTACCCCGAAATTTATTGGCGGGAGTGACGCTGGCGGCGATGAATATTCCGCAATCGCTGGGTTACACGCGAATTGCGGGAATGCCGGTGATCACCGGTTTATATACGTTGCTGCTGCCACTGCTGGCGTTTGCTGTTTTTGGATCCTCGCGATACCTGGTGGTGGCCGCAGATTCCGCGACGGCTGCGATCCTGGCGGGCAGCTTGGCGGGTATAGCGCCGACGGCCAGCCCGCAATATGTGGCCCTCGCGGGAGTCGTGGCGCTGCTGACCGGTGCTTGCCTGCTCCTGGCGCGACTGCTCAAGCTGGGCTTTTTGGCGGATTTTCTCTCGCAAACCGTGCTGGTTGGTTTTCTTACCGGCGTCGGCTTCCAGGTAGGCATTGCGGTTTTGGGCGAGATGCTGGGGATCGAGGTGCACAGCCGTCGCACGCCCGCGCAGTTTGTGGAGGTGCTGCGCGCGTGGCGGCAGGTGACGCCGTTGACTCTGGGCATTTCGGTTGCGGTCATCACTTGTATCTTTCTATTCAGCCGCTTTGCGCCGAAATGGCCAGGACCGCTCTTCGCAGTGGGCGGAGCCATGGCGGCCAGCGCGTATCTTCATTGGGGCGAGCACGGAGTGAAACTACTCGGACCCGTTCCGGGTGGGTTGCCACATCTGGGCATCCACGGACTGAGTTTCAAAACCATTGAGTTGCTGACGCCGGTATCGCTGTCCTGCTTCGTGATGATTGTGGCGCAGAGTGCGGCTACCGCTCGCGCGTATGCCACGCGGCACAATCAGGCGGACGATGAAAACGCGGACCTGATAGGCCTGGGCGTGGCGAATTCCCTTGCGGCCTTTAGTGGGACGTTTGTGGTGAATGGCAGCCCGACACAAACGGGCATGGTGGAAAGCTCAGGTGGCACGAGCCAGATGGCGCACCTGGCGACGGCGGCAGCGGTGGCGCTGGTTTTACTTTTTCTGACGCATCCGCTGCAGTACTTGCCGCAATGTGTGCTGGGCGCGGTGGTGTTCACGATCGCGGTGCATCTGATCAATTTTCGGGCCTTGCGCGACATCCGCAAGGAAAGTCCCGGTGAATTCCGGTTGGCGGTGGTGACTGCGGCGTTTGTGGTGTTCGTGGGAGTGGAACAGGGAATTGTGCTGGCGATGGCGTTCTCTCTGTTCCGCGTGGTGCGCCACAGCTACCGGCCACATAGCGGCGTGTTGCAGATGGGACCGGAGGGGATTTGGCAACTCAAGCCGGTGGTGCCCGGTGCGACCACCGAGCCGGGGCTGATCGTGTATCGCTTCAGTGCGCCTCTGTTTTATGCGAATGCTAACCACTTCTCCGAAGAATTGCACATGCTGGCGGACTCCGCGCCGCGCCCTCTGCACTGGATAATTGTCGACGCCGGTGCGATGACCAATATCGATTTTACCGCCGCGCGCGCGATGGAGCAGGTGGTGCGGTATCTACGCGCGCAAGGAGTTGGATTCGCCGTCGCGCACATTCGCGCCGGATTGCGGCCGGACCTGGACCGCCATCATCTGACGGAATTGATTGGGCCTACGCGGCTTTTCGATGTGCTGCACGAGGCGGCCGCGCAACTTCGCGACGAACCGCCGTCCTGAGTGGGCTGCTGCTTTTCGTCAAACCCGGTGCTATATTTTCAGCGTAGTGTTGTGACCGAACTTGTATCCCAGGGAAAGTGGGCGCAGGAAAGGTCTGGAGGGGACCTCCGAGCTGAACCGGGTCAGCAAGGAGCGCGATTGCAAAAAATCTTTCGCTGCACAAAATGCCACCGGGGGATGCGGGTCGTCGGGTCCACCGGACTGGGAAAAGAAGTGGAGCGCGTTGCCGTTTGTCCCTACTGCAAACACAAAAACAAAGTGAGTTGGCCGCGTGGTGATCCGTTTCGCGTACAGAAAATTGCTACGCGATAAGCCACGCCAGAACTCACCAACCTCCTCCTCCTCCCCCGCCGCCACCACCGCCTGAACCGCCGCTTCCCCCACCCGCTCCGGAACCGGGCGCTGTCGCCGATGAAGAAATCGCAGAAGTGAGCGAGCCGCCCAAGGACGAAGCGAAGCTCGTTCCAGAAAAGCTGTTCCAGGAGCCACCGGAATAAAATGAAGGCGCATAGGCTATGTTGGCACCCGGCGCCGTACCCGCTCCGGCAAGCAGCGTCGAGAATTTCTCTGCCCAATCTTGCTCTACGTCCAAGGCCAACGCGTATGGCAGAAACTTTTCGAACACTGCGGGCGTCTGCTGGGGAGGCATGACGCGATTGAGTCGGTCGCCGTCGACCGCGCCCAGAAACATTTTGAAGCCCTCTACTTGGTCCATCAGGCGCCGTCCGGTGAACGTAGGCGCTTTGAGCAAATAGAGAAAGACGATGTGCAACAGGCCGGACGCAAGCAGGAACAGCACGAGGACCAGAGAGGTAGTCTTCAGAAGAAACCAGATGCCCATGGCCTCGCCACCCAGGAACGGGAGCGAAAAAAGGGTGACCAGTACCGCCTTGCCTGTGTCAGACACTCCTCCGAAGCGCGAGAGATGCGGATGCATCACGCCGCGCCAGGCGTTTACCGCTGTCAGCACTAATCCGGCGACCGCCAAGGTCCAAATCGTGAGCCAGAAACCCAGAAACGTACCCATCACCACCTGGGGCATACCCAAGGCCACCAGATAGGAGATCACAATGACGAGGGAAAGAATTACGGGAGCAATCAGATAGCGGGAATTGGTGACGAAATAGGTTTTCTGTTCGGCGTTCGCAAGCCACTTTTTCAAGGCTTTTAAAGCCCCTTGGATGGTCTGGTGATTTTCCTGATGCAGCCAGACCTGGTCGCGGCCATCAAATAGATACTGAGCCACCTGCTGTTCGTCGGGTGGCAGGGCGACATTGGATTTGCCGGTCAAATAAAGCGTGTAGGAACCGGCTTGCTCCTTAATCGTAAGAAATCCGCGCACGGCCATATCGAGGATGGCGGCGGAGAAGGTTTTGTTGTCGAAACCCATGCGGCGCAAATAGCGCATCCCGGCGGGAGAAAGGTTTTGCGGTGGTTCATACAGCGCCATAATCACACCGGGTGCCGGGTCGCGGCCTACAGCGGACCAGGCGATGAGGTAATAGAGCAGCAGAACCAGAAAGCCGCAGCTCAGCAGCAGTGCATCGCGATTGTCCTGGAAGAAAAACTGCAATTTTTCCGCGAACGTAGGCTCGGCAAAATAGCCCTTCGGCCACATCAGCAAAATGGAAAGGCCCTGGCGCGGCGCAAGCGGACGCGTGGTGGCGAACTGGAACGCGTCGTCCGAAGGGGCGAACGTAAGTTGTGTTTGATAGGAACCCTGTGTACCGGTGTATCCACTGAGCTTTACTTTGTCAGTAGGAATACTCAGCGGTAAGTGCACCGTGGCATTGGCATGCTCGATGGGAAAGTCCCAGCCGTTGCCGGTCACGTTCCAGAAAAGCTCGTCGTGATCCTTAAAGAAGCCGAGTTGGCGGTTGGTGTCGTAGGAAATGGTGTAGATGTGACGACCGCGAGAAACCCTTTCGGAGGGAGTGCCGAGATAGATGCGCTTGCCGTTGGAATAATCTTGCACCCGAAAAGGCTCGTCGGCGCCATCGAGGGTGGCACCGAGCATCTGGAAACCTACGACGTAGCGATTGTTGAAAGTATCGCGATAGCGGGTAGGAAACTCACGATAAATCCCGTGGTGAATTTGATTGCCGGTGACAAAAACGTCGATGGTTTCCGTCACTTGCAGCGACGAATCTTCTTCCAGAGTGATATCGCTGTGAAAGCTGAGGATTTGCTCGGTTTGCGGATAGCAGCGCAAAGCACAAAGCAATCCCATAAGCAGAAGGAACAAATGGCGCAGTCGAAAGAGCGCACGCATGGCTTTCAACCAGTGTAGCGCCCTATCAGGAACCAGGCACACCGCCGCGACGAGACGGTTACTTAGTGTTTGTAAGCGATTTTGCCGGCGACGATGGTGGCTACGGGCCCGCCTTTGAAGGTGTGGCCATCGAACGGGGAATTGCGCGATTTGCTGGCGGATTCCGCGACGTGATAGGTCCAAGGCCGATCGAGAGAAAAAATGGTGACGTCGGACGGCTCGCCAATCGCCAGCTTTCGCTCTTTGCCAAGAACGCGCGCAGGCCCTACGGTGAAAAGTTCCACCATGCGCATCAGTGAAATGCGGCCGGAGTGGACGAGTTGCTCGAGTGCGAGGCCAATCGCGGTTTCGAAGCCGAGAATGCCAAACGGGGCTTTGTCGAACTCCACGTCCTTAATTGCAGGCTCGTGTGGCGCATGATCCGTGGCGATCGCGTCTACCGTGCCGTCGGCCAGGCCCTCCAGCAACGCCTCGCGATCCTCGAGCGCCGCCAGTGGGGGATTCATTTTGTAGCGCGAATCGTAAGTCACGTCTTCGTCGATCAACGTGAAATGATGTGGAGTAACTTCGCACGTGACGCGCAGCCCGTTTTGCTTGGCGAAGCGCACTTGCGCCAGCGACGACTTGGCGGAGAGATGCGCGATATGCAGGCGCGCACCCGTCAATTCGGCCACTTGCACGTCGCGGGCGACGCAGACCGATTCCGCGGCGGCAGGCATGCCGGGAAGCCCGAGGCGGGTGGAAGGGATGCCTTCGCGCATGACCGCACCGGCAGCCAGCGATACATCTTCGGCATGCTCGATCACTGGGAGATCAAGGGTGCGGCAATAATCCATAATCTGCCGCGCGAGCTTCGCGGTGGCGATCGGCTTACCGTCGTCGGAAACGGCCACGATACCGGCATCGCGCATCGCGCCAATGTCGGAGATCGCTTCACCCTTACTGCCCACGCTGGCGGCGCCGATGGGCCAAACGCGCACATGGCCGAAGGCTTTGGCGCGGTCGACAATAAAGCGGGTGATGGAAGCATTGTCGTTTACCGGCTTGGTGTTGGGCATGCAGCAAACGACGGTGAATCCGCCGCGAGCCGCGGCGTGCGTGCCGGTTTCGATGGTTTCGGAATTTTCCTGGCCGGGTTCGCGCAGGTGGGCGTGCATATCGATGAAACCCGGCGCGACAATCAGTCCGGATGCATCCAAAACTTGCTGGCCATTCGCGTGAGTGATTTTTCCGGGCGCGGCAATCTCGGCGATCCGTTCGCCATCCAACAGGACGTCGCGCGCGGCGTCGGTCTTCGACGCGGGATCGATGACGCGACCATTTTTAATCAGCAGCATGGGCAAGTCCTTCCGTTACGAAACGGTTTTTCCTTCCAAAGCGGGGTGCGTGGTGCCTTCGGTGGCGCCCACCATCAACAGATATAAGATCGCCATGCGCACGGAAACGCCGTTGGTGACTTGTTCGAGCACAGCAGAACGCGGGCCATCCGCGACGTCGGGCGTAATTTCCGTGCCGCGATTGATGGGTCCGGGATGCAGGATGAGCGCGTCGGGCTTGGCGAGTTTCATGCGTTCGGCATTGAGCTGATAGAGCAGGATGTAATCGTTTTGCGAAAGCGAAGGCTCATAGAGCCGTTCCGTTTGCACGCGCAAAACGATGATTACGTCAGCATCTTCGAGTGCTTCTTCCACGCGGTAGACGCAGCGAATGGGCGTACCCGGAGGCCCAATGTGTTCCAATTCGCGGGGCACCCACATGGCCGGACCGCACAGGGTGAAGCGGCAACCGAATTTACCGAGCAGATGAATGTTCGAACGCGCCACGCGCGAGTGCGCGATATCGCCGAGAATGGTCACGTTCAGGTTGTTCAGGCTGCCTTTGCGGTCGCGAATGGTCAGCGCGTCCAGCAAGCCTTGGGAAGGATGCTCGTGGGTGCCGTCTCCGGCGTTGACCACGGGAATTTCCAGATGGCGGGCGACAAAGTCTGCGGCGCCGGAAGACGAGTGGCGCATCACGAAACAATCCGGCTTCATGGCATTCAGATTGTTGGCGGTATCGAGCAGCGTCTCGCCCTTCTTCAAGCTGGAAGCTTCCGCCTGGAGATTCATGGTGTCGGCGCCAAGACGCGAAGCAGCGGTGCCGAAGCTGAGACGCGTACGCGTGGAATTCTCGAAGAACGCCAGCGCTACGGTTTTCCCGCGCAGGGTCGCCAGCTTCTTCAGCGGGTTGCGCTGAATCTCTTGGAAGGGTTTGGACTGATCGAGAATAAATGTGATTTCGTCTGCACTGAGAGGTTCAATCGCGAGCAAATCACGAAAGCGGTAGTTCACCTGTTTTCTCGTAAGAGGCTGATGCGCTTCTCTGGGCGACGTGAGGAGCGCGCCCTGAATCGAGTTTTATTTTACGCGGAGAACCGCCAGGACGCAAAATTTCCGGCAAAATAAAATCAGCTGTCGATGCGATCGACCAGCACCACACGTTCTTCATTATCAATTTCAGTGAGACGGACTTCTATAATTTCCGTCTCGCTAGTCTGCACCGTGCGTCCGATGTATTGCGCTTCGATAGGCATTTCGCGGTGCCCACGGTCAATCAATACGCACAAAGAAACTCGCTTGGGGCGGCCGAGATCGAACAAGCCGTTCATGGCCGCGCGGATGGTGCGGCCGGTATAGAGGACGTCGTCGACGAGCACCAGGTCCATGGCGTCGACGCCGAACGGAATATGCGACGACTGCAGCACCGCCTGCGGCGCAACCTTGGAAAGATCGTCTCGGTAAAGAGTGATGTCCAGCGTGCCCACCGGGACTTCCACGCCGTCGATGCCTCGCATAGCGCGAGCGATGCGTTCGGCCAAGGGAACGCCGCGGCGGCGGATACCAATCAGCGCAAGATTCCGCGTGCCTCCGCTTTTTTCGACGATTTGATGGGCAAGGCGCTGCAGCGTGCGGTCAATTTCGGCCGCGGACATCAGCTGGCTCTTTTCGATGATTTTCATGGCGGCGTAAATGCTAACACAAGTCCGCAAAAGGAAAAGTGCGCAACGCAGCGGCGTGAGGTGACCTCCGGAAAATCCCACCGTGTTAGACTGCGCGAGAGGTCGGGAGAGCCTTTTATGAGTTTCAGTGACAACAAATGTGCGGGAGCGAAACGAAATTGTGCGGCGCTTTTCCTAGTGTTTTTGTTGTTGGCCGTGTCTACCGGCGCGC
>DATJOO010000044.1:0-108234 GCA_035506955.1 Verrucomicrobiia bacterium
GGCGGATTCCGCTAAAGCAAAATCAGGGATGCAAATCAACGATTGGACCCGAAGAGTTTGCAATTCGTAGGACATCAGCAGGAAGTGCGGGGTCTGGGAATGCAGAATGGCGTAACGCATTTTGGAATAAGCGCCATCCAAGAGCCTACGACCAAATGGCTTTGCACTGCACTTCAGTTGGAATCCGGCAGAGCAGGTTGGACAACGAAAATCCGTCGTGGGGGTATTCACGTCCAATTGGGCGACGTGATCGGAACTGCAACAAGGACAGTCCCATGCCTCGCTGCAGATGCGAGCTCGCTGAGAGAAACACTTATATTTCTCGAGACCTTCGGTCGGGAAGACAAGGTCCATGCCTCGCATTAGATCATGGGATGCTGGCGTGAAGGTAAGAAACCGAAGAGAGATTCCTCACTGCGCGGACTGCGTTCGGAATGACGTATGGGGCGTGGTTCGCTAGGCGAGGAAGATTTGGGTTTCGGTTTTGATGATGAAGAGGGCGTCGGAAGCACAGGCAGGAGTGCCTGTGCCCCTGATGCGGGCGGCGGGTAAGGCCGCTGCTATAGGGTGAGGTGGGCGAGTTGGTGGAGGAGGCGGAGGAGGGTGGCGCGCTCTTTGGGAGGGAGGGCTTGGCGAACTTTTTCATCGGCGGCGCTGCGGGCCTGGATGAGTTGTTGGTGGAATTTATTGCCTTTGGGTGTGAGGGAGAGGAGCAGGGCGCGGCCGGTGGGGGCTTTTTTTTCGGCGAGCAGGCCTTCGCGGATCAGGGATTTAACGGCGCGGTGGACGACGGTGCGATCGAAGCCGAGGAGCTTGGCGATTTGATTCTGGTTGAGGGACGCGCCGCCACGAAGACTGGAGAGAATGAAGGCGCGAGTGGCGGAGCATCCAGTTTTGCGTTCAAGTTGCCTGCCGAGAGAGAAATAGGCGGCGGCGAGCCGATTGAGGACGGAATCTTTCAGGATGTTTTCGGGAACGGCTTTGGCATTGGGAATCATAGGACGGTGACGGTCGACTCCAGTGGACGTCGCCATTGCGGCTGGTCTTTGTGGGCCACCGATTTTTTGCCGATGGCGATGACCATGACTATTTCCTGATGGCGGGATGAAAGCCCGAGAAATCTCAAGAGGCGCCGGCCGTCGAAGCCCTCCATGGGACAGGTGTTCAGACCGAGGGCTTCGGCGGCGATCATCAGATTTTGGCAGGCGAGCGCGGTGCTTTTGGTGGCCCACTTGAAAATATCGCGGCGAAAGAGCGGGGGCATGCCCATGGTCTTGAAGGGATGGAGAGCGCGGAAGAGCAGCCACTTGAAGGCGGCGAAGATGCCGAAAGGGCCGGGCATGAAGAGGAGGCGGCCAATTTTGGCGGTGCGGGCGTAGTCGCGGAGTTTCTCCCCGGAAAAACCGGATTGGCGCATCCACTGCAACTGCAGTTGGGAAGTGGTGTGCAGCGAGCCGATGTCGGCGACGGCGACGACCAGGGCCGACGCGGTGGAGGCGGGACATTGTCCCATGCAGAGTTGCGCAGCGAGGGCGCGCTGGGCGGGGGACTCGATCCAGTAGAGGCGATAAGGCTGGGAGTTGAAGCTGGAAGGAGCGAGGCGCGCAGCATCGAGGAGTTGCTCGCGGAGCGCAGAGGGGATGTCGATAGGATCGAAGGATTTGATGGCGCGGCGGGAGAGGATGGCGTCGAGTGGGGCGGTGGTGGATGTTGCGTATTGGTGTTGCATGTTGGTATTGCAACATATGGGTGTTGCTAATGCAACATAAAAATTCGCGGAAGAGTAAAAGAGTGGCAGAGTCTAAAAGTGCAAGATTTAAGGGTTAGACCGTGCTCCGGGAACTGATACTGCCTTGGCGGAGGCAGACTGGGCTGGTTGACGTGCGAAAAAGCGACCCTTCCTTTCGCTCAGAGCAAGGAAATCGCCGCAGTCGAAAAGGCCCTTTTCTTGCAGGACAGAGGTGGAACGAGCAGCGGAAGTGCGCCGAATTGGAGCACGGAAGCCGGCAGGTAAAAAGAGGCAGCGGGGTAAGGTCGCTGTTACGAGCGCAAGGAATGAGCTCGCCGGGCGGTGGAGGTAGAAATTGGAGGCGAGCTTGCCGATAAGGAATGGGATGAGGGATGGTACGCCGGAGCCGCGAACGCCCGTGATGATCCTGGTGGAGGCATCGTGGGAAGACCAGAACGGAACAATACAGACCACGCGTGCGCGGATTGAGAACAAATCGGCGGGCGGCGCCTGCATCCGCCCGAACAAGAAAGTGGCGGTGGGAACGCAGCTGAAGATTGAGGGGCAGTGGGAAAAATTCACGGGAGAAGCGAGATATTGCCGGCAGGATGGGCGGGATTATTTGGTTGGAATCCAAAAGGACAAGACGGAATGGCCGGCGGCGAAGCGGGTTGCAGGAAAAGAAGGAATTGAAAAGACGTTGCCGGACCTGGCGGCGATGCTGGAGAGACCGAAGGAACGCGAGGAGAACAAGGTAGAAACAGCGAAAGAAGCCACGCAAGCGGAGAGTGTGCTGCCGCTGCAGAGCATCGTGGATGCCGTGATGGAGACCGCAGTGAAGGAAACTCCCAGGAAAGAGCGGAGCACCGAGAAGAAAGAGGAAGAGCGGGGCAAAGGGCTTGAGGGGCTGAAGAGGAAAGAGGAACGAGAGGCGCAGGCTTCCGCGGTGAAGGAAGCCGGTAAGGAAAGGAAACCTATGCGGCGCAAATGGTTCGAGATGGGACACAAGGAAGAGAGGGAAGAAGCGATGGGGAAGAACGACAAGCAGGAAATGACGAGCCGAATACCCGCAACGGTTGCGCCGGTGGAAGTGGTGGCGACAGAGATGGAGAGAGAGGGCGAGGAGGAAGCGCACCTGGAATTGCTGTCGATGGAGGACATTTACCGCGTGGCGGGAATACTGGCGCCGCGAAAAGGGTACAGCATCAACAAAATTGTGGAGATGCTGCACAGCGAGCACTTACGCGGATTGTCGAAAGAAATGAAACGCGCCTCGGTGCTGATGGCGCTGGATGCTGCTGGAGTGACGGTGGACGAAGTGCTGCAGGACGCGAAAGCGCGCCAGGATGCCATCGATTCGTACGAAGCGGACCAGCGAAAACAGTTTGAGGCGCAACTGGCCCGCAAAGCGGACGAGAACGCGCAGATCCAGGCGGAGATGGAGCGAGTAAAGGCGCGGTACACAGAGAGGTTGCGGCGAAACCTGGACGGGATGGCGCGCGAAAAGGCGACGTTTGGAAATTGGTTGACGCTGAAGCAGCAAGAATCGGAGAGCATGCGGGAGGCGGTGGAGATGAGCCTGAAGCCGCCGGTAGCGGAGAAGCCAAGTACGCCGTTGGAGGAAGTGAGTCTGGCGGGGGCGCGAGTGAAGCCGGTGTGAGTGGCGGTACCACAAGAGGTTTCTTTGCCAATTATGAAGCGTGTGTTACTGGGTGCCGTAACGTTGGGCGGCGCGAGCTTTGGCCTTGGCCGCTTCTTCTTCGCGATTTTTGGGTGGGGCGGTGGTTTCGAGGGATTGCAGAAGACGCACGGAGATGTTGGCGATCTCATCGATGGCGGCGAGGAAGGCCGGTTCGTTGGATTTGGAGGGCTTGTGGAAGCCGGTGATTTTGCGGACAAATTGAAGAGAAGCGGCGCGGACTTCGTCTTCGGTGACCGGCGGGTCAAAGTTGAAAAGTGTTTTAATGTTTCTGCACATAAGCGAAACTCCCAAGGAAGATCGTAGAGGAACACAGCGATTTCGTCACGAAGATAGAGAAGGGGAAATTGGAAGGGCGACGGGTCAGGTCATTCCCGCCGCCCCTTTCTTCGTGGCGCGAAGAAAAGCGATCCGTTTTATGGGGGGAACGAACCGCTCGTGGTGGTCTATGCAAGATATTCCCGCGGGCGAGGAAAAAGTTCCGGAAAGGGGCGAGAAATAGTCTTTTTTGTGAGACGCCAAGACGAGTGGAAGCGTAGAAGGGGTTTAAGCCGAGCGAAGGCAGTCACGCACCGTGGGTCATTGGAAGCCACCGGATTGGTAAATGGAATGGAGCACGGCAGCGATGATGACCAGCGTCAGAAACAACCAGATGATCGAGACGTGTTGTAGGAACCAGCTTAGTTTTATTTTTACGAAGTCCGAACCGAATGCAGGCCACATAAAGTAAAGAGCGTAAATCCCCGTGGAAGCTTCCCCTAGAGTTCTATCGGCGGAAAGTGAATCGTCTTTATATGTCATATGTCGCAAAAAGAATCGAGAGACGATTCGTCAGGAATAAAGCCCGGCTTGCAATACGAATGAGTTGCCCGCAAATGGATTAGCGGGTGGCTGCGGAGACGGCTGCGGCGACGGCGAGTAAAGCAAATTCGACGCGGCGGCGCATGGGGTCGATGCGTTCGGCGCGCACGCGAACGCGATCGCCTAATTTCCAGATGAGCGCGTTGACTTGGTGGCGCTGGCTGCGGGTGCGCCGCTCGTTGCCGGGAACGGCGACGATGGTGTGATCGCGCTCGCGGTAAAGGCAGCGCGCGCCCGCAAATTCCTCAAAGGCGTTAATGGGAAGAAGCCCTTCGACGAAGACTTCGAAGAGCTCCACAAAACAGCCATATTTCTGCACGGAAATAATCAGGGCTTCGTATTCGTCGCCGAGATGTTGTTCCATGAATTGCGCGGTCTTCCAGGCGATGAGTTCGCGCTCGGCCTGGGCAGCGCGGCGCTCGGTTTCGGAAGTTTCGGAGGCGATTTCTTCGAGGTGATGGTGCGAATAGAGACTGGCCTCGACGCCGACGGCGGGCTTGATGTGCGAGGGAGGCTTGGCGTCGGGATTAGCAAGCGCCCATTTAAGAACGCGATGAACGATGAGATCAGGATAGCGCCGAATGGGTGAAGTGAAGTGCGTGTACTCCTCGAAGCCCAGAGCGAAATGGCCGAGAGAATCCGCGGTGTAACGCGCTTGCTTGAGGGAACGCAGCATAAGGTAGGAAAGAATGCGCTCTTCGGTGCGGCCGGAGAGTTTTTCGACCAACCGCTGATAGTGCCTGGGAGAGATGTCGATGTCGGTACCGGGTAAGGAGACGCGCTGCTGACGTTCGCGGCCCTGCCCGCGGGATTCGGGGCGGCCCGCTTTCGCGGGCGAGGGCACTTTGCCGTGGCGAACGGCGACTTCGCGCTGATAGAGATTTTCGACGCCAAGGGAATAGCCGAAGGCGCGGGCGAGCTCTTCGAATTCGAGGACCTTGCGAGCATCGGGCTTTTCGTGGACGCGATGGAGAGCGGGGAGCGCGCGCTCAAGCAGGTAGTGCGCTACAGCGCGATTCGCGGCGAGCATGAATTCCTCGATGATGCGATGGGCCACATTGCGCTCGCTACGGGTGATGTTGATCATGTGCTGCTGCTCGTCAAATTCAATGACCGGCTCGGGAAGGTCGAAGTCAATGGAGCCATTTTCGTAGCGGCGAGCGTTGAGGAGCTGAGCGAGACCTTTCATGGCGCGGAAATGATGGTGCATGTGAGCGTAGCGCTCGCTCATTTCGGGATCGCCATTCAGGACTTTGTTGACGTTCGTGTAGGTCATGCGCTCCACGGAACGGATGACGCCGGCAACCATCGCGGCAGTGAGCGGGCGTCCCGCCGAATCAAAATGCATGATGACGCTCATGACCAGGCGGTCTTCGCGAGGATTCAGGGAGCACATACCGTTGGACAAGGCTTCCGGCAACATGGGAACGGCGCGATCGATGAAGTAAACGGAATTGCCACGAAGGCGTGCTTCGCGATCGAGAGGAGATTCGGGATGAACGTAGTGGGCGACATCGGCGATGTGAACCTGAAGGAGCCAACCACCGTCGTCGCGGCGCTCCACGTAAACGGCATCGTCGAAATCGCGAGCGGTTTCGCCATCGATGGTACAGATGGGTAGCTCGCGAAAATCCTGGCGACCAGAGCGGTCAGCTTCGGTGACCGGACGCGCGAGGGTTTCACTTTCATCCAGAACTTCCGCGGGGAAGGCATGGGGCAGATGATGTTTGCGGATGATGATTTCCGTGTCGACACCGAGATCGCCGGGACGGCCGAGGATTTCGATGACGCGGCCGGCGGGCGCGGCTCCGCCGCGGCCATAGTGAATTAGCTCAGCGTTCACAACCGCGCCGTCGAGTTTCGGAATGTGCGGCAGGCGCTTGCCCCGGCCCGCCTGCTCTTTCTTAGTGGAAATGAGTTGCTCGCGCAGCGATGTGGAGAGTTCCTGGCCAGGAAGCAACTCGATGTCATGCTGAACACGGGTGTCGTAAGGAACGACGATACAGCCGCGAGAAGTGTAACGGAAAAGACCTACGATGGTGGGGTGGGCGCGACCGACGATGCGAACAATACGTCCTTCGGCACGGCGCGCATTGGGAATACCGCTAAGACGAGCGACGCGGACGATAACCGTGTCGCCATGCATGGCGTCTTCGACGTAATCGCGAGGAATGAAAATGTCGCCGTCGACGTTGGGGAGAGCGACGTCGGGAACCACGAAGCCGTAACCATCCTGATGCAGCACCAGGCGACCGCGGATTTCGTCGCGGGAGGCGGCTTTGTGTTGAGAAAATTTGTCGACGGAATCGGCGGTGGCAGGCAGCTTTTCGGGAGCACGCGGCGGTTTGGGAGCTTGCCGAAAAAGAAAACGACCGTGAGTGAGCTCTTCGACGAGGCCGCGTTTTTTTAATTTGTCGAGCATTTGCAGAAGAGCGCGACGTTCATGCTTGCGGAGGTGGAAGGAGCGGGAGAGTTCGTCGAGGGCCACCGGGTCATTTCTAACTTGAAGAAAACGAAGTATGTTATCGGGGCTAAGTTGGGCAGGGCGAGGCATCAGGAGGGCGCGCCTTTCCGGGAGCGACAGCAATACTTTGCGTGGACCCTATTCTAAGCATTTTCGAAAATAGTTGAAACCATTTTTGGCCAGAATGCATTTCATAGGCAGGCCAACACACGACCGATTAGCCGCCCTCCGTCAGGCTAGTCGGATTCCTCGAAAGAGGAATAATGGGGAGGCGGGAAGACCTGGCCTGCCTCCCTTCTCTTTTCTTAATTTCATTTTTCATTTGCATGTAAAGTGTTTCCTTCTGCCGGACGGGTGTGTTTGGACGGTTGGTTGAGATCTTCAGCTTCGCTCAGGACAACAAACTACTCGTGTAGCCCGCGGCCACACAATGATGCGAAAAGCAGCGACATCGATTGTGCTGATGGTGATGGTGGCGTTCGTGGTGCGGGCGGCGTTTGCGTGGAGTCGCACGGCGGAAGTGCCGCGCAACGCGGCGTGGGCAGTGCCCTTCCAAACGGAAACGGGACATATTGCATATTCGTTGGCGACGGGGAAGGGTTTTGCGTCGCCATTTCAGCGGGACAGCGGTGCGACCGCGTGGTTGACGCCCGTGTATCCGCTGCTGCTAGCGGGAATTTTCAAAATCTTCGGGGTGTACACACGAGCGGCGTTTCTGGTGGCGATCTTTTTGAACATCGTGTTCTCCTCGGCGACGTGCGTACCGGTTTTCTATGCGGGGAAGCGCATCGCGGGTGTGGGCGTTGGAAGCGGAGGAGCATGGCTATGGGCGTTGTTCCCGAATGCGATTCTGATTCCATTTGAGTGGATCTGGGACACATCGCTGGCGGCGTTGTTGGCGGCGACGTTGTTGTGGGCCACTCTCGAGTTGGCAGAAAGCGCGCGCTGGCGAGACTGGATTGGGTACGGACTGCTGTGGGGCTTAATGTTGATGACGAATCCGGCGGTGGGCGCGACGCTGCCGGTGTTGCTGGGATGGCTGGCATATCGAGAATACCGGGCCGGGCGCGTCAGGATGGGCAGGCCGGTGATGGCGCTGGCGGCGGCGCTGCTGTGTTGTGTGCCTTGGACCGTACGAAATTTTGTGGTGTTCCACCAGTTCATACCGTTTCGCTCAAATCTAAGCTACGAGCTGTACATCGGGAACAATGAAAACTACGAGGAACGGCGGCGCGGGTTGCCGGCGATCATCACGCAGGACATGGAAACGCTGCGTTATTTGCGGATGGGCGAGACGGCGTTCATGGATGAGGAAAAACGGAAGGCGCTGCAGTTCATGAAGACGCATCCGCGCCGGGTGCTGCAGTTGATCAGGTGGAGATTCGTGGATTTCTGGATCGGAGTCGCGGATCCGTGGAGAACGTTCGCGGAAACGGAATCGTGGTGGATTCGTGGGATTTTGTTGGGGAATTTCGTGAGCGCGGTAGGCGCGCTGGCTGGAATGTTTGTGCTGTTCTGGAGAAGAAGCGAGTACGCCATACCAGTTGCGGCATTTCCGGTGTGTATCCCGATTTTGTATTATGTGACGCATACTTCGTTGCGCTACCGGCATCCGATTGATCCAGTGGCCCTGCTGCTTTTGGCGGTGATGATCGGAGCACTGGCGCAGAGGATGAGCAAGCCTGGCGGCGCAGTGCAGGTCTCGGCGAGCATCTGAGGAGAAGAGAAAAGTGAAGACAAGTGTGTGGGCAGTTGTGGTGTTGGCAGTGATGGCCATGGTGAGTGAGTCGCGGGCCGCAGCGCAGGATGTGGCCAGCCCGGAGAATTCGTCTAGGGAATTACAGATTTGGACGGGCGGCGGGGGAGCGATCAATGGAGGCGCGCAAGGGACGGGATTGTGGAATCTAGGATTGCGGTACGGGCTGATTCTGACGTCGCCGCACGGGCCCGGGATTTTGAACGGGCAACTGGAGTATGCGTTTGATGTGGTGCCGGTTTGGGTAATCGCGCAAAAAACGAACACGGCGTACGGGGGCAGCGTAGATCCGTTTGCGTTCAAGTGGATTTTCGACAAGCCGAAAAAAGTGAAGCCGTATGTTCAGATTGAGGGCGGGGTCTTGTTCACAAATACGAAAGTGCCGGAGGGCGCGTCGCAGATCAATTTCACCACGAGCGGCGCATTCGGGGCGCACTTTTTAAGGAACAAGCATAATTTCAGCGCAGAAGTGCGATTCCAGCACATTTCGGATGCGAGCATGACGAATTACAACCCGGGGATCAATACAATTCAAGTGCGCATTGGATTCGGAGAGTTTCGGAATTAGGGGTTACCCTCCTCGCCTTCGTTCGGGCCATTTGCTTATTTGTCCGCAGGGACTTGGTGTGTGCGAAGGAAGTCCTTTACGGCTTGGGGCATGAAGTTGGCGGTGCTGAAAGCGTGGGGTAGCGCGGATTCGAAGGTGGTGGCGCGGTAGTTGCCGAGGCCATCGGAAATAATGAGAGCGATGGGTGGCTTGCCGGATTCGCGATTGAAGCTGCTGGCTTCGTAGCCGTACTGGCGATCGCGGTAATTGATGATGGGCCAGTGTCCTTTTTCCCCGACAACCAGAATGGCGCGAAGGAAATAGTCGCGTTCGGTGGCCGCTTGCTGAAGAACGCCGCCGATGGGATAGCGGTAGTGAAAAGCGGCGTCGTCAGCGGCGGCAGCGCGATAGATTTTGCCGGAATAAGAGAGCGCCGCGGCGGCGGTTTGCTGGGAAGCAGTGAAAAGTGTGACGCCACCGAGACTGGCTGCCTGGGCGGCGGCGAGCAGACGAGCGAGCTCCGCAGGCGAGATGGAAAGGGAGTCGGGCGAAGCGGGTGGGAACTGATCCTCGTCGACGAGTTGATCACGAAAGCGGGTGACGCGAACAGAGTGGTCGGAGGATTGGCCGCAGACGATCAAGAGATTCGTGTAGTCGGTAGCCGCTTTCTGATAATCGCGACAGTCGCCACAACTGCCGCTCATGCCGCAACGCTCGGAGTAAAACGCGACGAAACGCAGGGAATGACGGGTAGTGTCGGCACCGTAAAGAGCGGTGACGTGGTTGATGAGCGAAGTTTCCCCGTGAATGGCTTCGGGGACGGAGTATTCGGTGTTGCCGCCGAGAACAACGTGTTCTTGTCCATCTTTGGCAATGACGGTGGCGGCGCGAACTTTGAAGTGAGAAATGGTGGGATCGGTGCCGGCGTTTTCGGCGGCGGTGAGTGCGCGGAAAATTTGCGAACGAAGCGCGGCGTCTGGCACCAGCGCTTCCGATTGTGGAGTGAGGTGCCAATTGGCATCGGGCGAGGATTGGCCAGCGAGCGATACAGCAAGTAGTCCGACGAGAATAATGGTCATGAATGCCAGAAAACGAAGCATGTGCGTGACTCGATCAGCCAGCCGCGGTTAAACGCGGCATCAGCAAGTTGAAAAATTTGTCGGGATCCACGCCCACGGCTACTTTGGCGTTGGGCTTGAATTCGGGCTGCGGATACGGCGGCACGGATTGGCCGGTGTTCATGGGCGGAGAAGGACGAGCGGGGGAATAGGCATAGCCGACCGACTCGCCGGAGGTGAATTCGCCGGAGGTTTCGATCTGAACGTAATAATCCTTGAGAGTGAGAATCGTCGGATCGATGAGATGCGCGACAGTGAGCGGATCGTGCATGGCCACCACAGTGACATCATGGCCCTTGCGCATCCGGTCGAAAGTAGCGCGCATGATTTTAGCGGCGGCCTGGCTGACGGGGTTTTGCGCGGCTTCCAGTTGCTTGATGTGCGTTTCGTTTAGTAGGACTTTGTGGGTCACGTCGAGGCCGACCATGGTGAGGGGAACGCCGGAATCGAAGACGATGCGCGCGGCTTCCGGGTCGACGTAGAAATTAAATTCGGCAGCGGGTGTGATGTTACCTCCGCTGAGAGAACCGCCCATCACGACGATTTCTTTGATTTTGGGGGCAAAATCGGGATCGGACTTGAGAGCGGTGGCGACGTTGGTAAGAGGGCCGACGCCGACGATGGTAATTTCGCCAGGATTGGAATACACGATCCGGCGGATAATTTCCGCGGCGGGTTCTGCCACGGGTTTGAGTTTCGGGGGCGGAAACTCCACGCCAGCAAGGCCGTTTTCTCCGTGGACGTAACTGGCGGTGACGAGTCGGCGCAGAAGCGGTGTGTCGGCACCCGCAGCCACAGGAACGTCGGTGCGGCCGGTGATTTCGACCAGGCGCAACGCGTTTGGAAGAGTGAAAGCGAGAGGAACGTTGCCGCTGACGGGGGTGACGGCTTCGACTTTGAGTTCCGGGGAACGCAAAGCCAGGAAAATAGCCATAGCATCATCGACGCCGGGGTCGGTATCGAGAATGATGCGGCGAGGCGAGGAAGCCGCGGCGAGGGAATGTGGGAACGGCAGCGAACTTGCGAGAAGGGCGCCGGTGGAACAGCCGAGGAAGGCTCTGCGGGACATATCCGAGAAAGAAGACATAAGGCTCCTTGAGAACCAAAGTATAAGAGTAAAAGAGTATAAGAATACAAAAGTAGAGTCGACGAGATTAGGAGTCGGCTTGGTCTGGGTGTGGTAGAAAGTTGACAGCGACGCAGCGGCACTCGTACAGTTTTTGGTCCTACCTAGATTGAATCGAACATGGCGACCAGCAATCTTTTCGACCGAGTGTTTGCACTTCAAGAAAATCATAGCAGCGTGAAGCAGGAGATGTTGGGCGGGCTGACCACGTTTTTGACGATGGCATACATCATCGTGGTGAACCCGCAGATCCTGTCGCAAGCGGGGATGCCGGCGGAAGGCGTGGTGTTTGCGACATGCCTGGCATCGGCGGTGGCAACGCTGGTGATGGGAATTTACGCGAATTACCCGATCGCGCTGGCGCCGGGGATGTCGCTGAACGCGTATTTCACGTACACCGTATGTTTGGGAATGCACGTGCCGTGGCCGACGGCGCTGGGAGCGGTGTTTCTGTCGGGCGTGTTGTTCGTGCTGCTGACGGTGACGCGAGTGCGCGAACAAATCGTGAACGGGATACCGCTGGGATTGAAACATGCGACGGCAGGCGGCATTGGCATGTTCATCGCCTTTGTGGGGCTGCGCAGCGGGAAATTGGTGGTGGCGAATCCGGCGACGTTTGTGGCGCTCGGTGACTTCAAGGATCCCACGGTACAGGCGGCATGCGTCGGCATTGTGCTTACGCTGGTGTTGATGGTCAGGCGCGTGAATGGCGCGATTTTGCTGGGAATTTTGGGGACCACGATATTTGGTATCGCACGCGGGTTAGCGCACTGGCCCGCGGCCGTAGTGGCCTGGCCGCATCCGTCCGCGACCTTCTTGAAACTGGATGTGAAGGGCGCGCTGCACCTGGGGCTGGTGGAGATTATCTTCATTTTTCTGTTTGTGGACCTGTTCGACAACGTGGGAACGATGGTAGGGGTGTGCGAACAGGGTGGATTTGTGAAAGACGGAAAAATCCCGCGAGTGGGCAAGGCGCTGCTGGCGGACGGAATCGGAACGATTTTCGGAGCGTTAACGGGAACGTCGACGGTGACGAGCTACATTGAGAGCGCATCGGGCGTGGCGGCGGGAGCCCGCACGGGATTGAGCAATGTGATGGTGGCGGCGTTGTTTTTGATGGCGATGTTTTTCTCGCCGGTGGCGGCGGCGATTCCGGCGTTTGCAACGGCACCGTCGTTGATTCTGGTGGGTGCGTTGATGACGGAATCGATCGCGCGAGTGCAGTGGGACGAGTTCACCGAAGGATTTCCGGCGTTCGTGACACTGATTGCGACGCCACTGACGTTCAGCATCGCGACGGGATTGAGCCTGGGGGTGATTGCGTATGTGGTGGCGAAAGTGGCGGCGGGAAAATACCGGGAAGTTAGCGCGCTGGTGTGGGTGCTGACGGCGCTGTTTATTTTGAGATATGTGTACCTGGCGGCGGAATAGAAGAAAGGATAAGAGTGCAAGAGTCGAAGAGTGCAAAAGTGCAAGAGTGATAGGTTACGGTTGGCTGGAGTTATGGTTTTGACGGTTGAAGAGTTGCGCCACGGCGGCGAGGGTGTCGATTTCAGAGGCGGGCTTATCAGTGCGAATGCGGAGGATGCGGGGAAAGCGGAGGGCGTAGCCACTGGCGTGACGGTTGGATTTTTGGATGTTGTTGAAGGCGACTTCGAGGACCACGAGAGGCTCGACGGTGCGGACATGACCGTGATCTTCGAGGGTGTGTTGCAGGAAAAATTGAGTGTACTCGAGAATCTCCGCGTCGGTTAAACCGGAATAAGCCTTGCCAATATTGAGAAGTTTTTCTCCATCGCGCACCGCAAAAGTGTAATCGGAAAGCACCGCGTGGCGTTTGCCATGGCCGTACTCAACGGCAGTTACTACGACATCCAGGGTCGCGAAGGGTTCCTTGAGTTTGAACCAGAAGCCGCCGCGGCGGCCGGGGGTGTAAGGGGAATGGGCGAGCTTGGCGACGATGCCTTCGTGACCTGCGGCTAATGCGTTGCGAAAGGCTTGTTGCACGGCGCCGGAAGTTCTGCACGCAACGCGCGAGGCGGTGCGCAAGGCTCCGACAGCGTTGGCGAAGAGCGAGTCGAGACGGGCCTGGCGGGCAGTGAGTAACTCGTCTAAGAGCAACTGCCCATCCTGAAAGAGCAGGTCAAACACGACATATTTGACGGGTACGTCCGACTGCAGAAATAGGTCCATGTGCTTGCGGCCAAGACGCTTCTGCAATTCGGTGAAAGGAAGAGGGCGATCTTCGCGCCAGGCAAGAATTTCGCCATCGAGGATCAAGTCGCCAGGTAACTGTGAGATGGGAGCGATGAGTTCGGGAAACTCGGTGACCTCATCGAGGGTGCGGGAGAAGATGCGAACCTTGCCATGCGTGTCTTTGTGGATTTGCGCGCGAATGCCGTCGTATTTTTCCTCGACGAAGAATGACCGAGTATTGGTATCGGCGACGGATGTTTTTTCGTCGAACAGGTCGTTGGGAGTTTCTATAGGCGTGGCGAGCATGAAGCCGAGAGGATGAAATAAGCGGACCGCAGCGGTGGCTAGCTGGTCTTGAGCGGCGAGAGCAAGGGTTTCGCCGATGTCGCCGGTCATCATGTTGGCACGACGCACATCCGCAACTGGACGATCATAAGCTTTCGCGACGGCCTCTTCGACGAGACTTTCCTTCGAGCCGATGCGCAGGTCACCGGTGATGATTTTTACGATGTACTTCACGTCGCCGGAGCTGGCGCGTTGGAACGCTTTGCTAAGCAGCTCTGCCTTGTGCCCTTGACCGCGGGAGGCCGCGAGAGCTTCGAAGAGTTGCGCCACTTCCGCGAGAGATAAGTCGCCGTCGCGATGCGTGGGAGATAAAAGTTCTTCGGCCATGTCGCCGAGGTCGCCGTGCTTGCGATAGGCGGAGCCGAGCGGTTGGCCGGTTCTGCCGGAGGCGTCGGCAATTAGGCGCGAGAGACTGGCGCCGCCGACGCCAAGAATGCGCTCATCATGCTTGGGAAATGGATAAGCGGAGAAAAAACGAGCGGCAAGCGCGGCGTCGCTGGTGCTGAGGGAGCGGAAATATTCGCTAAGCAGGCGAAGCTTTTCGAGTTTTTTGGTGGTGGTGCCGATGGCGTCGGCGGTTTGTACGAAGCTGCGCATGGCGCGATTAGGCGCGTCCAAAAGAATGGCGAAAGCCAGCAGAAATTAGATGCGCGATTGGGAAGAGAATGGCATCGGGTCTGGCTAGAACATGCCTGAGGAGCCAACACTCTGAAGCCCATTTTTCCTTGCTCTTATGTCGGCGCTAAAACTCCGGCCCTTACGCTCCCGTTTTGGCGAGATGGCAGGAAATCAACTGGATGGCTTTCAGCGGCACAGTCTATTAAAATATCCCGGCCCCGCCTTTCCTTCCTTCATCCAAGGAGCAACTATGGTTAAGAAGCCCAAGACCAAGAAGCCGGGAGTCGTTCGCAAGATCATCAAGCACCCTGACGAACCGGAGAAGGCGGAAATCAGCATCACCGGAGCCGACGACCTGTATCGCGAGATCCGCATCGAAAATAAGCTGGAAAACGAAGAAGGCGAAAAAGTGAAGCTGAAACAGGGCGCGCACGTGGAAGTGATCGTCGAGGCCGACGACAAAGATACGCTCCCCAAAGGCGAATAGGTCGGGCGAAATTCTCGCGTTGTCTCCGTTCATACGAGCCGGAAACTTAACGGTATCCGAAAAAGATGTGTGTGAAGATGGCGCCGAGTAGAGAGCAGAACAACGCGACCGGCATAACGATGGCGCCGATTTTGAGGAAGCTCCAAAAACCGACCTCGAGTTTTTCCTTACGAAGCGCGATCAGCCAGAGAATGGTGGCGAGCGAACCGGTGATGGAAAGATTGGGCCCGAGGTCGACTCCGATGAGCACCGAGCTGGCGATCAAGCCCTTGCCGTGAGTGGCCTGAAGAGTGCTGCCGGCAATCAGACCGAGTGGAAGGTTGTTAACCAAATTGTTGGCGACGCCGACGGCGAAGCCGGCGAGCATGGCTCCGGCCGTGACGGGCATGGCGATGACACGAGCCAGCCAGTCTTGAGTGGCGCGCATGGCGCCGGTGCGTTCGACAGCGTCGACCATAATAAACAAGCCAGCGACCAGAGCCAGAGTGGACCAACTGATCTCGCGAAAAAGCGGCAAGGGATTGTTGCGCGAAATCGCTGAGATGATCACAGTGACGGCGAGCGCGGTGAGGCAGGTGGGTAAGCCCAAATCCCAATTCAGAGCCGAGGCCACGAGCAGGACGGCGGCGGTGGCGCCGAGGCCTGCAAGCATGAGTTTGCCGTGATCGCGGAGAAAGTGATTCTCGTCCATCTGGACGGTAATGGGCGCACGTAGATTGCGGCGAAACAGCCAACGCAGAACGAAGAAAGTGGTCACGATAGAAAGAAACGAAGGCAGGCCAAAGCGCAGAAGCCATTCGCCGAGGGCGGGCATTTCTTTGTGGAAGACCACGAGATTGGCGGGATTGGAAATGGGCAGGACAAAAGAAGCGGCATTGGCGATGAAAGCGCACACGAACAGATAAGGCAGTGGTTCAAGGCGCGCTTTGCGAACGGCAGCAAGGATGGCGGGCGTGAGAACAACGGCGGTGGCGTCGTTGGACATGAAGATAGTGACGAGAGTGCCCGCGCCGTAAACGAGAAAGAAGAGCAGAGATGTGGAACCTCGCGCGTGGCGCACGGCCGCAGACGAAAGCCAATCGAACACGCCGTGTACGGCCGAAAGCTCGGAGAGCAGCATCATGCCGACGAGGAACAGGTAGACGTCGGTACCCTTGGCCGCCGCGTGAGCCACACCGGAAAGCGGTTCCAAACGAAACAGGAGGAGCAGAACAACGCCAGCGGCAATCCAACACGCTTCCGGGATCTTCCAGGCACGGATCAGCATGAGCAGGATGCTGGCTACGACGATGAGGGCAAGCCAGAAGTGTGGATGCGGCAAGAACAACGACAAGTTCTCCTAGTTTGTGGCTTTGAATTTCCCAACCATGATGACATCTGCGGGACGCGCCCGTGAAAAGTTATGCAGCAGATGGTCAAAAGAGAAATCGGGTACTGCCAGTAGCCGTTTCAGTTGGATTGGACGCCGGGAACTTAGCGCGGCGTTACAAAAGTGGGGCTGGAGAGAAGCTGTATTTTTGAGCTGGCGGGGCACGGGAAATTGAACGAAAGGACTCGACATGCTCTCAGCGGCTGAAGTCGTGCCGGACGCAAAACGTTTTGCCGTATGATACCGCCATGCGGCTTTTGTTGGTAGAAGACGACCCACTTATCGCGCGTTTTGTGACCCGCGGCTTGCAAGAGCAGGCATACGCGGTCGATGCCGTCGCGAACGGAAACGACGCGCTGTATCAGGCAGAAATCAACGATTACGACGTGGTGATTCTGGACGTGATGATCCCCGGCAAGGACGGATTCGAAACCTGCCAGGCGATCCGTTCCTCAGGCAAACGCATGCCAATTCTGATGCTGACCGCGCGTGATGCCGTGGAGGATCGCATTCACGGGCTGGATGTGGGCGCGGATGATTACTTAACGAAGCCGTTTGAGTTTGGAGAGCTGCTGGCGCGGTTGCGGGCGCTGCTGCGGCGTCCCCGAGATTTGCAGCCTTCGAAGATTCGTGTGGGCGATCTGGAACTGGACACAGCGTCGCAGACCGCACGGCGAGGCAGCACGACGATTCCTTTGACGGCCAAGGAATACGCGCTGCTGGAATTTCTGGTGCGCAACGCGAATCGCGTGGTGGGACGCTCGGAAATTGCCGAACATGTGTGGGATGAGTCGTTCGATCCTTTTTCGAACTTGATCGAAGTGTACGTGAACCGCTTGCGGCGCAAGTTGGGCGAAGCGAACGGGAAGCCGCTGCTACAGACGCGACGAGGCAGCGGCTATATCTTGTGCGCGCCGGCGGAAGGCGGGGAAGCAAAAAGCGAAAGCACGGCTGCTTCGCGGGGCGCGAGGAAGCCGCATGTTTGATTCGGTTCGAGTACGGCTGACGTTGTGGTACACACTGGTTTTGGCAGTGGCGCTGATGGCGGTGTCTGCGCTGACTTACTTTTCGTACTGGCATAGCTTGGCGCGGCGCACCGACGCCGACCTGACGCAGTTATGTGATGCGTTCATTACCACCTTCAAAGATGAAGTGTCGGACGCCGCGGGGCCGAATGGAGTGAACGACGCAGCACGGGAAACGATGCTGGAGCACCGTTTTCGTGGCACGTTTTTCGGGCTAGTGGATGACGCTGGAGTGGTGCGCAGTTCACTGGATCTTTTCGGGAGCGACACTCACAAAGACCCGTGGGAGGAACATGGTTTCTCACCAGAGGTTTTTCGGGGACTGGTGGGTTCCGCGGGCGGCCCGCCCAGCACGGTTCGAGAAGGCAAAGACGGATACCGGATGATCGGTAAGCGGTTTGAAGCTTCAGGGCGGATATACACCCTGCTGGTTTTGCAATCGCTGCATGGGCAAAAACGAATGATGGGCGGCATTCGGAGCACCTTTTTGTGGGCCATTCCGGTGGCGTTGTTGTTGGCCAGCGCGGGTGGATATTTTCTGGCACGGAAAAGTTTGGCGCCGATTGTGGCCATGGCTTCCGAGGCGCGGAGCATCGGCGCGGCGAATTTGCAGCAGCGCTTACCGGTGGCGAACGAGCGGGACGAATTGGGCAACCTGGCGCAGACGTTCAATCAGTTGCTGGCCCGCCTGGAAGCGGCGTTCGATCAGCAGCGGCGATTCATGGCGGATGCCTCGCATGAACTGCGCACGCCGGTGGCCATTTTGCGGGGAGAGGCCGAGGTGACGCTGGCGCAGCCGGAACGCTCGCCGGATGATTACCGCGAAACGCTGGGGATTTTGCAGCAGGAGGCGCAGCGACTCGGGCACATCATCGAAGACCTGTTCACGCTGGCGCGAGCCGATGCCGGCCAGTATCCGCTGACGTTGAAGGAGGCCTACCTGGACGAGATTGCGGAGGAAGCGCTGGTGCGCACGCGTTCATTGGCGTTGGCGAAGAAAATTATGCTGCGGCCCGCCATCCAGCCGGACTTGCCCATTCACGCGGACACAGCTTTGCTGGGGCGCATGCTGCTGAATCTTTTGGATAATGCGATTAAATATTCGCCATGCGGAAGTACGGTGAGCCTGGCTTGCGGGCGCGACGGCGATCGCTACATCATCAGCGTAACCGACAATGGCCCGGGAATACCGCAGGAACTGCAGTCGCGCGTGTTCGACCGATTCTTTCGGGCGGACAAAACACGTTCGCGCGGTGAGAGCGGCGAAACAGGGGGCGCGGGCCTGGGACTCTCCATCGCGCGATGGATTGCGGAAGCGCATCACGGTTCTCTTGTGCTAGCGCGTTGTGAAGCGTCGGGAAGCACGTTTACTGCGTCGCTGCCCATAAACGCGCACGCCTGAGACCGTCCTGTTAATCGTGTGTTTAGGTGCGAATTTTTAGCCTGAAGGTCTACATCTGCATAGCGGAACGGGGAGACCTTCTGAGCCGGCAATTCGCGAAGTTTCTGTGGCTATTTCTTCTTATTTTGCCGGGGTACGTTTGCGCGCAGGGCGGCCCGCCCTATTACACCAACGATCCCGGCACACCCGGCAATCTGAACTGGGAGATCAATATCGGGTACATGCCGTTTTACTACACCAACCAATCGGTATCGCACACACCGGACTTGGATATTAATTTCGGGATTGGGGATCGCATCCAGCTTACGTATGAAACCGCATGGCTGCGGGTGCAAAACCCAGGCCAGCCGGTGAAATATGGACTGAACCAGTCGAATCCCGGGGTGAAATGGCGCTTTTACGACGGAGGGGAAGGCAAACTGGCAATTTCGATTTTTCCGCAGTTTTTTCTGAATAATCCGAACAGCGCGGTGAACCGGCAAATTACATCGCCGAACAATTCGTTTCTGATGCCTGCGGAATTTACGAAAAAGTTTGGTCCGGTCGACGTGGATTTCGAGGCTGGCTATCAGTTCGTACACAACGGGCCGGATGGTTGGATCACGGGCCTGGTGGTGGGACACGACTTTACGCCCAAACTCGAGGGAGACATCGAAGTTTACAACGTAGGAACATTTCACCCCGGCTATAATCAGCCGACATTGGATGCTGGAGGACGCTATAAACTGCATAGCCCGGTGATTCTCTTATTTATGGCCGGGCGGGCCGTCGAGCCTGCTGGGCCAAAACAGGCCTATTTTGTGGGCTATTTCGGCATCCAGCTTTTGCTCCCTCCCAGTTCCTATGCAAAGGATGCTCCCGAAGCCAGCAAAGACTGAACTCGCGGGCAAGGTGCGCTCGAGAGAGCAAACAAAAACGAAACGGGTAGAAACAGCACCACGTCTCACAGGCAGAAGGCGGAATCACCAGCAGAAAAGATCCGAGGAGGACGGGCATGCGCAAGATCATGTTGCTGGTATTGGTGTGTGCGGCTCCAGTGTACGGGCAGAATGCAACTGCGGATTTCCGGACGGCGGCGGGCTGCGGTTCTGAGAAGACGCACTACGACGTGACATTAAATCCTCCCGATAAAGGGGTAATTGCGCCTTCCGCGGGGAAGGCGCGAATTTACGTCATCGAAATCGTGGGGACCAACACCACGGGCGTGACCACGCGTGTGGGCGTGGACGGAAACTGGATGGGCGCGAACACGGGGCAGGGCTATATCTCCTTCGAAGTGGACCCCGGAAGTCACAACATCTGCGCGGACTGGCAGTCGATTTTAAAAGTAAGACAGCAGGATGGCGGCGCGATGGTAATGAGAGTGGAAGCGGGTGGAACGTACTACTTTGTGGTTGGGGTCCTGGTGCAGGCGCTGAACTTCAGTTTGACCGAAGTGGACGAAGCGGAAGGACAGTGGTTGCTGTCGATATCGCAGAAGAGCGCGTGGAAAAAGAAGTAAAAAAGAGTGCGCCAGGAATGGTGCCCAAGAGAGGACTCGAACCTCCACGACCGTAAGGCCACTAGCTCCTGAAGCTAGCGCGTCTGCCAGTTCCGCCACTTGGGCACGGGAAAAAACGAGGCAGATATAAGTGTGAGGGGGAAGAAAGGGTTTGTCAACGAAGGGACTGCGGGAGTGCCGAGGAGCGGGCACTTTTCGCGGCGGCTAGTTTTGGTGACAGGCGCGGCCTGTTCCGCTCAATGGGATTGCAGAAGGCGACGCCTCACGATCAAAAATTCCAGGAAGAAGCCAAGCACGAAGAAGCTCAGAACGACTAGCAATGAGCGGTTGTCAAATAGACCCCTGATATCTATCGAAACGCCGCCGCTCCGGAGTTCAGGAGATATGCTTCGGGACACTTCCACGAAACTGTATACCAGCCAGGCAAACGCTCCGGCCAATGCCATGAGTACACCCACGCCGAAACATTTCAGATACGCCATGCGGCACCTCACTGGCCCTGGACTCTATCACGCTTCCGCCGGTCGTTGCCGGAGTACCATTGTCGGCAAGTCTGCTTCTCGCGAGGGCAAAAGAAAGCCTATTCCTCGGGCACACCCCGCCCTCGGAAGGACAGGTTTAAGAATTGGCTAGGCGCCGAGGCGCTTGAGGCACTTGTCGCAATCGCCTTCCATCTTCTTGACGCGAGTCTCGAGGTCTTTGTCGGGTTTGGCGGCGAGCAACTTCTCGGCTAGATCGAGGTTGCCTTTGACGACCTGATTGACGGTTCGGAATTTGTCGGGTTCGTTGATGCCCTTGGTATCGAACATGGAACCGACGTTCAGGAAGCTGTCGCTGAAGGCCACGAGATAGACTCGGGGATCGATATTGACGGGTCCAGCATCGTAAAGTTCGCGGCCCTTATTGAGGTCCTGATTCACGCCAGCCAATTCCGCGAGGATGGTGGCGAAAGCGTTGCGATCCATCTGCAGTTCGGTGTTGGCGCGTTCGTTGTCTGAGATGAAAATACCGCTTTTGATCTTGGCCAGACCGGGATCCACGCCACCCGTGAATCCGGGATAGGCAATCTGGATGACGATGGGATTGGGTCCCAGCTTGCCACGTTGATCGAGTTCCGCTTGCATCGCGTCCATCAGGTAATTGCGCGCGGCCTGGTTGTAGTCGGCGCGTTCCTGATAGAACGCACCGGTTTGCGCGTGCGCCGGTGGTTGCTTGGCGCCAACGTGGTAAGCCTCGGCGATTTGCTGGTCGGCGTCCGCCAGAGCGGTGAGCAGCGCAACGCGGAGAAGCGAGGCTTGCTGACGGACCGTTTCATCGGTCGTCGCCTTGATGGTGGCGTCGAGATTTTCCAGCGCGGCCTTATAGTCCGAAGCCGCAAGGTTGTTTTTCGCGTCGGCGAAGTGGCGAGCACTGGGCGGCGTGGGAGGCGCCGAAGAGCACGCGAAAAGAAGAATGCAAAGAGCAGAGAGTGCGAATAGCGAAGGGCGGCTCGGCATAGCGGTTACTCCTGTCGGAAGATGAGGGGGGAACCTCAGGTTGGAGCGCACCCAATAGGGCATGGTAGGTCCGAAAGAAAAGGGCAGTCAATGGCGCCGGTCACAAAGGAAAAACAGGGTTTAAGGGGCCTCGGAGTCGAGGGCGTAAACGTCCTGGAGGCCGGTGTCGCGCAATACCAGGGGGGAATCGTCGAGGTCCATGCCCATCCAGTCGTCCCAATAGCCGGTAGGGCGAAAATCCTTCAGGTCGACGATGCGCTCAAGGGAACGGTCCGTGAGGCGAATTCGAAAAATTCCGGGATTTTCGGGCCAGCTGAGGAAGTAAAGGTATTGGCTGTCTTTAGACCAGTTGGGGAAGCTGACATTGCGTTCGTGGAAAATCTTGGACCAGGTCTGCTTGGAGAGGTCGTAGAGCAGGAAAGTCTGCGAGTCTGAGCGGATGGCGACGATATAACGACCGTCGGGCGACCACCGTGGCGAGAATAAATTCTCGGAGCCGGGAACCGTAGAGACTTTACCGGTTTTGAGATTGAGGATGCGAATCCCGGTGACTGCGGAGCCGTAAAGTCCACCGAAAACGAGAGAAGTGCCGTCGGACGACCAGCAGGGGTCGGCCTCAGCCTTCTTGTCGTCGGGCAGCAATTCCTGAACCGCGCCGCCCTCCGGAGACACCGTGTAGATCTTAGCGGGGTTACCCGCTGTCGTAGAAAAGAAGGCGATTTGCTTGCCATCGGGCGCCCAGCGGGGCAAGGACGCATAGAGAGGCGCATAAGTCAGCTGCAATCTCTGGCTGCCATCGAGCTTGCTGCGCCACAGAGTGCCTTGGGGAAACATGACGTAGGCGACCCACTGGCCGTCCTTTGATAAGCTGACGTGCTCGGCGGAAATGCCGGAAAGAAACGGAAGAAACTGGCTGGACTTGGCATCGTAGCGAAGTAATTCACCACGGGGAGTTCGCCCCACCACGTAGAGCTTTTTTCCGTCCTTGCTGGGAAGCGGCGAAAACAGAGCAAGCGGGCCAGTGGTGAGTTCCACGGGCTCGAACGTACTTTGTTGAAAGAGATGCCGGTGCTCCTGCAGCTCCCAGATGCGGCCTTGCGAAGAAAAGATGAAGTGGCGCGAGCCCGGAACCCAAGAACCGCAACACTCGGAGGGAGGATCGTGCCAGCCGGGCAGCACGGGATGCGGATCCCGACCATCGGCGGAAACCTGCCAAAGGGATGTCGCGTTGGTGCTGGGATCACGCACCGTGAGGCGGAGCCAGTTGCCGCCCGGCGACCATTTCGGCGAAGAAGGCCAGCCCGCCAAAGTGACCAGCTTGCGCGCGGCGGTCCCATCACTTTTGGCGAGGAACAGGTCGTTGCCTTTGGCGAAGAGCAATTCTTTGCCATCCGGCGACCACGCGCCCGCGTGACCTGCGGCGTCGCCCAAACGGCGCGGCAGGCCCCCAAGCACAGACAGAGCCCACAGCGGACCGTCGAATGCCGTCCCGGGTTCGTCGGAAACCAGCAACGAAGAGCCATCGGGAGAGACGTTGAGAATTTGCATGCTGATGGAAGGAGCCGCGATGGGAACCACGTCTCCTCCGGTACTGGCGACTTGGCCAATGGAAGAAGAGCCGTCCGCGATGGAGGATTGATATTGCAAATAGAGGCGCGCACCGTCCGTACCGGCCAGTAGTTTGGGCCGGCCATCATTGGTGATCTGTTGCGCTCCAGAGACCCGTAGAGGGGGAAGCGGTGCCACGAGCCAGGAGGCCGCGAGAGCGGCGACCAGGAGAAATGCCAGGGCGGTGGCGAGAATCCAGGGCCAGCGGCGAGCTTTTTGTGGCGCGGCAGCGGTCTGCTGGTTTTTTGCCGGTGCGGTTGTTTCAAGCGCATGGCTGCGCGTTACCGCAGAAACGCCCGTTGCGGATGCGCCCAAGGCATAGAATCGGCCGGATTCCGCGTCGCGGCGAAGGCGTTGCAAATCCGCGCGCATTTCCGAGGCGCTTTGATAACGAAGATTGCGGTCTTTCTCAAGAGCCTTGTTGATGATGTGTTCGAGCTCGAGCGGCAAATTGGAATTCAGCTGCGAAGCGGGAATGGGTGTTTCGTTGAGGATGGCAGAGAGGATTACGCCGAGACTCTCGCCGCGAAAAGGAAGCGTCCCGGTGGCCATTTCGTAGAGGACCACGCCGAAAGAGAAGAGGTCGGTGCGAGCGTCGAGCTCCCTGGCGCGCACTTGCTCGGGAGACATGTAGGCGACCGTGCCGAAAGTGGAACCGGGGCTGGTCAAGCTGTAGGGATGCTCGTAGAGCGGGCTGGTTTGCGTGTCGCCAGATTCCACGGGGCTCGAAGCGCGGTGGGCCGTGCCATATTTAGCGAGGCCGAAGTCGAGAATTTTGGCATGACCGCGCTTGGTGATGAAGATGTTCGCGGACTTGATATCGCGATGGACAATGCCTTCGGAGTGAGCGGCGTCGAGCGCGTAGGCGATTTCGGTGGCGAGCGAAAGAAGAATGTCGGTGCTGAGCGGTTGGCTGGAAATGCCGTTTTTCAGTGTGACGCCATCCATGAACTCCATCGCGATATAGGGGCGATTGCCATCAAGTCCAACTTCGTAAATCGTGCAAATGTTGGGGTGATTGAGTGCGGAAGCGGCTTGGGCCTCGCGTTGAAAGCGCGTCAGAGCATCAGGGTCTTTGGCGACGTTGTCGGGAAGAAACTTCAGGGCCACAAAGCGGCGCAGGTCCAGGTCCTCGGCTTTGTAGACAACTCCCATGCCTCCCCCGCCGAGCCTTTCGAGAATGCGATAACGGGAGATGATCTGTCCGACGAGAGACGGCGATTCGGGCATGGTTGGCTCATCTTAGGTTGCGCAATTGGGATAAGTCAACGAAAGTGCGGGAGTTGGCGGTTAGTTTTTTTGCACAGAGACGCGCAGAAATGCACAGGGAAACGGTGGGAGACCTCTTGCCAAGGGGAAACGAGAAGAATAGACTGCACCCAGATTGAGCCGGGGAGCCTCAAAAACTTCGCGGCACAATTAAAGAGGGCGCTAGAATCGCAAGGTTCCGGCGCCCTTAATTTTTTGCCTGCCTGTGATTTCCGTCACAAAAGTGGCCTGTGGTTCGAGGGAGACGATCCCAGGGGTGGCTGTGACACGCCCCCCTAGTATTCTCAGCCCGTGGTGCTATACTCCGCCCGAAAGACCTGCCGCCGCAGGGCGGGTGCCGAGGACCGATTCCAACGGGAGGTTGCCATGCCGGAGTCGTTTACGGAAATCTTTGCGGGACCTCTGCTGTATCTGCTGATTGCCTGGGGCGTTGTAACTGCGATATTTCTGATCCTGATCGCGTGGCGCAGTGTGCTGTCGAGCCACGAAGATGATCAGATATTCATCGATGCCGCAGAAGCGCACATGGCGAGGGAACAGCAGGCGTTGATCAAAAAAATCAACATGTTGTCGCGACCGATTCTGACGAGCGGAATCACGTCAGGACTACTGTTGCTGCTGATTGTCGGAATCTTCGTCTATCAAGGGCTGAAGAATTTCTAGCGATTCGAACGGCAAGCATCCTCGACTCAGGGTTTTGTAGGTGCGGGTTGCGCAGGCTGCGGCGCGGAACTCGCGGGGGCAGAGGGTTGGGAGGCTTGGACGAGAGAGGTGTGATTGTGCACGATCACCCAGCCATCGCCCCTCTTCTCAAGCACTAGGGTAGTGTGTCCTTCTGCGGCCATGGGTGTACCGTCGACGTTGGCGCTGAAATCCCACTGATAGCAAGCCCAGGCAAACTGGCCACTCGGGGCGATGCGGATCAAGGTGTTGCTGCGATCCATGCGCACCTGTTCCATGCGGGCGCGCTGCGCCTGATAAGCGGCGAGAAAATTAGTCCAACCAAGGGCAGGTGGAGTCCACGTACCGGCAACGACGGAAATATCGTCCGCCATGGTTTTGTGCATCTTCTCGATGTCGCCAATTTGCCAGGCGCCGAGATATTCTCCGATGACGAAATCGATTTTTGCGTCGTCGGGCGCGGCGGCAGCGACGCTGGCGGGAGGCGTGGGCTGCGAGTCGTCCTTCTTCTTTTTCTGGGCATTGGCTACACTCGCACAGGTAAGACTAAAAACAAGAAGAAGGAAAAAGCCGGCCCAACGGGTGAGCCATGCACTGCGGTTCGCTGCTGGCTGCATGCTATTCATTGCGTGATGCACTCCTCGGAAAATTGCGCCCGAAGTCTCCCTCAGAAAATGAAAACGCCAAGGATGAAGAGATTAAGGACTGCAACGAGGATAGCGCAGTGTAGAAGATTCAGCAGGGGCGTGTGCTTAGTTGGTTTCGTGGGGTGCAATCGCTGATTGCGGGCGAAGGAACAGCAGCGTAAAGCCGCTGCTACCGGTAACGGTTACTTGGACTTGGAGGCGGCCAGGAGATTTACGAACAGGCGGTAGGCTCCGGGGACCCCGTCGGGAAGTTGGCGGAAGAAAGCCAAGCCGGTGTAGATGTACGTACCTTTGCCGTACTTGGTGTAGACGAGGCCGCCGGTCAGGTCTTTTTCGCCGGGATCGTGCATGGAGAGAAGCACCGTGTAGCGAGAGTCGAAGTCCTTCCAGAAGTACAGGCCACGTTCCTGAACCCAATGCTGAAAGTCGGCCTCGGAAATTTTGTTGGGCTGATTCAGCAGAGGATCATCGGGACGCAGGAAAGTGACCGCCGCGTTTTCGTCGGTGATGCGCGGAGTGGGCGAGCCGATTTTCGCGGGATAGGGCGACGGAAGCAATTTGTCCCAAACGTTGTCGCGATTGTACTGGACGATGAGGGTACCGCCGTTGGAAACGTAGTCGAGCAGACGCCGATTGGCGCCGGGAAGTTCGGGACGAAGTTCGTAGGCGCGGACGCCCACGACGATGGCGTCGTAATTCGAAAGATTGCCGAACTCGAGAGCAGCGGTGTCGAGCAGTTCGACGTTGATGCCAAGACGGCGCAAGGCATCGGGGATGGGTTCCCCTTCCGCCGAGATGTAGCCGACGCGGAGATTCGGAGGAACGTTGATTTCGAAAGCATGCACGACGGTTTGTGCCGGTTCGCTCCAGAGAATCGTGGGCATGGAGGGAAGCGGCTCGAGAGAAGTGGAGAACTTCGTTCCGTCGCACGCGGCGTAAGCGGCGACGGTGAAGTTGCCGGCTTCCAGTTGCGCGGGAGGAGTTACGGTGATTTTTGCGTATTGATCGCCGACGCCGGGGAATTCCAGTTGCACGGCCGCGCTGGCCTGAATGCCATCGGGAACATCGAGGCCGACGGTGATTTTGGCGGGCTTTGTGGAATAGGAATGGACCCGCAAGAACACATCAAAGGGTTTGCGGGGCGCGCTGAGAATTTGTATTGCTTGCGTGGGCTCGACGGAGAGCGTGTAGGCGGGAACAATGCGCAGAGGAACGCGGACAACACTGGTCGAGGTGCCTTGGACGTAGGTGACCGGCTTGGTCACGTTCATCTTATAGCCGGCGACAGTAACTTCCTGACGAGCGGTGAGTAGCGGAGGCGGCTCGGGAAGCAAGGGAATGAGCCCGTCAGGACGCTCGGGCATGAGTGTATCGATCGGCTTCGACGGGGGAGCCTTGCCCGGAAATGCGACCGTAAAGTCGTAGCCTTTCTCAGCGCTGCCTCGCTGCGCGGATTGCTGCATGGTGGGCGGGATATCAAGATACAAAGCGCCGAGAGAGCAGGCTATGTCAGGACGGCAATGGGCACGCGCGGCGACGTGGAAAGAATTTCCGATCACGAGATTGCTAGTGTCCGCGTCTGCTGACAAGTCAACGCCGGCGACAAGCGCCAGAGCTTTTTCGATGCGCAAGCGGCTGCGCGCAATGTCCTCTACATACTGTAGCTGCGTGGGATCCATGGCCACGGCATAGCCACATTTGCCGGTCCAGTCATTGAAATCGCCGGCAGCTGCAGCCAACTGGCGACCAGCTACTGCAAGGTTTTCCTGCAAAGTGGAAGCGCGCGCTTCGCCGAGAAGTTTGTAGGCGTCCGCAAATGCTTTGCAGCCGGGGAAAAGCGTTGGAAGCGGCTCGGCCAAGCGGGCGGGATCTAACGTGCCGCCGTTTTCGGGCACTAGACCCATGGGACGATGCAAGAACGGCGAATTGAGGAATCCGGCGATGCCTTGGGTGTGGTGATTCACAAAGGCATCGAGACCAATTTGCCGCCAGGTCTTGCCGTAGAGAAAAGAAATGTCATCGAGAGGCAGAATGTAGCCCTTTGGCGTTTCGCTGCGATCGATATCGAGAATGAGAACGGGAGTTTGCGGATGCCAAGGAGCTTCATCGACAGGGACAGGCTTTTTGCCAGTGGGATCGCTGGGATTGTAAGAATTATCTGCGGCGAGCTGGACCGCTTTGGGCGTAAGGAGTCCCGTAGCCTGGTGATGGCCATGACCGGTATGAACGCCACCCCAATGGTTGATGACGATGTTGGGCCGAAAGGCGCGAATGACGCGAACCATGTCTTCGAGTACCTGGTCGCCCCAAATTTTCTCGGTCTCTTCGGGAGTTTTCGAGAAGCCGAAATCACGGGCACGCGTGAAGTACAGCTTCACGCCATAGCCGCGGGTGGCAGCGAGAAGTTCTTGCGTGCGGATCAACCCAAGTTGCGGTGCTTGCTCGGGACCGAGGGCGTTTTGTCCACCTTCGCCGCGGGTAACGGAAAGCAGCGCGACATCGGCGTGGAGGCCGCGCGCGAGATAGGTGAGGACCGCGGCGGATTCATCGTCAGGATGCGCGGTGATATAGAGAATGCGCGTGGTGATGCGAGCGCTGTCGATGGCTTCGATAGTCTCCGGCAAACCTGGACCGGTGCCGGGAGCGGGAGGGAATTGCGCGAGGAGAGGCGAGGTCCAGAAAGAGGTGAAAAGCAGAAGCAGTGTGGCGAACCGCAAAAGTTTCACGCAACCTCCCGGATAAGTTTCTGGAAAAAAGACGCGGCCTCGGGAGGCGGCGTTACAAGAGAGTGCCAGAGCCCGAGGGCGGATCGCCTGCTTTGGCGAAAGGCCATTGTCGCATTTCCCGGGTCCAAACCAGAAACGCAATCACACCGAGAAGAACTTCCAGCAGGCCCCACTTGCGTACCGGACCGGTGTGCCAGAAGAGCCAGCCCCACGCTATGGCGGTAAGCACCGCGGGAACAGGATAAAGCCACATCTTGAAAGGAAGTTTTTCGGGCGGCCAATGTTTGCGGAGGAGAATTACGCCCACGGCTTGACCGATGAATTGAACGAGCAAGCGCATGGCGAGAATGGCGGCGATGACCGTTCGCAGGCGCAGTGTAAGACTGAAGGCAAAGGAGAGGGCGCCGAGGAAAAGCAACGAAACGTGAGGGAAATGCTTGGTGGGATGGACCCGCGCAAAGACCGGCAGAAAGTTGCCGTCCAGTGCGGCGGAATAGGGGACACGGGAATAACCGAGGAGCACGGAAAAGACGCTGGCCATGGCGATCCACAGGACCATCGCGGTAGCGAAGCGCGCCGCCCCTGGTCCGTAGAGGCGCTGAACGAACAAGCTGGCGAGGAACGGGGAATTTTGCGCTTCGCGCCAGGGAACCACGCCGAGAATGCTGGTTTGCATGGCGAAATAAAGAAGCGAGATGAAGAGGATCGAGAGAAAAATACCGCGCGGAATATTTTTTTCGGGGTCGCGAATCTCACCACCCAGATGACAGATGTTGTAGTAGCCGAAATAGCTGTACACCGTGCTGACCATGGCGGCGCCGAGCCCGGCAAACCAAACGGAGGAGAAATGAAACGCCCCGGGAGGAAAATCAAAAGCGAGCTTGGCATCGAAGTGGCGAACACCGCCCCAGATGAGCCAGAGCATCGTGCCGACCACGCCGACCCAGAGAAGCACGGAAATTTTCCCAATGGTGGCGATGCGGCGGTAGAGCAGAATGACGAGCAAAATCACCAGACCACCCGCAATGGCTTTGGCCTGCCACCAATTGAAGGGGTAGAGAAACTTGGCATACTCGGAAAAACCGATCGCGGCAGAAGCCACGGACAACGGCGCCTGAATCAGCGTTTGCCAAACAAACAGAAAGGACATCAGGCGTCCCCATTTTTGCGGGCCGTAGGCTTCGCGCAGAAAGACGTAAGTGCCGCCAGCCCGAGGCATGGCCGCGCCCAATTCCGCCCAGACGAAGCCGTCCAGCGTGGCGAGCAAGGCGCCAGCGAGCCAGGCGATCAGCGCTTGCGGGCCGCCCATGGCCTTGATGACCAGCGAGCTGACCACAAACGGACCGATGCCAACGATTTCGATCATGTTGAGCGCGACGGCTTCTTTCAAGCCCAGAGCGCGCTCGAGTTGAGGTTGCGGGGATGAAGCGTTCTCGATGGGGAACGGATTTCCCATGTGCTGCGAGAATAACAAAGGACGCAATGGGCGCCTAACCCGAGCCGCCGGTAGTTATCTGACAAGAAACAAGTTCTATTGACGCATGCAGGCCCCCCAACGAAAGTAGAAGAGCAGAGCGGTGCGCCCGCCGTTCCCCTCTTGGCGCGCCGAAACTCCCTTCCGGTTTATTTTTCAGCGGACCTCTCCCGCCATTCACGTTGAAGGATGCTGTTATGCGGAATCGTCAGACAAGCGGAGCGCCGAAGGGCGAAGCGCAAATAAGGAAACCTACGTTTAGCAACCCGACAGGGGCGAGCGAATGGAAATCGCTGAAGCTGTGGCTGGGATTGCCATTTGGCCTGGCGCCCGTGGCAGCGCATCTGGGGAGCGTGTGGGACACGCGAGCGACGGACGCCGCGACCGGGGTGTTTCTGTTGTCGATGGCAACGGTGGTGTTCTGGCTGACGACTCGAATTGGCAAGGGACTGCGGCACCGAAGCGTATTCGTGGTCATGGGTTTTGTCTATGCGGGATGCGGATTGGCGCGTCTGGCGATTCTGTTTGGCGGTGCGGACAACTGGCCGAAGTGGTTTGGGTCGAGCGTGCTGGTTTTCTTGCCGCTCGGCTTGTTGGTGCTGGCGCTCTTTATGTTCAGCTCGATACCGCCGTTGCTGCAGGTATTACGCGCCAGCGATGAGGTGCAGAGCCTGAGAGGACAAGCCAAGTTGCCGCGGTGGTGCAGGCCGCACCAATGGCGGTTGTGGGCACGGACTGTGAAGGCCGGATCACCTCGTGGAATCCAGCCGCAGAACAGATTTTCGGCTATACGCAAAAGGAGATCCTGGGGACCCTGGGAGTGACCCATCCGGAGGATACCCTTCAGGAACAAGCGGGAGTGTTGGAAAGAACGCTGCAGGGACAGGTGACCAAAGGGTTTGAAACTTTTCGCATCAACCGCGACGGCAAGCGATTTCCGGTGAGCATTTCGACGGCGCCACTGCGCGACGACAATGGCAAGCAAATGGGAATGATGGCCACGATCGAAGACATCAGCGGTCGGAAACGGATTGAGCGCCAACTCCACGACACCACCGTGACGCTGGGAGCGATAAACGACGCACTCAACAGTTACTTGGAATCCGGAGATTGGGCGGTAGCCAGCAAAAAATTGCTGATACATGCGTTAAAACAGACGCAGAGCAAGTGTGGGCTGCTGGCCGTAGTGCTGGACACGCCGCACATTCGGGTGTTGGCGAACGAAGGAGTGGTCTGGCACCCGGAAGCGAATCGGCAGCTTTATGAAGCGAAGCTGAGCCAGCAGGCGGCAAAAGGATACTTCGACCTGGAGCACCGCGGTAATTTATTCGGGGAAATTATTCGCACGCGGAAAACCGTGGTTACCAACGAACCATCCAGCGATGCGCGGTCGGGAGGCGTGCCTTCCGGCCATCAGTGGCTTTACAGTTTGTTGGGCGTGCCGATCTTCAAAGGCGAGAGCGTTGTGGGCCTGATCGCCGTAGGCAACCGCCCGGGCGGCTATACCGGTGAAGAATCTCGCGCGCTGGAAACCATTTCGCGAGCAACCGGCGTCCTGTATGACAACTACCGGCAAGAGTTAAAACACGGACAACTGGAGGAACAGCGCTTGCGGCTGGAAGGAGAATTTCGGCAGGCTCAGAAAATGGAAGTGCTGGGACAGTTGGCGGGAGGGATTGCTCATGACTTCAACAACATGCTGATGGTGCTGTCGGGTTCAACAGAGTTGCTGGAGCAGTCGTTGCCGAAAGGGTCGCCAAGCGACCGCTATGTCGCGCAGATCAAGCGCACCGTAGAAAAGGCCGCAGCGATCACCCGACAATTGCTGGCCTTCAGCCGTAAGCCGGTGCTGGAGATTGCGCCTATCGATTTGCATGAAGTGCTGACCGATAGCGAGTTCATGCTGCCGCGGCTCATCGGCTCGGACATACAGTTGACGTTTTCGCACCAGGCGGCGCATTCGTGGATCCGCGCCGATGCCGCGCAGTTGGAACAAGTGATCGCCAACCTGGCGATCAACGCGAGAGACGCGATGCCCGGAGGAGGCGCGCTGACCATCTCGACGCAAAATGTTTTCTCCTTGCCGGAAGGCCTTGGCGCCGACGCGGACCACACGGCGGAGTCCGGTTGGGTGGTCCTGGAAGTGAGTGATACGGGAATCGGGATGAGCGAAGAAACACGAGCGCATATTTTCGAACCGTTTTTCACCACCAAGCCGGAAGGCAAGGGCACCGGACTGGGATTGCCGACGGTGTACGGAATCGTCTGCCAGTTTAGTGGTTACATCGCAGTGGACTCCCCGGCCGGGAGAAGGGACGCGCTTCCGCATTTATTTCCCAATCCGAAATGCCGAAGAACAGCTGCAGCCGCGGGGACGGGCGTTGCCAACAAAAGAGGCCGGGAAAGGATTGACGATTCTGCTGGCGGACGACGAATCATCACTGCGTGCGGCTATCGCGGAATATTTACGAGGAGCAGGACATCGCGTGCTGGAGTCGCAAAGCACCCACGACGCGTTGGAATTGGCGCGCAACGAAGCGGGCACCATCGATGTACTGCTGACCGACATAGTTATGCCGGGCCTGCGAGGGACGAGCCTAGCCAAGGAGGTTCTCGCACTGCGCCCGGAAATCCAAATCATCTACATCTCCGGCTAGGCGCAAAACCTGGCCGAGACGCAGGTACCACGGGGGGGCAGTGTTTCTGCAGAAGCCATTTCGTTTGGCGTCTTTAGGAGAACAGCTTAAACTCTTGCCACGGAGGGTCTGAAGCGGTCCAGGCCCTTCCTCACAGTCCATGCTCCGATATCTCCGGCCATTGCTGATTCTGGTCGCATGTTTGTGCCTGTGCGGCGGGGCGCTCGCGGGACCCGCGGACAAGCTGATGCTGCCGGCGAATATTGGGCAGATCCTGGAGCACATCTATGGTGGACGGCGCGATCTGGCCATGCCGGAAATCCGCCAATTGGAGCAGCAGGCACCGAATAACCCGCTGGGGTACTTGTTGGAAGCGGAAGTGGAGTGGTGGCAAATCTGGTGCGCGTCGGCAGAATTCAAGTACGGAATGACCATGGCGCGGCACCACGAAAAAGCGCCGGGGGACCAGCAGTATCTAGAGCTGACCACGAAGGCTTACACGTTGGCGGAAAGCGGCCTCCACGAACACGACAGCGGTGAGATGCGCCTTTATGCCGCGATGGCGGATGCGCTGGCCGCGCGGTTGTACGCTATGCGCGGTGAATATCGAGCCGCAGCCCGTGCCGGAGTGCGAGCTCGAAGCAACTTTCAGAAAGCGCTCGAGCTGGATGCTTCGCTGGAGGATGCGTACACCGGACTAGGGCTCTACAACTATTACGTGGATACTCTTTCCATGCTGGCCAGAGCCATGCGCGTTTTAATGGGTATACCCGGCGGCACAAAGGAAGAAGGAGTGCGGCAACTTCGGCGCGGCATGGAGTACGGCCAACTGAGTGCGCAGGTGGCGCGCTTCTACCTGGCGATGAACCTGTTGAATTATGACCAGAAGTACGAGGAGGCGCTGCGGGTGATCACGCCAATGGCCGAAAAATATTCGGGCAATCCGTTGTATCAGTTGATGCGAGGGGATTTGAATGCGAAGCTCGGGCGGAAACAGCTGGCGGAAAGCTACTACCATGCAGCCGATGCGGCGGCGAACGGGGTCCCGGAGCCGGAATGCCGGGCGAAGATGAAGGACTTGGCGCGGCAGTCCCTGGAGGCGCTGCAGGGAAAGCCATAGCCGAATGAACCTGGGGCGGGGGTCTCTGGGGATGCCACGTGGAACTTTGCCGGAATCCCGTCCTGAGCCATAATATGAGGTGGGTTTTGACGCCTGCGGTGTGGGCGATTCCGTAGGGACGGATCAACGCGGGCGAGATTCCTTGCATCTCAAACCTATATCCAATGCGCGGTCGTCCTTGATGAGGATGAGGAGACCTATGGCCGGAAGCGGGCGCATTGTGCTGGTGCGTCAGTGAAGGAGAATCAATGAAGCGGTTGGGGACAGCCCAGGCTGTCATTCTATGTGTGGCATGTGTGCTCGGCCTGTCGGCCGGCTGTAACGATTACAACAATTCTGTGCAGTACAACACTGGGGCGACCCTGACGAACCTGTCGCCCTCGGGCATGCCCTCGGGAGCAACGCCCAATCCCTCTTCGGCGATCCAGTGCCCGGGAACGCCGTCGGGGCAAAATAATCCGTGTTTTACGTTGTACGTGATTGCCAGTACTTCGAACCCGTTTAGCAACGCCAGCGGCGTGCCGACTCCGGTGGTGCAATGGAACGGCACCAAGCTTACCAGCACGTTCATTGATACCACCAACGTTTCGGCGCAAGTGCCATACAGTTATCTGGCGAAGCCCGCAACCGTGTCCGTGAACACCTACCAACCGACCGGGCAAGGCACTGGCTATAACGGGCTGTCGAACTCCTTAACGTTTACCGTCTACGGGAATCCAAATCCCTATCCGACACTTACGTCGGTCGCACCGACCTCGGCGCCCTACTGCGATTCGACCAGTGCGACGTGCGCGAATGTCTCCATTTCGGTGACCGGTACGAATTTTCTCCCGACCTCCAACAATGGTGGATCGCAAGTGACGCTGACCGGGGCATCGACCTACAACGAAGAGACGGCGATTACCGTGAACAGTATTTCGTCCGATGGGAAAAAGATGACGGCGACGATACCGGGCACAAAGCTGTGTGCCAGCGGGCCGGTGGCCGTGAATGTAATCAACCCGCCCGCGGGGATCTGCCTGGTAAGTTGTCCCAATCTCGGCGGCGGGGATACGAATGCCCCGCCCGCGGGTCAATCGGCCACGACGCAAACGTTTACGATTACAAACTCGACGGTGGTAAATACCTGCCCGGCGAACGTTCCTCCTGGAACTACCACCACTGCCGAACGGCCGGCGATCAGCCAGGATGGCCGGTATGTGGCGTACGCTTCGGCGGAAAACGGCACCAAGCAGATCGTGGTGCGCGACACGTGCTTGGGTGCGGCGAAACAGTGCGTGCCATCGACGGCGACAGTTTCCGTGGCGCCGGACGGAACTGTGGGGAATGCCGATAGTCACGGAGTTTCCATGACGCCGGACGGCCGGTACATCGCGTTCAGTTCCGCGGCCACCAATCTGGCTGCCAACGCAGCCGCGGGCCAGCAAGTCTATGTGCGGGATACGTGCCACGGAGCTACGGGATCGTGCAAACCGGCCACGCAGATGGTGTCGGTTGACGCTGGAGGCAAGTTGGCGGGCCTGGCGTCGGTGCTGCCTGCCATCAGCGCGAACGGGAGATATGTAGCGTTCGTTGCAGAGACACCGAGTGTGGTGGCGAGCGCGGCGAACGCTGCCCACACCGCTAGCGCGATCCTGACGCCGGGCAGCGCGTTGCGGCAGATTTTTGTGCGCGATACCTGCGTGGGTGTTGCGAACTGCTCGGCAAACACCACCCGCGTTTCGATGCTGCCAGGGAGTGCCGCGGCAAATGCAGCGCAGCTCACCGGCCTGGTGGCAGAAGATGCGCCGGCGATCAGCCAGGACGGCCGCTATGTGGCGTACACCGGTTCGCAAAATGGAAGCTGGCAGATTTTAATGAGTGATAGCTGCCTGGGCGCCACGAAGGGCTGCGTCGCGAGCACGAAAGCTATTTCCGTTGCGAGCGACAGTACTCCTGCAAACGGCGCAAGCCACAATGCCGTGATGACGCCGGACGGGCGGTATGTGGCTTTCAGTTCCGCGGCGACGAATCTCATCGATACCGCGCCTGCGGGCAGGCAAGTGTATTTGCGGGACACCTGCGCGGGCGTGAACGACATTTGCGAACCCAGCACGTTGCTGGTGTCCACGGACGAGCAAGGGCAACTGGCAGGAACGGAAGGAATTCTACCGTCGATCAGCGCTGCCGGGCGTTACGTGGCGTTCCTGGCCGTGACTGCGAGCCAGTCGGGAAGCGGGACCACGGCGAATAGTGGATTCCGGCAGGTGTTTGTGCGCGACACATGCATCGGCGCGGCAAATTGTGCGCCACAGGTCACGCGCATCTCGCTGCAGCCGGGCGATGCGCTGGCAGGGGCCACCAATCCGTCGGGTCCGGCATTGGCCGCACTGGCAAAGCAGGTGGTGCTACCTGATGGGAAGAGTTCGACGCTGTTTACGAGCACCGTGGCGGTGGACGACCGGGTGCTGGTGGCGATTCCCAATCAGAACAATTAACAAGACCAGTCAAATGGAAAGAGGGCGCTCCCATCGGGCGCCCTTTTTTGTTTTTGGAAGCTTAAAGGCTCACCACAGAGGACACCGCGGGAAACCGAGATCGTCGAGTACCTCGTTCAATCGGGAACTGCGGTTGCACCGATGCGTGATACAAGTGGTGAATCGCATTTCTCTCCATGTCGCGATAATCCAACACCAGTCCGTTGACTACGTTAGTCGCGATCTGCTTCATTGAGGACTTGGTGTTTCGCTATCCAACTGCTTCAGCTTCTGCTCCAGCAGCATTTTTTCCTGCTGCTTGCTCAGTTTTGGGAACAGGAACGCAATCTGTAGCCGCATGCCCCAACTTGACGTGCCTGCCGGCCGCACCGGGTTGGCGTAAAACTGTGCGGTAAGATTCACCGGCATCATCCCCAATTTCATAATGCGCCCGATGCCCCCACCGAAAGGAACGGTCCAGACATTCCCGCTCGTTGCCTTCCAGTTTGCTGTGATGATGGGCGAGACCGAGAGGTACCAACCTTTTGTCATGTTGTAGTTGACGAAATACTGCAGCAACATCTGGTTTACCGCGGGCCTGCTTCCGTCCCCGGCTACCGACCACACGTTGTTCACCAATGCTCCGAGCGTCCAATGCCCCGGTTGTGCCAGCGCCACGAAAGAAGGGCCGATACTGAACTTGCCTTGTCCCAACAGGTTGTTGGTCGCCGTCGGAATCACGAACGCGGGCCCCACGCCCCAAATTATTTTGCCTGGTTTGACCGGCGACAGGAAAAACGTGGGATTCATATCACCTAGACCGTACTCGCCTCCGGTGGTTTGGCTGGGATAGGGCTGCCAAATAATCGGCTGAATAATCCGGGAGATGATCATCCAGTTTTCGCTGATCTTCGCGGGAATCACCGGCTGGATATTCAGAACGTCTTGGGTGCGATCATATGGCCCGACACTGAAATTAGAATTGTTTTGCACCGGCACGCTAATCAGATTCGCCACCGGATTTTGAACGGCTTTCTGCAGTTCTGCGGTGGCTGCCTCCTGCGTGTTGCCATCTGGAGCGGCCTGCGCAGCGGGAGCGGACGCCGGCGGGCTCTGCTGCGCGCGGAGCGCCTGCCCCGAAGTCAATACAACGATGACGCAAACGAACACGACCGTCGCTGTCGCCAGGACGTTCCTCATCTCTTCTCCTTCTTGTGAAAATGAGGCCCCATGGATAGAGCCGGATGGAGCTATAGCTAGATGATTAGCAATCGTTGGGCCTAATGCGAGGATTCCCGCGCATTGCCAGAAAGAAAGGCGTTGCAGGCCAAGTCGAGTGGCTGACTTCAGTACCACGCCACAAAATATTGGAGCAGCCACAGCATGTTGGAGTGGGCTTCCGCATGCAGTCTACGAACATGGCTTGTCCTGTGTTGATCTGGACTCGCGGCTCATATCTTCGACTTCCATCATTGTTGGCGTCGCGGGGAAGGGAACTTAAGCGGGCCGTTCAATGCCAAGCTTCTTCAATCGCGCTTCCAGAGTGGTTGGCTTCAGCCCGGTGACCTCGGCCGCGCCACCAGCTCCCCGTATTTTCCAGCGCGTGGACTCCAAAACCTGGCAAAAGTAATCTCTTTCTACTTCTTCCACCCCACGCTGGTTCTTGGTTGCGCCCTTGGTCTGCATGGTTTCCAATTGGGCGTGGAAAATCTCCCCATGATTTAGAATCAGGTTCCGCTCAATGATGTTCCGCAACTCGCGCACGTTCCCAGGCCACCCGTAACTCTGAAACTTACTCATGGTAGGCGCATGAATGCCCTGAATGTTCTTGCCCATTCGGTCCCCGAGATCCTTCAGAATATGCCAGACCAGCGGCGGGATATCCTCGCGGCGCTCGCGTAGAGGCGGCATGGTGATGGGAAAAACATTCAGGCGATAAAAGAGATCTTCGCGAAATTTTCCCTCTGTCACCATCGTTTGCAGCGATCGGTTCGTCGCCGCGATGACCCGTACGTCCGTATGCAAGGTCCGGGAACTCCCCAGCCTCTCAAATTCACCCTCCTGCAGCACACGCAGGAGCTTTGACTGCAGTTCGAGTGGTAGCTCGCCGATCTCGTCCAGGAAGATCGTCGAGTTGTCGGCCAGCTCAAATCGTCCGATTTCCCTCGCCAGCGCTCCGGTGTACGCGCCTTTCTCTCGGCCAAACAGTTCGCTTTCCATTAGCGTGCTTGGCAGCGCCGCGCAATTTACTTTCACCATAGCGCGGTCTTTCCGTTTGCTCATTTCGTGGATGATTCGAGCAAGCAGCTCCTTACCCGTTCCTGTCTCGCCGAGAATAAGCACAGCGGAGTCGGTGCGCGCCACCTGTTCGGCTTTTTGCAAAACCTCGCGTACCGCCGCGCTGTTTCCCACCATTTTGGAATTGGAGTATTCGAGCTGCATCTCCTGCCGCAAATATACGTTCTCTCGCTCCAGGCGATCCTTCAGCTCGCGAATTTCCGTCAGCAAGTCCCGCAGTTGCTCATCCGCTCGCTTGCGCGCCAATGCGTTTGCAAAGACGTCCGCCGCGGTTTGCACCCTCGCGATAGTCTCCTCATCCCACAGTGTATGAGTGCGGAAACTGTCGGTAGCGAAACCTCCCAGGATCTTCCCACCCACGCGAAAGGGAAGGATTAACGACGATTTTTCGCCGATGGACTCCATGTACGCACGCTCGACCGCTGCCTCCGGGGGCAGGTCCGAAGGACGCTGCGCAAATGAAATTTCTCCTCGCATCAGTCGCTTTTCCAGCCACGGCAGCACGCCCTTCATCACCCGCGGGGCAAAAGCCGGCACCCCGGGCCGCGTCCAGGTGTGGGTTACCACTAGGTCGCCGGTTTTTGCATCAATTTGACCGAGATTCGTACGATCCGTCCCGAGCGCATGCGTTAATATCTCCAACCCGCTGGCGATCTCGCGATCGACTTGATCTGGCGGCAGGTTGACGAATTTCGCGGACAGATCCGCAATGGCCTGCTCGAATGCCAACCTGCTGTTTGCGGCAGCCTTTGGGCTTAGCGCGTCCTCTAAGGCCTTAGACGGGGCCGCGACCTCGAACCGGTCGGCGGCATCAGATGCGAGGGTTGTTTCAGCGAGAGCAGACGAATCGGGAGCGAGCCCAGATCGATCGTTCATGTTGAATTTCAGTCACCGAGTACGTTGATATTTTATCGGACCGGCATAAGAAGGCATTTAGGTACAAGAGACTTCGAAATTGTCCGATTTTTGCACACTATACCTGTCGGTCGAAAAGCCGTCAAACATATTAAGCTAACTGTTAATTCTTACAGGTTATTGCTGCTGGACGTAAAGATCAGGTAATTCGAGTGTCTTAGACTCACTTGGCTAAACGCGTGCCCGTCGAAGAACGCCTCGCGAGCTAGGCGAAGCGGACCTTCACGTCGGGACGCTTTTCGAGGTGGACAGAGTCAATGAAGCGCACCTGACGTTCATCCAGCGTGAGGATCATCGCGGAGGTGCGCACACCTTCCCCGAAGAAGCGCACGCCCTTGAGCAAATTGCCGTCGGTCACGCCGGCACAGGCGAAAATAATTTTTTTCCCCGGTGCGAGATCCTCGGTTGAGTAGATACGATGCAGATCCGAAACACCCATTTTTTCCAGGCGCTCTTGGTCTTCGGGCTTCCTGACCACAAGGCGCGCCAGAATTTCGCCGTTGAGGCAGCGCAGCGCTGCAGCGGTTAAGACGCCCTCGGGTGCTCCGCCGGTGCCCATCACCAGGTGGACGCCCGTGCCGACCACGGCTGCCGAGATGCCCGCGGAAAGGTCGCCATCGCCGATCAGGCGGATACGTGCACCGACGCCGCGGATTTCACTGATCAGCTTCTCATGGCGATCGCGGTCCAAAACCATCACCACTAGATCTTCCACGTCGCGATCCAGTCGTTTGGCCACGGACTTCAGGTTGTCGGCGACCGGTGCGTCGAGTTCGACGGCGCCTTTGCACGACGGGCCGACCACGATCTTCTCCATGTACAAGTCCGGAGCGTGCAACAGACCGCCGCGTTCGCTGGCGGCGAGCACGGTGATGGCGTTGGGAGCGCCGGTGGCGCAAAGATTGGTGCCTTCCAGAGGATCGACGGCGATATCGACCTGGGGGAAAAGAGATTTGGGAGCATGGGTGGCCAGGCCGACTTTTTCGCCGATGTAAAGCATGGGCGCTTCGTCGCGTTCCCCTTCGCCAATGACGATGGTGCCGTCCATTTCGACCTGGTCCATGGTTTTGCGCATGGCTTCGACGGCCACTTCGTCGGCTTTATTGCGGTCGCCAAAGCCCATCGTGCGGGCCGCAGCGACGGCGGCATTTTCGACTACACGCAGAAATTCCAGACTGAGGCGCTGTTCCACAGGGACACTCTCCACAAAGCTTTGCTTATGTTAAAGCAAAGTTACGCTTATCGTCGAGTGTGGCCCTGGGAAAGTTCGTAATCACCAAGACGGACTTCGTCGCCGACTCAGCGCGGTTCAGGGCCGGAGATGGGCTGGATGGTGGCGTTGAGAAATTGGGTGGTAGAAAACCCAGTTTGCTGGCCTGCCGCTTTTCCGGAAACCGGGAGCAAGCGAGCGGTGAGGGGCTTATTCCATTTGACGGAGAGCGTGGCGACATCGCCGATGATGCGCGCCAACTGTTCAACGGTGGCTGTCCCCGGTAGAGGAATGGTGTCAAGACCTGTGCCGCACACGGAGGAGTAACTGAGAAGCGAATCGAGCGAAACCAGTCCGGCGCTCCAGCGTTCCGCGAGAACCGAGTCCTCGAGTACCGGCAGCATCAGCCCGGAAAAGCCCGTTTTGCGCAGACCCACGGTTTTGATCGCGTTGGTGATTGTACCGACGGCGGAAAGCGTGCCGTTCGATCCAAGCGGCTCGTGGGAAATACTCTCAATGGCGGTGACAATCGAAGCATCCTTCGATGGAGCGGGAGAAAGGTCCACGCCAAGATAGGTCCAGCCGCGTTCGCTATCCACGCGAAGTGCAACATTTTCTACTTTCGAGGCTAACTGAAAGAACAGGTCGTCCAGCCGACGCGAGGCTGTGGGCAGATCGGCAACGTCATGGACCGCGGCGGAAACTTCGTTCGCGGATTCCAGGCCCACGGCAAACTGGTGACCGAAACCTGTGAGATACGCGGAAGGAAAGAAGGGCGTGGCCTGCGGCACACTGGCCAACGCTGCAAAATGAAAGTTACCTTCGCTCTGCAAGGTGCCGTCCGCCAGTTTTTTCATCACCCGCGCGGCGGCTTGCACTGCCGGCCAGTTCACGCCGGAATCCTTGGTGACATACACGGAGCCGTAAAGGTTTTTGGAATTTTTCAGAACGTCGGCAAGGAGATCGGCCTGTGCGTCGCCATCATTCCCCGAAAGATAGGCGGGGCCGATGGAAATGATGACGTTTTGCATCTGCGCGAGGCCGTCCAGATCCTTGAAAAATTGCAGCGCCTGGTCGCGAGACAGGCCTTGGGTATATTCCGGAAAAGGTTGCGTGGCGATGCGCAAAGTCTGGACCGTAAAGTCACGCGACTCAAAAGTGGTCTGAGCAATTTGCAGAAACTTTACCGCTTCGGTGATTTCTGGCTGGTAATTGGCGCGATCGATGCGCACGAATGCGGTAATGCAGCGCACTTTGGTTTTGGGAGTTTCGGCTGGCTTGGTTTGCGCGGCGGAGCCGGAGACCGCGATCAGCAACACGCAAAAGATTCGAAAGGATTGTGTGAAGAAGGAGCGATTCTTCATAGGCGTCACATAAAAGCGGGAATTCCGGTGATTTTTTCTCCGATGATCAATTTGTGAATATCGTTGGTGCCTTCGTAGGTATAGACGCTTTCAAGGTTGTTCATGTGGCGCATCACGCAGTAATCGTCGACGATGCCGTTGGCGCCAAGAATGTCGCGAGACTTGCGCGCGGTTTCCAGTGCAATGGCCACGTTGTTCATCTTCAGCATGGAGATGTGGCTGGGATCGTCTTTGCTTTGATCCTTCAAGCGGCCCACGTGGAGCGCGAGCAATTGCGCTTTTACAATTTCGGTGATCATCCAGGCCAGTTTTTCCTGTACAAGTTGATGAGACGCGATGGGCTTGTTGGCAAATTGCTTGCGCGTTTTTGCGTATTGCAAGGCCGTGTCATAGCAGGCCATCGCGGCGCCAATCGCGCCCCAGCCGATGCCGTAACGCGCCTGGTTCAGGCAGCTCAACGGGCCACGCAGACCGGTAACGCCGGGCAACAGATTTTCTTCGGGAATTTGGCAATCGGAGAGAGACAATCCGGACGTTACCGAAGCGCGCAGCGACCATTTGCCGTGCACGTCCCAAGCTTTGAAGCCGGGCGTGCCTTTTTCCACCAGGAAGCCACGCACTTTTTCGTCTTCGCATTTGGCCCATACCACCGCAACTTGTGCCAGGGAGCCGTTGGTGATCCACATCTTTTCGCCATTAAGAACGTAACTGTTGCCCTTTTTCACGGCGCGCGTCAGCATGCCTCCAGGATTGGAGCCGAATTGCGGTTCCGTAAGCCCGAAGCATCCGATGGCTTCACCGGATTGCAGCCGCGGGAGCCATTTGTCTTTCTGCGCATCGCTGCCATAGCGATAGATCGGATACATCACCAGGCCACCTTGCACAGAAACGAAGCTGCGCAACCCGGAATCGCCACGTTCCAGTTCCTGCATCATCAGCCCGTAGGCGACGTTGGACATTTCCGCGCAGCCGTAGCCCTGGAGATTGGCGCCAAAGAAACCGAGTTCGCCCAGTTGCGGAACCAGGTGAAGCGGAAACGTCGCTTCGCGGCTGTGTTTCTCTATGATCGGCAGAATTTCATTGTCGACAAACTGGCGTGCGGTTTGCCGTACCAGCTTTTCTTCGTCGTTCAGCAAGGAATCAAAATCGATGAAATCGACACCAGCAAATGAGGCCATGCCATCGTCCTTCTGGAGCGCACGTGCGAGCGATGAGGGAAGTGTAGCAAGGCGAGCAGACGCTCGCCAGCAGCGCTCACGCTGGTGCCGTTAAATGTGCCGCTAAGGCCGTGCGACTACCGCGGCTTCACGGGTGGCGTCGCCGGCTTCGGTGCGGGTGTTGCGGACTTCGGGGCAGGCGCCGCGGCTCCGGCCTTGGTCGGATAAGTTTGATCGTAGAGATTCACGATTTCCTGGGTGATCTCGATGTTCTTGGAAGCATACAAAATCGGAGTGCCTTGCGCTGAGGAATTCACGACAAGTGACAGGCCGTGTTCCTGCGCATAGCGATTGATCACCGCGATCATTTTCTGGCCGATGCCGTTGATGAGCTCGCTCTGGGCCGCGTTGTAGTCATCCTGCATCTCACTGTTCTTACGCTCCAGCCGCTGAGACAGACGGGTACCCTGGGCCTGGAGCCGATTGCGTTCCTCGTCACTAAGACTGATGCCGTTGCTCAATCGCTGTTGCAGGTCATTCATCTGCTTGTTGAGCGATTGCAATTCCTGCTGGCGCGCCGCGAATTGCGATTGCAACTCATTGGCGGCCTGCTTGCCTTCGGCAGTGGCAGCGATGGCCCCCTGAATATTGACGACACCAATTTTTCCCGCGGCCGCTGGCGCAGTTTGCGCAGGAACCGGGGAAACCGCGAACAATGAAACGAGTGCGAGAACACAACCTGAACCAATTTTGGCGAGAGACAATGCTTCCTCCTGAAGAACGATTGGGCCCAATGGTAAAAAACAAGCTTAGTGCGGCCAAGCCACTGGGGGCAAGGGGTTTGCCAAGGCCCCGAGGCCAAGCTTTTTCGCCCGGCCTTCCGACGTGGTACTGGGAGCCTCGAAAGGATCAATATCTGAATAGCTCGCGTTTGACGATTCGTGGGAGAATGAGGCAATAGCGCCCGGCCCTCTGGCGCCTGTGTGAAGTTCTGTCTAAGCCGATCAGCCCGCAGACGCCTCGTCCCTTGATGCTGAGCGAATCCCACCGAAGCGGGGGCTTGTCCTGGCATCGAATTCTGAATTTGAGGTGCAGCATGAGCGAGATGTGGAAAAACTGGGAAGGCCAGGTCGTCGATCATAAGTATCAACTGCGGCAATTCCTCGGCAGCACCGACCACAGTGTTGTTTTCCTGGCGGAATTTCACGGACCCGAGGTTCGCCAATGCGCGGTGAAATTTATTTCCGCTGAGTTCGCCGGAAAAGAGGAGCAACTGGCCGCGTGGAGCAGTGCCTCGCAATTGAGCCATCCCCATCTGCTGCAGATCTATGGCGCGGGCGCCAGCAAGATGGAAGACGTGGAAGTACTGTATGTCGCGATGGAATATGCCGAAGAAAATCTGTCGCAGGTGCTTCCGCACCGCGCGTTGATGGCGGAAGAAACCAGCGAAATACTGAATGCGGTGGTGGACGTGCTGGTGTACTTGCACGAAAAAAATCTGGTACACGGACACGTGAAGCCGTCGAACGTGTTAGCTCTGGGAGATCGACTGAAGCTATCGAGCGACACCATTGATACGGCGGGCGAGGTGCGCACAATGCGGCGCGAGCGCAGCGCGTACGACGCGCCGGAGGTGCCGGAGGAGCCGTTCACGCAGGCGGCGGATGTGTGGTCGCTCGGCGTGACGCTGGTGGAGGCGTTCACGCAGCAGCAAGCGGTTTTGCCCTTCAACGAGAATGCGGATCCCATCATCCCGCCGACAGTGCACGAACCTTTTCTGGAAATTGCGCGAAATGCGCTAAGGCGGAAACCAAGGCTGCGCTGGACAAGCGCGCGCATTGCGGAGGCACTGAATCCGGCCGTCGCGGCGGCGAAATCCGTGGCCGTGGCTGCAGGCGCTGGTATTTCTACACCGCAAGCCTCGGCAACTCCAGCGTTGGCTCCTTCGCCGGTGCCACCAGCTCCGCCTTCACCGGTGATTACCCATGCAGTGGACGTGCCACCGTCGCAGGAGCCAGCCATTCCCCTAGCGAAGATGGCTGCCGCGCAACCGGAGAGCGCCGCGCTGCCGACGGAAACTCTTCCGAAACTGGCAACTCCAGCTCGACAGACGGTGACGCTTCCCAACTATGTGATTCCGTTGTTTGCGGGAGCGCTCCTGGTGATCGCTCTGGCAGTGCTCCCATTCGCACTGCGCCATCGCGGAAATTCAGAAGCTAGTTCGGTGAAAGCACCGCCGGCCACCAGTAACAGCGCAGTTTCTACAAGCAGAACAAATTCGACGCCGGCGCCACAACCATCTTCGGGCAATCTGTCCTCGTCCACAGAAGCGACGCCATCGGTGCCAACACAACCCACCGCAGTCGCGCCGAGCAAACCTTCCAGCGTATCTACGAGCACGCCGCTGCCCGAGAGCGGGCCCGCAAGAAATGCCACCGCTGCGACCGACCGGGGAGATGTGCTGGACCAAGTGAAACCCCAGGCTGCGGCAAAAGCGATGGCTACGATTTCGGGAACCGTGCGTGTGGGAGTCAAGGTCCATGTCGATGCTGCGGGGAACGTGGCCGAAGCTGTGCTACAAAGCGCCGGGCCGAGCCGCTATTTCGCGGATGCCTCGTTGAAGGCTGCGCGGCAGTGGGTGTTTACGCCGCCAGAAGTTGGCGGACATAGCGTGGCCAGCGATTGGCTGATCCAATTTCACTATACCCGCGGCGGTGTGGAAATGTCCTCGCAACAACTGGCGCCCTAGCTGTACTCATTCTGTAGCAGCGGCTTTACGCCGTGCGCGGCGATAACCCATCACTACGAGAAGAGCGTGGTGAACACGGCGGAGCCACAAATCCCGCAAACAGGTACACTGGAAGAAAAGGGAAAGGATACGAAGCGTGTCGAAAATCCGGAGGAAAAGTGTTGGCAAAGGCAAACTGGATCCGAAAATCCTGATCTTCGATGTGGATGGCGTGCTGGTTGACGTGCGAGAGACATACTGGCGCTCCGGGATGCAGACCATCCACAAACTGACCGGCAAGCGCCCGACGTGGGCGGAATTTCACGAATGGAAAAGGATGCCCGGGAACAATGATGACTGGATGATGGTGTCCAGGTGGGCCAGCGCGTTGGGAGTGCCCACGACTTATGACGAGGCGAGAATTGCGTTTACGCCGTTTTACTGGGGCACCGACGGGAAACCGGGAAATGTAACCAAGGAAAAATTGCTGGTCGATCCGAAGTTGATTCAACGCTGGGCGGCAAATCGGGAGTTGAATCTGTTCACCGGAAGGACCAGGCAGGAATTTACCTGGACGTTCGACAAATGGCCTGCGGTACGTTCGTTTCGCACCATCATCACCATGGACGACGCAGCGAAAAAGCCTAGCGCGGAAGGATTGCGGATTATTCTGGCAAAGCGCGATCCGCAAACGGCACTGTATCTGGGCGACAATATTGATGATGCGCTGGCGGCCAAAGCGGCCCGCGTGCCGTTTATTGGCATCCTTCCGAAGAGAGAGTTCGATTACCGAGAGCGAGCCAAACGCTTCCGCGAATTAGGTGCGCTGGCTCTCTTGGAGCGTGCCCGGGATTTGGATCAATGGCTGGCTTAAACGGGGCCGGGGCAAGCAGCCTTTTGCGGCTTCGCCGGAATCTCATGGAGAAGACGCCGGGAACTTTTCAAGGCGAGTGAAGGAATGCCTTAGGGTGCGCACCGCGCTAAGATTTATGGGGAAGGTACGACCATGAAGCACATGAACAAAATATGGCTACTGGGGACCGCGTGGCTCATTGTTGGGGGTTTGCTCAGTGCCCAAGCGCCGCCGGGCCCAATGTCCGCACCTCCGCCCGATCCCAATGCGCCTGCCGCTCCTCCGCCTCCCAAGAAAGCAGAAGTGCAGCCACGCAAAAGCATCATGGGCTATTGGGTGTTCAACAAAGACGAAAGCGACGACGGGCGCGCAAAGCTGAGTCAGTCAAAACAGGCCGACAATGGCAATCGCGGCAACGGCGGGGGCACCTATGGCGGCCCGCGGGTCTATGGGCCTTGGCCAGGGGGAGGTGGCGGCTACGGCGGACCGCGTCCCAGCGGCGACACTTCCGACACGATGGCCGATTTTGTGAATCCGCCGCGCGAAATCAAATTTTCGCAGCAGCTTGAAAATGATCCGGAAGTACTGATGGCCGACGACCGCGATCACCGCACGGAATTTTTTACGGACGGCCGCAAACTGGAAACGGAAAAGAACTCTGATACCAAGCAAGTGGCGGCGCGCTGGGACGACAAGAAGCTGGTAACCGACGAAAAGGGCGCGCACGGCGGCAAAGTGGCCCGCACGTTCGAACTTTCCTCAGACGGCAAGCAGTTGATCGAGACCGTGCACGTGACCGACAGCAAGGGCAACCACCCGGTCAACGTGCAGTATGTGTATGACGCCGCGAACCTGACCGATTCGTACAGCCACATGCATTAAAGCCGATTGCCCTTCTTCATTCCTAGCGCTCTGGAAAACCCATGTCATTCCAAGCGCAGCGACGAATCTGCTTTCGCGAGCTGCGGATCGCTCCGTGTCCTCCGCGGCAACTCTTCTCACTTCACTCTGTGCTCGCATTTTCTCACCACAGAGATCACTGAGGTCAGCGAACACAACGGAGACGGCGTGAGCGTCGTTCGTGGTCGCACCCCGGGCGACATGCCTAAGCTGCAACTTATTTCGCGGCGGCGGATTCCGCCGATTTGTCCATTTCTTTTTGCGCCTGAACGCGCAACTCCTGCGCGCGTAGGCCCGCGGGACTGCTGGGGTCCAAAGCGATATAGGAATCGAGCGCAGAAACCAGCGCGGCATAGTTTTTCTGCTGCAAAAGAATCACCGCCAACAACCGGTAGACGATGGGTTGCTGCGGTGCTAACTGCGCTGCGCTCTGTGCGGCGGCGAGCGCAGGCTCCAGATGGCCCCGGGAGAGTTCCAGCTTGCTCAATTCCACTTGCCCTGGCCAGGACTGGGGATTTGAAGCCAGACCGAGGCGGAGGAGGGGCTCGCCTTCGCTCTGCTCATGGCGTTGCAATAGCAGCGTGCCGAGCGCGATGTTGGCGTCAGCATATTTGTTATCGCTCAGTGCCACGGCTTTACGAAACTGTTTTTCCGCGTCTTCGGGCTGTTGCAGGGCCAAATAAGCCATTCCGGTTTGATAGAACGCTTCGTAGAAGCTCGGAGCTTTCTTGGTTGCCGACTGAAAATCGTGCAAAGCGTCCTGGGGATTTTTGGATACGTATAGCTTCTGCTTCCCGGAGGCCAGGAGTTTACGCGCAGAGTCCGGGATCGCAAGGTCGTGCACGGAGATAATTTGCGTGGCAGTTGGCGGAGAAGAATCGGAATGCTCGGGTTTCAAGTTGACCGATATGCCGCGGTCAGAAGCGAAGCTCAGGTCAATATGTAAGTCCGCGGACTGAAAGCCGGAAGCCTGCACGCGGAGAATGTACTGCCCTGCGCGAATCCCCTGAAAGGAAAACTCTCCCGAATCGTTGGTAGTAGTTTCTTGCAAAGGATCACCGCCATCGTCACAGAGCACGATATGCGCTTGAGAGAGGCGCCGATCGCTGCCGTCCGCGAAGACGGTTCCGGACAACGCAAAACTGGACACTTCCATAGGTGAGAAAAGAGAGCATCCTGGGGTACGAACTGGAAATGCAAGAACAAAAAGACACAGACCCAGGAAGAAGTCGATCCGACTCATCGACCACCTCCGTACATCCGAAGGCCACCACAGCCTGTTGGGCGGATTGTACTCTTGTGTAGGCGGAAAGACAGTGGAATGTGAGCAGGCCAGAAAGAAATTTTCCGATGGTTCAAGTGAACGAGGGACGTACGCGGCGTTGTGTCGGAATCGGAAAGGCTAGCGCAGTTCGCCGGGTGCGATGCCGTTCTTGCGAGCTTCGGCTTCGGTGTCGTCCAGCTTGCCTTGCAGTTTCTTCTTTTGCTCCTCGAGTTGCTTTACCTGATCTTCCAAGGGAACCATGTCATAGCCGTGATTGATGTTGATACCGCCGGACGGGCTGGTATTGTCCGCCTTGAAGTTCTTCAATTGGGCGATGCGCTGATCAATCGCATCAATCTGGGACTGGTAATTGCGAATGCGCTCGCGAAAGCTGTCGACCAGCTGCTGGCGTGCTTGCCCTGCGTCCGTCGACGACGGTTTAGCCGGCGCGCTGGTGGGAGAGGCAGTTTCATTGCCGACCACAGAGACGGTGCTTTTGACTGAGCCGATTTCGTCGTTGGTCCAAACCTTTTTCGGCTTCTTTTTCTCGGGCGTTGTCGAAGGTGAAGCCTGCGCTGGGGTATCGCCGGGTTTGTTCGCACTTTGCGAACCGCTTCCTTGATCCGGAGATTGCGCGCGGAGGAGCGGGGTGCAGCAAACGAGCGCGAGAACCAGAAATGCCATGACGGAACCGGAGATCGCACGCATTGTCATCGCAACTGCCCCGGATCGATGCCCTTCTTGCGGGCTTCGTCCACCAAGTCACCCACCTCGTTTTCCAGCTGTTTCTTTTTTTGCTCCAACTGGGTGATTTGCTGGTCCACCGGCGTCCGGCTGTAGCCTTTGGAAAGATCCCGCGCTCCGGTGGAGACGGCCTCGCCGGACTGGAATTCTTTGTACGACTTCAATTTGGCGTTGACGTCGTCGAGCTGCGTTTGCAGCCGTTCGAGATTCTTCTTGATGCGCGCGACCGTTGCCGGATCGGCGGGACCATTCGAAGTCATGTGGTAGTTCTGGTCGCGCTTATCGCCGACGACGGAAACACCGCCCTTTCCGCCGAGGTTTTCGTTGGTCCAAACCTTTTTCGGGGTTGTGGCCGAGGCTCCGGAGGCGGGCGAAGGAACAGCCGAAGAGGCGGGCGGCGGGGAATCTTGGGACCGCACACAAACTGCAGCGGCTAGCAGGGCCAGAAATGCGGAAGCCTTAAGGAGCTGACTGAGCATAAGGGACCTCCAGACCGGCTGGACGGGTACCAGTACCTATTTTCAGTTTAGCAGGAACGCGTTAGTGAGACGCGGGTTCGCCCCCCAGTTTGCTCAATTCGGCACGGACGGCTTCGACGGCTTCCTTGGGAGGCCCTACGCGCTTGTAATCGGTGTAGAACGTACGCTCGTGGATGGAGAAGGGAACCAGGTACTTTCGGCCGTCGAAATCGTATTGCTCAAAGGTCGCCTCCCACACGCCGGGAGCAACCTCGTAGCGCTCTTGCATGAAATGGCTACCCTTGTAGACCTTGGCCAGAAACAACGCGATGGAAATGTCTTCGGTCACCGAGCCATCAATCTTGGCTAACTCGGAAGATTCCTGGTCGATCCAAAGCGTGCCGCGGACACGAGTAAAAATCGTGGTGTTCCGAGTGGTAGGCCGGTAAGCGGGGTTGGGCGTAAGGCTGTAGCGCAGCAAAGTGCGTCCGGCGCGCTTTTCTGTTCCTTCGAATGTGAACAAAAACGCTTGATGCGTGGCGTCCATCAAGTCGAAGCGCTCTTTACGCTTATGTTCAGCGCGGGCATAGGCATCTTTCTGCGCCGACCCATCCTCCATGGCCCACAGCAGATACTTTTCGAGCTTCTCCAAGTCGGAGCGATAGGTCTCTGGGTTGGTGGGCTTGCCGTCCGCAGAAAGTGGGATCTTATCGACAGCGGGGCCTGCGGGGAACAGGCGGAAACAGGTGATAGTCGCAGGATCTGCAGCGCCGGCGCTACCCACGTGCCTCTTTTCGATGCGCTGGGTTCGCTCGTATTCGTCCAGCAGAGCCTCGCCTTTCTTCTGGTTGGCAACCACTGGGCTGAAAAGGTCGGGAGAGGTAGTAGGGCTAGTGGGAGCGGGGGTCTGGCCAATGGCGAACAGCACCGGAAGCAACAAGACGGAGAGCAACGCCGTAGCTCTCCGAGGGACGCGGAGCATTTCCGTAGGTGGTGCGCTCGTATAACTCACAGAAAACAAAGTGCAAACAGCTGCAAAGCCGATCTGCGGAACATCCGCGCAATGGCCTAGCAATTCGTCAGTTTTGGCCCAAAGCCAGATTCCATAAAAGCATACGCGCGGGGTGGAAAGCAAAGACTGGACCCGAAGTCATCTTGCCAAGTCGGAAAATAAGTGTATTGTCTCAACAATACAGTGCCCTGAGGTGGAACAGGCTTGGGAGCGACCCCAATCGATAATTTTACGGGTGCGCCTGCACTAGGACGCGCGAGGGTGGAGTCTGCCGAAAGAGCGCAGAAATTCCGTAGCGGCTGGGTCACTTTTCTCGAGACGCTGAAGTTAGCGCTGGACTCTCTGCGCGCGCACAAATTACGGAGCTTCCTTACATTACTGGGCGTGATCCTGGCGGTGACCACGCTGGTGTCGGTGATGAGCGTCATCGCCGGCCTGAACAAATACATTGCAGACAAAGTGGCGGACTTGGGCGCCAACGTCTTCGTCATTGATCGCTTTGGCATCATCACCAGCGAAGATGCCTGGGTGAAAGCCCAGAAACGGCCGCTGATTACTCTGGAAGAGTTTGAGCGCATGCGCGACACCAGCCAGTTGGCGAAACAAGTGGCCGGCTACGATCGCCAGAACATGCAAACGCGTAGCGGCGACCAGGTCATGGACAACACCCAGGTCGTCGGCGTCAGTTCCAACTATGCGGAGATCGAAAACCTCGGAATCGCGCAAGGCCGCTTCATCACCCCGGCGGACGAAGACCATCGTTCCGAGGTGGCGTTCATCGGCGCCGATCTGGCCGAGAAATTTTTCCCCAACGTCGATCCCGTGGGGAAAACCATACGGGCGGGAACACACACCTACGAAGTGGTTGGAGAGGGCACGCGTATTGGCAGCGCATTGGGACGCTCCAAAGACAATTACCTGCTTCTGCCGCTCAGCACGTACCTGAAGGGGTGGCACACTCCGAACGATTCCCTGGCGATCTTTATTCAGGCGCCCAACGCGGAAACCATGGAGTCCACCGAAGAAGAAGCACGGATGTTGCTGCGCGCCTGGAGGCACGTTCCCTACAACAGCGACGACAACTTCGCCATCCTGGGCTCCGATTCGATCATGCAGTTGTGGCATCAACTGACGGGCAATCTGGCTTTTGTGGCCATGGCGCTGGTGAGTGTGTTTCTCGTTGTGGGCGGCATTGTGATCATGAATATCATGCTGGCGAGCGTCACCGAACGCACCCGTGAAATCGGGTTGCGGCGCTCCCTGGGCGCAAGGAAGCAGCACATCCTGCTGCAGTTTTTGACGGAGTCGGCGTTATTGGCGGCTACCGGCGGTTTGATTGGCATATTTTTGGCGGCAGTGATTGTGCTCTTCGTGAAGAATACGTTTTCGTTCCCCATGGATATGCCGATCATCGCGGTCGTCCTGTCGCTGGTCTTGGCGACCGCGGTGGGACTGTTCTTCGGGATTTTTCCCGCGATGCGCGCGGCCAACTTAGACCCGATTGAAGCATTGCGAGCGGACGGCTGAACCGGCGATGGCACAGGCGTACGGAGAAAATCTGAGGCAGGCACTGGACACGCTGCGGACGCACAAAACGCGCAGCGCGCTCACCGTGTTCGGCGTGGTCCTCGGCGTGAGCGTGATCATGCTGGTGTCCGCACTGATCACCGGTTTCAATCGCAAGGTGGAAGAGGAAATCAACCGCATGGGCGCAGACACTGCCTTTGTCAGCAAGTGGGACCAGAGCCGCAACGGCCCGCCCCCGTTGGAAGAGCGGCTGCGCAAGCCCTTAAAGCTGGAGGACGCCGAAGCGATTCAAGAGAGTTGCCCAGCGGTAAAAAATGCCACCGCGTGGGTGGAACCGCGCTGGGATAGCACGCATGCGATACGCACCAGCGCCGGCGAAGTGACCGGCGTCGATTTTCGCGGAGTTCAAGCGGCCTTTGGCCTGGTCTACGCCAATGCCACGATGAAAGAAGGGCGATTTATCAGCGACGGAGACGACCTGCATCGGGAAAAGGTCGTGGTCATCGGGGAAAACGTCGCGCCCGTGTTGTTTCCAAACGGGAGTCCGCTTGGAAAAGACGCCATGATTGACGGAACGGATTTTCAAGTGGTCGGCGTGCTGGAAAAGCCCAAGGGCGGATTTGGCGCTGACGAAGAGGACCGGCGCGTGCTGATTCCGTATCGCACATTCATGAAAATGTATCCCGCGGCGGACGAAATCAACATTCGCGCGGAAGCCTACCCGGGCAGGCTGGAGCAAGCGGTGGACGAGATTCGCGAGTTGATGGAGCGGCGGCGCAATGTGCCGTTTGGCGGCAAGGATAACTTTTCCGTTGCCACCGCCGCGGAACAGGTGGCGGAATTCCACCAGATCGTCGACAAGGTGGCCTTGGCGATGGTGGTGCTCAGTTCCGTAGGGCTTCTGGTGGGTGGGATCGGCGTGATGAACATTATGTTGGTCAGCGTCACCGAGCGCACGCGCGAAATCGGTGTCCGCAAAGCCATTGGCGCAAAGAGCAGCGACATCACCTGGCAATTTTTGTTGGAGGCGATGACCCTCACGGGCATTGGCGGCCTTTTGGCGCTCGTGCTGGTGAACGGCCTGGTGATTCTCATTCGCTTTGCACTGAACTGGCCGGGAGTCGTCCCGGTATGGGCTGCGGTGACCGGCGTGACCGTCAGCGTCAGCATCGGCTTGATTTTCGGAGTATGGCCGGCAATGAAGGCCGCCAAGCTCGACCCCGTCGAAGCGCTGCGCTACGAATAAACATTCTTCGAAAGACAGCGTGCGTTGACTTACCTTAGCGGCGTACATAAGATTGTCGCCACATGACAGAGCCGGATGCCCTCCTCGGGTACACCTTGTTGCATTACCGCATTCTCGAACGCCTCGGCGGCGGCGGCATGGGTGTGGTGTACAAGGCGCAAGACACGCGCCTGGACCGCTTCGTGGCTCTGAAGTTTCTGCCGGACACGTTGGCGCATGACACCCAGGCGCTCGAGCGATTTCGCCGCGAAGCCAAAGCCTCCTCGGCGCTGAATCATCCCAACATCTGCACCGTTTACGACATAGGCGAAGAGAACGGCAAAGCGTTTATCGCAATGGAGTATCTGGAAGGCGCCACGCTGAAGCACAAGATCGGCGACCGTCCGCTCGAAACCGAATCTATCCTCGCCCTGGCCATTGAGATTGCCGACGCGCTCGACGCTGCGCATGCGAAAGGCATCGTCCACCGTGACATTAAGCCGGCCAACATTTTTGTCACCGAACGCGGGCACGCCAAGATTCTCGATTTCGGTCTTGCCAAAGTGGCCACGGGGACTTCCTCTTCCAGTCAGATTTCTTCCGCAAATACTATGACCGGCACGCTGGACGATGACCCGCACCTGACCAAACCGGGTTCTACCCTCGGCACGGTGGCGTACATGTCGCCCGAGCAAGCCAGGGGCAAGGAACTCGATGCTCGAAGCGACCTGTTCTCGTTCGGCGCGGTGCTCTACGAGATGGCCACCGGCACGCTGCCGTTCCGCGGAGAGACCTCCGCGCTGATCTTTCATGCGATTCTGGAAAAAGCGCCGGTTCCTGCGACTCGGCTGAACCCGGACGTGCCTCCGAGGCTGCAAGACGTTATCAGCCGTGCTCTCGAAAAAGACCGCGAGCTGCGTTATCAAAGCGCGAAGGAAATGCGCGCGGAGCTGATGCGCCTGAAACGCGACACCGACTCCAGCCGGCAAATCCCTGCGGTGAGTTCCGACGAGACTCCGGTTCCTCCAAACGCCAAGGTGTCCAGCAGTTCCGCAGTGGTTGCAGCGGCGAAACAGCACAAGTTCTCGCTGGGCGTGATCAGTTTGATCGCAGTTCTGCTGCTTGCCGCGGCGGCCTACGGCATCTACGCGCTTGTTTCGCGATCGCAGGCCGCTCCCTTTCAGAATTTCTCCGTCAGCAAGATCACCGAGACCGGCAAAGCCACGGAGGTGGCCATTTCTCCCGACGGCAAGTACATTCTCAGCGTGTTGGCGGACAATGGGCAGCAAAGCCTGTGGCTGCGCAATATTCCGACGAACAGCAACACACAGGTCGTCGCTCCCTCGCCAGTAATCTACCGTGGTTTGCGGTTTTCTCCGGACGGCAACTATCTCTATTTTGTCCGTGCGGAGAGCGGCAGCAACTCATTAGGCTATCTCTACCGCGTGCCGGTGTTAGGCGGCACCCCCGAGAAATTGGTGACCGACATCGACACCAATTTGTCCTTCTCGCCCGACGGCAAGAAGATCGTGTATGGCACGGCAAACTCACCCAAGGCTGGCGAATACCGAGTCACTATCCACTCGCTGGAATCCGGCGAAGAAAAGCAAGTGACCACCGGTCCGTTGAACGAGCAGGTTCTCGATCCGGCATGGTCGCCGGATGGCAAGGCCATCGTTGGGGTCATTTCCCAACCGGCTGGCGCGCTCTCCGGCCTAGTTGCCATGGATCCCGACTCCGGCAAGCGCAACCTGTTCATGACTTCTACCAAACTGTTTTTTTTCCGCCCTACATGGCTTCCGGAGGGCAAAGGGTTGCTGGTGTTGGGGCAGCTTCCGTACGCCGCGCAGTGGCAACTGTTCTTTGTGTCCTACCCGGATGGAATACTGACTCCGGTTACGCGCGACACGAACTCCTACGTGGATCTGAGTGTGTCTGCCGACGGCCGCGCTGTAGCGGCGGTGATGCGCCAAGTGCACATGAGCGAGTCTGTGCTTCCGCTGGGCGGCGGGAGTTCGCAAGAACGGCCATTCAATACTGGAACGCCCAACGACATGGTTTCGTGGACGCGCGACGGTAAACTGTTGGTGTCTGCCGCGGCCGGTGGTTTCACCCTGGTGAATCTGGAATCGGGAGCGCAGACTCCATTCGCTTCTCAGGTCACGTTGCCTAATTTTGCGCGCGCGTGCGCGGATGGGCATGTGGTCTTCTCTGCGATTGACGTCAAGCGGGTTACGCTGGGAGTCTATATGGCCGATGCGGACGGCTCCAACGCGAAGGCGCTCACCTCTGGCAAGCTGGATGTTTTTCCCGCGTGCACGCCCGATGGCAAAACGACGTTTTATTCCGATGCCGACAATTTCCTGCAGAAAGTTTCCACTGCGGGCGGGCCGCCCCAGAAAGCATTCGAGCTTCCGGCCTTTAGCCGCATCACGGTTTCCCCCGATGGAAAGACCGCGGCGTTTGTTACACAGAAACCGGGCGATCCGAAAGAGAAACTGGCCCTGATTTCTGTCGATTCCAGCCAACCGGCACGCCTGCTGGAATTCGAACGGCCCCGCGCTGAGTTTGCCTTCAGCTACACCATCGGCCCGATTTCCTTCAGCCCCGATGGCAAGGCCATCGTTTACCCGATTCGCAACGGCGAGACCGACAATCTTTGGTGGCAGCCTCTGGATGGCTCGGCGGGCAAGCAAGTCACTGATTTCACGTCCGAGCGCATCCGCGACTTTGATTACTCGTTCGATGGCAAACAACTGGCCATCCTTTGCGCCCACCGCGAAGCCGACGTTGTGCTCATCCACGAAACCGAAAAGTAGCTGACCGCCGGAGTACAGCGGCCAGTTTTGAGGTAAACTCTCTCCGCTCGATTCGGCGATCAACCATAGTGACCCCTTGCAAACTAAACGGAGGAGCGTGTCATGAGGCCCAGAACGAAACTCAATTTGCTGCAGTTCGGTTTCGCCTCGATGTTGCCGTTCGCTCTTGCCATCGCGTCTTCAGCCCAGGAGCAAGACCGCAGCAAAATTCCAGACCAGTACAAATGGGATTTAACGAAGCTTTACTCTTCCGACCAGGCCTGGCGCGATGCTAAAAATCAGCTTGCCGCTGAGCTGCCTAAGATGGCTCAGTTCAAAGGCACTCTCTCTCGCTCCCCACAACGCCTGGCTGACGCCCTGGAGATGGAAAGCACGCTCGAAAAGGAATTTTATCGGCTATCGACCTATGCCGGGTTGATTTCCGATCAAGACACTCGCGTCAGCGTTTATCAGGGCATGCAACAGGAGATAACGCAGTTGGGAGCGACTTTCGGAGCGGACACTGCGTTTATCGAACCCGAAATCCTCACCATCGAGGATGCCAAACTTCGCGCTTTTCTTGCGCAGGAGCCTCGACTAAATGTTTACCGTCACTACCTCGATGACGTCACGCGCCGCCGGCCTCATATTGGAACCGATGCGGAAGAAAAGCTGCTTGCTGCCTCCTCGGTCATTTCCAGCGGTCCTTCCAACACCTACAACATATTCTCCAACGCGGACTTTCCCCATCCCTCCATCACCTTGAGTGACGGCAAGACCACCAAATTGACTTCCTCCGAATACGAACTACAACGCGCCTCGCCGAATCGTTCGGACCGCGAAAAGGTCATGTCCACCTTTTTCAAGACCTTGGGCGATTACCGGGGAACCTTTGGCTCCACCCTCGACACCAGCATACAAGCATCGATCTTTTACGCGCATGCGCGACACTACGATACTTCGCTCGACGCTGCGCTCGATGGTCCAAACATCCCGACCGCTGTCTATTCCAAACTTCTGGAAGGGGTCAACCGTAACCTGGCAACCTTTCAGCGATACCTGAGGCTACGCAAACGCCTGCTGGGCTTGCAGGAACTGCATTACTACGATCTCTACGCTCCATTGGTCAAAACCGCGGACACTCATTACACCGTCGAAGAATCCGAAAAATACATTCTTGAGGCACTGGCACCCTTGGGTCCGGAGTATGCCGCAGCAGCGAAACGCGCGTTTGCGGAGCGCTGGATCGATTTTTATCCAACGGAAGGAAAAGCATCCGGTGGATATATGAGCGGGAACGCCTACGACGTGCACCCGTACATTTTGCTGAACTACAACGGGAAGTATACGGATATGAGCACGATAGCTCACGAACTTGGCCATTCCATGCAGAGCTACTTTTCCAACAAAGCGCAACCTTACCCTTTGGCTCGCTATCCGATTTTCGTAGCCGAGGTCGCATCGACGTTTAATGAAGCGCTTTTGATTGAATATATGTTGAAGAAAATCGATGACCCTGCCGTCAAGCTATCACTGCTGGGCAACTACCTCGAGAACATCAAGGGCACGGTCTTCCGGCAGACGCAGTTCGCGGAATTCGAGTTGCGCATGCACCAAATGGCGGAGAAAGGAGAACCGCTAACCGGTGATGCCATCTCGAAACTGTACGCTGACATTGTCAAAAAATATTACGGCCAGGACCAGGGAGTCTGCATTGTAGATGATTACGTCGCCTACGAATGGGCCTTCATTCCACACTTTTATAACAATTTCTATGTCTATCAGTATGCAACCTCCTTCACTGCCTCCTCTGCGTTATCCGAGAAAGTGCTTTCCGGCCAACCGGGCGCCACAGAACACTATCTCGCGTTCATTTCTTCCGGTGGCTCCAAATATCCCATTGAGCTACTCAAGGATGCCGGTGTGGATATGACCACTGACGAACCGCTCGAACTGACCGTCAAAAAGATGAACCGGATCATGGATGAAATCGAAAAGCTGCTTGCGGAGATGAAACAGCCCTCCCCCGCCAGCCACTAGGTCAACGGTGCAAGTCACTGATTTCACCTCCGAGCGCATCCGCGGCTGCGATTACTCGTTCGATGGCAAACAACTGGCCATCCTTCGCGCCCACCGCGAAGCCGGCGTCGTGCTCATCCACGAAACCGAAAAGTAGATATTCACGGCTGTGTCGATCTTCGGATTCTACGGCACGTCCCGTTCCCGATAGTATCTGCGGATTTCGCGGTGGGTCTTTTTGAGGCTGCTCTTCCTCTCTTGCGCAGCGAGTGCGTCGGTCTTTCTCTGTTGAAACTCTTGTTCGCGCTGTAACTTGCGATAACTCTCCAAACGATCTGGGGCCAGGTCGCCTTGCTCGATTGCCGCCCGCACGGCGCAGCCGGGTTCTTCCTGATGGCGGCAATCGCGGAAACGGCAACGTTGTGCCAAGTCACTCAGGTCGGCAAAGACAGACTGCAACCCTTGGCCGGGGTCCCAGAGCTGTAGTTCGCGCAGTCCGGGTGTATCGATCAGCATCGCACCGGAACCGAGAAAGAAGAGTTCGCGTGCGGTTGTCGTGTGGCGTCCGCGGCTGTCGGTGGCCCGCACCGTTTGCGTACACTGGCGTTCCGCACAAAGCAGCCGGTTGACCAGAGTGGATTTTCCCACACCGGAACTTCCCACCAGCACAATCGTTCGGCACTCGGTGACATAAGCGTCCAATTCCTGTAATCCCGTGCCTGTACGCGCGCTGATACAGAGAACGTCCACTCCAAGCAGCTCCGCGCGAATCGATGCGGCAATTTCTTTGGCGTCGTCTCGCACGTCAGCTTTGTTAAGCAACAACACGGGTTTCGCCCCGCTATTCCAAAACTGCGCCAGGAAGCGTTCGAGGCGCCGGACATTGAAGTCGCCATCCAAACCCATCGTGAGAAATAGGGTGTCGACGTTTGCAGCCAGCACTTGAGGCTTGCTTTGTTTGCCGGGTATTTTTCGTGTGATCTGCGTGCGGCGTGGCAGAACATCGTGAATCACCATTCCACCACCGACTTTTGCTTTTGCCACCACCCAGTCGCCGATTGTGGGCCACAGAGCGCTTTCCTCTGTGCTCTGACGTAATTTGCCGGAAGCTTCGGCTTGCAATTCGCCAAACTGCCCGGCAACCGTCCACAAAGCACGATGCTGAGCGATGACGCGCCCCGGTTCTGTGCCAGCGGCCTCGACGGATTTCCAGGCGTTATCAAAAAAGGGGTCCCACCCCAATTGCTCGAGATTCATCGGAAAGTCTTTCTGCTGCGAGAGGCGCAGCGCCGCCGCGATCGACAGCGAGTTGGCGGCCGCATTGTTCCTGCGCGCGATGGCACGCAAGAAGATCAGCTTTTAAGTGCGGGAACTTTTATCGGCGGGACGAGGCCGCGCTACAGGGCAACTCGAGAGGCAAACCTCTCCCGTTCGTTAGGAAGAAGGGTGCTCACAGGCGCCTCCTGAAGGAATTCGAGCCAAAAACGCCACTTCAACTTCACGCGGATGTTAATTCCAGGGACCAATTTCGTCAACACCGGCTAAACCCGAGGATCGAGCGCCCACCGCTCGCGGCTTGTCCGCAACAGAATGCGCTCAGAATCCGTAAGTTTCGCGGCCGCGTGATATCATCTACAACCATACTCATCAAATCCTGGCGCATCAGCCAATCGACGGAGGCGGCTGAACCCATGGACCCCGGCGCCGTTCGCGACCAAGTCGACAGGATTTTACAGAGTCACAGCCTCGCGACAAAAAGTCAGCTTCGAAAGCTATTGCAAGTCCTGCACAGGAACCTGGGTTCCCAGGTTACCCTCACCGCTGAAGTCGTAATTCATGAATTATGGCCGACGGAAACCAAAACCAAACATGCCAAAGACGTTGCGACAGAGATGAATCGGCTGCGCCGTGCGGTGGAATCCTATTACAACGACGAAGGAACATCGGATCAAATCATTATCTATTTTCCTAAGCGCGCACCTTCGGGTGATGGCCAGCAGCAAACGCGGTGGATGGACGCTATGGAGCGCAACCCAAACGGCGCCACTGCGTCAATTTCACTGTTTCCCGCTACGGCGCAAGCGCCGCATCCGCAGCCACGATCGCAACTGGCAGGCCTTCAGAACTGGACGAAAGCGCTGCTGATCGTGGCATTCAGCGTCCTTGCGATTCTGGGCTACGTCTCCACCCGGCTCCTCTTTCTTCCGGAGCAGCCCAAGTCCGCCCGGCTAGACGGTTCTGCCCTCGTGGTGATGAACGCGGACGGCAAGGAGCTTTGGCGAAAAACCTTTCCTGAGGGAATTGGACCCGATTGGTACTATGCAGTGTACCTACACACGCCTGTCTGGTTCGTAGATCTGGAGGGCAGCGGCCATACCAGTGTCCTTTTCATTTATTCGCCCGCGGCTCATCCGGCTGAACCGCACTCCTCTACATTGATCTGCTACTCCGATCGCGGTAAGGAGAAATGGCGCTGGACTCCCGGGCGTGAACTGCCGGAACTCCGCGGAACTCCCGCAACGTACAAGACCTATTCGTTGAGCGTGCTTAAAGCAACAAGAAAGCGGACTGCCCGCATCGTGGTTTCCAGTGCGCACGACCCATGGTGGCCTGACCAGATCGCGATGCTCAATTCCAACGGTACATTAATCTCGGAGTATTGGCATTCCGGAGCGTTGCCATATTTGACGCTCGGCGATTTGGATGGCGATGGCAGAGAGGAGATTATCGCCACGGGAATGAGCGAGTACGATCACCAGGCAACCCTAGTGGTCCTAGATCCCGATCGGGTGTTTGGTGCTTCCACAGAAGTACAACCGGAATTCCAGATTCACGGAATGAGGCAAGCCGAGGAGCGCCTGCGTCTGCTTTTTCCCAGAAGCGATTTGAATCGCGCTCTATTTCAGTACAACGAGGCAACGGATCCGACGGTCGATCACGGTGTCATCCGGCTAACTGTGCTGGAATGCATCAAGCCCCGTGGCTGTCCCATTTGGTACGAGTTCGATAAAAATCTTCGTCTCATGGCGGCCTATGCGGGGGGCGATGATTTTCGCAGCGCGCATGAGCGCTTTTATCAAACAGGCAGGAATGCACATACCTTAAGCGCGGCAGAAAAAGCTGCCTTTCAGAAGGTCCGTTGCATAGTCGGATGCAAAACGCAGTTCATTCCCGTCGGCAACATGGTTCCTTAGCGCCGCGACTAGAAAGTGCCCTATTTCCGCGTTATTTCATACCTATTTCATATCAAATCTTCTTTAGCCCCATTGACTTCCCAAGCATACCGCTGCAAGCCTTAGCTCACTCGCGCTCACCCGCATCTGCATTTGGAGGATCTCGCCATGAGACAGCGGTACTCGCCTAAGCTTTCCAATACCCAAATGGTGTCTTGCGCAAAACAGCCAATACGAGAGGCGATCTATCGCACACGAAAAACCGGAAGCGTGGTGCTGTTGTTGGCTACCCTGATCCTTTTGGCCGTTTTTAACCTCGCTTCCAATAAGGCGCCATGCGGATTTCCCTTGTGGCGTGCTCAAACGGTCCACGCCCAGAGCACCAATTCTTACACCTTCACTGATTTCCAGGCCGCCGATGCGGGCACCGGCGTTCTTCAAGGAACCATGGGCACCAGCATCAACGACAGCGGCGACATCGCGGGCATCTACCTGAACACCAATGGAACCGCGACAAATGTGGCCCACGGCTTCGTCCGCACTGCGAACGGGACGATCACCGAGTTTGATTCTCCCCACGCGGGCAACGCCCTGAATCAAGGAACCTTTCCCACCAGCATTAACGCCAGCGATGAGATTGCAGGAATGTACTTCGACGCCAACAACGCATACCACGGATTCGTTCGTAGTGCTTCGGGTGCGATCACCGAGTTCGATGCGCCCGGTGCTCCCACCACCGTCGGTCATCGTGGAACCCTGCCGATCGCCATCGATTCAGCGGGCGATATCGCGGGGATCTGGGTGGACGACACGAGCGATGTTCGTCACGGGTTTGTGCGGACTTCCGCTGGCGCCTTCACCAGCTTCGACGTTTCCGGAGCTGGCACTTCTGCGACCGAGGGGACCGTCCCTCTAAGTATCAACGCCACCGGAAGCATCACCGGCTTCTACAAAGACGCCAACGCGACATTTCACGGTTTCCTGCGTGACGAAAACGGGACGATCACTTCGCCTATCGATGCACCAGGAGCCGGGACCGGCGGCAGTAGCAAACTGCAATTTTCCGGTACCGTCGCCACCAGTATCAACAGCGCTGGAGATCTGGCCGGTGTGTACGCCAATGGGGGAAACAATCACGGTTTCATATATACCGCCTCCAGCACTACTCCAACCTTCACCACTTTCGATGCGCCGGGCATGGTTACGGCCGGATTGTTTCCTGGGACGCTCGCCGCCAGCATGAACGCAGCAGGCACGATCTCGGGCGTGTATACCGACGGGCAGGGCGACCATCACGGTTTCGTGCGTGCCCCCAATGGAACATTCACTGCGCCCATCGATGGCCCAAACGCAGTTTATGAAAACATGTTTTCGGGAACGGTCCTCATTGCCATCAATGCCAGCGGCCAAGTCACCGGTACTTACGAGGATGCCAATTACGTATTCCACGCTTTCTTGGCGGTTCCCGCGCAAGGAACCGCGGCAGCCACTCCCACATTCAATCCCGCGGGGGGAACCTACACTTCTGCGCAGACGGTGACACTGTCGGATTCGACAAACGGTGCCACAATCTACTACACGACCGACGGGTCGACGCCTCCTACCTCGGCTACCACGAGTACCTATACTGATCCCATCACGGTGAACTCTACGCAAACCATCCAGGCAATTGCCACCGCGAGTGGTTTCTCGAACAGCGCGCTGGCCAGCGCAACGTACACCATCAACCTGCCAGCACCGGACTTTCAGCTTTCTGTCAGTCCTTCCAGCCTCACGATCGTGAAAGGTCAGAGCGGCACAGCAACGTTCACGGTCAAGCCGCTGAATGGTTTCAACTCAGCCGTCAGTTTTTCCTGCAGCGGATTGCCTGCAGAGACCACTTGCACATTCAACCCAACTTCTGTGACCCCCAATGGCAGTCCGGCCACCGCCACACTCGTCGTACAAACCACGGCGAAGGGCTCGGCATTCCTCGCACCTTTGCCCCGTTCCCGACCTTATCTTTATCTTTACGCGTCGATGTTTGCGCTTCTCGCAACCTGGCTGGCGTTCGCCACATTCCGCAAGCAGAGGCGCATACCAGCGCCGGTCTGGGCCATGCTTATTCTCTTGGTGGTTTCGGCCGGGCTAGCGTCGTGTGGGGGAGGCGGTGGCGGAGGTAAAAATCAAGGGACTCCAGTCGGAACAAGTACAGTTTCTATCACGGCAGCAACGACGGGGGGCTCGGGAACCAGCCACGCGGCCAGCCTGACGATCACCGTTACACAGTAGAGGTTGAACGCACATTGCTTCGGTCCGTTGGTCCTACCGGCATGAGCTAGAGCCGGGGCTTCGGCGGGCGCAAGCAAGTTCGTTTCGACCTACTGGCAACTTATTCGATATAATAGATTTGGTTCTAAACCAGGCTGCGGGTTTGGGCTTGGTTCTGACGTGCTGCAGAGGGATCTGCCGACCGCCCTTCGGGTCACATACATCTCAAGTCCCAGTCGATACCCTCTAACAAGAAGAAAGTGCGCGTCCTGGCGCGAACAAATACTGCTTGGAGTGCGTCTAAAGAGCGGGAAAGAACCTGGTTTGGAAACAATCCGAGCCATACACACGTATTTCTAGATGTAGGAGAACGGTATGGGTGTGGTGCCCCTCGACGGGCTATCCGCAGCGCGACTGGGTAAGGCCTCGGGGGAAGCCCTCACCCGATGGCAACGGTATCGGCGCGCCTGGCGCACCTTCGGGGAGACCTTCAAGCTGGCGCTGGATGCCCTGCGGGCGCACAAGCTTCGGAGTTTCCTGACGCTGTTGGGAGTGATCCTGGCGGTATTGACGCTGGTTGTGGTGATGAGCGTGATCGCCGGACTGAACCTGTACGTTGCTACACGCGTTGCCAATCTGGGTGCGAATGTTTTTATCGTCGACCGCTTCGGCATCATCACCAGTCAAGATGACTTCATCAAGGCCCAAAAGCGTCCGTACATCGATATGGAGGACTTGCGCCGCCTTCGCGAGAGTATGAAGCTGGCTAGCGCGGTGGCTGCGGAGGAAGACCGAAACCTCCAGACCAAGGTCGGCAATGCGGTGATGGAAAACACCGACGTGATGGGAGCGACGCCGAATTTCGCGGACGTGCGCAACCTGAACGTGGCAGAAGGCCGGTTTATCACCGAAGCGGACGACGAGCATCGCGAAGATGTCGTGTTCATCGGGCCGGACCTGGTGGCCAAGTTTTTCCCCAATGAAGATCCCATAGGCAAAACCATTCGCGCGCAAACGCACACCTATCAGGTGATTGGCGTCGCGGAACCTTTGGGCAGCGCTTTCGGCCAGTCCCAAGACAACTACATGATCATGCCCATTAATACCTACCGGAAGGGCTGGCACAAGGCGGACGACTGGATCACCATTTTCGTGCAGGCGCCCAGCCAGGAGATGATGCAGGCCAGCGAGGATGAGGCGCGTATGTACTTACGCGCTTGGCGGCATTTGCCTTACGACGCGCCCGACAATTTCGCCATTCTGGCCTCTGATTCCATCATGCAGTTGTGGCACGACCTGACCGGTAACCTGGCGGTGGTGGCGATGGCCCTGGTGAGCATTTTCCTGGTGGTCGGCGGCATCGTAATCATGAACATCATGCTGGCCAGCGTGACTGAGCGTACCCGCGAGATTGGACTGCGGCGTGCTTTGGGTGCGCGCAAGAAACACATTTTGCTGCAATTCGTTACGGAATCGTCGGTGCTGGCCGCCACCGGCGGATTTATCGGGATTCTCACCGCCTACGCTGTGGTGTTTCTGGTGAAGGCGGTATTTTCGTTCCCCATGGAGACGCCACTGGCCGCGGTGCTTCTGTCCTTGGGCCTGGCCACCGGTGTGGGCCTGTTCTTTGGAATTTTCCCGGCGATGCGCGCAGCGAAACTCGATCCCATTGAAGCGCTGCGGGCCGACGGGTAGGCGGGCGAATCATGGCACAGCACGCATACGGCGAAAATCTGAGGCAAGCCATGGACACGCTGCGCGCCCACAAGATGCGCAGTGCGCTCACCGTGTTTGGTGTGGTGCTGGGCGTCAGCGTAATCATGCTGGTAGCTGCACTGTTGACCGGCTTCGACCAGAAGATCCAAGAGAACATCAACCAATTTGGCGCGGATACCGCGTTTATCACCAAGTGGGACCAGGGCCGCCACAATGGTCCTCCGCCGTTGGAAGAGCGCCAGCGCAAGCCGCTCACGGTAGAGGATGCACTGGCAATCCAGGCGTCTTGCCCCGCAGTAAAAAGTGTGACGACCTTCCTGCAGACGGATTGGGACCATGCTCACACCGTGCGCACCAAATCCGGCGCTGTGTCCGCGATTGATTTTCGCGGCGTGCAGGCTAACTTCGGCCAGGTTTACGCAAACGCTTCAACGCTGGAAGGCCGATTCATCAGCGAGGGCGACGACCTGCACAAAGAGAAAGTAGTGATGCTGGGCGAGAACGTCGCGCCGGTGTTGTTCCCTGAAGGGCATCCAATCGGAAAAGACGTCAGGATCGACGGGGCGGACTTCACCGTGATTGGCGTAGTAGAAAAGCCCAAAGGCGGATTTGGCATGGGCGATGAAGACCGCCGCGTCTTGATTCCCTTCAACACCTTCCAGAAAACCTACCCGAGCGCCAACGAAATCAACATGCGCGCGCAGGCTTATCCAGGCAAGCTGACCGAAGCGGTGGACCAGATCCGCGACGTGCTGGAGCGGCGCCGCAACGTGCCGTATGGCGGCAAGGACAATTTCTCCATCGCCACCGCGGAGCAGGAAGTTCAGGAGTTTCACAGCATCATGATGATGGTGTACTTGGCCATGATCGTGTTGAGCTCTATCGGACTGTTGATCGGTGGCGTGGGCGTGATGAATATCATGCTGGTCAGCGTGACCGAACGTACCCGCGAAATTGGCGTACGCAAAGCTATCGGCGCAAAACGGAAGGACATTACCTGGCAATTTCTGCTGGAGGCGATGACCTTGACGGGCGCGGGAGGATTGCTGGCGCTGGTGCTGGTGTTCTTGCTGGTGTTTGTCGTGCGCATCACGTTGGATTGGCCGGGCATCGTGCCGCTGTGGGCCGCGCTTACGGGAATTGCCGTCAGTGTGAGTATTGGTTTGATCTTCGGCGTGTGGCCTGCGGTGAAAGCGGCCAAGCTCGATCCCGTAGAAGCACTGAGATACGAATAAAAGCAGAAGAATTGAAGGGGTAAAAATATAAGAGTGGAACCGGAGGCGGGATGCCTCCGGTTTTTTTGTGCGCGATACGCTCCGTTAGATTGTGGCTTCGAGTTGCGTATTGTCGATCAGGTCTTGCAGTTGCTCGTTAGCCTTATCGCGTTCCACCTCGGTAGCTTGGATATTTTTGCGCAGGCTGTCGAGCTGCGTTTCCTGCTGATCGAGTTCACTGCTGTAACGCTGCAGTAGCGCCTTTTCCTCGGCACTCCCCCGCAGGGCCTTCATGTTCTCGCGCAGACGCGCTTGATCCGCGACGATGCGGTCGATGTCCTTCTGGCGGTCCTCCATATGCTGCTCGAGTTTGGCGACGACGGCCCGTTGTGCGGCAATCTTCTGCAGCGCCTCGGCCATCTCCGGAGTGATGCTGCCGTTCTTGGAAAACAGCGCAATTTGCTCTTCCTGCAGATCGGCCAATTGGAAATTGCTCTGCAGTACGCGGAATTCTTCCACGGGCAGGGAAGCTGTTGTTTTCGGGGCCACGTTCAGCTTGAAGCGGTAAACCCCGGGTGCTCGCTCGTCCGGTTCTTTCGTCGCTTTTGTCAGGTTCGCGCCGGGACGAATCGGCTGTTCGATGACCAGCACACGCGCGGAGTCATCTTGATTGCGTACGGTGTACAGCGTGTTTTCGCGAAGTTCGCTGGTCTGCGTCATCACCCCTTTCGCGATTTTGACGTGCGTGATTTGTTGCGGCTGGCTGGATTTCTGCATTTCTACGAGAAGTCCGAGGTCCGTGGCGTACGAGAGCAGGCGGCGCTCACCAGGCTTGATGGGGTCCGTCAAACCTTCCCCGGCGAACACTTCGCCTTCCAAAACGCTGAAGCTGCCGCCATCGAGCGTCAACGAAGAAGTGTTTTTCAGCCAAAGAGCGCGAAGGGGCCGGCCTGCATACGCCGTGCCGTTCCACAGCGAGACTTTTTCCGCCTCCATCTCGGTTTGCGCGATGGGCACCAACGCGGATTGATTCTTTTTCAGTGTGACGCGGTCTTTCAGCTTGTACTCGAACAGATCGCCCAGATCCTCACCGCTCGCTGCCGCCACGCTCATTTCCCGCGCGGCTTCGAGATTAGGCGCAGCCGCCAAAGCTGCTGTATACCTCCCTCCCCCCGTGCCCCCGCCCATGCCGGAACCGATGTGCGCTCGGTTCGCGTAAGAAACAGAGCCGACACTGGCGACAACGCCAACCGCTTCCGTATTCAGCGTTCCGCCGGCGCCCCCGCTGACCTCCACGGTTTCCGCGGCGCTGCCCACCTGCAGCAGGCCATTGAACTGATTTTCTCCCGGACCGACGTTGAGTTGCGCGACCACGTTCTTGCGGAATCCGGGGTGTTGAAATTCCACTTGATAGGCTCCGGGCGGCAATGACGCAAACGAATAGTTGCCGTTGCCATCGGAAAACGCAGTGCCGACCACGGTGCCCTGCTCGTCCAGCAGGCGCACATTCGCGCCAACCACCACGCCACCGGATGGATCCGTAACCTGGCCAGACAAGCGGCCATTACCGCCCGCTAGTGTCGCCGCGTGCGTTTGTGGAGCGAGTTGCACATTTTCCGGCAGCGCGACCACCGGGCGCCGCCCGTAGTACGGCTCGGACAGTTCCTGGATGAAAGAGTGCGGCGCGCCCGCGACCAGCGAAAGTTCGACATTATTCCAATCTTCACCCACGGTGTTGTCGATGATCGCCCAACCCTGCAGCAGCGGCATTTTTCCTGGCTTGCTGGGAAGCACGATGCGGTAAGTGGTCTTCCAGATCGGCACTTCGCTGATGTAGCTCACATAGAGATTGCGTTCGCCGGAGCCTGCGGTGGAAATGGTCATGCGTCGGACGTCTTGCTCGCGCGCGGCGGCAATCAGGCCCAGATAGCGGCCGACTTCGAGCTGAACATCGTGGTCAACAATGCGCACGGAGGTGGCCGGGTTGAGATCGACGGAGTGCATCTCGCCGGAATCGGTGATCAAGGAAATTTCGTCGGTCTCCACGGTGAACGTCGTGCTCGAACGAGTTTTGCGTTCCACGCTGAGCAGTTTTCCGGTGATGGGCGCAGCCGAGCCATTGCGTACTTCGACGCGCGCGCCACGCAGCGCCCCAAGCACTTCCGCCTGCGTAGGCTTCTCACCCAAGGCCAGGCGCAGGGTGGCCAGACGCCGCGCCAGCGGAGCCTCGGAGCTGTAATCGACGCCGGTGATGCGTCCGCCGGAAAGATCCAGCACCGTGAGCGATTTCAGTACGTCGTTCAGTTGCGCGCTGGTGAAGTCAATGTGCACCTCTTGGCTGCCTGCGACACGCCCGAGATGTTCGAAATAGCCGACGCCGTTCTTGTAGAGCACCACCCGGCGCACTGGCAGATTCTCCGGAGTCTCTGCGGACGCGGCCTCCGCCGCGGAGGAAGCCGCGGAATTCGCGGCTGTCAGTGTTTTTTCTTGCGCGCAAACAGTCAGTGCGAGACACAAATTCAAAGACAGCAAGAGACGGGCTCGGGCCATCGGCGCCTCCACGGAAAACTTAGGGGACTTACGCAGCATGGATGCGCAGCGCAAAAAGCATGTTGCCTGCAAAATAAAATTAGCTTGGTGCTATAGCGCAGACCACCGGAGCTGTCGCTGGCCAAATCAGGCAGAGGGTTATGAAGCGAGTCTGCTTACTGCGAGTTGGAAGCAGACTTCGGAGGAAATTGCAGATCCTCCGGATTTGCGGCGGCGCTCGACGGAGCTTCCAACGCGCGTTTGATGTTCGTGGGATCCGACGAAAGCCCCGCAAGGGTGGTTTGCGCATGCTGATCGACGGCGCTGACCGCGGCAACCAGGCAGGAGTATAGGAAAGCCTTAATGCCGGACCGGAATTCCGCCGTGGATTGCTCGGCAGCGCGGGCTACATCCGCTTCCAGCGTGCGGCGGCGCGCTTCCACAACGGTGCGGCTCTCCGCATCCAGCGCGGCGAACGAAGAATTGACGCGTTCGGTAGCTTCGGCGATGACGTGTTCGACTTGCCCTTCCACGCGGCGGCGGAAATCGTCGATGGTGTTGTTGGAAACTTTCTGCAACAGCGCGCGGGCTTCGCTGGTTCGCGCTTCCAGTTCCAGGGCCGCCTCCTGCGTGACCACTTGCTTTTGCTCCATCAAGCGAACCAACTGGCGGTCGGACACGCGCGCCGCGGTGGTTTCAAACTCACGCGTGGCGTGGCCTACGGACTGTTGGATGGAAACTAGTTCCTGGGCCGCCGGTGCAGCAGGAGCGTGTTCGGCGCTCATGCGAGCTTCCGCCAAATTCTGCCGCGCTTCGTTGGCGAAGCTGTCCAGTTGTTGCGCAAGCTGATTGGCGCGTTCGTGGTGCTGCCCGAGCAGTTGATCGTAGTGGCCGGAAACCTCACCCAGGCGCCATTCCACGTGGCTGAGAATCTGGTCGCGCAAACCGTTCAGCATGGAATGAATCTGATCTTGAGGTAGTCCTTGATTGGCAGTCGTTGCCAGGGTACGAACATCGGAAATGGCTTGCTCGTGTTGCGAACGCGCCTGACGGGCTTCGAGCGCGAGACCTTCCAGTTGGCTGGCCAAATCACTATTGCGATTGCGCATCAACTCGACTTGTTCACTGAAGGCCGCGTGTGTGTCGTTGAAACGCTTTTCCAGGCGATCCAGATGCTCGGCGCGCAGAGCCGCCAGTTGCGTTTCTAGTTGCTCGCGGGAAACGGAATCGCCCGAGGGCTGCTTGGCCGCGGTTTCGGCGAAAGAGCGAACCTGCGCCACGGATTCGTCTAACTGCGAACGGGCGCTACCCACCGCGCGTTGCGCATTCTCGTTGAGCTGCGACAGATGGCGCGAGGAAATTTCCGCGGCCCGCGTTTCCAGGTCGGAGTGCGCCCGCGCGACCGAATCACTCAGACGATTCTGGAATTGCGGCGCAAATTCACCGGCGAAGCGCTCAGCGAATTTCTGCGAATCCGCAAGCGCCTGCTGAGCCTGCACGGTGAGCAGTTCGATGCGGCGCCCCACCTCTTCGGCGCGATCGCGGTAACCATTCAGTTCCTTTTCCCACAGGGACTGCGCTTCGGCCCGGCTCGCGCTTAAAAATTCCTCGCTTTGCCGGGCATTCGCTTTCCAGCCTTCTTCGATGCGGCTCAGAGCGCCCTTGACCGCATCATCCAACTGAGTAGAGAGCGCGGTTTGCACGGCTTTTTCGGCGGCCAGTTGCAGTTTACCTTGCAGCGCTTGCAGCAGTTGCTCCGCGGTAATCACAACACGCTCGGCCTTCGTGGGTTGGTTTTCCTTTTCCGCAGCTTCTTCGACTTCAGGAGTAGCGCTGGCTTGCTGGTGGCCGGGAAACACCGTGACCTCCGCTTTGCGTTCCGCAGCTGCGCTCCGATCGACAACCGGAGTAGCAGCCGCAGTGTGGGCAGTGAGCCCGGGGGCCACGGCGCCGGCTGCTCGCGCGGCCGTTCCATTGTTCGCGCCGATCAATCGCAGCCAGTCTTCCGGCGGCGTGGGAATGCCCCAAATATTTCCGGGAGATTCTAACTCGACGCCGACTTGGCATAGTTCGCGGGGATTCTGCGCGGAATAGACCGAGCGTACGCGCGCACGCACCGGACGCGAATTCGCGCCGTCGGTTCCGGTCACTTGCAGTGTGACCCAACCTTCCGGCGCATATTCGTGGCGCGAAGTGTAACGGCAGCCGTGCAGGTTCACGGAGACCGCCGCGGTGCGCTCCTGAAAGATTTCACCGCGGCGATTGGTGCCGAGCACGATGAGCGATACCGGGCGCTCCACGCGAGAACTGCGTCGGAGTTCGCGGTCGTGAATCGAACGAGAAGACTGCGAGAGTGGGGGCGTAGTCATTTCTTCTTCACCTTGACGATTCTGGGGTTCGTCAAACTCTTCCATACTGACGTCGTAGCGCTCGGCGCCATCGGCGGTGGTCGCGGATTCCGTGTCCCGAGGGTTAGCAGACACGTCCGGATCGACGAGTTCTTCCCATACCTCTTGATCTCTCAGGCGAAAATTGAGAATGAGGCCGAGGACCAACGCGCCAACGGCAGCAGCCACTACGATTAGCAGTAAAGTGGACATAGTGAACGCGGGGCAACCCCCAGTTAACCTGTCCTGGGGATTGGACGGGGAAACAAGGGCTCGAAGCCCCAGCGCAAACAAGATTGTGTCCCAAAGAGCGGGTAGCTTCAAGAGGGAAAACAACTTAACGCCGGGCGGCTGGCGCGCGGTTAGAACAAAAGCACGGTTAATCGGCGAGGCAGCTAGCGCACCGAAACTGGTCCATTTTCTGTGGAAATCCGCACTACCGGCGTACCCGCGCCAAACTCCACGCGCCGGTCGTTGTCATCCCACGTTTTGCGGCCCTCGGAACAAACCGCGGCTCGGCATTGGAACGGGCTGGAGCCCTGCGCTTCGAGCATCACGCCAGACTGGTAGCCGGAAGGGATCTGCAAGGTGACGGGTCCGTTCGTGGTGCGTGCTTCCAGGCCGGAGCCGCTCCAGGAATTCCCCGAAAGAGACAAAGTGAGCGGCCCATTTTGGGCGTGCACCGTTTGTTTGCCGCTGTTCTCTTCCAGCGTGACTGGACCGTTTTGCGCGCTGAGATCCAGCTCGCCACTGCAACCGCTAACCGTGACCGGGCCATTCTGCGCGTGAACTTTTACGTTCCCATCGACATGAGTAAGAGTCAGAGGCCCGTTGTCTATGACGACGTCGAGCGTGGCCGCTTTCGGCGCGCGAATCAGCAAGTGGGTGCCCCAGCGATCGTTCGAGCTGGGAGTGGAGATGCGGAGTTCGCCGCCATTCAATACCAAATGCGTTTGCGAAAGGATGGCGTCCGCGTCAGGGCCAGATTCGGCCGCTTTGCACAGTGTGACCGAGTAGTTGTCCTTGTCCCATCCTTCGACATACACGCCGCCGTTGGCATCTCCGCGAACACGCAGCGTGGGCGCTTCGGATTTACTGATGGATTTCTCCTCCGTCTGGACCACCGCCTCGTGATCATCGAAATGAAACTGTTGGGCAGAGCAGCTTTCCGCGGAAGAACTGGCGGCGCCCAGAGTCGCCAGGGGATGGCGATGGGAAAATGCCTTGGGCGCGGCGGTCACGGCCACGGCGGCCCAAATGATGATGGCGGTGAGAGTCAAAGCGCGGCGAGAAGTCATGGTAAGTGCCTCCAGCCGGTATAGACGAGTACACCCGTTCAGAAGTTTGAAGCGCACCGCAAGAAATTGCAGAGGGGTATCAGGCGGAACGCAGCAGGCGCGCGGCGCGCGAGCGTAGCGTGGGCTCGGGAACCGCAACTGGCTGAGGGGTAACGGCTTTCCGGCGAGCGAAGGGGAACAGTTGCTCCGCGAGAGATTCTGCGGAGGCAATTCGCGCTTGCGGTTCCTTCGCCAGGCAGCCTTGCACGATGGCGTCAAGGCTCTCGGGAATCGAGGGATTCGACCGCGACGGAGGAAGCGGCGTCGACGCCAAGATGTGGTTGCAGACTGCCGGGATGTTATCACCGCCAAACGGATTTACACCGGTTAGCATCTCGTGAAGAACCACTCCGAGCGAGAAAACGTCTGAGCGCGCATCCTGTGCGCGCCCCAAAATCTGCTCCGGGCACCAATACGCCGGCGTGCCACGGACGGCGGAATCCACCTGGTGGCTGGCCAACCTTGCCATGCCGAAGTCCGTGAGCTTCACGCGGTTTTCATTCGTGATGAGTATGTTCGCGGGCTTGATGTCGCCGTGTATCACTGCGCGGTTGTGCGCTACCGCAAGTGCTTCCGCTATGTGGCCAGCCCACTGGCAGGCGGTCTGGAACGGAATGCTTCCTTTGGACAGAACCTTCTCCAAGGATTGGCCGTCGACCATTTCCATGACCATATACGGAGTCTGCGTCGACTCCTCGATGCCCATATCGTGCACGGCGATGATGCAGGGGTGGGAAAGCTTGCCAACCACGCGGGCTTCCCGCAAGAACCGTGTGCGGGCCTCGCCTTGCGCGAGTTGTGGGGAAAACAGCTTGATGGCGACGGAGCGGTCAATCAGCGGATCATGGCCGCGAACTACGCGGCTATGGGCTCCGACGCCCAATGTTTCGTGTATTTGGTAGCGACCAACTTGCACGTGTAGTGTCTCCTCAGTGCGGAGGTCCGTGCGGGACCAATGCTGGAACCAAGAATAGGCATGACGCCGGCGGTGGGAAATGAAGCAGGAGTCACGTTTGGAGAGTACGGAGGTACTGGGAGAAAAGGGCAGTTACGCGCATGCTCACGAGAACAGGTTAGTTTTCCAGCGCGGACTTCAGCATGGGATCGGCGTGAATCCGGTCCGGAAGCGAATGCACATAGTTCTCCATGGCAGGATGCCAGTGCCGGTTAAATCCGAAATAGAGCATTTCGGTCATCGCTTGATCGGACGTCCAGCGCTCAAAGGCAATGCGATACGCGGCGACAAAAACGCCGGTACGGTCCTCGCCAAAGTGGCAATGCACAAAAACCTTTTCTATGGGAGTTTGCCGCATCACCAGAAAGAATTGCGCGAGTTGCTCCGAGGTGGGTGGATCAAATCCGCCCACGGGGATGGAAACGAAATGCATTCCCAGCGCTTCCGCCTGAATTTTTTCCTGCTCGCGCGTGTGGCGAGATTCGCTGCGCAGATCCACAATGGTCGTGACGCCGATTTTTTTCAGTTCGCTGAGGCGCGCAACATCCGGTTGCGCTCCGCGATAGAGCGAATCGGAAATTTTCCCCGCGTTCGAAACGCCAGGAACCAAAATTTTTTGTCCGACGACATGCCGAGAAGCGACCGACGCGGTGGGCGCTGAGGGAAAAATGGTCTGCTGCTGAAATGGAACTGAGAAAGTTTCCAGACTCAGCGACAGGGCAAGGATGACGGAAAAAATTCGCATAGCACTCTGTGAAGAAAGAGCTTAGAGAAATTAGACGCAAAGGGAAAGCGTCGGGTGGTTCGCGATTTTCCCGCAACGGCACCACAAGATATAGACGTTGGCCGAAAAAGTTAGCTAGATTTTGCGATTTTTACTTGACACCTTCGACACACGGGTCGATACTGCGAATCCAGATTCGGGGGACGTGGAAGCGCCAGACGGTCCGAGTCGGGGATTTTGCTCGAACCGACGTTGTCCGCGTGACCTGCCCGTGATCACCGAAAAAAACGAGCGCGAAGTAGAAGCTCCGCGCAGCTGTTTTAAGTAGGCGTGGAGTGGATCTGTTCAGCCGTGCTTGCTAAGCCGGCTTAGGACAGTGCGTGCGCTTTTTCGTTTTTTACGTGATTTCGAGCCGGAACCCACCAAGAATCAAAGATTTGCGGGGCGCATACCCTGCACCTCGACGGAGCAAAGAGTAAAATATAAAGGTTCCCCCGCTGGCACAAAGGGAACCTGCAGCGGGGAGGAACATAAGGATGGCCACGGTGAAATCGGCATTACATGGAAAAGCAGCGCAAACCAGCGCCGGCACGGGCAGCGGATTGGTGTTCGAGAGGTATTTCACCGACGGGAAAGTCTCCCCGTTCGACAAAGTGGAGTGGGAAAAGCGCACCGCACAAATCGGCAACGAAAAGGGCGTCACGATCTTCAAGCAGGACAATGTGGAAGTCCCCAAGGGTTGGTCGCAAACCGCGACGAACATCGTCACCAGCAAATACTTCCACGGCAAGCCCGGGACCGCCGAGCGCGAAGGCTCGGTACGGCAACTGATCAGCCGCGTAGTCAACACCATTGTGCGCTGGGGGCAGGAAGGCGGCTATTTTGCCGATGACGCCTCGCGCGATGCTTTTAAGGATGAACTCACCCACCTGCTGGTCGAGCAAAAAATGAGTTTCAATTCGCCGGTGTGGTTCAACGTCGGCGTGCAGCCCAAGCCGCAGTGCTCAGCCTGCTTCATCAATTCCGTGCAAGACAGCATGGAATCGATCATGGGGCTGACGCGCACCGAAGGCATGCTGTTCAAGTGGGGTTCCGGCACCGGTACGAATTTCTCCACGCTGCGCGGCAGCAAAGAAACCCTATCGGGCGGTGGCATTGCTTCCGGTCCGGTCAGCTTCATGAAGGGCTTCGACGCGTTTGCGGGCGTCATCAAGAGCGGAGGAAAGACGCGGCGCGCCGCGAAAATGGTCATCCTGAATGTCGACCATCCGGACATCGTGGAATTCATCGACTGCAAGATGAAGGAAGAGCGCAAGGCGCACGTGTTGATCGAGCAGGGCTACGATTCGTCCATCGATGGGGAAGCCTACAGCTCCATCTTCTTCCAGAACGCCAATCATTCCGTGCGCGTTACTGACGATTTCATGCGCGCCGTCGAAGAAAATAAAGACTGGTGGACCAAGAACGTCACCGACGGCCAGCCCAACGAAAAGCTCGGTTCCCGCGAGCTGCTTCGCAAGATTTCCGAATCGACCTGGCAGTGCGGCGATCCCGGCATGCAGTACGACACCACCGTGAACCGCTGGCACACCTGCAAGAGCACCGCGCGCATCAATGCCAGCAATCCTTGCAGCGAATATATGTTCCTCGACGACACCGCCTGCAACCTGGCTTCGTTGAACCTGATGAAGTACCTCGGCTCGAGCGGCCAGTTTGATGTCGAATCGTTCAAGCATGCCGTCGACGTGACCATCACCGCGCAGGAAATTCTGGTCGACAACGCCAGCTATCCCACGCCGAAAATCGCGGAAAACTCACACAACTTCCGCCCGCTGGGTTTGGGCTATGCGAACTTGGGCGCGCTGCTGATGTCTATGGCGCTTCCTTACGATTCCGACGAAGGCCGCGATGTGGCCGGCGCCGTTACCGCGCTGATGTGCGGCGAAGCTTACGCGCAATCCGCGCGCGTTGCCGAGCGCCTGGGTCCGTTTCCCGGCTACGAAGAAAATCGCGAGCCGATGCTCGACGTCATCCGCATGCACCGCAACGCCATGCGTGGCATCAAGCCAGAAAATGTGCAGGCTGAGTTGTACATGGGCGCGGAAGGGGCCTGGGACGCGGCTCTGGAGTTGGGCGAAAAGCACGGCTTCAAGAACTCGCAAGTCACCGTGCTGGCGCCCACCGGCACCATCGGCTTCATGATGGATTGCGACACCACCGGAATCGAGCCGGACCTGGCATTGGTGAAGATGAAGAAGCTCGTGGGCGGCGGCGTGATCAAGATCGTTAACAACACCGTGCCGCAGGCGCTCATGAAGCTCGGCTACACCCCGGAGCAGACCAGCGAAATCGTCAGCTATATCGACCAGAACGGCCGCATCGATGGCGCGCCCTTCATGAAGGCGGAACACGTGCCCGTGTTTGACTGCTCGCTGGCTACCGCTGGCGGCCGATGCATCGCCTGGCGCGGTCACGTCAAGATGATGGCGGCGGCCCAGCCGTTCCTCTCCGGCGCCATCAGCAAGACCATCAACATGCCGGAAGAGTCCACCGTCGAAGACATCATGAATGCTTATATCGATTCATGGAAACTGGGGTTAAAGGCCGTGGCCATCTATCGCGACAATTCCAAGCGCTCCCAACCCCTCAACGCCGCGGGCAACAAGAAAGAAGAGAAAAAGGTTGAGGCGGCGGTAGCCGAGCCGGTGCAGCGCGAAATGTTTCCGCGTATGACCCGGGAAAAGATGCCGGTCGACCGCGATTCTGTAACCCACAAATTTAGCGTGGGCGGGCATGAAGGTTACATCACCGTCGGAAAGTATGCGGACGGGAGGCCCGGGGAAATCTTCATCAAAATGTCTAAGGAAGGTTCGACACTTTCAGGCGTGATGGACGGCTTGGCACTGACCATGTCGCTGGGCTTGCAGTATGGCGTTCCACTGAAGGCACTGGTGGACAAGCTGCAGAACACCCGTTTTGAGCCCAGTGGCATTACGCAGAATGCGAACATTCGCTTTGCTACTTCCGTGCTGGATTACATCGCGCGCTGGCTGGGCGGGAGGTTCATTTCCACGGACTACCTTAAGTTGAACGGCGATCAGGGTGCTCACGCACCACTTCCCGCGTCGGTTGTATCACCCGCCATTCAGGTGTCGGGCACACAAGGCTCTGAACTTGCGCCTTCCAGAGCGCGCGACGCCCACGAAGGCGCGCCGACCTGCTCGGAGTGCGGCATGCTCATGGTGCCCAATGGCGCCTGCTACAAATGCGAAAACTGCGGGAGTACCAGCGGGTGCAGTTGATGCGGAAGGTTAAGGAGGAACCGCGATGAGCGCACTCCCTACTGGATCCGCACTGGCAAAACTGGCTTCGAACCAACCAAAGGCCCGGGGCTTTCTCCACATCGTCCGACATGGGGCCGCATTAAGCGCTTTTTACATCGTGACCTATCATCGGCTCGACAAGACCGGGGTGCGTCCCAAAGCGATGCTGGCCGAAGGAGCACAGGCGCTGATCGATCTGCTCGAAAAGATCGGCGTGGACTTCCGGTTGCGCGAGGTACGCGGCGCGTTGGAAGACATTCTGCGGCTCGGCTCGGCAAATATTCCGGATCTGTGGCTCAGCGACGAAGAACTTCTTCAGAAGGGCATGATCGACACCTGAGTCGCACAACGTCCATTCGAAGGGCTGCAGGCACACGCTTGCAGCCCTTTTTGTTTTTCAGCGCTCTCTATGCCGACACCACGGCTGGGCGTTCGTGGTGTTGGCTGGCATGGGCGGAATCAGCGCGGGCGGAACGACGGGCGCGCAGCAGGAGGACGAGGGCGAAAATGCGGCCGCGGAGCCAGCGGCGGCGGAACGTTGCGCAATGGTTCGCCACAGGAAGGGCATTGCTCCGAACGGATCACATCGGAACGCATCCAGCGGCCTCGCTCTTCACATTGCGGATTGATGCATTGAACTGTGGAGCCCGGCATTAAGGACATCATGCTTCTCCCAGTGGCTGCCTGCTCAACGAGCGTTTTTGAGCCCCTGGACAGCCAAATCTTTAGTCTTGGAGAGAACCCGGACGGACCCCGCATTGTTGCGCTGGTGTGAACGGCACGTCAACCGGAAAGAAGCGCGGGCTGAGGAAAAATTTATTGAAAATTGTGGAAAATTTCAGACCGGTCGTGCTGAAAAAAACTACAACCTCTCAAGGCTTTGCGGACTCTGCAGCTTTCGCGTCCGCTGGAGCAGCCGCGGCCAGCTTGGACTGGAGTACGTTGAGTTCCGCCTGAGCCTGGGCGACGTCGGCTTGCATCCCATCCAGCTTCTGTTTTCCGGCGGTGTCGCTTTCGTGCTCGGGATTGGAATAATAACTGTCCTGTGCAAGGGCTAGCTCGCGCTTCTTGAAATCGACTTGTTCTTTCTTTGCGGCAATTTCCTTCTTCAAACCAGCAGTTTCGCCTTTGCTGTCATCCGCAGCGCCAGCCGAAGACTCCGCGGAACTGTCAGCCGCCGGAGCCGTGCTGTTATTCACAGCAGCGTTTGTGGGATTAGGCGAGTTCGATGCCGTGGGGGAAGGTGGGATGGCGTCATTGTCGATCACGTGGGCGGGCTTCGTGGCGTTCTGCTTCTGTTGCCGCGATTGCCGCGCGGCCGCGGCCACCGAGGTGGTGTCATCTTGCGCCAGCGCACCGACGGAATACAGGGAACACGCCGCAAGCAGCAGCGCAAATACCCGCAACATCACTCTGGGCGACATAGACCCTCCGGCACACCAACCCTGTGAGCACCAGAAATGGCGTGCGATTACAGAATACGATTCGGGGAAAAACCGCCCAACCACGAAAAAGTACTATAGGCGTAACAGGCAACAGGTGAACAAACGGCTATCGCAGAGCCGCGGAGACACCTTCGGGAGCGAGGTCCTGGAAGGAGAAATGGGTTTGCAATCCCTTGAACGTTTGGCCGTTCAGTTCCGCGTAAGGATAAATGAAATAGTTCAGCGGATCGCCTTTTTGCTGTGGAGAGAGCCGAATGTCGCGGCCGTAGGTGAAGAACACACGATTCACGTCGTGGGCACCGAAGAAATAGTCGCGTTTTGCCGGATTTTTCCAAGCTTCCGACGCATCCACGGGAATCCACCCGGTCCCCTGAAGATAGAACTCCGCCCAGCAGTGATACCCGGGGATGTCGCCCTGGCTTTTTCCTTCGGGCAGCGGGAAACCGATCTCGAAGCGCGCCGGAATCCCGGAAGAGCGCATCATCCCAATCAGAAGGGAGTGGAAGTCGGTGCAATTGCCGCGCTTTGAGGTGCAGGCCCACACGGCGTCGCCGCGACCCCAGCCTTCTCCAGATTTGTCGTAGCGCATGGTGGCCACTACATAATCATAGATATGCCGGGCTTTCTCGAGTGTGGTGGTATCGCCGGCGGTATGCTCCTTGGCCAGTTCGGCGATGACCCCGTTGAGCGGCACAAGCTTGTCTGGTTCGAGATAGCGTTGCAGATCCGGCGGAGTGGAACTGGCGCCATTCGTAGCTCGCGCCGTGGAAACGGAAGCAAGATCGACTCGGTGCTCGAAGCGCGTGGCCACGAAATGCACGGTCACATCGAAACCGCTTTCGAGTTGCGTGGGAGCAGGCTCGAAAAACGCGTAGGGGTTGTGATATTCGGGATCGCTGCCTTCCGTATGCGCGACCGGCGAATCAATGTGCAGGCTGCTGATCTTTTGAAACTCGTTCTGTTGTGGAAGCGGGAGCCACAACAGCAATCTTCCGCCGGCTTCTTTCGTGGCGGGCACATGCACCTGGTAGGTGAAGGTAAAGCTCCGCGATGGCGGAGCGGATTGCGCGTGAGAGGAACTATCCGGCGCCAGGAAAAACGCGAACAGGACTAGAGCGGCGATACCGAGAACAGGGAGCAATGGGGAGCGAGCCATGAGCCATCCGATGCGAAAGGAGTGTCGGTTGTTACAGCAAAGTACGGTAACAGAGCGCCGCCCTCGGGCAATAGCTCATTTCTATTACAGCTCGCGGTGGCGTGTCGATTGCCGCCGCAAAAACGCCGCCACCTTGTGGCGATTCCCGCAGAGCGCCATGGAGCACCAACGACGCCGGTGCGTGCGCGAATCGTCATAAAAGAACAGCCGGCAAGACGGATTAGCGCATCGGCGAATAGGCGCGTTCGAGCCTTCCACTAGGAGCTCCGCGGCGGAACGGGCAATAGCTGCCAGAAGCCAGTCCAAGCCGCTTTCGCGCGCCACAAACTGCAGCGCCCAGCCGCCCTTGTCCGCCACGATCTCGTCATGCCCTTCGGTGATGCGCAGAATTCCATTCACCGGCTCGACCCAGGAACCTGGCACCGGCTTCCGCTCCACGATTGAAGCAAAAATTGCTCGCAGCGATTCGCGGAGTCGCAAAATGCGCAGAAGCACCGTATCCACGGCTTGCGGTTCGTTCAACAGCAGCGGCCGAAGCCGTGCCGCACGATCTTCTGTGACTAGTCGCGCATCTACAAGAAAGGACACGAATTCGACCCAGGAGAGGTCGTGAGCGGCCGGCGCCAAGTTGGCGAAATCGAGCGCCAGGCGGCCAGCCACGAGATGGGAAGTGGAAGATGGCATGTAACCAACGAACGACTCTAAACTGGTTACACCGCTTTCGCGTTTCTGGCAAGCAAAACCCACGCTGCGAACCGCAGAACCGGTTGTATGCTGGCGCCAATGACGTTTCGGGAAGGCCCAAGGAGCAGCCATGGAACAGCAGAACACGGAAATGACTTCTCTGGAGCCGATGGCACCGCCGCCCGGGAACAACTTCTTCCTTGGGACCCATGGATTGCGCGCTGGTTGGCGGTTACTGGTTTATGTGGTGCTGGTCTTGGGTGGCACGGCAGTATTCACGGTGCTCACGCAAAAACTTTTCCATCCCCAGCGCGGCCAGGTAGACGCGTGGTCCCTACTAGGGCAGGAGCTTTTTAGATTTGCCGTGGTGTTTGGGGTGGCCATCATTATGTCGCGCATAGAGCGGAGGCCACTCGGTGCTTATGGTTTGCCGGGCCGGGAAGCGTTTGGCGGGAAATTCTGGCTGGGCTTTCTGTTTGGGCTGCTGGAAATTTCCGTGTTGATCTGGTTGATCCGCGTATTTGGCGGCTATTCGTTTGGACCGATCGCGTTGCCGGCTCCGCAAATCCTAAAGATGGGTCTGTTGTATCTGGTCGGATTTATTTTTGTCGGCTTCTTCGAAGAGTTTTTGTTTCGTGGCTACACTCTTTATACCTTGGCCGACGGCATCGGATTTTGGCCTGCCGCTTTACTGCTCTCCCTCCTGTTTGGCGCCGCACATCTGAGCAATCCCGGAGAAGGCTGGGTCGGTGCCGCCAGCGTGGTGCTGATTGCTCTGTTTTTCTGCTTCTCCCTGCGCAGGACCGGCAATCTGTGGTACGCGGTCGGATTGCACGCAAGTTTTGATTGGGGCGAAACCTTCCTCTATTCGGTCCCCAACAGCGGAGCGGTCATGCCCGGCCATCTTTCTGACGCGGTGCTGCAGGCCGGGCCCAAATGGCTGACGGGAGGAACCGTGGGCCCAGAGGGCAGTGTGTTTTGCTTTCTTACCATTGCGCTGCAGTTTCTCATCGTGATGTGGCTGTTTCCCGCGCCAAAAAGCGAAACCGGCGTTTCCGCGGTTGCCGTGGAGACCTAAGAATTTTGCAAGTCGTGCCTTGGCAGGTCGCGTTGGGGCTGTTGTTTTTCCTCTGCCTGTCGCCGTCCTACTAGTGAACCAAATCCGAAGCATGCACCAACCGAATCCCTTGCGACTCCGCTTCCGGCAGAAATTCCGCCAGCGCCCGCAGGGTCGCTGGATGCGGGTGGCCGATGGCGATGGCTTGGCCTTTTTCCCGTGCATCCTTCACGGCCAGTTCTAGTTGGCGACGAACGGCGCCCACTTCCTGCACATCATCAAGGAATGGCACATTACGCGAGGCGCAGCGCACCCCGGCAGACTGCGCGGCATCGTAAGCCACCGTGGCCGCAATGGTACGGCTATCGATAAAGAACAGCCGGTGCGTGCGCAGCAAAGGCATCAGCTCGGACATCAATTGCGCATCCGCAGTCGCCCGCGAGCCTTGATGGTTGTTCACTCCCGCGGCGTACGGGACCGTACGCAACATTTCGTCCAGCGTCCCGGAAATTTCCGATGGCGACATGCCCGGCCGAAGTTCCTGTGCTTCCGCGGTTTCGTGGGCCAGCGATTCCATCGGCAGGTGCAGCATCACCTGGTAACCTCGGCGGTGTGCTTCCTTGGCAATTTCCGTGGATTGCGCATGATTCGGCAGCACCGAGAGGGTTAGCGGGTAGTGCAGCGCGAAGATTCCATTCACAGCGCCCGCATCACCGCCGACGTCATCCAGAATAATGGCCAGCTTCCCACTCGGGGCTCCCGGACGAGAAGGACGAGCGGGCGGTGCCGGGTGGCTCTTCGCCGTGCGATTGGTATGCAGAAGCGACTGAACCGCCGATTTGATTTTCCCGCATCCACCCAACCACAAGCTCAGCGCTGCCACCAAAAGGCACAGTGCTGCGACAGATTGGCGCTGGGAGCCCGGAAATTTTGGGTTCACAAGTATGGATTAAGCAGCTTTTTTCGTCGCGGCTGCCGGAGCATGCAGCAACTCGAGAGCTTTGCGGAGAACCGTATCATCCGGGGACAGCGGCTTTGGTCCCGGAGGAGGTTCTTTTTGCGGACCTGTGGAGGCCGTGGAATCGTCTCCGTCGTCGCCATCGTCCGCGGAGGCCACGTGCACCACCTCGGTCGGCGCCACGCCTTCTTCCAAGATCGACTTGCCATTCGCGTTGTAATAGTTGGCTACCGTCAGCACAATGCCCGCTCCATCATTCAGCGGGATCACTTTCTGTTCAGACGCCAGTCCAAACGTCCGGTCGCCCACGATATCTCCGCGCTTGGTATTCGCGAACGCAGCTGCCAGCACCTCTCCCGGCCCCGTGGTGCTTACGTCAATCAGCACCGAGGCAGGACCCTTCCACACAACTTTGCTGGGATCCGCCGGAAAAGTCTGTTCCGGTACCGTCTGGCCCTTGAGCGTCGTCAAAGTGCCTGCCGGAATGAATAGTTTCGCCAGCGCGATGGCGTCGGCATACGATCCGCGTCCGCAGTCGCGCACATCCAGAACGATGTGAGTGATTCCTTGTTTCTGTGCCTCGGCCAGCCGCGTGCGAACCTCGTCCACAGTGCTTGCGTCAATCGTGTAGAAGCGAAACGCCAAGGTATCGTTATCGACCTTTTCGATGGTAGGTTTCGGCGCGGCCAGCTTCTGCCGCACGATGTCGATTTGGTCGGGGTCCGTGTGACCGCGACGGATCACCCCCACTTTCACGGCCGTACCGGGCTGGCCAGCTAGAAGATCTTTCGCTTGGCCCACGGACATTTCGCGCGTCGTAAAACCAGCAATCGATTCCAGAAAATCGCCGCTATGCAAGCCGGCCTTTTCCGCCGGGCTGTCCGGCAGAACCGAGGTGATCACCACATACCCCTGGCGCTTGCTGAGGTTGACGCCGGTCTCCCCGACGCCCGGGTTGGCGGCCTTTTCTTTATACTCCGCAAATTCGCGGGGAGTCAGGTAGCTGGATTCGGAATCGAGCGATTCCAACAAGCCGTGTAACGAGCCCGTGGTCACCAGGTGCATGTTGGGCTCGTCTACGTAGTCCTGCTGGATCTTCTGCAGCACTTCGCTGTACACCTGCAGCGACTTGTAGGCTTTGTCGTTGGCCGTGCGTCCCAACACGTGGCCCACGCCTACCCAGCCGACGATGAGAACCGACACGATCAAGATTCCGTAGCGAGCAATTCGATTCATCCAGCACCACCTTCAAAAAAGGCAAAACAGCAGTATACCATTCGGATGGGATGGACCTACCGAAGAGTTGGATACACAGGAAAAGTCGAGCAACGGCTGCTGAAAAACGCCGCGTTTTAGGATCGGGACTTCCTTTTGTTGCTAGAAAGCCACACCCCGCACGCCGTTTTGTGGTTTATTTTCCATAACTTATTGAAAACAAAGCACAAATATCCTCACAATTTGTTGACAGTGTGTTATTCTAAATCCCTACCGCCCATGTTTCAAACTACGATTCATCGCGAAGTGGAAACCCACGGTGTGGGTCTACATACGGGTGTCGAGAGCAACCTGCGGCTGGTGCCTGCCCCCGCCGATACCGGAATCGTTTTCCGTCGCACCGACCTGGATTACTTTCCGATTGAAGCGCACGGCCACAATGTCGCTCGCGTCAGCTATGCCACCAGCCTGATGAAGCAGGGCGTACTCCTTTCCACTACGGAACATGTGCTGGCGGCGATCTACTCGTGTGGCATCGACAACGTCTTCGTCGATATCGACGCGATTGAGTTACCGATTCTCGATGGCTCTGCCGAACCGTTCATGGAGATGCTCGATCAGGCTGGCGTCCGCAAATTGCGGCGCAAGCGACGCTACCTCCAGCTTCGCAAGCCCGTGGAAGTGGTGGAAGACGGCCGGCGCATCGCGATCTATCCCGCGGATCAATTTGCCGTGCGGTGCTACGTGGATTTCTCTCACCCGTTGGTGGGCCAGCAGCAGGTAGAGATGGTCGTCAACGCCGAGAGCTTCCGGCGGGTCCTGTCGCGGGCCAGGACTTTTTGCTTTGAGACCGACATTGAACCCCTGCGCGGCATGGGGCTGATTCGCGGCGGGTCCCTCGAAAACGCGATTGTCCTGACGAAGGACGGAGTGCTGAACGGCCCGCTGCGCTATCCGGACGAATTTGGCCGCCACAAAGCGCTGGACTTGATCGGGGATTTGGCGTTGGTCGGGTTGCCGTTACTCGGCCGAGTGGAAGCGCGCAAGGCGGGCCATTCCCTGCACACGCAACTCGTCAGCCGCCTTTTGGCAGATCCTACCGCGTGGGAAATTACCACCGAAGAGCGGCTGCGACTGAAGCCGACTGCCCGCCCATTAGCGCGTGCGGCGGACTAATTCCCCTGTGCCCAACTAAACCGGCGGTGATCAGGTGCACTTCCCGGGCTTGTGGCCTTTGCGGATGTTCTTCAAACATTTTCCGGAAGTGAACTCCCAACCAGATCATCACCGTGAGTGCCACGATGCCCACCCATCCCAGCACAATGCCAGCCTTGGCTACGCCCTTGCCCTTGACGCGCAGTGGATCGCGCCGAATCTGCCGCAGCGCCACGTGCCCTAGAATCACCGCGGCGATCGACCCGGGGCCCCAACCGAAAATCGCGCAAATCAGGCTGCCGATGGCCAGCCCGCTGGTACGCCGAGGAGGAAGCACCATCGGTGCTGCATCCGCGTTTAAGGTGGAATCAAGACTGGGATCGAGCCAACGCTGGCAGTACGGGCACTGCAGGGCCGCGTTCTCTAGTTCCGCAAGGCAATAAGGACAAGGCTTCAAAACCGGGCACCGCAAAGCCCGTCTTCATTATAGGGCACAGGCAAAGCCTGTGTTGGGCGAACCGCATCGTCCAACAGACGCATTGTCAAACCGTGCTGGGCACGGGACAATGCTCTCGTCATGCCAAACAACAAGGATGTGGCAATTCTAATTTTGGCCGCAGGGAAGGGCACTCGGCTGAAATCGAGTTTAGCCAAAGTGTTGCATGCGGCGGGCGGTCGGCCCTTGGTAGAACACGTCGTGCTCGCGTGTCTCGCGCTCAAGCCGAAAAAAATCGTCGTCGTCGTTGGACACCAGTCGGAGAAAGTCGAAGAAATCGTCAAGCCGTTAGGCGTGGACACGGTGTTGCAGCAACCACAGAATGGCACCGGCCACGCTCTTCTGGTGTCGCGGCGCGCGATTGGCACCGCGAAGTACGTTGTGGTGCTGCCGGGCGATGCCCCGTTGGTGCGCACAGAGACGCTGCAAGGTCTGATTCGCAAACACAAAAGCGGCAATGCCTCGGCCACGATACTCACCGCCGTGCTCGCCGACCCTTCCGGCTACGGTCGCATTTTACGCAAAGGTGGAGACACGGTCGCGGCCATTGTCGAAGAGTCGCAACTCGCGCCCGAGCAGCGCGAACTGAACGAAATCAACTCCAGTATGTATTGCTTTACCACGGCAAAACTCTGGCCGGCCCTTGCCCACGTGAAGCCGAATAACAAGCATCGCGAAATTTATCTCACCGATGCCATTGGCGTATTAAACGCGAAGGGCGAAACTGTACTGGCCGAAATTGCCGCTGATTCGCGCGAGATGCTGGGCTGCAACACCCGCGCGGACCTGGCCGGAGTCGACCGCACCTTCCGCGACTGGAAGCGCGACCAATTGATGCGCGACGGCGTCACCATCCAATTGCCGGAGACCGTGCTGGTCGACCCGGACGTTGTCGTAGGTGAAGATTCCATCATCGAGCCGTGCGTGCAGTTGCTGGGAAAAACCAAGATTGGCGCGCGATGCATCATTCGGACCGGCAGCGTGCTGCACGACTCCGTGCTGGACGACGATGTCCTGCTCGAGCCTCACTGCGTCATCACCTCTAGCCATATCGAAGCGCGCGTGATTGCCGGGCCGTTTGCGCGCATGCGTCCGGAATCCCATGTGAAGCAAGGCGCCAAAATCGGCAATTTCGTGGAGCTGAAGAAGTCCACCATTGGCGAGGGAAGCAAAGTTCCGCATCTCTCTTACGTGGGTGACACCAAAGTCGGCGCCAAATCGAATATCGGTGCAGGCACTATCACCTGCAACTACGACGGGTTCCAGAAGCACCCTACCGTCATCGGCGACAAGGTATTCGTCGGCAGCGATTCCACTTTGGTCGCTCCCGTGCGCTTGGCGGACGGCGCTTACATTGCCGCCGGATCGACCATTACCGAAAACGTGCCCGCCAATGCGCTGGGCATCGCGCGCGGGCGGCAGGTCAATAAACCGGGATGGGCCAACAAGAAACGCCGGGAATCGGCAGCGCTAGAGAAGTCCGGCAAAAACAAACGCCATTAAACGCTTGGCGGGCGTCCGGCTCCGGAAGTTTTCCTTTGTATTCCTCTTGGGGAGGTGGCGTCTTCAGCCGCCACGTGAGTCGTCGACGAACGGATCGGGCTTCAGCCCCTGAAGCCTCTGCGGTTGTTCTGCCATTTTCTGGACGGCACACTAAATTTGGCCCGCCATTTCTCCGCCATTTCGTGCACTCCGGGTGTGTTAAAATGTCAATTCCCGAAGGAAACCCGGAGGTGCATCATGAAATTCGGAGTCGTAGTCTTTCCCGGGTCTAACTGCGATCACGACGCCTTCCACGCCATCGGCCACGTTTTGCAGAAGCCGGTCGAGTTCATCTGGCACCAGTCTGAAGATTTGCATCAGTGCGACGCCGTTATTCTTCCCGGTGGATTTTCGTACGGAGATTACCTGCGCACGGGAGCGATCGCGCGCTTTTCTCCGGTAATGAAATCGGTCGAGAAATTTGCGAACTCCGGTGGTCTGGTACTGGGCATCTGCAACGGCTTTCAGATTTTGCTGGAAGCGGGCCTTCTGCCCGGCGCGATGATGCGCAATTCCGGCCTGCGTTTTATCTGCAAACACGTGCACATTCGCGTCGAGAGCACCAGTAGCCCGTTCACTTGTGCGGCGCAGCAGGGGCAAATCCTGACCATCCCGATTGCGCATAGCGATGGGAATTACACCTGCGACGCAGCTACCTTGAAAGAGTTGGACAAGAACCAGCAGATCCTGTTCCGCTATACCAGCGGTGATGGAAAAGATGACGCCGCCGGCAATCCCAACGGTTCCGTCGCAAATATCGCCGGCATCTGTAACCGGGCACGCAACGTCGCGGGATTGATGCCCCATCCGGAGCGCGCCGTGGAACAAATGTTGGATTCCAACGACGGCTTGGTCGTTTTCCGCTCGATGATCGAAGCGCTCGTAGGCACCGCAAAGGCCACTGCGTGAAGCACTGGGCCAGCAAAACAGAATTTGCATAGGGGCACGCTCAATCGTGCCCCTATAGTTTTCTCAGCACGAAAAGGCACGAAACCAATGGCTACGGCACAAACAGAAATCAAGGTAACGCCGCAGATCGCCGCGGAGCACGGAATTACCCCGGAGGAATACGCGCGCATTCAAGAAATTTTGGGTCGCGTCCCGAACATCACCGAACTCGGCATTTTCACCGTAATGTGGAGCGAACATTGCTCCTACAAATCGAGCAAGGTGCACCTGAAGCGCTTGCCGACGCGCGGCAAATTAGTCGTACAAGGTCCGGGCGAAAATGCTGGCGTGGTCGACATCGGCGATGGCCTCGTCGCCGCCTTCAAAATTGAATCGCACAACCACCCCAGTTACGTGGAACCGTTTCAGGGCGCGACCACCGGCGTTGGCGGCATTCTCCGCGACATTTTCACCATGGGCGCGCGGCCCATTGCCGTCCTCGATTCCCTGCGTTTCGGCGAAATCACCGCGTCGCCAACCACCAGCGAAGAAGATGCCGCCAAAAATCGCCGCATTCTGGATGGCGTGGTACGCGGCGTAGGCAGCTACGGCAATTGTTTTGGCGTTCCGACGATCGGCGGGGAAGTGGCCTTCGAACCGTGCTACGCGCAGAACCCGCTGGTGAACGCTCTAGCGCTGGGCATTGCCCGCAAGGAAGAGATTTTTCTGGCGAAAGCCAAGGGCATCGGCAATCCCGTGATTTATGTTGGAGCGAAAACCGGGCGCGATGGCATTCACGGCGCGTCGCTGCTGGCTTCCGCGGAGTTCACCGAAGAATCGCAGCAGAAGCGGCCCAACGTGCAGGTCGGCGATCCTTTCATGGAAAAACTGCTGCTCGAAGCGTGCTTGGAGGCGATGAACACCGGTGCTGTGGTCGCGATTCAGGATATGGGCGCCGCCGGACTCACTTGCTCCACCTGCGAAATGGCGTCACGCGGGGCCACCGGCATCGAAATCGATCTCGCCAAGGTGCCGCAGCGCGAGACCGGCATGACGCCGTACGAAATCATGCTCAGCGAGTCGCAGGAACGCATGCTGCTCGTTGCGGAAAAAGGCCGCGAGCACGAAGTTCTTGCCGTGTTCAAGACGTGGGGACTCGATGCCACCGTTGTCGGCGACGTGACCGACGGCGGCATGCTCGTCGTGAAAGACCACGGCCGCTTGGCCGCGCAAATCCCTGCGCACCCGCTGGCCGAAGAAGGTCCGGTATACAACCGGCCGATTGCCGAGCCCACCCCGCGCAAGGAAACCGAAAATGATTGGTACAAGTTTGCGGCCGAAGGCGCGAACCTCACCGCCAATTTCCAAAAGCTGCTGGCCTCGCCTACCATCGCTTCGAAACGCTGGATCACCGAGCAATACGACAGCATGGTGCGTACCAACACACTCGCAGGACCGGGCGCCAGTGACGCGGCGGTGGTGCGCCTCAAAGAAACAAAACGCGCCCTGGCTCTGGCAACCGACGGCAATGGCCGCTGGTGCCAGCTCAATCCCAAAGTGGGCGCGATGCACGCGGTCGCAGAGGCGGCGCGCAACGTTGCTACCAGCGGCGCGCGGCCTATCGCCGCCACCAACTGCCTCAACTTTGGCAGTCCCGAAAAACCCGAAGTGATGTGGCAGTTTTCCCAGGCCATCGATGGAGTCGGCGAAGCTTGCGTCGCGCTGGGCACTCCGATTACCGGCGGCAACGTGAGCTTCTACAACGAAACCTTAGGCAAGTCGATTTATCCCACTCCAGTGATCGGGATTCTCGGTATTTTGGAAGATGCTTCCAAGATTCTTAAAGTCGCCTTCAGAAATGTGGGTGACGCCATTGTGCTGCTTGATGGCGCGACCTTCCGAACTCCCGCGCCTCTACAGCAAGCGCGCGAGTTGTCGTCCTCGGAATATGCAAAGACGATCGCGGGAATCGTCGCGGGTGAGCCGCCTGCGATCGATCTGCACGCCGAGAAGCGCCTGATCGATGCAATGGTTGCCCTCGCCGAAGCGGGAACGGTTCGCTCGGCCCACGATCTCAGCGACGGCGGCCTGGCGGTTGCTCTTGCCGAATGCTGCTTTGCGTCAAACGGTTTGGGCGCAAGCGTGGAACTCGACGCCGCCGCCGCCGCGGAATTTGCGCTCTTTGGCGAACACGGCACCCGCGCTATCCTCTCCGTGGCCCCGGAACAAGTTGCCGCCGTTCTTGCGACTGCGCGACAATATGATCTGGGCGCTCTCCAAATCGGCAAGGTGACCGGTGACAACGCCCTGCGCATCCAATATAAAGGAGTGGCCGTTGTTTCAGCGCCAATCCCAACTCTGAAAGACCAGTGGGCTCATTCGCTCGAGCGCAACTTGAAGATCCAATGACCAACATACCGGCATACGCGGATGATCGATTCCACGATGAGTGTGGCGTTTTCGGCGTCTTCGGCCATCCCGAAGCGGCCAACCTCACCTATCTGGGACTCTATGCGCTGCAGCATCGTGGGCAGGAGTCGGCCGGGATTGTAGCCAGCACCGGAACAGATCTGAATCTGCACAAAGCCATGGGCGAAGTGGAAGAAATTTTTCAGCCCAGTGTTTTGGCCAAGTTGAAGGGCCCAAGCGCCATGGGGCACACCCGTTATTCCACCGCGGGCGATAAGGCGCTGCTGAACGCGCAGCCCATCATGATCGATTGCAATAAGGGCAAAGTCGCTGTCGCGCACAACGGCAATCTTACCAACGCGCTGGAGCACCGCCGCCGGCTGGAGCATCGCGGCTCTATTTTTCAAACCAATAGTGACACCGAAGTGATCGTGCATTTGATCGCGCGCTCGCAAGCCCGAAATTTTTCCGCCGCCTTGGGCGATGCACTGAATCTCGTCGAAGGCGCTTACTCGCTGCTGGTGCTGACTCCCGAAGAACTGTACGCGATTCGCGACCCGCGGGGCTTCCGGCCTCTCGCGCTCGGCAAAATCACCACGGCAGAAGGTGCCGAAGCTTGGGCGGTGGCTTCGGAGACTTGTGCCTTCGATTTGATCAACGCCGAATACATTCGCGATGTCGAGCCCGGTGAAATGTTGCGCATTTCGCGCTCCGGCATTGAATCCATTCGTTTCAGCGCGCCCAAACCTCACCAATTCTGCATCTTCGAGCACGTCTATTTTTCGCGGCCGGATAGCACCGTGTTTGGACGTTCGGTCAACGAGTCTCGCGAAATGCTGGGCAGGCTTCTCGCGCGGGAACATCCTGTCGAGGCAGACATGATTGTGCCCATTCCCGACTCCGGAGTCCCCGCCGCCATCGGCTATGCGCTCGAATCCGCCATCCCCTTCCGCATGGGCCTGATCCGCAACCACTACATTGGGCGCACCTTTATCGAGCCTTCCCAGGCCATTCGGAATTTTGGCGTCAAGTTGAAGCTGAACCCCGTACGGAACTTAGTGGCCGGCAAACGCGTTGTATTGGTAGACGATTCGATTGTGCGCGGCACGACCAGCCGCAAGCTGGTGCGCCTGATGCGTGAAGCGGGAGCCAAGGAAGTGCACATGCGCATCAGTTGCCCGCCAACCATTTCGCCCTGCTATTATGGCGTGGATACCCCTACGAAAGAGGAGTTGATCGCCTCTTCAAACACGCCCGAGCAGATTTGCAAGTATTTGGGTGCGGACTCCCTTGGTTATCTGTCGCTCGCCGGATTGCGGCAGGCGGTGAACGACCAGAAAGGGGAGTTCTGTTCCTCGTGTTACACCGGCGTCTACCCGACCGACCTGGTGCAACTCGAAGTGAAAGAAGACAACACCAACGCGCGGCTGAAAGAGGAAGTTACGGTGGAACGTGAAGGCTAAACCAACCGGTACGTCGAAAAACAAGGTGAACCCAACCGAGCATCCCTTCGGTGCTCGCGTGAAGCAGGAAATGATCGCGTGGTTTTGGGTCGTTCTTGTGTTTCTGCTGGTGAACGGCACGTTGGGTCAGGCGCGCGTGATTCCCTCGGGCTCGATGGAAAACACGCTATTGGTGGGCGATCACCTGATCATGAGCCGTATCGGCTACGACGCGGGTGTTCCGTTCACTCCTTGGCATATTTCGCTGTGGAAGAATCCTCACCGCCAGCAAATGATCATCTTCCATCCGCCGTATGGGCACAATAATCCCGACCTGATCAAGCGCGTCATCGGCCTGCCCGGCGACACCATCGACGTACACGACGGCGCAGTGTGGATTAACGGCAACAAGCTCGAAGAGAACTACACCACCGGTCCTACGCGCATGCCCTCGCCGGACGAACGGCTACCGCGCTTCCACGGCTTACCAATGACCGTACCGAAAGATCAGTATTTCGTGATGGGCGACAATCGCGGCAACTCCTACGACAGCCGTTTTTGGGGTTGCGTCCCGCGCGATGTCATCATCGGTACGCCCGTGACCATTTACATGTCCGTCGACGAGCCTGAAGACGCCTGGAGTGGCAATATCAGCGAGCGGTTCCTGGCGTACGCCGACGCGGTCATCCATCCCAGTAAAGTTCGCTGGAAAAGATTGTTCGAAACGTTTTGAACGCGGCTGGCAGTCTGTGTTGGGTAGCCGTGCGTGGCTCCATGACGGTTAAGGTGACTCGTGAAAGCGGATGCAATCAATACGAAAGTGAAGAAGGAAGAAGCGCCGGCAGTGCCGTTGAGCGTGCGCGTCAAAAGTGAAGTCATCGCGTGGTTCTGGGTGATTCTCGCCTTTCTGCTCATCAACGGCACGCTCGGTCAAGCCCGGGTAATTCCCTCCGGGTCCATGGAAAACACCCTGCTCATCGGCGATCACCTGATCATGAGCCGGATCGGCTATGACGCCGGCATTCCCTTTACGAATATCCACGTTCCGCTCTGGCGTAATCCCAAGCGGCAGCAAATCATTATTTTCAAGCCACCTTTCGATCCAACGCAGCCGGACTATGTGAAAAGGGTCATCGGCCTGCCCGGCGATACCATCGATATTCGCGATGGCGCCGTCTGGATCAATGGCAAGCGCCAAGCCGAGCCTTACACCCTCGGTCTTACCGAGCCGGCTCCGGCGGGTCAAGCTCCCATCGGCTACGAAGTCACCAAGTTTCCCTATAAGGTCCCAGAAAATTGTTATTTCGCCATGGGCGATAATCGTGGCAATTCCTACGACAGCCGTTTCTGGGGATGTGTGCCGCGCAAAGATATTCTAGGCACGCCCGTCATTATCTACATGTCTCTGGATGCGCCACGTGATGCGTGGAATGGCGACATCGGCGCGCGTTTCGAGGCCTACCTCAATGCGCTCATCCATCCCGGAACTGTACGGTGGCGCAGACTGTTCCATGTGTTTTAAGCTGTAGGTGCCCTGACACACCCAGAGGCGGGGCTGCTGTAGGATTCAAGAACATGACCGCCCACCGTGTGACTTGTGACGCATCGCTCTTCCTTAGTGGCCGCTCCGGTCTCTGTGGCCATGAGTCAGCAAGCTGCACAACTGCTATACCGCGAAAGAACCAGAACCACTCGTAGAGGCGGCTAAATATGAAATACGCCGACGCAGGAGTAAATATAGCTGTCGCTGACGACGCCAAGCAGCGCATCCGTCACCTTGCCAGCAAAACCTTTTCGCCTGCGGTTCTTGGTGGCATTGGCGGCTTCGGTGCCTTGTTCGCCTTGGACGGCAAGCGCTGGGCGGAGCCGGTCTTGGTATCCAGCGCCGATGGTGTGGGCACCAAACTCAAAATTGCCATGGCGATGGGTGTGCACTCCACCGTCGGTGGCGACCTCGTCAATCATTGCGTGAACGACATTCTTGTGCAGGGCGCCGAGCCGCTGTTCTTTCTCGATTACCTGGCCATGGGCAAGCTCGAGCCCAACGTCGTCGAACAACTGGTCGACGGCATGAGTCGGGCTTGCCGTAAAGCGGCCTGCGCGTTGATCGGTGGCGAAACTGCCGAGATGCCGGGTTTCTATCCGCCGGGCGAGTACGACCTTGCGGGCTTCATTGTTGGCGCCGTGGAACGCAAGAAGATTCTTTCCGGCAAGTCCGTCAAGCCCGGCGACACTTTGCTGGGGCTACCCTCGGCGGGATTGCACACCAACGGCTATTCGCTGGCCCGCAAACTCGTCTTCGAAGTGGCCAAACTGAAACCCGAGACTTATGTCGCCGAGGTCGGCAATAAAATCGGGGCCGAGTTGCTGAAGCCTCACCTTTGCTACGCACCGGCCGTCAAAAATCTTTTGGCCAAGGGTTGGGTTTCCGCCATGGCGCACATCACCGGTGGCGGCATTCCCGGCAATCTGCCACGCGTGCTGCCCAGCGGCGTGAAAGCCATCATCGATCTGGACGCCTGGCCCGTTCCCTCTATTTTCAAATATCTCGCGAAGTTGGGTGAAATCGACACCGACGAATTGCTGCAGTCTTTCAACATGGGCATCGGCATGATTGTGATTGTACCTGCGGAGCACGTGAAGAACGCCGAAGCCGATTTGAAACGGCGCCGCGAGAAATTTTTCCGTATCGGCCGCATCGAACGCGGCGATACTGGCAAAGCGCGTTTGATTTATTCCGGCGCGCTCAACCTGCAGGCGTAAATAGCTTGTGGAGAACCGCCTTCTTAGGAGCCGGGGGTTTTTAGCCCCCACGTACGTCGCACAACATGAGGCGGGCTTTTAGCCCCTGAAAATTTCTCGTTCGACTTTTCCGAAGATTTTTAAGCGAGTCCTCTGAATAGTTCTGTTCGCTTCTGGGCTGAGGGTGCCTTTTTGAAACGGCGCCGCTCTTCGCGAAACGCTCGTTGCTCCTTCCATTTCCTTTTTCCTGCACCAAATCCTTTTCTTTTCCATTGGCATTTTGCGTGCACCTTCACGAGCGGGCGGAAGATTGTGTCTCTGCTGTCGCCTGCACGCAAGAAAGGAAAACAAGTATGCCGTTGATGAGTTGGAACGAAAAAATGGCGGTCGGCGTCAGATTGCTCGACACCGATCACCAGAAACTAGTAGGCCTGTTGAATGAACTCTACGATGCGGTCATGAAAGGCCAGGGAAAAGAAACGTTGGGCAAGGTGCTCGATGGTTTGGTGGATTACACGAAAATCCATTTCGCCCATGAAGAGAAGTTTTTTGCTCAGACCAACTATCCCGCTGCCGCCGCCCACAAAAAAGAACACGATGCGCTCACTCGCCAAGTGCTGGAGGTGCAGAAAAAGTATCAGAGAGGTCAGACCGTCGCGCTTTCCCTCGAAGTCATGAACTTTCTGAAGAACTGGTTGGTCAACCATATCCAGGCATCTGACCAGAAATATGGTCCGTACCTGAACAGCAAAGGCATTCACTAGCGCTCGCTTCGCCGCTTGCAAACAAACCGGCACCATCAACGAAAGGTGCCTGCCGGAAGGGATGGCCGGCAGGCACTTGTGCACGTTCGCCCGTCGCTGGGAACGCGGACTACGGAATCGCGGCAGTCACCTGATTCGAGTAGCTGCTTTCCTGACCCGACGAGTTTAGATCCGTCGCCACGTAATAATACGTCTGGCCTGCCGTAACGCTGCTATCGGTATACGACGTGGTCGAAAGCGCGCTGCTATTCACTTTAGTATACGGCCCTCCCGACACCGTCCCGCGATAGAGATTGTAGGCCACCGCCGCGGAAGAGCCTGCCACCCAATTCAACGCCACGGAATAGGTTGTCGGTGCCGTGCCTGTGCCTGTAAGCGTGACGGTCGCCGGCGAATTGGAAGCGTTGCTGGTCACCGTGGCGCTTCCGCTGAGATTACCTGTACTCGTCGGATCGAACACCACGCTGAAGGAAGTGGATTGCTGCGCAGCAAGCGTGATCGGCAAAGATATCCCCGAAGCCGAAAAACCGCTGCCGCTAGCGGAGACGCTCGAGATGCTCACATTCGCGTTGCCGGTGTTCGTCACCGTCACTGTTTGATTCGCGCTGGTGTTGGTGGTCACACTGCCGAAATTCACAGAAGTCGGCGAAGTCGAGAGCGTCAGAACCGGAGCGACGCTGCTGCCCGACAATGCCACCACCACGGGCGAGGTTGGCGAATTGTTGGTCAGCGACAGGTTCGCGTAGAACGTGCTTGCCGACGCCGGTGTGAAATTCACTGAGAAACTGGAGGAAGCGCCGGGAGCCAGCGTCATCGGCACCGTCAGGCCGGACATCGTGAAGGTTGTCCCCGCCAACGATGCTGCGGAAACCGTCAGATTGGCTGTGCCGGTATTTTTGATCGTCACCGCTTGCGTGTTCGTTACTCCCACCGAGACGTTGCTGAAGCTCACGCTCGCAGGAGTTATGGAAATTGCCGGCTGAACCCCGGTTCCGGAAAGCGCCACTGTCGCGGGCGAATTGGTTGCGCTGCTGACCACCGTGAGGCTGCCGGTTGCGCTGCCCACCGCCGTCGGCGCGAAGCCAACAGACAGCGACAGACTGTTTCCCACGGCAAGAGAAACCGAGCCCGATAAGCCGCTCACGGCAAATCCACTCCCGGACACCGTAGCGGACGAAACCGTCACCGCGCCGGTTCCTGTGTTCGTCAACGTCACGGACTGTGTCGCCGAACTTCCGACGAGCGTTCCGGCGAAGCTCAGACTGCCTGCGCTGCTCGAGAGCAAATACGTCGTGGCTGGCGCGGCTGCTTTTCCCGTCCCACTGACTGGCACGGAAACCGTGCTTTCTCCGTCGCCATATTTTATGGTTACGGCGATGCTCCCGCTGTAGGAACTGGCCGCATTGGGCAGAAACACCACGCTGAACGATGCTGTCGCATGTTCCGCAAGAGTGAGAGGTGTTGCCGGGCCAGTCACGAGAAATTCCGACAAGCCGCTTTTGACCGACACGATTTCGCGCGAGCGCGAACTTTCATTGGTAATCGCAATGGTTTGTGCTGCCGAATCTGTATTTACCGTGACGCTGCCGAAGGCCAGCGAACTCGGCGTGACACTTACTTCTGCGGAACGAGGGGAAGCTGCAAAAACCGTGGAAGCTGCAAAAGACACTACTGCAAGCAGGCACACCAATACCTTTTTACCCATGGGCGGATAATCCCTCAATTATTTTGTGGAGCGGAATTGGGTGGGAAGGGGGACCCGGGGCCGCTCGGATAACTACATGGTTCACGATAGAGAGCAGGAATAATCCGCGCTACTGGTAAGAAGGGCAAATGAAGAACAGGTCTGCACATTTCCGGCCGGGCAAGAAATCCTGTCCCGGATTGTGACGTCTGCACTAGACCTTTGTGTCGCACCAAACTCGGTTTGATCTTCTATGCGGCCGTCATTTGGACGAGGTCTCTGATTGTGCTAACGTTTTTCGTTTATGAACAAGAGAATTGGGGTTCTCTTAAGTGGTCGTGGCTCAAACTTTGAGGCGCTGGCGGACAGTGTCGCTGCCGGCAGGATTCCCGACGCCGAGATCGTTGTGGTCATCAGCAATCAACCCGATGCGCTGGGGCTGAAGCGCGCACAGGAGCGCGGGATTCCGGCAAAAATGATTCCGTCGAAAGGATTGCAGCGCGAAGCTTACGATCGCCAGGTCGTTGCCGTGTTGCAGGAATGTAAGGTCGATCTGATCTGCCTGGCGGGTTATATGCGGTTGCTCTCGCCTTATTTTGTCGCGGCTTTTCCCCGGAAAATTTTGAATATTCACCCATCGCTTCTGCCATCGTTTCCCGGCCTCGAAGCGCAAAAACAAGCGCTGGACCATGGCGTAAAATTCGCCGGCTGCACCGTGCATTTTGTCGATGAAAACCTCGATGCCGGTCCGATTATTCTTCAGGCAGTCGTTCCGGTTCTGGATAAGGACGACGAGCACGCCTTGTCGGAGCGCATTCTTAAGGAAGAGCACCGCATCTACAGCGAGGCAGTGAAATTCATTCTCCAAGGAAACTGGCGCATCGCAGGCCGCCGTGTTCTGAACGATTACATTCCACCCACATCATGACCACCGAATCTCATTTCAAACCCGTCGAACAGCAACTCGAATACCTGAAAAAGGGCGTGGCCGAAGTCATCCCGGAAGACGAGTTGAAGCAGAAACTCGTCAGTTCCGTGAAAACCGGCAAACCCCTTCGCGTGTACTTGGGCGTCGATCCAACCGCGCCGGACATTCACCTTGGCCACACTGTGGTGTTGCGCAAGCTCAAACACTTCCAGGACATGGGCCACACTGCCATTTTCCTTATCGGCGATTTTTCCGCCATGATCGGCGATCCTACCGGACGTTCCGAAACGCGGCCTCCGCTGAGCCGCGAAGAAGTGCAAGCCAACGCTGACACCTATCTCGCGCAGGTTTACAAGATTCTCGACAAAGACAAGACCGAAGTTCGCTACAACAGCGAATGGCTTGGCGGAATGTCCAGTTACGATATTGTGCGCTTGTGTGGCCATTACCGCCTGGCTCGCATGCTCGAGCGCGAGGATTTTCGTTCGCGCCTCGAAAACAACCTGCCCATCGCCGTTCACGAATTACTCTACCCATTGCTCACCGCTTACGACGCGGTCATGCTGAAGTCCGACGTCGAACTGGGCGCCACCGAGCAAAAGTTCAATATTCTGGTGCACCGTGAAATTCAGCGCGAGTACGGACTCCCGCCTCAAGTGGTCTTCACCATGCCCATTCTGGTGGGCCTCGATGGCGACCGCAAAATGTCCAAGAGCCTCGGCAACTACGTCGGCATTACCGAGCCACCCGCCGAAATGTTCGGCAAAATGATGTCCATTCCCGACGGCTTGATGTGGAACTACTACGAGTTGGTCACCGACCGCACTCCGCAGGAAATCGCGGAGCTAAAGAATGAAGTAAAGAGCGGCAAGTTGCACCCGATGGACGCCAAGATGCGCCTTGCCGAAGAAGTGGTCACCAATTTTCAGGGCGCCGAAGCGGGCCGAAAAGCCGCGGAAAATTTCCAACGTGTCTTCCGCGAACGCCAGGCGCCGGAAGAAGCGCCGGTGCAGAAGGTTCCTCGGGGAGTCGCGCAGAAGCTAACCGCGTTGCTGGTGGAATGGAAAATGGCACCATCGAAAAGCGAAGCCGAGCGCCTGATCAAGCAACGTGGAGTCGAGATCGACGGCGTATGTGTCGAAGACCCGCGAAAAGAACTGGATTTAAGTAAGCCAGCCGACTTTTTACTCCGTGCCGGCAAGAAAAAGTTTTTGCGGGTTGTAGTCGAGTAGCCTGCCGCTCGATTACCCTTCCACTCTTCATGCAGCGTGCAAATCACCTGCCATTCCGACCATAAGTGGTACAGGCACTCCTGCCTGTGCAGCTGAGGGATCTGCTTTTCGCCGGAATGAACGAAACAGCGCAGGTAGCCTACATCGTATCTATGTCATTCCGAGGGCGGGTTTCGCCCGAGGAACCCGCTGTTTCTTCGCGCTCTAATTCAAAATATTCTCAACCAGTAACGCCACGTGTCGCGCAATAGCCGGCGCGGCGGTAAGACCAGGCGACTCTATGCCCACCAGCTGCAGTACCCTCGGGAATTCCCGGTCTGGCTCAATGACAAAGTCACCCATTCCTTTTTTTGAAGGCGGCGACAGCTTGGGCCGCAACCCCGTGTACGCCAACTGTAAATCGCTTTCCTCGATTTCCGGCACCATCTGCTTCACGTCGTCCGCGAATTCCGGAATGGTCATGCGCTCCCGCTCGTAATTGTCTTTGCTGTCTACATATTTGGCGGTGGGCCCCAGCAGCAGCGTGCCCCATAACGTCTTCGTGAAATGCAGCCCCAGCGACAGCCCATCCGGACGCGGCAAAGGATAAACCAGGTTCCGCACCAGCTCGGCATGCGGCCCGCGAATTTCGCAATACTCGCCGCGCACCGGATAAATTGTCCAGGGACGCGGACCCAGCAGTCGCGCCACTTCATCCGCATAGAGTCCCGCCGCATTGATCACACAACGCGCTTCCACGCATTCGTTTTCGTGCTGCTCGTCATCTCCGATCGACAGCGTCACGCGCAGCAGTTCGCCGTGGGGCTCCAAAGCCTCCACCTTTGCATGCGTCAGCAGATTGGCGCCTTGGCCTTCGGCCACGCGCGCGTAGGCATGCACCAATTCCTCAGCGGAACAAATACCCGTGGACGGCACATAGAGTGCGGCGGTAGCGCGCACGTGCGGTTCGAACTCGCTGATTTCCGCCGGCCCGATGATCCGCAAGCCTTCCACGCCGTTTTCCTGGCCTTTTTTCAGCAGCGCATGCAGTTGCGGCTCCTCGTCCTGCGCTTTGGCCACCACCAGTTTCCCGCAGTTACGGTGCGGTACGCTGTGCTTCGCGCAAAATTCTTTGCTCGTGCGATTGCCTTCCACGCACAGCCGAGCTTTCCAGGACCCCGTGGGGTAGTAGATCCCGGAGTGAATCACGCCGCTATTGCGCGTGCTCGTCGACATCCCGAATTTCGGAAATTGCTCCACCAGAAAAATGTCTTGCCAACGCCGCGATAACGCTTCGGCAATCGCGCACCCGACCACTCCACCGCCAACAATCAGAATATTGACCTGGTCCATAACCTTATAGAATACGCCCGAAAGCCTCACCTTCGAACAGCGCGCGCGTGGCTTATTGCCGCCAGCGTACGATTAGAACTACGGTCTGGGTGCCGCACCCTTCGGGTTTAAGGGTGCGGATTTTTTTCGGCCCAGGATACCTCACCAGGATCAATCCTCGGGTTCGTGCCCGATTTCATCGAAAAACACTTTGCAGGGTTCCAGATGCGCTTCCGTCCCGTCGTGCACCGCGAATTGCGCGCCTTTCTCTTTCTGGTAGCCATTCTTCCACAGCGACGCGCTGCCGTATTCCCCGTCCTTGTTTACCGCGTAGTAGTACAAATGGAAGGTTCCCAGCTTTTGCTTGTCTCCGTTGTAATTGCGCACCACCCGGCCCAGCGCTTCCAGGCACGCGTCCGACGGCTTCATGCCCCTGCGCATCAGCTCCACAATCGTGTGCCCGCCGCTAATCTTGATGTTTTCTTCGCCCTTCCCGGTCGATCCGGCCGCGCCCACGTCGCCATCGACAAACAAGCCGGCACCGATAATCGGCGAATCCCCCACGCGCCCCGGAATCTTCCACGCCAAGCCCGAAGTCGTGGTTGTGCCGCTCACTTCGCTTTTTCCATTCACGGCCAGGCAATTGATGGTTCCCGTCGGGGGATGATTGATCACTTGGATGGCGTAAGCGATTTGTTCCGGATCGTTATCAAATATCTGCGCCACCGCCGCCTTCCACTCCGGGCTATCCGTGCCCGGGCGCCAGTTGAAACTGGTGCGCGCTTTATACGCCAGCCAAATCTTGCGCGAAGCGTCTGTCAGCAGGTTTATTTCTTCGAAGCCTTCATCAACCGCAAACCGTGTGGCCCCATTGCCCACGATCATCACGTGGTTGGTCCGTTCCATCACCACTTTTGCCAACTTCGCCGGGTTCTTAATGCCTTGCACCGAAGCAACGGACCCGGCGCGGCGCGTCGGCCCATGCATGACGCTGGCATCCAATTCCACCACTCCGTCCTCATTGGGTAAGCCGCCGTAGCCCACGGAATGATCATTGGGATCGTCTTCTACAATCGTCACCGTTGCGATCACCGCGTCCAGCGTGTCTCCGCCGGATTTCAAAATGTCCATCCCTTTCCCAAGCGCGTGCAGTCCGTTCACTGACGAAATCATCACCGGCCGTTTCGCATTCGCCGCGGGAACCTTCGAAACCGTCAGCGAGGCGTTCTCACCAAAAAGGTTGCCGGTACCCGCCAGCGCGCTACCGGCCAGCGTGGTCGCAAAAAACTTCCTTCGACTCCAACGGTCCATGACGGATCTCCTTTAGCAAAGGATTAACGGACTTGTCGAACTCTATTCCAGATTCCGCGAGAAGGGAAATCGCTCCGGGTGAAAGTTTAATCCGTGCCGCCGAGTGGAAGGAAATACTGTGTGCCTTTCACCGGCTCTTGCAACCGGCGAAGCAGCTGTTGCAGATCTTCGCTGCGTTCCACGAAATCGATCTCCGAAGTGTCGATCACCAATAAGTCTGCGCCTTCGTAATGGAAGAAAAAATGTTCGTACGCGCGAGAAACTTCTTCCACGTATTCCGGGGAAATCTGCCGCTCTTCGTGTGCTTTTTTCTTCGCGATCCGTGCGCGCAGCACTTCCGGTTTGGCCTGGAGGTAAATCACCAGATCGGGCTGCGGCAGTTCAACGGTCACCGCCTCGTAGTAACGCTCGTACAATTTCAGTTCCGCGTCATCCAGGTTCAAGTTGGCGAAGATTCGGTCTTTTTCCATCAGGAAGTCGGAGATCACTGGCCCTGGCGTATCTCCGCCCACACCTTCGCGGATACGCTTCTGACGCTCCATCAGGAAGTACAACTGCGACTGAAAAGCCGCTCCGGGCTTTTCGTCGTAAAACGCCGCCAAAAACGGGTTGTCTTCGCAGTCGTAGATGCGGCGGGCGTGCAGGCGCTCCGCCAGGATGCGTGCCAGGGTAGTTTTACCTACGCGCAGGGGGCCTTCAATGACAATGAACCGGGGAGGTTTGGAGCCGGGCTTTGGCTGGCGTGCACGTTTCGCCGAAGAATCGGAAGCGGGCATTAGGCCTCGGGCAGAGAGCTCTACAGCACTATACCTACAGCGCGGGATTATAGCAGTTCCCGCTAGGGTTGTATCGGGCTTTGCCCCCTAAATGGTACGAACGGTTCAAATTAGGGTTCTACCCGCGAATGCCGTGGAGTACTAAGACTTCCATGACCAATTGGCCAGTGACACCTGTCCTAGCGTACAGTAAAGTTCACCCACGTTGCAGTTGTCCCGGAACCCTCTCTCGGCCCTGCAACTCTGAGGTGGCCTTTGATTCTTTCCGCGCTTGTTTTGTTTTGCTGCACCTCGATACCGGCGGATGCTTCTCGCACTCCTGTTGCCGCTGCTTCGCCCGCTGCCGTTACCCTCACTGCATCCGACCCCACTGCGGACGCCACGTCCAGCAAACCAGATGCGCCGCTTCCCAAATTAGCTGCGGCCGCGTCTTCGAAAGCTGAAACCGATTTAGCAGCAACCAGCGACGCCGCCGCCGAGCCTTCCGCCTTGCCGCCCATTAGCAGTCCCGTAAAACCCGCCGTCACGGCTTCTTATGAATCTTCCACCGACCGCAAGATTTGGTATGGCTTGATGGTTGCCGGCCATGGCGCCGCCGCTTTCGACGCCTGGACCACCCGTCGCGCCATCAGCAGCGGCTATGGAGTGGAAGGCGATCCGTTGCAGCGGCCCTTCGCCAATTCGGGCGCGATCTATGCCACCACGCAAATCACTCCGCTGATTATGGATTATCTGGGCCATCGCATGATGCGCAGCCGCCATGAGTGGATGCGCAAGACCTGGTGGATACCGCAAGCCGCCAGCGCCAGCGTTTCTCTGGGTGCCGGCATTCACAATTACCGCATGGTGCCCTGAGTCCGGCTCAGCGATTGACCGCCGCAAATACAAAAACAACCAGAAAACCCTACCGCATTTTCATGGAGTAGTAATCCTCGCTGGCCCTGCACCCGAACGACACCATACCTCAGATAGCTCTCGCATCTTCGCGACCATGCGCGATATAGTATGCCTATCCTGTCTGAGCCGTTTCCCGCCTCGGCGCTTCTTTTGGGGACAAAAATCCTTCAGACGGGTTAAGATTTCGTTGCCCTGGGAATTACCGGCCAGTTCGCTGAACGTGCCAAGCTGACTGGAGAGACTGAGGGGAAGTGTATGAAGAAGGTATTGTGGGGTGTACTGCTCATTGCGGGGTTGGCTTGTGGAGTATGCGCGCAGGACGCCGGTGTGTCGCCAGCGCGCACAAATACCTCCTCGAATTTTTCCGACAATTTTTCCGCGCCGCTCACGTTGTCCCCTTCTAACGCCGCCGGCGATTTTTCGCTTTCGAATTCGCCCTCCACTGCCAACCTATTTCCTTCATCCCCCACCCCAGCTGCGGCGCCGGATCCCAACCCAACGCCGAAATACGTCTTTTTCGGCGAGCGCGATGATTATCGTTGGCAGTTAGGCGTGGGCTTTGATTACGTGCATTTCAACTCGCGCGCTTTCGACACCAACATGTACGGTCTGAACACCACGCTAACCTACTACACCAATACCTGGTTTGCGTTGGAGGGTACGGCCATCGAGGTCTTTGGGCCGACGCTTTTCAATAGCAATGACCACGCCAAAATGTTTGCCGGCGCCGGCGGCATCCGCATTGGTGGTCGGCGTGCCCGCTGGGAGCCCTATGGCCATGGCTTGGTCGGCGGCAGCCATTTGCAGGTGCAGACCGCCTACGGGGGGCGCAACGCTCTGTTCGCGTTGGCTGGCCTGGGCATCGATTACCGGGTGCACTCCCGCTTGTCGCTGCGTGCCGAGGCCGACTGGATGTATACCGGGTACTTCAGTGAGGCCCAGAATAATTTCCAACTCGTCGGCGGCGCCGTCTTCCACTTTTAGGGATTTAATCGAGAGCTTACCGTTAATCCCCTGGTAATTCCAGGGCATGGGTGCCCTATGCGCAGCGTGCCCGTGCGCCCTGTGATGCGCATCACACGAACCGCCTCCGGCCCGTGAGATAGTGGCCTTAAGTCTACGGATAGAGGATTCAGAAAGCTCACCGCGAATCTATCCCCAACAGAAAGGAGTGTGTCATGTTCAAAAAACTCATGATCCTGCTGGGTACGTCAGTGGTGGCCACCAGCTTATGCCTGGCGCAAGACGCGAGCACCAAACCCATGGTGAAAGAGACCCCGATTAAGCAAACCAACGCTACCTCGGGCAAGGATATGTTCAACCAGTATTGCGCGCCTTGCCACGGCGTCGATGGAAAAGGCAACGGCCCGGCGGCAAGCGCCATGAAGGCGCAGCCCACCGATTTGACGCAATTGGCTCGCAAGCACGACGGCAAATACCCGGCCAATAGCGTGGCCAGCGTTCTCCGGTTTGGAGACGGCGCGGGCTCTGGCGCCCACGGTTCGGCTCAGATGCCAGTGTGGGGCCCACTGCTCCAGTCTTTGGACAAGTTCCACGACACGGTTGCACAGCAGCGCATCGCCAACATCGTCAGCTATATCGAGTCGTTGCAGGTTAAGTAGTTCAGAGGCTACAAACAAACGAGAGGCAGGAAGCCCACGCTTTCTGCCTCTTTTTCTTCCCGCCTGTTTTTCCTGCCTGCTGGTGCGGACTGCCCGCCTCCAACAAGCCCACCTTAAATTTCCTATTTCGCCAAATAGTCACCGTCATCCCGAACGAAGTGGGGGATCGCTCTTCGATTCAGCGCGTCTTGTTTCCCTAATCGAAAGAAGCTCCCAGCAGGCGCTTCCATTGAAAAAACGCAAAGAAGCCCAGAACCTTGTCCTTTTCCCAGCGTCTTACTTCCACCGGAGTGTGGCCTCTCGACTGACCCGCCTATCCTGACGGCGAAGCGAGGCCCGGTTGGTCGGTTTGCCCCGTGTTTCTCGACTTCAACGAAGGAGCATCATCGTGAAAAAAGCCTTTGCCATTACCACACTGGGCCTTTTGTGTCTGACCGCATCTGCCACCGCAACTCGTGCGGCAGGCCCGTTAAACCAAATGCCATCCGCCGTCTCGGACGACAAAACCTCTCCAAGTTATGACATGAAAGCGCAGGCCCTCGTTGACCTGCAACAACTGCAAAAGAAGTACGTGGATCTCGCGCAAGCGATTCCGGCCGATAAGTACACCTGGCGGCCTGAACCCGGCACCCGCTCTGTCAGCGAGCTCTTCCTGCACGTCGCCTCCGCGAATTATGGCATCCCCACAATGATGACCGGCACGGAACCGGCTCCAGGTTTTCACCGCGAAGGATTCGAGAAGTCTACAACGGACAAGGCGAAAGTAATCGCGCAATTGAATGAATCGTTTGCCTACGCGGAAGCTGCTGTCAAGAAAATGTCCAACGCCGATTTTGCAAAAGCAGAAAAGAAGTTGGGACCCGACGCGAACGATGGCGACGTGGTCTATATCCTGGTCACGCACAATCACGAGCATCTCGGCCAATCGATCGCTTACGCGCGCATGAACGGCATCACTCCTCCCTGGACCGAGGAAGCCCAGAAGAAAGAAAAACCAGCCGCCGACTGAAGCGCACGCGCGAATGGGAACTAAACGTAAACGGCTAGCAAAACAACTGGCAGAACAAACCGTGCTCTTCCGGAGGAACACCACAGCAAGCTTTCAGGAGGTGGGGGCTTCAGCCCCCACGCAGCATATCGCGAAGCAAGTGTGGGCCTCTAGCCCCTGAAGCAATTCTTCGTGTCTTTTCGGCGATCTGCCCAAACGAAAGCTGTGCGCAAATGTTCGTGGCGCCGCTGCACAAAACCAGCGAAAATCCCGGCATTTGCGCACTTTTTCACAGCTTCCACAGGGGTGTGGAAAGCTGCTAAAAAATCTTTGGCATAGCGCTTGACATCTACCGAGGTTATTGTATGATTACAAATGGTTCGGGGCTTCCCAAAGGTGTCGAACCGTGCAGGGGATTCACAGTCGGGTCTGAAGTAATCCAAGGAACAGATCCTATAGTGAGGCGCCTTATTAGCACAGGGTAGAAATGTTGAGCATCGCGCGGAATCACTCCCTGAGAGTGATTGTGCCCGGCGCTCGACGCCGGGTTTTGTATTTTATAGGCACTTTTTAGCGGGTAACTGCTGAGAATCGCCCAGGTCCTCCGGAAGGAGGACGCTTCAGCGCAAGCTGAGGCCCCTGAGGGAATCAGGGACAACGTTCTTTGACAACTGTAAGCTGGCAAGTCCATGCCGAGAACTTCGGGCCGATTACGGTCTGCCCGGGGGATTGAGGGTATGGATTATTACAAGTTCTGCTCGAGTATGTTGAGCAGTACTGTGGATTTACAAGGCGAACTCTTTCAAGCACCTGAGTATCGCAGAGTCGATAGTCCCGGCGCCGAGCAATCGGACCACGGAATAATGGATCTGCGAAAGACAGGGCGGACGAACTAGTGGAAAGCCGCGGTATAGCCACCGTGGCGAGCTTTGAAGTGCGCAAGCATTTCCAAGCAACCCTGGGAAACGACGTATTGAGTGAGTTTTATGATTAAGCTACTAAGGGCGTACGGTGGATGCCTTGGCGCTAGAAGGCGATGAAGGACGTGGCAAGCTGCGATAAGCCTCGGGGAGCCGCAAGCAGGCTTTGATCCGGG
>DATJOO010000045.1:0-38838 GCA_035506955.1 Verrucomicrobiia bacterium
CGGAATGCACTGGACCGTTCCCGGCTCCAACGCCATCATCGCGCTTCGCTGCTCCAAACTCAGCGGCCGCTTTCAGGACTTTTGGGAACGCAGGTCAGAACCCAGGGCTGCATGACTCATCACTTTCTTGTCGTGCACCCCAATACCGTCTGTTCGCCAATTTCGTAAACAGTGAATCGTTTGCATGGCGGCACAAACGCGTGTTCGGGGCGGCTTTGTTATACTAATTCAGTTCTAAATCAGGAAGAAAATGAACGTGAATTCGCTCCGCATCTCGATCGTGCAGTACCTGAACACGGCGCCGCTGGTTCGTGGCTTTACCCACGGCCCACTGCAGGGCAAGTATCAACTTTCCTTCACAGTGCCTTCGCAATGCGCCGAAGCGCTTCGCTCCGGCCAGGTCGATATCGCCATCATCCCCGCCATCGAACTGCAGCGCATCGACAATCTCGTGGTCCTACCGAAACTTTCCATCGCTTCCAAGAAATCTGTGCGCAGCCTGCTGCTGGTTTCAAAGAAACCGATCCACGACGTGCGGCGCATCGCCCTCGACCGCAGTTCTCGCAGCACGCAGGCGCTGGTGCGCATCCTGTGCGCCAAGCGTTGGCACATCAGTCCGGAATTTTTCGAGTCGGAACCCAACTTGGCCGCCATGCTCGAACAAGCCGACGCTGCGTTGCTGATTGGTGATCCCGCGCTGCGCCTCGCCATTAATTCCGAAGCTTCTGTTCAACGGGATGCCGCGAACGAACTGATCTTCCCGGCGGAAATTGCCGGGCTGCAATCCTCCTCGCCGCTGTTCCTCTACGATGTAGTCGAAAAGTGGCGCGCGCTGAGCAGTTTTCCCGCGGTACTGGCCATCTGGGCCGCTCGCGCCTCCGTTGTCACACCAGAAATCGTGCGCGATTTTCAGGAGTCCCTCGCCTTCGGCCTGCAGCACATCCAGGAAATCAGCGCGGAATCTTCGCGCGAACTGAATCTCCCCGCGCACAAAATTGCGCGCTATCTGACGGACAATATCGATTACACTCTCGACCGGGAAAATCTTCAGGGCCTCGACCGCTATTTCTCGTTCGCCGCGGAACTCGGCCTAATCCCGACAGCGAAGCCGTTGGCCTTCGCTGCGGAAGTTTCCGGCCCAAGCCGTTATCACGATTTCGTCATGGCGCGGAACCGCTAAGCGAGAAGGAAAACACTGTGGCCATCACCAAACAACAAGCCCTGGACATGCTGCAATCCGACGATCTGGTCGGCGTCGGCATGGCCGCGCATCAACTTCGTCTGCAGAAGAACGATCCGCGCATCGTCACTTACCAGATCGATCGCAACATTAACTACACGAATTTCTGCACGGAATATTGCTCCTTCTGCGCTTTCTATCGCCCCATCGGAGCCAAAGACGGCTACATTCTTCCCTTCGAGGAAATCTACGCCAAGATTGACGAGATGCTTCCGCTCGGTGGCACCGGCGTTCTGCTGCAGGGCGGTCTGCATCCCGATCTGCAGATCGGCTACTACGAAAACCTGCTGCGCTCGCTCAAGGCCCGCTATCCGCAAGTCCACCTGCACTGTTTTAGTGCGCCCGAAATTCTTTGCATCGCGGAAGTCAGCGAGCTCAGCATTCGCGACACGATTCAGCGGCTGATGGATGCCGGCCTGCAATCCATTCCGGGCGGCGGCGCGGAAATTCTCGACGACGAAATTCGCGGCAAAATCGCGCGACTGAAGTGCACAAGCGACGACTGGATCGAAGTTCATCGCACCGCGCATTCTCTGGGCCTGCGCACCACCGCGACCATGATGTTTGGCTGTGGCGAAGAACTGCGCCACCGCGTGAATCATCTCGAACGCATTCGGGAGTTGCAGGAAGAGACCGGCGGCTTCACTGCTTTTATCCCGTGGATTTTTGCCGCAGAAAATACCGCGCTCGGCAAGCGGGTGCAGGAAACGACCGCCGTCGACTACCTTAAGACGCTCGCGGTCAGCCGCCTTTACCTCGACAATATCGACCACATTCAATCGAGTTGGCTCACTCCGGGGATTAAGGTCTGCCAGGTTGGGCTGCAGTTCGGTGCTGATGATGTGGGCAGCATCCTGATTGAAGAAAACGTAGTCTACGCTGCGGGCGTGAAGCGCCGCACCAACGAAGAAGGATTGCGCCGCATCATCTACGACGCTGGCTTCCTTCCCGCCCAGCGCGACACGTTATATCGCTCGTATGTTCTGAAGTCGCCCTATCGCGCCAAGCAAGAAAACGCCGCCTGACGTGCTACTTCTTGACGCGCAATAGTACTTCCACTTCGGTGCCGTCGGGCCACGGCAATGCATCGGGCAATTCGAGGCGCCCTCCCCGACAGCGCGCAACAAGGCGCAGAGGCGGCTGTTTCGCCATGGGCGCAGCGCTCGCACTAGCGCCACCACGCGCGGTTTCGTCCAGCGCTTGATTCACTAACGCATCCGCCTCGCGATTCTGCTCGCGATACACATGGTCGATGCGGAAGGACTCGAGCGCCGCGGCCATTTTTTTGGCGCGCTCGAAGAGCGGTTTCAAATCCCCGCTCTTCACTTTGTATTGACCGCGCATCTGCTTCACCAGCAACTCCGAGTCACTCTGGATGCGCAACGCGCGCAGATCGTGTGCGTGCGCATAGTCCAGCGCCGCAATCAACCCGAAATATTCGGCGACATTATTGGTGTTTTGCCCGATGTACTTCTTGAGTTGCGCCACAATTTCGCCACGGCCATCGCGAATCACCACGCCATATGCGGCCGGACCTGGATTGCCACGCGAGCCACCATCAATGTTCGCTTGAAACGCCGCATGCCTTGGCGCAGGTGGGTCCGGAGGGGCATCGCCGAACAGGCTGGCGCCGTGTATCGCTGACCCGCGCCGCTGCATCAGGAGTTCGCCGCTCCGTTCGCGGCATTGTTCGGTGTGGTGTGCGGAATCGGTTCCAGGGAATACAAAATACGGCCGCAGGTCTCACAGCGAAAGACTTCTTCGTCCGCTTCGCTCTTCAGCAATTGCAGCACATGCGGCAGAACGCGCACGCCGCACGCCCGGCACTGCTCATCGCGTGCTTCGGCCATCACCGAACCGGGGTGCTTCTTTTCGACGCGAGTATATAGGTTCAATAAATCTTCCGGAACTTTCTTGGCAATTTCCGCGCGTTCCGCCATGGCGGATTCGACGTGCTTCTTTTTTTCGCCGTATTTCACCTGCATGTGCTTTTTCTCGGCGTTAATCGCAACTTCGGACTCGCGCAAGTCCGCTTCCGCATGTTTCACGCGCCGCTCCACTTCTTCCAAAGCCATCATCTGTTCCAGCACCTGGTCTTCACCCTTGGATACTTCTGCTTCCGCATTAGCGATTTCGTGCTGCAGGGCTTTGTAGGCCTCGTTGGTCTTTACCGAACTGCTCTGTTCACGATATTTTTTCGCTCGGCTTTTCCATTCCTCCACGTCCAATTCCAGCTTCTTGCGGCGCGTGAGCGCTTGTGTGTGCGCTTCTTTGGCTGCGGTGACCGCGGCGCGCGCGCCATTCAATTTGGCGTCGGCTTCGCGCAGTTGTTTCGGCAGACCATCTAACTCCGCGCGCGATGACCCGATCACTTGATCCAGCCGTTGCAGCTCTAATAGTTGAGGAATCGCAGGATGCACGGGCCGATTTTAGCACATGGTCCGAAAAGGCCCACTGGGCCAAGAAAGATTAAGCGCGGCTAAGTACGGCTTGTCGGATAAAGCGAACGACCCGCTTCAGAACGGGCCCTACAGAGAACGACAGTCCGGTTAAGACGAACAAGCGAAAGCGAGCCGACCGTCCTCGACGGGAGGTCCAGTTGGTCCCAACGGCAGACTCGCTTCCGCATCGTTCGCACAGCAAACTCGCAAAATTCAAGCGGCTTTCATATCGCGGTGAAGCAGCATGGCATCGATAAAGTAGCCAATGCCCACGGCCACCGGCAGAATGCCAAACGCACCGGCCGCAAGGGTTTCTGGCTCACCCACCACCCGGCCAATCACGGCGAACATCGCCATAAAGCCCAGGCCGCCGCAGACCAGCAGGATGCCGGCACGGCGGGAACGCGCATATTGCGTGAGTTCCGGCTCCATGGGAATTTGCGTACCACGTTCCAAAGCCGCCAGCCGTTCCTCCGTGCGTAGCTTGCGCACACGGTAATAGGTGTACAGCGCCGCCACTGGCAGGCCGCATGTCAGTACTACTGCTACCAATCCAATCAGGTCGCCGCCCATTTGCCACTCCTTTTTCGTGCGATCCACTCCGGCCGCTGTCTGCGGTCTCATGAAAAGGTACGCACACTCGGGCGCAAAAGTTCCTGGGGAAAGCAGGAGTAAATCAGGGGTACGAGGCAGCTATTGGACTTCTTGAATCTGCATGGTCGAGTCAATCGCCAGCTTCGGGTAGCGGATGGGCGAGCCTTCGGGAGCAGGTGCATGTTCGGCAACTACCTGAAAACTGCTGCCGCTGCACTGGATGTCGTAGGTGTAGCCATCGCGCTCGCGCCGAGCCATGTTGATGGCGCCCGACGAAACCAGTTCGTCAAGCGACACGCACTTGCTGTTGAGTGCAATTTCCCCGCGCTCGGCTTGCGCGATCTGCAGCAGGTCGCTGCGCACGCCGGTCAGACTGATAGCTTGGGTCGGCGCGGTGCCCTGGTCCGTGGTGGGCATGCGCTTCATGGTGTAGTAGTAGATACCAAACGCTACGGCCACAAAAACCAACAATCCTGCCAGTTTGCCCATGGCTCATTCTGAGCCGCCGCCGCGCGCCCCGGCAAGGCTTTCGGTGGCTGTGGTGCGTTTGGATACACCCCCTGGGCATACTTCCGCCACTCCAGTCCCGCCCTGCTACTCTGGTGTAGACGCCTCCCGCTCCGTCCTCTCGGCGTACTTCAAGAACCCCTTCGTCCACGACCATGGTGACCGCCACGCCCGTTCACGACCTGCGTTCTATCGAGAAATTGCGCGAACAGGAACTGGAAGCAGCTCGCATCATTCAGGGCGCGATGCTGCCATCGCACCCGCTGCACGAGTTCGACGTTGTTATCTCTCACGAATTCCAGCCCATCGACGAGGTTGGCGGCGACTATCTCGACTACTTTTCGCTTTCCGATGGCACCATCGGGTTATATCTCGGCGACGTTTCCGGCAAAGGTCTGCCCGCGGCCCTTTATGCTGCGCTCGCCGTCGGCACTCTTCGCGGCATTCACAAAACCGGGCAACGCCCCGGTCGCGTTCTTTCGCTGCTGAATGAACGGTTGTTGCTGCGAGGCATCCCTGGGCGCCATTCCTCGCTTCAATACGCCATCTTTTATCCCGCCACGGGAGAAATTCTGCTTTCCAACGCGGGCATGCCTGGGCCGTTTTTGTTGCGGCAAGGGGGATGCCGGCCGTTGCAAGTGGCGGGCATTCCACCAGGCTTGTTGCCCGGTGTGGTCTACGATGAGCTTTCGGTCCAGCTGGAACCCGGGGATTCACTGTTGTTCTGCACGGATGGCGTAACCGAAGCGCGCAACGGGCACGACGAGGAATTCGGCATTGAGCGGCTGCAGGAGGTCTGTGGCAACTGCTATGCGAACACGCCGCTCGTGCTCCTCGAGCAGCTTTTCGCCTCTCTGGAAGAGTTCACCGGGGAATGCCGGAAGTGGGACGACATGACCGCCACGGTGTTTCACTACGTGGCAACCTGACGAACCGGCTCGCGGGTAGCAAAACAGGCAACTAAGCTGCCTTTTTATTTGACCCTCTGTTGCTTCTGACGTAACAAAGAAAGATAGCGTTTTTTCTGCCCTGAGGAGTCCTCGATGAACCGCAAGTCGCCAAGCCTGGTGGCACTGGCCTGCATCCTGGCCTACTCGTTAGCCATTCCGTTTGAAGTTTTGGCCCAGTCGCCCACTGCATCGCAACGCGCGGGTGAAATCTCGCGCATCATTCCGGCCGTGAATATCACGCGCGGCACAAAATCCATCACCGGCTTGGCCAAGACTATTGTGGATTGGCTCGACGTGGTGAACACGCAGCCCAACGCACGCGCGCGAGTTTCCCTCGACGATGGGTCGGTGCTGAACATCGGGTCCGATTCGTCTGTGCACATACTGAAACACGATGCCGGTGCGCAGCAGACCGACCTGGAACTCAGCCTGGGCAAAGTGCGCTCGCAGGCGCAGAAGATCACGCAGCCCAACGGCAAATTTGAAGTGCATACGCCCGCCGGTGTGGCGGGTGTAGTGGGCACGGACTTTTACACCGCATACGAAAACAACATGATGACTGTCGTAGTGTTTGAGGGTTTCGTGCGCGTATGCAATGTTGCCGGCGCCTGCGTGGTGGTGAAAGCTGGACAGATGACCACCATTCGCGCGAACGATGCGGCGACGCCGACGGTGAACCAGGCTTCGCTTTCGATTCTAAGCGACGCGATCGCCGCCACTACGTTAGAAGCGCCCAGCGGAATCCAGCAGGCGCATCACATCAGTAAAGGTACCGCGATCGCGCTCGGGATCGTTGCAGCCGTGCCGATCATTGTGATTCCAATCGTGGCGTCGCGCGGCACAACACCGTCGCCAGTGCCTGCGCCGCCACAGCCGAAGTCACCTTGCGGCAACTTCGCCTGTTAGCGTTTGCAGTGGTACTCAAGAGCACAGGCAGGAGTGCCTGTGCCACGCGTGCTAGTAGAAATGCATTAGCGGCTTAGTTGTAGCAACGCAGCAGCGGCTTCCGCCGTCTAAGCAGGGTGGTACCTATGGCGTCACGGATCGGGCTATCCACGCTTTGTCTGTTCCATACCCCTGGCGTACACTGGACTCTTGCCACTTGCGTCTAATCCGGAGTGAGGCACCCTTGAACGATCAATCCCGCGCCTTGCGGCGCTTCTGTACTTCCTTCGTTTTATCTTCCTTGGCTTTGTTGGGTGGACTGGCTGCTGCCAGCGCGCCGCGGCTGTTAGCAGCGAATGACGGGACGACTGGGAAACCGTCGCCGCTCTTCACGGCAATGAAAGACGAGCTGGACCGCTCGATGAAAACCCTGGGCACGCTCGATCCCCCGGCGTATTACATTGGCTACGCGCTGACCGACACGCAGCGCTCCACAGTTTCCGGTTCCAACGGGGCGTTGCTGCAAAGCGACGAAAGCCACAATCGCTGGCTGGAAATTTCCGTGCGCACCGGCAGTTACGACCTGGATGACACTCACAAAATTGACGGCAAGCAGCTACCTAATGGCGGTCCTGGAACCAATGCGCCCTTGGACAACGATCCCGACGTGCTGCGTCGCGCGATCTGGCTGGAGACCAATAAGCAATATCGGGCGGCCGCCGAAGCGCTGATTAAGGTCAAGACCGGCAAAGAAGTAAACGTACAGACCGTGGAAGCCAACATTCCCGATTTTTCTCACGAGAAGCCACAGGATTACATTGGCCCGTGGGCCTCGTACACGCTGGACCGCAAACCGTGGGAACAACGAGCCCGCGAATACACGGCGTATTTCCGGCAGTCGCCTGCGATTATCAACTCCATCGTGACCTTCACGGCGCTAGCCCAGAACACCATGCAGCTCACTTCCGAGGGTACGCAGCTTCAGTTTGGCCAGATCCGCTACCGGCTGGAACTGTTCATTCAGGGCAAAGCCGCCGATGGCATGGATATCGATCGCTACTACAATTTTGACTGGGTGAATCCTGGCGACGCGCCAGACGACAAGGCAGTGCTGGCGGCCGCGGGCCAGTTGCGCAAAGAGATGGAAGGGCTGGTGGTGTCGCCGCTGAATGAGCCGATCGTGGGCCCCGCATTGCTGACGGGCCGAGCCGCGGCGGTGTTTTTCCACGAAGTATTCGGGCATCGCGCGGAAGGCCACCGGCAGAAGGATGTGAATGAAGGGCAAACTTTCGCGAAAAAGGTGAATGAACAGATTCTGCCGTCGTTCCTGACGATCGTGGATGATCCCACGATGAAGAAGCTCGGGAATCAAGACTTGCTGGGCTTCTATCAGTATGACGACGAAGGGGTGATCGGGCAGCGGGTGACGCTGGTGGATCACGGAGTGCTGAAGAATTTTGAAATGTCGCGATCGCCGTTACAGGATTTCCCGAAATCGAACGGGCACGGGCGGCGGCAGATTGGGGCCACGCCAGTTTCGCGACAGGGCAACCTGATCGTGGAGAGCGACAAGACGATGACCAACGCAGAATTGCGCGCCAAGCTGATCGAATTGATCAAGCAGCAGAACAAGCCCTACGGGCTGCTGATCGACGATATCGCGGGCGGCTTTACGATTACTGGCCGCGGCCAACCGCAGGCATTCCAGGTGGAGCCTTTGGTGGTTTATAAGGTTTTCCCGGATGGACGGCCCGACGAACTGGTACGCGGCGTGGACATTGTTGGCACACCGCTTGCCGCGTTGACCAAAATAGTAGCTACGGGCGATACCCCGGAAGTGTTTAATGGCTATTGCGGCGCAGAATCAGGATACGTTCCTGTATCGGCAGCGGCTCCCGCGATTCTGACGTCGGAATTGGAAGTGCAGAAAAAGCAGACCTCAACCGACCGGCCACCGATATTGCCGCCGCCGGCACACGACCCAGCGAAAGCGGGAGGTATTCAGTAATGCGTGCGCGTTCACTACGTCTCGCTGCAATTTTCTTTGGTCTTTGTGTGGTACCCGGCGTGTTTGCATCAACGCAAGCCCCGGCGGATCAGGATCACACGATGCAAGCGATGAAGGATGAAATGGCGCGGGCGAAGTCGCGCCTGGAATTGGCCATTCCTCCCTCGAATCAGCCAGTGAAACCTTACTATGTGGAATACCGCCTGCTGGATTTGGACATTCGCGAAGTGGTCGGCGAATTTGGTGCGCTGGTGTCCTCGAACCACAGCCGCACGCGGCAGATGATGGTGTCGGCGCGCGTGGGTGATTACAAACTGGACAGCTCGAATTTTATTGCGGATGAGGGGTTCCGGGGATTCATCGGTCCCGCGGGTACTGTGGGGATCGATCGTGACTACGATTCCCTGCGCCAGGATTTGTGGATTGCCACGGACCAGGCGTTCAAGGAAGCGGTGGAGACGTACTCGCGCAAGCAGGCGTATCTGAGCAGCTTGGCGCGTCCTTCGGATATCGACGACTTTTCGCGCGTACAGGTGATTCAGCACGTGGACCCGGTGGCCAGCGCGGATTGGTCTGGGCGCAATTGGGAACAGGAAGCACGCGACACTTCAGCGGCATTGCGGGCATTCCCGAGAGTTTACGAATCGCGAGTGACCTATTATCTGGTGTACCTGACGGAATACCTGCTGACCAGCGAAGGCACGGAAGTGCGTATGAACCATGCGTACGCTGCGATTGAAGCGCCAATGAACACGCTGGCCGAAGACGGGATGCAGGTCAGCCACTTCTACGCCACTTACGCACAGTCACCTGCGGCGCTGCCGTCGGTAGATGACGTGCGCAAGAACCTAAATGTGGCGGGAACCGAACTGATGGCCATGCGCGCAGCTCCGCCAGCAAGCGACTACACCGGGCCGGTGCTTTTTGAGAATCGGGCGGCGGCCGCATTGCTTGCGCAGGTGCTCGGCCCATCGTTGAATGGCGGGCGCCCGCCCGTGGCGTTCCAACCGGTGGTGGACCAGTTGATGAGCAGCCTGGGAGCGCACAGCGATTGGGTGGGCAAGAGCGACGCGCGAGTGCTGCCGGCTAGTGTGACGCTGATTGACGATCCGTCGGCGAAGGACTACAAAGGGACGCCACTGATCGGTTCGTACACCATCGACGAACAAGGCGTGCCCGCGGAAAAAGTTGTGATAGTACAAGACGGCAAGTTGAAAGAACTGCTGATGTCGCGGCGTCCCGGGCCGGACTCGGATAAATCGAATGGGCACGGACGGGCGGCGTTCAACGGCGATCCGGCGCCGACGATGAGCAATCTTTTCTTCAGTTCTTCGGACACCGTTTCCAAAGACGACATGAAGAAAAAATTCGTGGATGCCTGCAAACAGGAAAAACTCGACTACTGCATGATCGTGCGGCAGATGGATAACCCGACGATCAGCATGATGCACCAGGACGATTTCACGGAACTGCTGGCCAGCTTCGGCGGTAATGCGGCGACCGACCGTCTACCGCTGGTGGTGTACCGCTACTATCCGGCCGACGGGCGGGAAGAACTGGTTCGCGGCGCGCGAATCACCGGCTTCAACGTGCGCTCGTTGCGAAACATGCTGGCCATCGGCAACGACGACTACGTGTACAACTTCATGGAGAATCAGACCGTAGGTGTGGCAGGAACCGCGCTGGGAGCGTTCGGCAGCGCGTCCGATGGTCTGCCCGCGTCGGTGGTAGCGCCTTCGTTGTTGTTTGAGGAGGTAGAATTTCGAGGAGCGCGTGGAGAGCCGAAGCGCCTGCCGATTTTGCCGGAGCCGCCGATGTCGGCGGCTGGAGCCGAGGACACCGCGAAGTAATCGCGAAAAGCTAGCCAATCTAAAGCTTGACCACTCCACAACCCTACTGCGTTACATTAATAGCTCATGGTCCTGACTCGCACGCTGCAGACCGCCATACAGGAGAAGAAGCGGGCAGCACTTCTTTCCATCGGTTCGGCGCTGCTGCTGTTGTGCCTGAAAACGTTCTTGGTGTGGCGGACGAGCAGCTTGGGCGTGCTCTCGGAAGCGCTGCACTCAGGATTGGACCTGGTGGCAGCGATGATCACGTTTTTGTCCGTGCGTGTTGCGGACCAGCCGGCCGACGCGCGGCATCCCTACGGCCACGGGAAATTTGAGAATTTCTCGGCGTTTCTGGAAACCGGGCTGCTGGTGCTTACGGCCCTATACATTATCTACGAAGCGTTCTACCGGTTGTTCTTTCATTCCGTGCACATTCAGCCGAGCTGGACAGCAATTTTGATTCTGTTTGCAGCGCTGGCGATCGATATGACTCGCGCCCGCGCGCTGACGCATGTGGCGCGAAAGCATACCAGCGAGGCACTGGAAGCGGACGCGCTTCATTTTTCGACCGATGTGTGGAGCACCCTGGTAGTGATTCTGGGCGTGGCGCTGGTGTGGGCGGGCGAAGCGTGGGGTCCGCCGTGGCTGGCCTATGCCGACTCGTTGGCGGCTCTTGCGGTAGCTGCTGTGATCCTCTGGCTTAGTTCGCAACTGGGGCGGCGGACCTTGGATGCGCTGCTGGATGCCGCGCCTGAAGGTTTACAGAACGAAATCAGCGACGCGATTGGACACATGGAAGGCGTGCTACGAGTGGAACGCGTACGCGTGCGGCGCTCGGGAAATCGGCACTTCGTGGACGCTACGGTGGCAGTGCCGCGGGCAGCGAATCTGGAACGGGTGCACGAACTGACCGATGCGATCGAAAGGCGTGTAGCCGAAATTGTGCCTGCCGACGTGGTGGTGCACACGGAACCGCGCGCGCCCGAGAACGAGGATTTGTTCGCGTCGATCCGCGCGCTGGCGCAGCGGATGGGCTATGCAATCCACGACATTTCCGCATACAAACAGGATGGTCAGGTGTTCGTAGAGTTTCACCTGGAGGTTGACGAGAATCTCTCGCTAGGGGAGGCCCACCGGCAAGCCACGGAACTGGAAGAAGCGGTAGCGGAACTCGGGGACAATGGCCACAAGCTGGACGTCAACATCCACATTGAACCGCTCGGCCGGCATATTTCGACGCCGGAGATTGGCGCGGGAGAGATGCGACAGTTGGAGCTGGCGGTGGAAGCGTTCCTGAACCATATGCCGCGAAATTATGATGAGCTATTGAGCTGTCACGACGTGAGAGTGCGGCAGGTGGAGCATCACATTTTAGCGTCGTGCCACTGCGTGATGAAGAGCGAGTATTCGATCACCCGCATCCACGATGTGCTGGCAGCCCTAGAGGATTTGGTGAAGGAGCGGTTTCCGCAAATTTCGCGCGTCACCATTCATCCGGAGCCTCCGGAAGCGGCATAAATCGCGGTGAAAAGCTGGCCAGTCTAAAGACTGGCCACTACACAAACAGCGCCTAACGGTCTGTGCGGCGGCCGGCGATGACCTGGGCGGCAAGGGCGATGATCGCGGGAAAGCATACCAGGACATAGCGGGGCTCGGGGGTTTCTAGTGTGGTGAGGAACGCGGTACGGACGACGATGTAGAGAAGCAATACTGCGACGGGCAAGCGCGCGGCGCGACAGTGCCACAATTTTGTGATGCCCCAGAGCGCAAGAGCGATGTAGAGAACGCCGAGCAAGAAGAACAGGATCGTCATTTCCTGATCGACGGGGTCTTCTTCGCGCTGATAGGCCAGCGGAAAGACGTGACCGGAGATGGGCAGAAGTTCGATGCGGGGGGTGAACCAGATGCGTTCCGCGCGGCGCAAAGGAATCCAGAGATAGGTGCGCAGGGGATGGCGTGCGGTGCGCTCGCGCGCGAGTTGCGCGAAGATAGCGTCTTCTTCGCGATTCCAGGTGAGGTCGTCGTTGTATTGCTCGAGGACAGCGGCGACGCGATCGCGCTGTTCAGGAGTGTCGAAGGCGGAGGGCGGAATGTCGTCCAAGTTGATGACGTCGTCGTTGAGCTTCCAGGCAACGAGGTAATTGTCGCGAACGCGGTAGAGCCAAGTGCGCTCCCAGGCCATGAAACCTTTAGGGTCCACTTCGCTGGGGAGGGTGGTGTCTTTGGGTGCGAGGGGCTGAAATTCGTGGAGGGTGATGGCGTTGCGAATGGTCCAGGGAATCAGAGGAAGGAGGCACGCAACCCCCATGAGGACACAGAGGGCGAACCAGCGTTTCCATTCGCCCTGGGGAAACATCCAGACAGCTAGTGCGACAAACGTGGTGATGAGCAGAAGCGGTGTTTCTGGACGGAGTAGGGCGCCCAGGCCGACAAAGAAGCCAGCGAGTGCGGCAAGCTTCCAGACGTCCCGCGGAACCACCTCGCGTCCACGCCAGAGTGGAATGGAAGTCCCCGCGATAGCCGTAGCGACGAGGACCAAAAGAAGAAACGCGACGCCGGTGAGGAATGTGGCCCAAACCTCCGTGAGCGGTACGGCCACGTAGTTGGCGATAAAGGGACAGAGCGCGGCGAGCCACAGAGCAAAGAGAAAGACACGTTTGGACTTGCCAGGCTGCCCGCAAAGACGAACAAGAAGGGCGGCCAAGGCGGCAATCACGAGGCAGCCGGCGAGGTCGACGAGGATCTGCGCGAGCATGACGGCCAGGCGGGCGTCTTCGCCATTGCGCCCAGTGATGGCATAAACGATGGCGAGGAAGGCGGGGTAGCCTGGCATGCGCAAGTCGACGGGGGTGGCGACGCCGCCGATGTCCATGGCCAGCTTGCCGAGCTTGACCCAATTGGTGGCGAATTGCTCGTAAAGAACGGTATCCCCACTGGCGGTGGGATATTTCAGCACAAAGACCAGACGCAGAGCTGCGCCTGCCAGAAGCGGCAGCATTGGATGGGAGAAAAGACGTTTCATTCGCTTTATGGCATCTTACAATAGAGAGGTTCAGTTACCTTCGACGGAGTGATCGGTCTCGGCGTACCCACCAACGACGAGGCATCCACGCAGCATGAAAGAACGCAAGCCGATCTTTTACGATTCGGAAAAGGTGCGTTGGCGCCGCACGCGCCGAGTGTTGGAAATCGCCGGGCTGTTGCTCATGCTGCTGCTGGTGTATTTCTTTGTGACCGTGGCGGGCAGCGTGGAATTGCCATCGGCGCTGTTACCGGATACGCGACCAACGTATCACGCCGCGAAGAAAAAGAACGTAAAGCTGGTGAACGCGCGTGAGGGGCGCCACCGGCGTGTTGCGCGAATCGGGCAGATTCCTGAAGGGTACGACCCGCTGCGCGCGGCGTTCTTCGTCAGCTACGACTCGAATAGCCTGGCGACCCTGAAAAAACATTACAAAGATCTGGACCTGCTGATGCCGGAGCAATTGCACGCCGTGACCTCGGACGGAGCAATCACCGTGGTGGATTATGAGCGGTACCAAACGGTTAAGTGCTCCCCGGCTGAGGCGATCGCGCGCCTGAGCCAAGACAAGCTGCACCAGTGGATGCGTTCCACGAATCCGCCCGTGGAGCTGCCCATGATGGGAATGCTGAACAACTACGACGGCGTGGCCTGGAAAATCACGGAGATGGAAGCGATGCTGGCGAATCCGGCAGCGCGGCAGCATCTGGTGTCGGACGTGGTGCAGTATGCGGTGCTAGCCAAGCAGGCCGGGATTGTACTGGATTTTGAGGAAGTACCGCTGAAAAGCCAACCGAATTTCCGGCAATTCGTGGCGGAACTGGCGTACGGGCTGCATGGAGCTGGGTTGAAATTGATGATCGCGTTGCCGGCACGCGACGATGATTACGACTACGCGTTTTTCGGCCGGGAGACGGATGCAATCATCCTGATGAACTACGACCAGCACTGGCTAAGTTCCCCCGCCGGCCCGATTGCCGCGCAGGACTGGTTCATGGAGAATCTGCGGCAAATCCGCGACGTGGTACCCGCCCAGAAGATCGTTGTCGGTATCGCGAATTACGCGTACGACTGGACGGACACAGGAAAGAAAGGCGAAATCCACGGAGAAGAGGCGAGCGTGCAAACGGCACTGTTGCATGCGCATGAATCCGAGGCGGACGTCGAGTTCGATCCGACAGCGTTGAATCCGCATTACTCCTACGAGGACGAACAGAATCACACACACCAAGTGTGGTTTCTGGACGCGGTAACCGCCTACAACGAATTGCGCGCGTCTGAACGGCTGGGAGTGCAAGGCACGGCGCTGTGGCGATTGGGCACCTCAGACACATCGATTTGGCCAATTTGGGATGCGGTGCACGCTGATGACGCGACACGCGACAAATTGAAAGATGTGCCACCCGGGCCAGATTTGATTTTGGAAGGCGCGGGCGACATTTGGCGGATTATCGATACCCCGAAGCCGGGGCGGCGCACGTTCAGCTACGACAACATCAGCGACCTGATCACGAGCGAGAAATATGACGCGATTCCGTTGTCCTACGACATCGATCAAATCGGCGCCGCGAAAAACAAGCTGGTAATTTCCTTTGACGATGGGCCGGACCGGCGCTGGACGCCCCGGATTCTGGACGTGCTGAAAGAGAAGCATGTGCCGGGCGTGTTTTTTGTGGTAGGCGAAGGAGCCAACTCCGCGCCGGATTTGTTGAAGCGCGAATACAACGACGGACACGAAATCGGGAACCACACGTTTACGCACCCGAATTTCGATGAAATCTCGCATACGCAATTGAAGTGGGAATTGAACCTGACGCAGCGGTTGATTGAAAGCACGCTGGGAGTGAAATCGCTGCTATTCCGGCCGCCGTACGGAATCGACCACCAGCCGGAATATGCCGAAGAAATTCAGCAACTGCCGTATCCGCAGGAACTGGGCTACATCATCGTGGGGCAACGAGTGGATCCGGACGATTGGCGCGTGGACCCGCCGCGGGCGCAGCGTCCGGCGAAAGAAATTGTGGAAGATGTGCTGCGGCAAGCGAACAAAGGGAACATCATCTTGCTGCATGACGGCGGAGGCGACCGCGAGCAGACGGTAGAGGCGCTGCCGCAAATCATCGATCAATTGCGGGCGCAGGGATACGAGTTCACGTCGGTGTCGGACCTGCTGGGGCAGACTCGTGACGCGGTGATGGTGCCGCTGTCGTTTCAGGAACGAATGGAAGCGCGGGCGGATGGAGTGATTTTCGGGATCTTCCAGTGGTCGCGATTTACGATAGCGACGGTGTTCATCCTGGGGATTGTGCTGGTCAGCGGACGCGCGTTGATCATCGGGATTCTCGCGATTATCGAGAAACTGCGGCCGGACCACGGGAAACTGGCGGAGCCGCCGCCCGCGGTGACCGTGCTGGTTCCGGCGTACAACGAAGAATCGGTGATTGTGCAGACGGTGCAATCGGTGCTTCTGTCTGACCTCGACGACATACACGTGATCGTAGTAGATGACGGATCGGCGGACCGCACGCTGGAGTTGCTGCGCGAGAAGTTTGGGAAAAACGATGCGGTACAGATTATTCACCAGGAGAACCGAGGGAAGGCGGCGGCGCTGAATAATGCCCTGTCGAATGCGAAGACCGACATTGTCGTGACGATCGACGCGGACACAGAAATTGAGCCGGATGCGATTCGGAAATTGTTGCGGCACTTCTGCGATCCGCGCGTGGCCGCAGTGGCGGGTAACGTGAAGGTGGGCAATCGCTCGCGGTGGCTGACGCGCTGGCAGGCGCTGGAATATGTGACCAGCCAGAACATGGAGAAGCGCGCGTTCGACCTGCTGAATTGCATCACGGTAGTGCCGGGGGCGCTGGGGGCGTGGCGGAAGAAAGCGATTGAGGAGGCGGGTGGAATCACCGCGGATACCGTAGCGGAAGATGCCGACTTGACCATCGCGATCCGGCGGCGCGGTTGGCGTATTGCGTACGACGAAGACGCGATAGCGTGGACGGAAGCGCCGGAAACGGCAAGCATGTTGATCCGGCAGCGGTTCCGGTGGACGTTTGGGACGCTGCAATCGTTCTGGAAGCACAACGACACGTTGTTTCGGCCGAAATACGGGACGCTGGGATTCGTGGCGCTGCCGAATATATTTGTGTTTCAGATTGTGCTGCCGCTGGTATCGCCGATCATCGACTTGCTGTTTTTTGGAAGCATTGTGTTGTGGGGACTAGCGCAACTGCACATCACACAGATTCCGCAGCTATGGACAACGGCGGACGTGCAGCGATCGGTGGTTTTCTTCCTGGGCTTTTTGATCATTGACGTTTTGACGTGCGTGATCGCGTTCGCGTTGGAACGGCATGAAGATTGGACGCTACTGATTCCAGTGCTGCTGCAGCGATTCTATTACCGGCAGCTAATGTACATCGTGCTGTTCCGGTCGGTGAAGGAAGCAGTGAGTGGCCGGCCAGTGGGGTGGAGAGGGGTGGAGCACGAACCGCCGCGGCCGACGCCGGAGCCTGCTACAACGCCGTAGCGTGGCCACAGGTCCCTTGCTGCGCCTGCTTGGCGCAGGCAGGCTCGGGATGACAAAAGTTAACTTGGACGAATTCATGGACACAGCTTAGCGTTTCAATGAGAAGGTTCGATGGCGGGGGTGGTGGGGTCCTCGGCTGGGGGAAAAAAGAAGTCGCGAGGATTGAACCAGAAGCGGCGCCAGAGGGCGCGCAAGATTTCGTGATTTTCGCTGAGGGAAATATCCTGGGCGCGCATAGCGAGGCGCAGGGCCAGATAGAAGCTGACGCCGAGGTTCATGACGAAGGTTACGGCAATGCCGAGCGAAGCCCAGATCAATACTCCGCGACCCAACACATCCACGCCACGAGAAGTGACTCCCAAAGCTAAAGTACCAGTTGATAGGGTGACGTGACGAACATCCAGGGGCAGGCCGAAAAAGTGGCCGACCGACGGCGTCATGCCCAGCATAAAGCCAAGAACAATGGAGCCACCCCAGGGCGCGATGTTACGCGCAAAAGATTCGGAAAATCGCTGCAGGGTGTCGGGCTTGAAAGATGTACCGAGGCGATGTTCGGCAATGGCCTTGGGAAGCTGATGGTACACGGCCCAATTTTCAATCCAGCCGCCGGCGAGGCTGGAAAGCCAGAGAATGACGCCGGTGAGAGCGGCGTAAAAGATGGTGCCGCTACCAATGGGATTCATGGATTTCACGGCGTACTCGGCCGACTCGACATTGAGGAAGGGAGAGCCGAAAGTCAGTTTCCAAATCAGGCTGAAAACCACGGCGCCCGCGCCGACTGCGAGAATATTGCCGAAGGCTGCGGCAAGTTGGGAACGCACGATGCGCTGGACGTAGGAGACCAGTTGGTCAATTTTGGAATCGTCCTGGCAGCGCTGCAGGATGTGGGCGAGAGCGGCACCGGTCATGGAAGGCTGCTTGGTAGCCAGAGCGAGATGGAAGATGTGCATCAGGACGAAGCTGACGGCGTAATTCAGACCGGCGAGGAAGCCCTCCACAAAAGGAGGCAAGCCGCGATGAGTGACCATCATTTTGATGGCGGCAGTGCCCACGGTGAGCAAGCCTCCGCCGAAGGCCGCGTACCACATCTGGCGATACTCTTCGCGATTGTTGGTGACGTAATGCTCGCCGGTTTTGCCCGCCCATTCGACAATTTTCTTGGCGAGCAAACGGAAACTATTTTGCGCCAGCCCAAGGATACTGCGGTCGTGCAGGCGGCCACGGATGACGTCGCTGAGCAAGCGCAGCGAAGTGATGAGCTTGGGAGCGCCGGACTGGGCGACGAGCACGCCGCAGATGAGTTCCATGCGCTTGAGGGTCTGCTCGATGACGTCCATGGCGTAGACGACGTCGAGGTTGACGCCGCGGGTATCGAGATGATTGACGATGGCCTGAAGTTCGACGCGGCAATCGGCGACGGCGGCTTTCCAATCCTGTGCGGTTGGCGTGACGCTTTCTTTCTCCGCGACAGCTTCGAGAAGCGCGTCCGAAGTGCGCATCAAGCGATGAAAAGCGGATTGCTGCACGGGACCGCCCTGTCCGCGGATGCGCAACTTTTCGGACAAGCCGAGACCTTGGGCGCGAGCGGCGAGAAGGTAGAAGGCGTCGCGCAGCGCGGCGTTAGGTTTTTCCCAAGCTTCGGGGATGTTGACGGGTGCAACATAGGGAGCCAACTCTTCTAGCTGTTCGTGAGACTGGCTGAAGAAACGGTCGACTTCGCGTTGCGTGGGAAAGAGGCGAAGAAAGAGCTTGGCGAGATCGGTTTCTTCGCGAGGCGCTGGAAGCACGGCGCTGAAGAAGCGGTCGGAAGCTTCGGACAAAAGGCCGCGATCGGTGGGCAGGCCGGATTGAGCGAAGAGAGAAGTGCCATCGGTTTCATCGAGGATGGCCGCAACACCAGCCTGATAGCGGTCGCGGAGTTCGGGGGAAGCTTCGAGGATGGAAAGCCAGACGCGTTCGCGGCGCCACTCTGGGCCAATTTTCGCGGGGGAATCGGCGGCTGCATGAAACTCGGGAAGGCGCTCGTCCTTGCGGCGTAGCCAATCATAGAAGATAGCGAGGGCGTCGAGACGGGCGTGAAGTGTGCCGGCTCGGGTGAAGTCTTCGAGCAGACTGGCCAGAGTTTGCAGCGAACGGTTCGCATGGACCTGGGCCGGGAAAAGTGAAAGAACCAAATCGCGAGTAGAATCCACCTAGGGCCTCGTGAAGGCAGAGAAAGATACCGGGAACTTGCGGTTGCTGCAAGCGTCGTAATGGTAGCAGTTTGGGAGAGGTTGCGGCAGTGCTTCCGGGACGTCGAGCGGACTCCAGACACAAGAATCGAAGAGAGATTCCTCACTTCGTTCGGAATGACGGATTTTTGTTGAAGGCAGAGACGAGGCGCAAAGGATGAGATCCATTGTCGCGAACGGAGCTCCTCCGATAACAGGTACCAGTGAGAAGCAAGTCGCTCGGACGGTGCGGACATGGGACGTAGCGTGCTTCGCACGCTACGCAGAGAGGCTTTAAATGCCCTTGTACCCGGATTTTCGGAGATTTCCATCTATAAGATTGGATGGTGTACGATATTGGCCCACCCGAAGGGAGGCACCGATGGCCGTCACTTTTGAACTGAATGGACAGTCGAAGATCGTTGATGTGGATCCGCAGATGCCGTTGCTGTGGGTGCTTCGCGACACCTTAAACATGACCGGAACGAAGTTCGGCTGCGGCATGGCGCTGTGCGGAGCGTGCACGGTGCATATCAATGGCGAAGCCGCGCGTTCGTGCATCACGCCGGTTTCCAGTGTGGCGGGGAAGAAAATAACGACGATTGAAGGGCTGTCGACGAACGCGTCGCATCCCGTGCAGGTCGCGTGGATTGAAGAGGACGTGCCGCAATGCGGCTATTGCCAATCCGGCCAAATCATGAGCGCGGTAGCACTGCTGGCGAAGAAGCCGAACCCTACGGATGCGGACATCGATGATTTTATGAGCGGTAACATCTGCCGTTGCGGAACCTACCAGCGCATCCGCAAAGCGATTCATCGCGCGGCTACCCTGCAAGCGGCGAAGTAGTTCCCCAGTTCCCTTCCGAATGCGTGGCCGGGCGGGGCCGCGCGAGACAGTTAGAGGAGGAGTGCCATGGCACAGACGCTCGTTCTCGACCGGCGTGAATTCCTAAAGAACAGCGCAGCGACGGGTGTAGGTCTGCTGATTGGCTTCCGTCTGGACGCGCGGACGGCGGACGATCCGGCCGGGTCGCAGGAGAAGCCTATGCCGAACCCGTTCAACGCGTGGGTGCGCATCACGCGCGATAACCACATCACGTTGATCCTGGCGAAATCGGAGATGGGGCAAGGAGTGAGCACCTCTTTGCCGATGATCCTGGCGGAAGAATTGTGCGTGGACTGGCAGCAGGTGAGCATCGAGCAAGCGCCCACGAGCCCGAAGATTTATGACTTGGGGACCGGCGGAAGCGGAAGCGTGGCGAGTTCCTGGCTGCCGTTGCGGCGAGCAGGAGCGGCAGCACGCGAAATGTTGATCACGGCCGCGGCGCAGCAATGGAACGTAAACCGGGATACGTGCGTGGCGCAGGATGGCGGAATTCTGCATGGCGCGAGAAAGAATTTCCTGTCGTACGGGCAATTGGTGGAGAAGGCCAGCAAACTGCCGGTGCCGGATCTGACGAAAGTACCGCTGAAGAATTCGCAGAACTTCTCGATCATTGGAAGCGAGCTGCAAAGAGTTGATGCGCGAAGCAAGTCGAGCGGCGTGGCAAAGTTTGGAATCGACTCGCGGGTGCCGGGAATGCAGTACGCGGTGATTGCGCGGTGTCCGGTGTTTGACGGGAAAGTGAAGACGTTTGACGCGACCAAGGCGAAGAGCGTCAGTGGCGTGCACGATGTTTTTGTAATCGACGCTGTGGCGAAGGGGGCATTTTCCGCAGGCGGCGTGGCAGTGGTGGCGGACAGTTCGTGGGCGGCGATACAAGGCCGGAATGCGCTGAAGATCGAATGGGACGAAGGACCGCACGCGGGAGAATCGACCGAGACGCTGCACCAGCAGTTTTTGGACAATGCGGCGAAGCCCGCGCAGGTATTGCGCAACGACGGCGACGCGAACGCGGCCCTGGCGAGGTCCGGGGAAAAAATCGAGGCGACGTATGAATTTCCATTTGCAGCACACGCCACGATGGAGCCGCTGAACTGCACAGTGCACATCCGGAAAGACGGGGCGGAAGCGTGGGTACCGACGCAGGCGCCACAGTGGGCGCAAGATGTGATCGCGGGAGTATCCGGACTGCCGCATGATTCGGTGGTGGTACACACGACATTGATGGGCGGGGGATTTGGGCGGCGCTACCAGGCGGATTTCGTGATGGAAGCGGCGCAAGTGGCGAAAGCAACCGGCAAGCCGGTGATGGTGCTGTGGACGCGGGAAGACGACATGCAGCACGATTTCTACCGGCCGTCGTCGTACCACAAATTTTCCGGAGCAGTGGAAAGCGACGGAAAGCTGGCAGCGTGGAAACATTTCCAGACGTCGACGTCGATCGGATCGGTGTGGGGTGATAAGGGTGAGGCCGACACGGGCGAAGGCGAGTTTGGAACCGCGGCGTTCATTCCATACCGGACACCGAATTATCGCGTGGAATATACGCTGGCGAAATCAGGGGTGCCGCGGGCGTGGTGGAGATCGGTGGAACATTCGTCGAGCGGATTTGTGGTGGAAAGCTTCGTAGATGAACTGGCGGTGGCAGCGAGTGTGGATCCGTTGCAATATCGTTTGCAGCAGATGGGCGAGGACCGCGTGATTCCCGACTTTGGAAATCCGAAAGAGAGTAAGCCGCTGGTGACCGCGCGGCTGAAAGGCGTGTTGAAACTGGCGGCGGAGAAGGGTGCGTGGGGCTCGCCGGTGGAAAAAGGCATGGGACGCGGGATTGCGGCCTACTTTTCGTTTGAGACATACACGGCATGCGTGGCGGAAGTGAGCGTGGTGGAAAAAGCCGTAAAGGTACACAGGTTGGTGTATGCGGTGGATTGTGGACGCGCGATCAATCCAGACGGGGTGCGAGCGCAAGTGGAAAGCGCGGCGATTTATGGCTTGTCGGCGCTGCTGTTTGATGCGATCACGATTCGCGGAGGGCGTGTGGAACAAGCGAATTTTAACGATTACGAGATGCCGCGCATTGCGGATACGCCGAAGATTGAGGTTTTTGTAGTGGATAGCAGCGAAGAACCTACGGGAATTGGCGAGCCGGGATTGCCGGTGGTGGGGCCGGCGATTTGCAACGCGTTGTATGCGCTGACGGGGAAACGAATCCGGCGGTTGCCGATTCGTGGTGAGGATTTGGCGTAGGAAGACAGTGGCGAGTGATTGGTCGCTAGTGGCTAGCGACACAAGCGCGTTCGGCGGAGTTGATTGAGGCAAGACTCTGCGGTTGAGATCCTTCGGGGCGCCTGCTTGTCCCAGGCAGGCTCAGGATGACGCGAATTCCTTTCTAGGACAATATGGCTTGCCCGCCCCTACGGGAAGCAGCGTTCAATTGGTTGGCGGCCCTTACTAAACTTGCGTGCGACACCGGCTGAAGCCTGTGCTACAAACAGCTGGGGATCGGTTAGGCCGATCCAGAGTTCTACACAAGCTAAGACCGCGGCGTAAAGCCGCAGCTACGGGTTCGTGACACAATAACGGCGTGAACCTTTTGTTGCTGATTCTGGCTGGAGTTTCCTTTTTCATTTGGATCGTGCTGACGTTTTTTCGTGGGGCGTTTTGGCAATTGCGCGCGTTTGATGGTGATGGCGCAATCGACCCGGCGCCGGTGCGTTGGCCACGCGTTGTGGCGGTGACTCCGGCACGCGACGAGGAGGAGACGATTGAACGGAGCGTGGAATCGCTGGCGGGTCAAGACTATTCCGGCGAATTGCATATCGTTGTAGTGGATGACCACAGCGAGGACAAGACTGGGGAATTGGGGCGGGAGGCAGCGCGGCGGGCGGGCGCGAGTGAGCGCCTAACGATCCTAGAAGCTCCGGCGCTGGAAGTGGGCTGGACTGGCAAGCTTTGGGCGTTGAACCAGGGGATTGGCGCAGCGAGCAGGTTTGCGCCGGATTATTTCTGGTTCACGGATGCGGATATCGTCCATGACCCGGACACGCTGCGACGACTGGTGGCGAAGGCGGAGAACCGGCGGCTGGATTTGGCTTCGTTGATGGTGCTGCTTCAGGCGAAGACGATTCCCGAAAGATTGCTGATTCCGGCGTTTCTGTATTTCTTCCTGATGCTGTATCCGCCGAGGTGGGTCGCAGACCCAAAGGCCAAAACCGCAGGCGCGGCGGGCGGTTGCATCTTGTTGCGACGCGAGGCGCTGGAACGGATCGGAGGGATCGTGGCGATCCGGGCAGAAGTGATTGACGATTGCGCACTGGCGCGCGCAGTGAAGCGCGGCGGCGGAAAAATCTGGATGGGGTTGACGCGGAAGAGTGTGAGTTTACGGGCCTATACCCGTTTTGGCGAGATCCGCGATTTGATCGCACGGACCGCGTTCACGCAGTTGCGGTATTCGTGGTGGATGCTGTTGGGGACGCTTGCGGGAATGGTGGTGACGTATGCGGTGCCGGTGGCACTGACGTTTGCCGGAAGGCCATTGGTTTGGCGGTTGAGCTTGACGGGCTGGGCGCTGATGACAGTAACGTACCTGCCAACGGTGCGATTCTATGGGCTGTCGGCGCTGTGTGCGCCGTTATTGCCGGTGGCGGCAGTGTTTTATACCTATGCGACGTGGCTTTCGGGTATGCGATATGCGCTAGGCAAAGGCGGGTTGTGGAAGGGGCGGGCGCAGGCGCCGATGAGGTCCGGTCAAGAACACTGAGGTCCAGTTGAAAGCCAAGGTCATTGGCGACGAAGGCGAGGAATACTAAGCGGCGCAGGCGAGCCCACTGAGAATCACGAATATTGGTGATGTGAATCACTTTTTGTTATAGTGGGGCTGTCTGGAAGAGGGCTGTACCCCGTGGTTAGGGGACGGCACCGGAGGCCGACATGAGTATCCTGCCGAATATGGGCAACGGAAAGGTAACCGTGCCCGATCTGGTGCAGCGCAAGGTTTTAGCAGGCGCTGCAAATTCCGAAACAAAGAGAATAACCTGCCTAACTGCATACGACTATCCGACCGCACGGTTGATGGACGAGGCAGGGATCGACGTGGTGCTGGTGGGCGATTCCGTGGGAATGGTGGCGCTGGGGTATGAAAGCACGCTGCCGCTCACGTTGGAAGAGGCCCTGCATCACACCAAGGCAGTTCGGCGCGGGGTGAAACGGGCACTGCTGGTGGCGGATATGCCGTATGGCAGCTACCACGGGGAGTTGCACGAGGCGCTGAGGAACGCGATGCGCTTTGTGAAGGAAGCCGGCGCGGAGGCGGTGAAGGTGGAAGGTGGAGAGCGACGGCTGGAGTTGATTGCGCGGCTGACCGAAGCAGAGATCCCGGTGATGGGACACGTGGGGCTGACGCCGCAATCGGTGAATGCGCTGGGTGGTTACCGAGTGCAGGGGAAAACACCGAGTGCAGCAGAGCAGCTTCTGCGAGATGCGCGATCAGTGGAAGCGGCGGGGGCGTTTGCGATTGTGCTGGAAGCAATGCCACGGGAAGTGGCGGCAGAGATTACGCGGACGGCACGCGTTCCGACGATTGGCATTGGAGCCGGCCCGGATTGCGACGGGCAAGTGCTGGTGCTGCACGACATGCTGGGATTGACGTTCCAGGATGCGCCGAAATTCGCGAGAAGGTATGCGAATGTGAGCGAAGTGATATCGAACGCTGTGCGCGAATATTGTGCCGACGTGCAAAGTGGCAATTTCCCGACGGATGCGGAGTCTTACCACGCGCCAAGCAGCGTGAAGGGCCGCAAAACCATCTCAATTTCCCGATAAGCGAGTGGAGAAAGCAGACGCGGGGCGCCTTGAGCAGACCGGGCGCCCCTGCGGGCTTTGTGCAGCGACGAGGTGAAAAGTGAAGCCGGAAGATATGGTGGGGTTGTATGAATACAATGCGTGGGCGAACCGACGGGCGCTGGAAGCAGCCAGCGCGCTGAGCAACGAGCAGTTCCATCAAAAATTGGGATCGAGTTTTCCGTCAGTACGGGACACGCTTGCGCATATTTACGGAGTGGAGTGGCTATGGCTGGAGCGCTTTCAGGGACGGTCGCCCTCGGCGATCCCGGATGATGCAGGGTATGCGGAAGTTCAGAAGCTGAAAGAAAGCTGGATAGCGTTTGAGGCGACACTTTTGAATTTTGTACGCGGACTAACGCAGGAGGATCTGGACCGCGTTATGGAATATAAGACGATGAAATTTGGCGTGTACCGGAATCCGCTGTGGCAATCGATGATGCATTTGGTGAACCATGGGACGTACCATCGCGGGCAGGTAACCACGATGCTGCGGCAGTTGGGCGCAAAACCGATCCTGACGGACTTGATGCATTTTTACCGGGAGAAGGCCACGGCGGCGGGAGCTTAATAGTTCTCGTCAGGGCACGGCTTTAGCCGTGCCGTCACCGGAGTAGACACAATGCGGCTTCAGCCGCTGAGGTGCTTCCCCTTAGGTTTCATAAACTGGTAAGGACTGATGGAGACAATTCGAACGATTGCGTGGATGAAGGAGAAGGCGAGAGAAGCACGGCAGGAACAACGAATGATCGGGCTGGTGCCGACGATGGGCGCCTTGCACGCGGGGCATATGGCGTTGGTGGAACGCGCGAGGAAAGAATGCGCGCCAGTTTATGCTTCGATTTTTCTGAATCCGGCGCAGTTTGGACCGAAAGAGGATTTGTCGAAATATCCGCGGCCACTGGAAGTCGATGTGGAAAAGCTGACGGCGGCGCAAGTAGACGGGTTGTTTTTGCCCACCGCGGGAGAAATGTATCCGCACGAATTTTCTACGTATGTGCACGTGGAAGGATTGAGCGAAAAGCTCGAGGGCAAATCGCGGCCGGGGCATTTTCGAGGCGTGGCCACGGTGGTACTGAAACTATTCGAGATCGTACGGCCGGATTATGCGTATTTCGGGAGGAAAGACGCGCAACAAGTGCGGATCATCCAGAAAATGGCGAAGGATTTAAATCTGGATGTGGAGCTGGTGATTTGTCCGACGGTGCGCGAGACAGATGGATTGGCCATGAGTTCGCGGAACGCTTATTTGGATACAGAGGAACGGCGGGCGGCAACGGTGTTATTCCGAGCGCTGAAGGCGGCGGAGAAGGAATTGTGCGCGGGGGTGCGAGACACCTTGGCGCTACAGCATGCCATGCGTAAGGTGCTGGATGGCGAGAAGCACGCGCGCGTGGATTACGCGGAGATTGTGGATGCCGAAACGTTTGAGCCGGTGGTGCGGGTGGGGCCGGCAAGTTACGCGGCGCTGGCCGTGCGCGTGGGGAATACGCGACTGATCGACAACATGTTGATTCATGCCGGTGACGAGGTTTCGGTCGAATTGTGACGACGAGCAATAGAAACTCGCCGGCTGACTCCTCCGTAGCATCACGGCAAACACAAGAGGCTCGACAGTTTGGCCATCGAGCAAACCTACAGCAACGCCAATAGTGCGTGCGAGACCGCGTTTAAGCCGACGCTTTGGCTAAGACCTCCGCGGCGTGGCCTTTGGCCTTCACTTCATCCCACACTTGTTCGATTTTTCCATCCGCTGCGATCAGGAAGCTGCTGCGAACGATGCCTTTGAAGGAACGGCCCATGAATTTCTTCATGCGCCAGGCGCCGTAGGATTCAATCATTTTGTGAGTGGGATCGCTGAGCAGCGGGAAATTCAATTTTTGCTTGGCTTTGAAGCTCTGCAACAATTTCACGGGGTCGGCGCTTCCGCCGAGAATGACCACTCCCAGTTTGTCGAACTTTGATTTTGCGTCACGAAACTCGGACGCTTCGGTGGTTCAACCGGGGGTGTTGGCCTTCGGAAAGAAAAAGAGGATCACGCGCTTGCCTTTGAAGTCCTTGAGGGAAATGTCTTTGCCTTCGTCGGATTGCAGAGTGAAATCGGGAGCTTTATCGCCAACCTTGAGCATGAGAGTGACCTCGCAGGTGATTTTGTGGGATGCGGAACCCAACCTCATTTTAGGATGAATCCGAAGAAAAACGGCGGGAAAGAGTAGGATTGAGCGATAAGGGAGAGTCGGGATGAAACGAATTGTCGCGTTTGTGATTTTGTCTTTGTGCTTGTGCGTGATCGCCGCGGGTGCACCACGGACTCTGCGCGTGGACTACTACCACACGGGTAACGCGCATGACGAATGGTTCAGCCTAGATCGTGTAGTGCTGGAGCCGTTGGAATGGCCGGGAAACCCGCAGCATACGATTGATGAAAGCAACTTGGGAAATTACCTGTTTGAGGTTCGCGAACGGGCCGGCGGAAAGTTGTTGTACTCGCGCGGATTCAATTCCGTGTTTGGTGAATGGAAGACTACAGAGGAGGCGCTGCACGGGAATCGCACTTTCTCCGAGTCCCTGAGATTCCCGGCCCCAGACACGGTGGTGGAAGTGTCGCTGAAAGAACGCAAGGGCGATGGTTTTCAAGAAGTGTGGAAGGCGGCGGTGGATCCTAAGGACAAGTTTGTAGACCGCGCGCGTCCGCGTTCTCCGGGCCCGTTGTTGGAGTTGCAAAAGATGGGGGATCCCGCGAGCAAGGTGGATCTGCTGATACTGGGAGATGGATACACCGCGGGGGAACGCGAGAAATTTGAGAAGGATGCGCGGCGGTTTATGGAGGCGCTGTTCGCGACTTCGCCCTTTCGGGAGCGCCGCGGAGAGTTTAACGTGTGGGGGTTGTGCCCCGCGGCGGAGGAATCGGGCGTGTCGCGACCGTCGAGCGGAATTTACCGGCGTTCGCCCGTGGGCGCTGCGTACGAAACGTTTGGGACGGAACGCTACATTCTGACGATGGACAATCGCGGGCTGCGGGATATTGCGTCGTTTGCACCCTATGAATTCGTGGAAATTTTGGTAAACGGAGAGACCTACGGCGGAGGCGGAATCTTCAACCAGTTCGCAACCGTGGCGATTGATAATCCTTGGGCGGGCTATGTAGGAGTACACGAATTCGCGCACCACTTTGCGGCACTGGCAGACGAATATTACACGTCGGATGTGGCGTACTTGCCGCCCGAGCACAAAACGGAGCCATGGGAGCCGAACGTTACGGCATTGCTGGAGCCAGCGAAGCTGAAGTGGCGCGATCTGGTGGAACCGGGGACGCCGATACCGACTCCCTGGGACAAAGAAACATTCGACGAATTTGAACGGAACATTCAAAAGCAAAGGAAGGAACTGCGCGTGGCAGGTAGGCCCGAAGCGGAGATGGATGCACTTTTCCGGCAAGAGCGCGCGAAAGAGGACGCCATGCTCGGGGCACAGAGATACGCGGAGAAAGTCGGCGCGTTCGAGGGAGCAAATTACGAATCGAAAGGCTACTACCGGCCGGAAGTGGATTGCATCATGTTTACGAGAAGCAAGGCATTTTGTGCGGTTTGCCGGCGCGCAATCGAGCGGATTATTCAAATGTATGCAGGATGAGACGGACTTTGGACGGGATCCGGCTATAAAATACTGATGGTTCTTCATAGCCGCGCTATTCGCATGTGCGCAAGAGAAAGAGGATTCCGCCGCAACGGAAGAATTGCGCAAGCCCTAGGTTATCGCTCACTGCGGCGCGGCAAACGCAGAAAGGGTAGACGGCCTGAGGAGTACGGACGATTGGCGGTCAAGATAGATCGTGGCATTCGAATGAGCCCGCAAAATCGAAGCAGGCGCCGTCGGGCTGATCTCGCCTTCCAAGCACGCCTGAACCGCTTTCGCTTTGCGCGAATCGGGCACGATCGAAAGAATTTCTTTGGCTTTGAGGATCTGGCGGATGGACATGGAAATGGCCTGTTGTGGAACGTCTAAGAGACTTGTGAACCATCCTTCGCTGACCTGTTGTTGCCTGCACGCCGCATCGAGCTGGACGATGATGTATGGCTGCTCGGTCTCGAAATCGGCAGGTGGATCATTGAAAGCAAGATGGCCGTTTTCGCCGATCCCGGTGAAGGCCACATCGACGGGAGCACGACGGATTGCCGCATTGATGTGACGAATGACTTCGCCGGGATTCGCGGTGCCGTCGAGCAGGTGATAGTTCAGGATCCCAGTCGGGTCAATCAGTCGCGCCTGAATGTACTTGCGAAAACTCGCGGGATGGTAGCTGGAGAGGCCGATGTATTCGTCTAGATGGAAGAGTTCGACGCGCTTCCAGTCTATGCCCTGCGTTTCGGTGAGAGCTTTGAGGAACTCCAGCTGAGAGGCACCGGTCGCTGCGATCACGCGAGCGATTCCGCGTTTCGCGGTAGCCGAGCGGATGGTCGTTGCAGCGTGATCGGCAGCCGCTCGAGCCAGGGAAACTTTGTCCTCCAATACTTTGAGGATCACCAGCGATGCCTTTCTGACAGGCGATTATGACGGCGATGTGCGGATCTTCTCCAGCAACGTGAGTGCGGGCCTGTCGATGCCTTGACATCATACCAGTCGCATGATGTCCTCTTCCCGTAGCAAAGTCATGTCGACGGTATTTGTACCAGGACGCATCGCGAGTAAACGACAATACGGGCAGACTCCTGGAGAAACACTCATGGACGAACCGAAAAGCACAATTGATCGAAAAACATTTTTGACGAAGTCTGCCGCGCTGCTGGCTGGGAGCACGGCGTTCGCGAATCCGGCGCTTTCGTATAACCGAATCGTCGGTGCGAACGACCGGATTTCCTTGTGTCATGTCGGAAACGGAAGCCGGGGCCACGACCTAGACCTGATCGCTTCGCAGCTCCAGGCCAGCCACAACGTGGAAATGACCACGGTTTGCGACCTGTGGAGCGTGAACCGCGAAAAGGCCGTGGCCACAAACACAAAATATTACGGCCGCGCGCCACGCGGATACCAATACGTCGAAGAAGTGCTCGCGCTGAAAGACGTGGACGCGGTGATAATCTCCACCCCAGAGCATTCGCACTCGCCGCTTCTGAAAATGGCCGTGGAAGCAGGTAAGGACGCGTATGTCGAAAAGCCAATGGGCAACGTGTTGGCCGAAGCGAAAGCCGCACGGGACGCAGTCCTGAGGAGCGATCGCATTGTGCAGGTGGGTACACAGCATCGGAGCGAGCCGTACCCGCGCGCGGCGTTTAGGTTGATACAAAGCGGCGTTCTGGGAGACATGAGCAAAGTCGAGATTGTCTGGAATTATCACGGTCCGCGCTGGCGAGGTCGTCCGGAAACGAAGCTTATCCGCGAAGAAGATACCGATTGGCGCAAATGGTTGCTGACCAAGTCGTACCGGCCATTCGATCCGGCAGTTTATTGCGAATTCCGGCTATACAAAGAGTTTTCGAGCGGCATTCCGGACCAGTGGATGAGCCACGCCATTGACATTGTGCATTGGTACACGGACCAAAGCGCTCCCCACTCAGTGGTTGCGCATGGCGGCATTTTCGCCTGGCCTGACGGGCGCGAGAACGCGGACACCTTTCAAGCTCTGCTGGAATATCCGAAGGGCTTTCTGGTCAGCTATTCGACCAGCTTCGGCAATGACGCGCCGAGTTTCACGCGCTACATGGGAAAAAAAGCGACACTCACGAATATCGGCGGCGAGGGCAGCCCGCGGTTTCAACTCGTCGAGGAGAAGGGGAATCATGAGGAGAACGTGGACATAGATAAAGAGCGCGCCTCGAAATACGTTCTGTTGCCCGGCCAGACGAAGCTTCCGCCGATGGGGATCGACGACCTTAGCACGGAGCACATGGCGAACTGGTTCGAATGCATGCGCTCACGTCAACAACCGCATTGCACGGTGAAGGCAGGATTCGACCATTCCGTAGCGTGCATCATGGCGGCTCAGTCCTACTGGGCAGGCAAGAAACTGTACTGGGATGTGGAAACCGAAAAGATCGTGGAACAGTGAACTGTGAATCGAGCCAGAGCCAGCGCAAGCAGGAAGCCGACAAAACCGGATTGGGGTTCAGGTTACCGGCCCTCGAGTGTGCAATTGGGCTACGTGGGCTACCAAACCGGCGACAACCGAAGTTTAACTCATTGAGGGACTTAAGATTAAGATGGCTCGCCCTAGAGGACGATTTCAGAACTCTTGATTGGAGTCAGATTGCAGGAGAAGTCGCGGCATTCAGCGAACTATTCGCCCGCCACTCCGGCTCAATTCCACAACGCATGGGTACAGTGGGAAGCTGTTGCGAAGTCACTATCGACGGATAGCCGATTCAGGTCAAGTGTTGCGGACAGTTCTTGGATTTGCTTCTTCTTTTACAAAGATCAGGGCGTTGACCTTTCCTAGAGAAAGGAATATCCAAGCCGCCCTGTTATGACTTTAAGGCCGCTTGCACATAGGCGGGTTTCAGCGGGAGTCGCCGGAGGACTCTTCCCGTTGCGTCGTGGAGAGCTGCTGCGATTGCTGGCGCCGCGAGCGCGTTTGCCGCTTCCGAGCCTCCACCGTACTTGCCGACCTTTGGATTGTTAATCAGCACCACCTTAATCTCCGGAGTGTCCGCCATGGTGAGAATTGGATAGCTGTTCCAGTCATCCACTGTGATGCCGCTCTCGTCAAACGTCACCTCTTCGAACAACGCGTGACTGATTCCCATCACTGCTCCGCCCTCGACCTGACGCTTCAATTGCGCTGGATTGACTATAATGCCCGGGTCTACCGCTATCGCGTACTTCTCTACTTTAATTGAACCAGTACTCGGGGTGACCGCGATCTGACATACGCACGCCCAGTAAGTTCCCGAGCGGTACATCGCCGAGACTCCGCGACCCCGCAGCACCGCTGATCCGCTGGAAACTGCGTCAGGACGCGGCGACGGCCTGGTGTCCCAAGCAGACGCTTCCCGCACAGCCTTCAAAACACCAATCAATCGTTCTTCACTCGCATTGTTGATCCGAAACTGCAGCGCATCCACTCCTGCCAGCGCCGCCGCCTCACTTACTGCTAACTCGCGAGGAAAATTTTGCTGAAACTGCGTTGGCGTTCGCATGCTGTGGTCACGCAACCCCACCGCTATCGGCGAAGCCTGCTGTCCTACCTGGAACGTGCCATGTCCGCGTTCAAGCACATTCGGTACCTCCGCGTAAATCCAAGGATCGGAAATATTGTTCACGATGGAAGTCACCGACTTTGTCTCCACCTCCGGAGCTGGCATCGTCGGCAACCCCGCAATTACTGCCCCAATCGGCCGGTCGTCCTGCATCGCCGGCATGTAGTGGTCCATTTGATATGCAACCAACTTTCCTTTTTCATCGACCGCCAACTGCGCATCAGAAAATGCCGCCGGCGATTGCGTTGACCACTGCATATCATCAGCCCGCATCCATTGCACCCGCACTGGTTTGCCCACCGCTTTTGACAAAATCACGGCCTCGTCTTCCGCGCCCGCATTCCCCCCGTTCGACCTGCCGTAGTGTCCGGGTCCAGGATATGCATGAACAATGACATGATCCGCTGACGTGCCAATCATCATTGCAATTTCACCTCGCAGCGCCTGGGGATTCTGGTTATGAGTGTAGATGTGTACCGTGCCATCCGCTTTTACATCCGCCAACGCCATCGTCGGACCAATGGGTGCGTGCTTCATGTAAGAAAGTTGATATGTCGCGGACAGTTTCTTGTGGGCCGCGCCCAATGGCGCGTCCACATCTCCTTTACTCGCGTCACTCTTCTTCACTCCGGCCGTCTTCCAATCGGCTTCTTTCCGCAAATATTCGTAGAGCTTCGAGGTGCCAGGCAGGCCTTTCCAGTCCGTCCACTTTGTTCCACTCGCTACCTGGTCAGCCGCTTGAATCGCTTCCCACTCCGTGGGCGCCAATACTCCGACAAGGTTGCCCTTCACAATTACCTCAGCGTTGGGGAACTTCTTCGTATCCAGAGCACCAGCCGAGATCAGGGTCGACCCCAGCGTTTTCGGATGCACCACCCGCGCATGCAACATACCGGGCAGACGTACATCAGTCGCCCAAGTCTCCTTGGCCGCCACCTTTGTACTGGTGATCGAGTTCTTGAACGACTTACCGATCACTGTGTATTCACTCACCGGCTTCATTGGCGGATTACCATCAATCGTCAGGCCAAAAATACTTGTTAGATCTCCTTTCACTGGAATCGTCAATTTCAGTTGCTGGTCTTTCACCAGTTCGCCGTATGAAATGCTCTTCTTACCGTCCGACATGACGCCGTCTGTCGCAGTGAGTTTCTCCTTCGCTACGCCGAGTCGCTCGGACGCTACATCGAGCAGCGCCTGGTACGTGTACGCCGCTGCTTTCCGGATGTTCGGAGAGCCATGTCCTAGAAAATCAAACGCACCGCTCCCGTCGGGCGTGCGGTCCGTGTCTCCTGCCACTACTGTCGTGATCGCTTCAAAGGGCATGCGCAGTTCTTCTGCCACAATCTGCTTGTACGCCGTGAAGGTTGTGCTCTGGCCGAAGTCGTTCTTCCCGGTGCGAATCAGCACAGTATTGTCAGAGTTGATTTCAATCCATGAGCTGATCAATGTCGGATCGAGCGTGTTCTTCCCCGCAGCGGCCCCTGCGCTGCTCTTCAAGGCTTCTGGGCCCACCAGGCTGATTCCCACCACCAGCGCTCCGCCTGCTTTCACAAATTGTCGGCGGGACAATATCGCTCCAAAGACATTCGTGGTCTTTTCGCTCACGGTCGCCATCGCTACCTCCCCTTCGCCATCAACTCGACCGCGTGTCGTACCGCGTCGATGATTGCGAGATACGTCCCGCATCGACACAAATTGGGCGATGGCCCCGAATTCGTAAACGCATCCTTAATCTGTGCAATCGTGGGATTCGGATTGCTTTCCAGGAGTTCCGTGGCCTTGATCATCATCCCGTTCTGGCAGAATCCGCATTGTGGCGTCTGCTCTTCGATCCACGCCTGCTGCACCGGGTGAAGCGCATGCTTCGCTTGGTCAGTCGGGATTCCTTTCTGCTTTGCCCACCTCGCTGGCAAACCCTCCAGTGTTGTGATCTCCTGGCCTGCCACTTCGGAGACTGTGGTCACGCAGGAACGTGTTTCCTTGCCGTTCACGAGCACGGCACATGCCCCGCACTGGGCAAGTCCACACCCAAACTGCGGACCGATCAACTGAAGATCGTTACGCAAGACGTACAAGAGTGGCGTGTCACTAGGAGCCTCAACCTCGTGCACGGCTCCATTTACTTGAAGCTTAATCATAGGGGACTCCATTCGACTTGATTCGCCTTTATACCCTTGCGTCAAATTGAGTTCAAGCAGAACACGAATTTTGGCGTGGTCTGCATGCACAATGGCGCGTATTGCAGGGCGCCAGTACCCGTTCGTTCCTACAATTCGGAATCATTGGGATATTTGAGACACCCAAACAAAGAAGGTCAGGAATGAGCGAACAGAACCGTAGAGATTTCTTGAAGTGCGGCGCGATATTCGGCGCAACCGTAGCAACCACGAGTCTTATACCTACAGAGTCCGAAGCGAGTCCAAAGACCACACAGCAAAATCGGCCAGGGAGTAAGACGCGCATCCTGGGTTCAGGAAAGAACACGATTGAGGTCAATTATGGGCTCGGGCTCGGCTGTATGGGCATGAGTTGGAATCGCAGCTTTGTTCCTGAACGCGACAAGATGATTGCCCTTATTCGAAAAGCGTATGACTTGAATGTCAATCTCTTTGATACAGCAGAAGCCTATGGTCCTTATTTGAATGAGGAACTTGTCGGTGAGGCAATCGAGCCCTTCAGAAAAAAAGTCACTCTTTGCAGTAAATTTGGCTTCGAATTTCAGAATGGCAAAATGACGGGTGGTTTCAACAGTCAACCAAAACACATCAAGGAAGTGGTCGATCAGTCGTTGAAGAGATTGCGAACGGATTACATCGACCTTCTTTATCAACACCGCGTAGACCCGAATGTCCCGATGGAAGACGTGGCAGGTGCGGTTAAAGACCTGATCGCTGAGGGAAAAGTGAAGCACTTCGGATTGAGCGAAGCCGGTGCAACATCGATCCGTAAGGCTCATGCGGTACAGCCGGTGACGGCTTTGCAGTCAGAATTCTCGCTGATGACGCGAGATCCGCTCGAAGATGTCATCCCGGTCTGCCAGGAATTGGGGATTGGATTTGTGCCCTACAGTCCACTGTGCAGAGCCTATTTGACGGGGTATATCAACGACATGACCACGTACGTCGCTGGCAATGATAATCGCCCCACGTTGCCGCGCTACAAACCTGAGGCCGTGAGAGCCAACTGGAAGATTGTCGCTGCGTTGCAGGATTTCGGAAACAAGAGGGGAGTTACAGCAGCGCAGCTCGCGTTGGCCTGGCTCTCGGCACAAAAACCGTGGATCGTCCCTATTCCGGGGACGACAAAGCTGGCGCACCTACAAGAGAATCTGTGGTCGTCGGACTTTACATTCACTCCGGAAGAACTCGTAACACTCACCGCCGAGGTTACGGCGATTCCAATCACCGGAGAACGGTACCCGACGCCTCAGACGAGGTGAAATTCGGCCTCAATCTCTAGTCCCACACCTTGTTGAGGGCTGGGACTAACTCCGGTTTGCTGAGTAGTCGCGAAGGTCGTCCCGTACACGCTGTGGTTCTTCCTCCAGCGGTTGATTCGGCGCGTCGCGCACGCCATCCAACGTGTGCTGAGGATCCGCATCGAGCGCAGCAAATAGGGGATCCAAGTCTTCCTGCGCCAGACCTTCGATTGCGACTAGTTCGAAGGTCTTTCGGAGGGCTGCTTCGGACGACAGACTGCTTACGAGCACTTCCGCAATTTGGCGTCGCGCGATAACGCCGTCACTAGGGTCCCCGGTTTGACGCTGATCACCTTGCAGGAAGAGCAGCTTGTGTTCGTTCGGGCCGTTATAGTCGAACCATCCCGGGCGCACGATGGTATAGCGCAGGCCACTCTTACGTACCAGTCTTTCAGACCGCCGTTTCCAATCGTGGGATTCGGTCGAGCGATTATAGGAGCCCTCACGATTCGTGACTCCGATAGAGGTCATCAAAACAATGCGGGGCTTCTGTAAACTAAGAGCGGTCAACACGTTGCGCACGCCGCCGTAATCGATAGCCTCAGCTCCGGCCTTGCCTTTTCCATCCGAACCCAAGGTAAAAACGATCGCATCGACTCCGGATACTGCGGCGGTCAACGTCTCTGGCCGGGTAACATCCCCGGATACTACTTCCACCTGGTCAGGAAATTCGCGGCCTCTGGAGGGCGTCCGCACTAGTGCACGGACCACATAGCCCTGGCGAACTGCTTCCTCCACGACCAGGTGCCCGATACTGCCAGTAGAACCAACCACGAGGACCGTCTTTCTTACTTCGCTCATCGCTCTTCCTTAGGGTCTTTTCGATTCAGGCAAAGTGACCTCATCAACGGCCCGCAGTCCATTCAGCGTCCGGGGATAGCCGATGAAAGGCAGTAATTGCGTGAGGACATCAATCAGCTTGGCGCGAGTGTTGCCCACGTGAAGGTTGGCAGCCACATGTCCTTTGACCTGCGGATCACATCCGCCCAGGGATACCAACATGGTGAAAGTAAGCAGTTCTCGCGTGGGCAGGTCGATACCGGAGCGCGAAACGTGATCGCCAAAGCAATTCGCAGCTAGAAAGCCATAAATGTGCTGCTCGTCTTCAGGGGTCGACGCGAGGAGTCTCTGTAGGCCCTCTTCGCCAACTATTTCTTTCTGGACAGAGAGTCCCTTCTGGGCACGCGTTTCCGGCGTGGACGTGGACTGACTCGGCAGCGGCAACGAAACACCGTTTTCCCTCAGCACTTCGTTGGTCGCGTGAAGAAAATCGAAAACTTTAGCCATGCCTACGTACGGCACCGCCTGGTAGACGATTTCCTTGATTTCAACGGGCGTAACGCCGACGGTGAGCGCGGGTTTAATCATCACCCGATACTCGCGAAGAGCCTGTGAGGCGATCATCGATGCGAGTTGTACCATCAGGCGCGTCCGCGCATTCAGACCGCCATGGCTGAGCACTTCATCAAAGGTAAAATTATCGAAGACTTCAATCAACTCCGGGTCCGTCACCGCTAGTGTGGAAACGTAACCCGGAAACAGTTTATCGTGATTCTTTTGCGCTCTTTCGTTTGGTGTCATTCATGTCCCTCGAGATTCTAAAACAACGGTTAGCGATTGACTCGCTGCTGCAAATGCGCCGGGTAGCGGTCGCCTTGCACAGGGATCTTTGACACAGCTACACCGATTTCGCGAAGGTCGCTTTCGGATAATTCGATGTTTGACGCGCCGAGATTCTCCTCTAAACGATGCAACTTCGTGGTGCCGGGAATCGGAACGATCCATGGTTTCTGAGCAAGCAGCCACGCAATCGCGACCTGGGCGGAAGTCGCTTTCTTTTGGGCCGCGATCTCCCCGAGCACATTCACTAAACCCTGATTCGCTTTGCGGTTCTCCTCGGTAAAGCGCGGAACAATGTTGCGAAAATCTGTGCTGTCGAACTTCGTTTTTTCGTTAATCGCGCCTGTAAGGAAACCCTTTCCCAACGGGCTGAACGGGACAAAACCAATTCCGAGTTCCTCAAGCGTCGGGAGGATTTCCTTTTCTGGCTCTCGCCACCACAGTGAGTATTCGCTCTGGAGGGCCGCAACGGGCTGAACTGCGTGAGCACGACGGATCGCCTCGACACCGGCCTCGGACATTCCGAAATGCTTCACTTTGCCCAGCTGGATGAGATCCTTCACGCTGCCGGCAACATCTTCAATCGGCACCTTCGGATCGACACGATGCTGGTAAAAGAGATCGATGACATCCGTCCTGAGGCGCTTCAGAGCGGCATCCACCACTTCGCGAATCCGCTCCGGACGGCTGTCCAGACCCTTCTTCGAGTCGCCATCCTGAAAGCCGAACTTGGTCGCAATCACCACTTTGTTTCGGAAAGGCTCAACGGCCTCGCCGACAACTTCTTCGTTCAGGAACGGACCATAGGCCTCGGCGGTATCAAAGAATGTCACGCCCCGGTCGAATGCCGTGCGGATAAGCTTGAGCGCTTCTTGTTTCTCGGTTGCGGGTCCGTAGCCAAAGCTCAAACCCATACAGCCGAGACCAATGGCCGACACTTCCAGATTGCTCTTTCCTAACTTGCGCTTCTTCATGACTTCTCCTTTGGGCTTACTTCTTTTCTCAGACCGTACCCATCACGACGCTGCGCTGGAACGTTGCATCTCACGCCACCGAGCGGGAGGTACACCTTCCCACGTGCGGAAGGCGCGCACAAAGGAGTTACCGTCCTCATAACCGAGAAGGTAAGCGGCCTCATTCAATTCGAGGACCGAGTTGTTGAGGAAGCGGCGTGCCAGTTGGTGGCGAGCTTCTTCTAAAACCCGTTGGAAACTCGAGCCGTCGTCCTGAAGTCTCCTTTGCAGAGTACGAGAGCTCATATGTAACGCGTCAGCAATGTCTTCGATCGTGGGGCGTCGCCCGGTCAATTGTTGCTCGATAGCCAACCTGACTCGTTCAATGAAATCTTCTTCAGTGTTCTCCTCGTTCAACTCCTTTTCTAGCTGCGGTGCAAGCAGGGCCAGAAGCTCAGCATTGCGAGTTACGAACTTACGCTGGGCGTCGGCGGCGCGAAACACAATAGAGTTGCGAGGGCACCCACAACGAACGGGGCAACCAAAGTGCCGCTCCATCGCTTTAATGTTCGAGCGGGCTTGAACGAACTCGATGCGAAGAGGCGACACGCGTGTATTCGTACCGTGGCGCACTATAGAAAGGAT
>DATJOO010000046.1:0-2279 GCA_035506955.1 Verrucomicrobiia bacterium
TCGGCCTTCTTCAATAGTATTTCCACGCGGCCTTCCGCTTCCTCGAGTTGTTTTTGGCACTCGTGGGAAAGCCCGACGCCTTCTTCGAAGAGTTTCATCGCCTCATCCAAGGACAATTGAGGGCTTTCCAAGCGACGCACCACTTCTTCCAGCCGCGCCAGAGATCGTTCGAAATCCGGTTTCTTAGGCGGTTCCGGCTTTTTTGGTACAGGTTGATTCACGCGAACTCCTTGCTAACTCAGGCACATCTGAATCGGGGAAGCCGCAGCACTAACCAGCATTCTAAAGCACGCGTGAGAAGGCGCACAAATCCTTTCAGGAGTTTTTTCGGGGGAAAACCTTAATGCAGAGGGGAGCGCAGGAGACGCGGAGAGAACGGAGACTCGGTCGCCGTTGAGGGGCCTATCGGAGTAAGGAAGGTAGCCGCTACATGCCTGGCTTCAGTGTTAGGGTGTGGCGTTTCATCTTTGCTTCCGCTGCATCGCTAAATGGCGCGTAAATGGCTTTGCCGTTGAACCAAAAAGGGAACTGATCGCGGTAATGTTCACTGCCGGTTTGACCGGACTCACCGCCGGTAATCAACATGATGGATTGATCCCAATCCGCGAGATTTGCGACGAATCTTTCCGAAGGGCCATGATGGCGGCTGGCGGCTCGCGGACTCCATTCCGTTCCCGATTGCGGCTGGTCGGTAATGCTGAGCAAGAATTTCAGAATGCCCTCGCGGCCGAGTGGGTGGAGCATGTCCAGATAATTGAACTTCTTCCAAGCCCAATCGTCGGGATCCTTGTCATGGGTTTCCTGTTGTAAATGTTGTACCGCCTGATCCGCGGCCTTGCTGAGTAATTCGTCGTAGCTCTTGCAGTCTGGTGGCAACCATCGTGCGGGCCGTTCGGTTAGAATTCGCTGCAAAAATGCCACGCGCCGCCAATGGTAATCGTCGATGGTATTTCCCAATTGCGGTTGCAGGATCAGGCGAAGAGTCTGGAATAAGGTTGCATCCAGGAACGACACCACCGAGGAGTTCGCGTCGGCCATTCCATTCCAATTTTTTGCTTCGGCGATTAGCTTGCGTGCTCGCGCATCCTGCGGCGGCGCCACTTTCGCTGCGGCTGCCAACTGTTCGGCGATAAAGACGTGCGGGTAGCTATATATATCCGTTTGGATCTTGAGCATATCCTCTGGCCGCAAATCACGTTTGTCGTGAAGCAAGTCATAGATTCTCGCGGTGCGATAGGGTTCTTCCCAATGGTCGGTGATGTACGGTTTGTAATTTGGTCCGGTCACGCGGGCATTGGCAGTCACGATCAACCCGCTCGGCGGATTGAATACCTGCGGCAATTGATCAAACGGAATGTACCCGGTCCATTCGTAATCATCGGTATCGCCGGGCTCGGGCACCTCTCCGTGACCGTTCTTTCGCACGGGCACGCGCGCTCCCAGGATGTAACCGATGTTGCCGTCGACGTCCGCGTACACAACGTTTTGCCCGGGACCCCAAATCCCTTTCATGATTTCCCGAAACTCGCCCCAGTTCTGCGCCTTTCCGAGCCAGTTATAAAAATTGCAAAGCGCGCCCGGCTCCAAAACCGTCCAGCGCATTGCGTAGCCGGTATTTCCGTCCTGGTGCACCACGGGGCCATGCCGGGTTACGACCAGACGCATGTGCTGGTCCGGCTGGCCCTTGACCTTGATCACTTCGTCGTAAACGTCGGCCTTCTTCCACGCACCGTTCACTTTGTATTCGTCGGGGTTGTCGGGATTGAAGGTCTCGATGTACAGGTCCAACACGTCCGCGCCGTTATTCGTAAATCCCCAGGCTATCCGGTCGTTGTGTCCGGCTACGACGAGGGGCGCTCCCGGCAGAGCAAAACCTTTGACGTTCCAGCCCGGAGCCGTCAGGTGGACCTCATACCAAATCGGCGGCAAGTTCAGCTCCAGGTGCATATCATTCGCCAGCAATGGCTTGCCGCTCGCTGTATGCTCTCCACTCACTACCCAGTTGTTACTGCCCAGGGATTGCCGAATGTCGTGCTGGGACTCTTTCAGCCAATTGCGCACTTGCTGACCCATCAGCGTAGTCAAGTCTGGGGCGCTGGCTACGGCTGGCGCGGTGTCGTAATCCCGGCTGGCCTTCAGAACATCTTCGGGGTCCATCTCGTCATCGTCCGGATCGTCATCATTTCTGTCGCGCGCGCGGGGATCCTTGGACGCATTGGGATCTCCGACGACAAAGTGGTCCATCGAGGCACCGGGGCTGTACAGGTCCTTGGCCAGTT
>DATJOO010000047.1:0-19925 GCA_035506955.1 Verrucomicrobiia bacterium
GAAAATCCCACCGTGTTAGACTGCGCGAGAGGTCGGGAGAGCCTTTTATGAGTTTCAGTGACAACAAATGTGCGGGAGCGAAACGAAATTGTGCGGCGCTTTTCCTAGTGTTTTTGTTGTTGGCCGTGTCTACCGGCGCGCAGCCGCAAAACCGCAAACCCGCGGCAGCAAGACCCATCCCACAACCGGCGCGGCCAAAGTTAGTTGTGGTGATTGTCGTGGACCAGATGCGCGCGGATTACGTGGACAAATTCCGCAGCCAATGGAGTGGGGGCTTGAAGCGCCTGGTGGAGGAAGGTGCGTGGTTTCGCGCCGCCGCTTATCCCTACGCGGCAACGAAAACGTGCGTGGGGCACGCCACGATTTCCACGGGAGCCTTTCCCGCAAGCCACGGCATGGTGGCCAATGACTGGTGGGATCGCGACACGCAAAAAATGGTGACCTGCACGAGCGATCCGAATGTGAAAAACGTGGCCTACGCCGATGGCACCACCAAGGGCGGAGACTCAGCGTGGCGCATGCTGCTTCCGTCGTTTGCCGAGGAATTGAAATTCCAAAGCGCGCCGGGAACCCGCGTGGTCACGTTTTCGTTGAAGGCGCGAGCGGCGATTACCCTGGCGGGACACAAAGCGGACGCGGCGACATGGTTCGACAATTCCACCGGCTCATGGGTGACTTCGTCACCCTACAGCACGCAGCCGTTTATTGAGGATTATGCGAAGAAGCATCCAGTCACCGAGGATTACGGGAAAACGTGGTCGCTTTCACTTCCGAAAGACGCTTATTGGTACGACGAAAAAGCCAAAGGAGCCGCCGCGGTCAGTGGCTGGGGCGACGATTTTCCGTTTGCCCTCCGTGGGAAGGAAGGAAGCGGAGGGCCCGATGAGGCGTTCTACACGCAATGGAGCACCAGCCCATTTGCCGACACGTACCTGACCAGGCTGGCGGAGACCGCTGTGGACTCGATGAACCTGGGCAAAGCGCCGACCACCGATTATCTCGGCATCAGCTATTCCTCCACGGACTCCGTCGGCCACACCTTCGGCCCACGCAGTTGGGAAATCCAGGACATGCTGGTGCGCCTGGATAAGGATTTAGGCGAGTTGTTCGCGCACCTGGATGAAAAGGTCGGCAAAGGGGATTACGTGGTGGTGCTGACGGCGGACCATGGTGTAGCTCCGAATCCTGCGGACATGGACCAAACCGGGTTCGATGCAGGTGTGCTGAACCTGCTGGATCTGCAGTCGCGTCTCGAAAATGCCTTGCTACCGTTGAACTTGGGAGAACCGGCGATCGCCAAGATTGCGGGAAACGACGTTTACTTCGCTCCTGGCGTTTATGGCGAATTGCATCGCGATCCGCGAACCATCAAGGCGCTGATGGATGCGGCGATGGCAACGCCGGGAGTTGCCGCGGTGTTTTTGGCGGAAGAACTTGGCGGAGGATTTCAGACGGTGTCGCAGACGCGCACCGCCGCGCAATTGAGTTTCTATCCGGCGCGCAGTGGAGACATTTTGGTGCTCCAAAAACCGTATTGGGTCACCGGCAGTTCGCCGAATTCGAAAAAACAATACACGGGCACCAGTCACGGCACTCCTTATGATTACGACCAGCGGGTACCGTTGTTATTCATGGGATTCGGGATTCAGCCCGGGGAATATTTTCAAGCGGCGACACCGGCGGACATTGCCCCTACTCTTGGCGCCCTGACCGGGATAACTTTGGCTACGCACGATGGTCATGCGCTAAGCGAAGCGCTGCAAGCTTCCAGCCATAAGCCCTGAAAGCAGGTCGGCGCGCCGACGTTGTTTGCGCTGCGCAGCACTGCGCCGCCGTGCTATCCTCTATCGCCAGCGTGACTTATGCCTAATGTCACTTCCTTGACCCAAGTTGACCTCAGCGTGCAAGTTGGCGCTCTGCGCTTTGCAAACCCCATCATCACTGCCGGCGGCACTTTCGGCTATGGGGTGGAGTTCGCGCACCTCGTTGATCTGAACAGCCTTGGCGGTATCGTCACCAAAGGTATTTCTAAAGAGCCCATGGAGGGCGCTCCCGCTCCGCGCGTCCATGAAACCGCCTCGGGGATGCTCAATGCGATTGGGTTGCAGAACGTCGGGGTGGAATCTTTTATCAAAGATAAGTTGCCCCTGTTGCGAAAATACAACACTCGCCGGATAGTGAACGTCTTCGGATACTGTTTGGATGACTACGTGGAAGTCATCCGTCGGCTGGAACAGGTCGAGGGAATTTCCGCGTATGAGCTCAATATTTCCTGCCCCAACGTAAAAAAGGGTGGGATGCAGTTTGGCAGCGACCCGGCGCTGGTCGAAGAAGTGGTCGGGGCCGCGCGAAAGGCAGCGGGAGCAAAGCCGTTGTGGGTAAAGCTAAGTCCCTTGGTCACGGATATTGGGCTGATCGGGCGAGCGGCGGAAGCAGCGGGCGCGGATGCGTTGACGGCAGCCAACACGTATCCTGCTATGGCTGTTGACGTTAGCACGGGCGAGCCCCTGTTGGGAAATACCACAGGCGGGCTTTCTGGACCGGCAATCAAGCCCATCACCCTGCGGCTGGTTTGGGAGGTTCAGAAGGTTGTGAAGATACCCGTGATCGCTCTCGGAGGGGTGGAAACGGCGGAAGACGTGCTGGAATATATGATGGTTGGCGCGTCGGCCGTACAGGTAGGAACGGCCAGCTTTGCTGACCCCAAGGCCAGTGAGAAGATAGTGCGGGAGTTGCCCAAAGCTCTTAATCGGGTTAAGGCATTATCTTTCAAGGAAGTAAGGGAACGGTTCCGGGTCAAAAACGGTTGACATAATGCGGTACTAGTGCTACAATTTTTTGATATTTCGTAGCGAAAAGAACACACTATGCGACGACCACTCTTTATGATCTGGGCGGCCCTTCGTTGGATACCTCTGATGTTCCTGATCGCTCCGGGAATTGAAGCCCCCCTGGTGGCTCACCTGAGCACCCCCGTCAAGCCAATTAAGAGCTGGGTTGGCAATGCCAGTTGGTATGGGCCGGAGTTCAACGGCAAGAAGACCGCCGACGGCGAGCAATTCAACGCCGAGAGCCTGACGGCGGCCCACCCTACTTTGCCCTTTGGGTCCTGGGTGCGGATTGTGAACCCCCGGAATGGCAAGTTTGAGGTTGTACGGATCAATGACCGGGGTCCCTATCAAGAAGGACGCGAAATTGATGTATCCTATCGCGTAGCCCGGAAGATTGGTTTGATCCATTCGGGAGTAACGCAGGTGCGGCTAGAACTCCTGCAACTGCCCCCGAAGCGCACGGCAAGCGACGACGCAGATCCGAACTAATCCACCTGGGCGCACCCCGACCCTTGAGCTTCGACGCCCATCCACGCAGCAGCCTGATCGTAGCCCTCGACTTTGATTCCTTAACCACCGCGATGAAGTTCGCTGAGAAGGTGTCCGACTTGGTGGGCATGTTTAAGATCGGCAGCCAACTCTTCACCAGCGCGGGGCCGGAAGCGGTGAGGCAGGTTGCGCAACTGGGCGCGGGCGTTTTTCTCGACCTGAAATATCACGACATACCGAACACGGTTGCGGGCGCAGTGCTCGCGGTGGCCGCTATGCCGGGCGTACAACTGGTGAACGTGCATGCGCTGGGTGGCGGCGGCATGATGCGCGCGGCTGCACAAGCAGTCAGCGCGGGCGTGCCTATGGGAGCGGATCGTACGCGGTTGCTAGCCGTGACGATTCTGACCAGCATGGACCACAAAGCCATGCGCGAAGTCGGGATTGGCGGCAGGTCGAAAACGCGTGTCGTGAAACTGGCGAAGCTGGCGCAAGAGTCCGGCGTGGATGGGGTGGTGGCGTCGGTCCAGGAAGCGAAAGCCATCCGCAAAGCATGTGGACGCGAGTTTCTGATTGTGACGCCGGGTGTTCGGCCGAAGACGTTGGGAGTGGGGGAAAAGCAAGACGACCAGACGCGAACCGCCACACCGCGTGATGCCATCAAAGCGGGCGCTGATTTCATCGTGGTGGGCCGGCCAATTCTGGCGGCGGCCGACCCGCGAGCCGCGGCGCAGTCCATCGTGGAAGAAATCGCTGCTGCGAAGTAAACCTCACTCGAGGACTGCAAGGGCAATCGGTGAATGAAGTCACGTGCGCGCGTGTTTCGTTGCGGTTTGCGTAAAGCTTACGCCGCGGACCAGAGGCGAGTGAGGGCTTTTGCGCAAATCTCTCCGCCAAGGCTTGGTTTGACCCGGAACTGCCGCCTTGCGTAACATCGAAATTCGACCCACCTGACTTATGACTGCCAATGCCAGAAGCATCATCGTTGGAACCGCCGGGCACATCGACCACGGCAAATCCACACTGATTGAAGCTCTAACAGGTACGCACCCGGATCGCCTGGAAGAGGAAAAGCGGCGCGGCATCACCATTGACTTAGGTTTCGCGTTTCTGGAAGAAGGCGGTGTACGTTTTGGCTTTGTCGACGTGCCCGGCCATGAGCGCTTTGTGAAGAACATGCTGGCAGGCACGACTGGCATAGACATGGTTTTGCTAGTCATTGCGGCGGACGAAGCCATCAAGCCGCAAACCCGAGAGCATTTCGATATTTGCCGTTTACTCGGCGTGAAACGCGGCGTCATCGCTTTGACGAAAGTCGACTTAGTGGACCGCGACACCGAGGAACTGGTGCGGTTGGAACTCGAAGAGTTCGTAAAAGGCTCGTTTTTGGAGGGTGCGCCCGTCGTGGCGGTCAGCGCAAAAACCGGTGCGGGGCTGGCGGAGTTGAAGACGACGCTGCACGACGAGGCGCAGAAGATCGCGGAAAAGCAGACCCAGCGCTACTTCCGGTTGCCCATTGACCGGTCCTTTGCCGTAAAAGGCTTCGGGACTGTGGTCACTGGCACGCTGATTTCCGGGGAGATCGCGGCGGGCGACGAAGTGGAACTATTGCCCGAAAAGAAACTGCTGCGCGTGCGCGGGGTGCAGAGCGGAGGAAAAACGGTCGATCGCGCCGGGGCGGGGCAGCGGACCGCTGTGAATCTGGCTGGCATCGAGCACACCGCGGTGCAGCGCGGCATGGTCCTCGCAGCGCCCGCGCGGTTTGTCAAAACGCGGCGCGTCGACGCGCGAATGGAGTTGCTCGCCAGCGCGCCACTTCTGAAGAATCGTGCGCGTGTGCACTTCCATGTGGGTACGGCGGAAACCATCGCCGAAATTTTGCTGTATGAAAAGAAGGAGTTGCAACCCGGCGAGACGGGGTTTGTCCAGTGCCGCTTGGTCGACGAGATTGTTTGCGTGCGTGGCGACCGTTTCATTCTGCGGCAATTCTCGCCGGTGATTACCATTGGCGGTGGCGCGATCCTGGATCCGTTGGCAAAACGGCCCACACGAAAGGACCAGGGGCACGTAGGATTTCTGCATACGTTGGGAGATGGCCCGCGAGAGGAAATTCTGCGCGCGATGATCGAACGCAATATCCTGGGGATCCGCGCGGATGAACTGATGGCCCGAACAGGTTGGATGGAAGCAGAGATAGCTGCCGCAGCGAAAAACCTTGCGGCTGCGGGTACGATCCGTTCCGTCAACGTGGAGCCCATGATGCTCCTGGCGGAATCGCTGTTTCAGGATATGGCGAAGAAACTGCTCGCCTGTGTGGAAAGCTTTCACAAGGAAAATCCGCTGCTGCCGGGGGTCTCCAGGGAAGAGTTGCGGGCGACCTTGGGGCGCCGCGTAAGGACGGAGACCTTTCGCGCGGCCCTGGAAGAGTTAGAAAAGCAGAAAAAAATTGTCTTGCAGGGCGAAGTGGTGAAAAAACCTGGCACCGAAGTTACACTGACGCCGGAAGAAGCGCGCGCCAAGCAACAGATTGAGCAGGCCTTCGCCAAAGCAGGTTTGGCGGTTCCGTCGGTGAAAGAAGTATTGGCGCTGCTAGCGATCGAGAATCGGCGCGCCGAAAAGATTCTGCAGATTCTGTTGCGAGAAAAAGCGCTGGTGCGCGTGTCGCCCGAGCTGATTTTCCACCGCGAGGCGCTCGACCGGTTGCCGGCGCTGCTGCAAACCTACAAGAAATCCAAGGGAGACCGCATCGGCGTACCAACCTTCAAGGAACTGGCCGGCATCACCCGCAAATATGCGATTCCCCTGCTGGAATACCTCGACCGGCAGCGCTTGACGCGGCGTAGCGGGGATGAGCGTGTTATCCTGTAAGGGATCGACAGGTGACATTTCCGGCAGAAAAGCGAGCAAAAGCCCCCAGGCGAAAAGGGCAGCCGGAGAGTTCAACACGGAGTGGAGAGGGATCATGGGTGAATTCAGCATATTTCATTGGCTCGTCGTTCTGGCCATCGTTCTGATTCTCTTTGGCGGACGCAAGATTCCGGAAGTGATGAAGGGATTGGGCGAAGGTATCCGTAGCTTTAAAGACGGAATGGCCGGTGCGAATGCTCCAGGAAGCGCTCCCGCGGCACCGATCGCAGCGCCCTACGGCGTGACCGCAAAAGCAGACCACGGCCATGTGATCATCAACTGGAGTCCGAGTTCCGGCGCGAGCAACTACAACGTGAAGCGCTCTGGCACTAGCGGCGGCCCGTACGCGCTGATTGCCTCTACGGCCGCGACCAGCTACTCCGACGAAGGGCTGGCGACTGGAACTTATTATTACGTTGTTACTTCTGTTGGATCTTCTGGCGAAAGCGCGAACTCCATCGAGGTAGGCGCCACCCCGGCCTGAGCCGGCGTTTTTTCAGCAATTCTCAATCGTTCTCCACAACGACGCAAAACGCGCTGTCTCGCCTGCTTTTACCGCATCGGGCTGCTTGTCGTATGTGCCTAAAGTGATAGCCCTCCTGGCTATACGTAACCGCAAAGCTGTTCCTCGGTCCAGTTGAGCCAGCGCAACTATTTGCCGAAACTTGGGTATTACCAGCATCCCCGGGAAGCAGGTTCAGTCAGCAAATTAAGGAGAACAGGTCATGAGTTTCAAATACTCAAAGTGGTATGTTTTGCCCGCCGTACTTTTGCTGGGCAGTGTGGTTTTCGCGCAAGATTCTTCGTCCGGTGCTTCGTCGAGCGCGCCGAAACCGGGTGAGGTTGCGCAGCGTAAGGAAAATCAGCAGGACCGCATCGCCAACGGCGTGAAAAGCGGACAACTGACTGCCGGGGAAACTACGAATCTGGAAAGCAAGGAAGCGGCAATTAATGGCGAGACTCGCGCGGATCGCGCTGCGAACGGCGGCAAGCTGACCAGCGCGGAAAAACAACAGGTTAATCAGCAGCAGAATCAGCTCTCCAAACAAATTTATAACGATAAGCACAACGCGAATACCGCGCATTATGGCAACAACGAAGTCGGCCAACGCCGCGAGAATCAGCAAGACCGGATTGCCAACGGGATCAAGAGCGGCCAGCTGACTGCAGGCGAAACCGCCAAGCTGGAAAACCAGCAGCACGGCATAAACCAGCAAGTGAAAGCAGACCGGGCGGCGAATGGTGGAAAATTGACACCAAGTGAGAAAAAGCAGGTCAACAAGGAACAGAACGCCGCGTCGCGCAACATCTACAACAAAAAGCACAACGCCGCGACGCAAGGCAACAAGAAGTAAGCTCCAGGAAGGATCGCAGATTCGCAGGCGCCCCATCACCGCGGGGCGCTTTTGTTTCGGCGGTAAACGATCGGATCCGAGATTTCAGAACCGATTGGGTCTGGAGCGTAGTCCGAGGACCAAGCAGGACTCTTGCTTCCGAAATGAAATTCTTAATCACCGGTTGTGCCGATCGCAGCAGTTTTGCGACATTCGAGCAATCGAAAAGTCGATCGCTACTGGTTCTCGTGATCTTCAGACCAGCCGAGCTCTTGTAGTGTGGCAACGAGCCGCGCTAGCGGTAATCCCACAACATTGAAATAGCAGCCTTCGATGCGGGAAATGTAGCGTCCGGCATGGCCCTGAATCGCGTAAGCACCGGCTTTGTCGTAAGGCTCGTCGGTGGAAAGATAACGAGAAATCTCGTCGCGAGAGAGCTGCGCGAAGGTAACCAAGGTGGTTTCCACAAACTGGCGCCGCTCCATTTCAGGCAAGCGAAGCACGGTGACTCCGGTGACCACGGAATGGGTGCGCCCGGAAAATAGCTCGAGCATGCGCCGGGCGTCTTCCGTCGATCGGGGTTTTCCGAGAATTTGCCCATCGAGAACCACGATCGTGTCTGCGGCAATCAGAATCGCGGGTCCTACTGCACGCGCTGCAACCAACTCGGCCTTGGCGTCGGCAAGCCGCTGCACCATCTGTTGGGGAGATTCGTGTGGATACGGCGTCTCGTCGACGGCGGAGGAAAGCACCGAAAAAGAAACGCCGGCATCGCGAAGAATCTGGGCTCGCCGAGGCGAAGCAGAGGCAAGAATCAGTTTCATGAAGGTGCTCGCGACCAGAATACTACAGCGGCAGGGGAGAGTAAGCTGTGCTCCAGGTCAGTTGCGGATGGGCGCGCGACCTACAGGAAATTTGGTAGTGGAGCAAGGTTTAACGCGGATGGCCGTTCGCGGCCGAGCTAAGGATATTTACAATGAGCGGGCGCGACGAAACGAACTTATGGCAAAAAAGACAAAGAGTAGAGCCACTGCGACGGAAACGCCGATCAACCAGTGCGCGACGTCGCGGGTCCAGGCGCGAAATGCCGAATTTAGCCAGCCTAGCGCCAGAACCGCAAATACGGCGCCGACCGCTTCATAGAAGAGTTGTTTCAGTACGCGCCAAAGCCGGCGAAATCCGCGCGGCTCAGGTGGTTGAGGAGGCCGACCCACGGCGGTGGACATATGGGAATCTTAACGCAGAACCGCAAAGTGTTCGCGGAGTAACCCGGCCCGCAGGACAGGGTGAATACCCTGTGAATGTTTGAGGACAACGGGAAAAGGTCAGCTTGTATCCAATTTAGGGTAGGCCTAAAATCTCATTAGCAGTACTGGGGGACCGACCTTGCAACTCGACGATCACCTCAAGAATCTCCTGCGCGAGCTGGGACACGCCATTAACGACACCGTGTCAGAGTCCGAACGCATCACCGGCGCCATTGCCGGAGTGCGCGCTCATGGCTATGACATCGTGCTCAAGCTGGACGCTACCATTGGCTTGGCCCGTCGCGACGGCACCGATTCCCCGAAAATGACCACGCAAGACCGGCGTTTTCTGGAGTCGCTGCGCATCCAGGTAGACCAGGAATCGTTAGAGCAAGAGGCGGACAAGCGGCAGCCTTCGCGGCTCAGCATGACCCCCCAGGACGTTCGTTTTCTGAAGTCATTGCGGATTGCGACGGACGATATCGAATGAAAAGAATTCTCGCCATTGCGGCAGTGTGTGCGTTGGGTGTGGCCGTTCTGGGAACCCTGGCGGCTTCTCGCGCCGCGGCACAGGATCCTATCCTGACGCCGATTATCGTGAGCGAAGCTGCTCCGATCATTGTGAGTGCTATCACGCCGAAGCCTAAGCCGGGCATTGTGAAGTTCGAAGGCACGATTGTGAATGCCAATACCGTGCAGGTAACCGCGCGAGCCAAGGGCAACGAACTGTCTCTGCAGACATTCAGTCTGAACCCGCAAGTTGCCACGAAGATGCAGAAGATCGTGGACAATGGCGGCTACCAGTATGGAGACAAGGTCACCATTTACTACGACGCGGCTTCCCGCACGGCTGTAAAGATCAAAGGAAAACCGTCGCGGCCCCTCTAAAGCGGAGGGAGTGATGTTACGCCTGCCTGCTGTTGCCGGTCAGTTTTACCCGGGCAATCCCCAAGAACTTTCCGCGGTCATCGAACGATACACAAAACAGAACGGCGGCACGAAGGTAAAGGCGCGCGCCTGCCTGGTGCCTCACGCGGGTTACATGTATTCGGGCACCGTTGCGGGTGCGGTGTTTGCTCGATTGGAGCTGCCGAAAAAAATCCTGTTGCTGGGCGTGCGGCATTATCCGCGAGGCGAAGCTTTGGCGATTCTCTCCGAGGGAGCGTGGCGCACTCCCCTCGGCGACATAGCGATAGACACAACGCTCGCTACGGCTCTGCGCAAAGCCTGTCCCTTGTTGCGAGAGGACAGCGCCGCGCACAGCCGTGAACATTCTCTTGAAGTGGAGTTGCCTTTCTTGCAGGTGCTGGTGCCAGGATTCTCATTTGCGCCGGTGGCCGTCGGCACGCTGCAATATGAGGCGCTGAAGGAAACAGGCGAGGCCATTGCGCAGGTTTTAGAGCAGGCCGAGGAAAACATTCTGATCGTCACCTCGTCCGATATGAATCATTACGAAGCGGACGACCTTACTCGATATAAGGACAGAAAAGCAATCGACTGCCTGTTGAAACTCGATCCCGCGGCTTTGTACGACACTTGCCGCCAGGACGAAATCTCTATGTGCGGTTTGGGCCCGGCCGTAATCATGCTAACGGCCATCAATCGTTTGGGCGTCAGCAAAGCAGAATTGGTGCACTACGCCACTTCCGGTGACGTGAGCGGAAACCGTGACGAAGTTGTGGGGTACGCGGGAATGATCTTCGGCTAACGACTCGCGCGCAATACATTTCCACCGACCAACGGTAAAGCACACTGGACGCGCGAATCTTGCGGACATGGGGCGCAGCACGCTGCGCCCCTACACGGACAATTCCTGGCGAAAACTAGTGGTGACCACCGCCGGAATGGCCCGCAGGAGCGGACGAAACCGTGTGCGATGAATTGCTCACGCGGGGGGCCTGGACCTCTTCCCAGCCGCTGTGACCCGAAGAATGGCCGCCACTTGCAGGCGGTTCCGGCGGCGAAATACGCGGCCGCGCCGGCATATTGGTGCGACGAGCTTCGGACGGAACGCTTGGCGGATGCGCTGCGCTTCCTTCCTTCACCGTGGCCTTTGTGGCACCTGCCGATCCGGGCAGATGGTTAGACGTGGCTTCCTTCGAGTCTTCTACGGTCGCTTTCGGCGGATTGTCGTTGTTCACGAAGCGATGTTGCGTGCCGTCGTAGACGATCGAGGAATCCCGGCTCAACGTGACGGGACGGCTTCCGGCATTGCTGGTCAGAATGGTGCGAGAAACGCGGGCCGGTGTCGTGGCAGGCGCCAGCGTGGTGGCGGCAAGAGTTCCGTGCGGCGGATTCTTGATCACGGACCACTTCTCGCCGGGAACTACCGCGGTTGGGGTGGTAGCCAGCGCGTTCCCGTTGAGCGCATAAATGCCGTGCGGCAAATTCATGGCGGGCTTGCCGCGAGTGTCATTTGGTCCTAGCGGAACCAAGCCGGTGGTAGTGCCGTTGCGCACCCAAACGGCGTTGACCGGGCTGTAATACATCGGGCCGCCGAAACCAAATCCAGTGGGCATCCACAGCCAGCCGTAGATCGGATTGAACATCCAACTGCCGTAGTGGTAAGGCAACCAGCCCCATGGCGCCGAGCTGATGAAATTCCAGCCAAAGAACGGATCGGAGTACCAGCCGCCAGAGGCAAACGGGCTCCAGCCGAGGCCCGCGCCGAAGGGCTGCCAACCGTAACCGTATCCGGCGACATTGTAGAAGCTTCCATAATTGTAGAGATCGGCGAATCCGGAAGCATAGTCGGGAGAGCTCACGTATTGGCTAGCGTAAGTGGTGGCAGTGGCCACGTTGTCGATGCGGCCAGAGACCCACTTGTCGAAATCGTCGTCATCCGCGGCGCGGCCAATCACCGGAGCGGCGTGTTGGCCTTCATTAATATTGAGGGAATAGGACTGGCCCTTTTCCAGTGGCTTGGATGCTTTGCCGCGCAGTACGTTGATGCGTCCCAGTTCAACGCTGACGTTGCTGCCATCGTCAAAATTGTCCAGGCGAAACCGCGTGCGCCCGTCAGCTTCTACGCTGAAATCGCCGCCGGTGACGCTGAAATAATCATCCGGTGCAGGGTGCACGTAAAAGATGGCGCTGCCCTGACGCAGAATCAACCGGGTGATGTGAGCGCCTTCGTCAAGGGAGAGGTCGTAGAACTCGATCAGCGTGTTGGCGCTGAGGAAAGCCATAGCCCCGTTTTCGAACTCCACTTCGGCGCGCCCGTTGGCGTCGGTAGCGAGCGCATAACCTTCGCGGATAGGCAAATTCAGTGGCGCGACTTCCCAATTGGCCTTGGAGTCATCCAGCGAGTCTTTGTGAAATTCGCGAGTGAAGCGCACATCGCCTTGCACCAAACTGAGGCGCACGATGCGCGCATGGCTCAGATCGGCTTGCGCCGGCGGAGTCGTCAGTAACCACAGAAAAGCGACGAGGACAGACAAGAGGAAAACAAACAGACGTTTCATTGGGCACCTCGAGGTGCGCAGACCCTGCAGATTAGACGATAGCGCAGGTCGCCGGGTTGCGCGAAAGAAATTCGTTTTGGAGTGCGGTCGCTTGCTGCTGTTTTCTCGACGGGCAGGTCTTGTGTCCAAACCCGCCCCCGTCGCCAGTTGTCATTGCGGTGCAAAGCAGGGAGCCGCCTTTCCCGCGCGCAATAGCCACCTTAGAACCATATTTGCGCTGGCCTATTCTTCTGCGCGAAGATGCCAATTCGTGACTCTCAGGAGACATAAGCATGAGCGCAAAACCTGCCTGCAAATACATCCCATGGAACACCGTCGAGCGTGAGCAGCTCAACGAACTGATCGGCCGGGAGATGGTGGTCGGCGAAAATCTGATGCTCGCGCGTGTGTTCCTGAAAAGAGGCGCGCACGTGCCCTTGCACCACCATCACAACGAGCAGGTGACGTATATTCTTGAGGGTGCGCTGAAGTTCGCTATCGATGGCAAGGAAATTATCGTGCACGCCGGCGAAGTGTTGTGCATTCCCTCGAACATGCCGCACGAAGCCTGGGCGCTCGAAGACACACTCGATCTGGACGTGTTCAATCCACCGCGCGAAGACTGGCTGAACAAATCGGACGATTATCTGCGGCTGGGGATTCCGCGAAAATAGTCGCCGAGCCGCAACTAAACGCAGGCTTTGGCCAGGTAATCCCCGAGAATTTTGGCGCAGACTTCGCAGAAATTCTGCTCCTGCGGCGTGAAAGTGTCGGCGAAATAGCTTTCGATGTCGAGTTCCGCGGCTAGCTTCTTGTTCACATAAATCGGCACGACGATTTCCGATTTTACCAAGGACGAACCCGCCAGATAGCGCGGGTCCTTGGTGACGTCCTGCACGATCACCACTTTTCCGCTGGTGGCAGCCGCGCCGCAAAGCCCCACATTCAAAGGGAAACGTTGATTCGGGGTGAAACTACCGGTGAAAGGTCCAACCACCAGGTAATTCGGATCTGCGGGATCGACGAGATAAAAACCGACCCAATTGTAGCGGGTCATTTTTTCGTGCAAGCGCTTGCTGATGCGATCCATCAACGCCTGGGCGTTGGGCGCAGACTGCGCAAACTTCTGCAATTCTTCGAGCAGTTCCTGCTGCGCTGGGGTCATGTCGGCCTCGTATCGAAAGCGCGGACGTCGGGGAGCGTCGAATCCTAAAAGATGACCTCAGTCTACACGAAGCAGGCGTGGTGGAAATGCCCGAGCCGCACGAGTTGTCCTACTTGAGAATACGAAAACGAGCATTTACACAACGTTCGACTCACCAGATTTTGCAGGATTGCTCGCGGACCATGGGGTCCCCTTTTTTGCACCCAAAGGCCTTGGCGAAGGGCTCCAGATTCGAGAGCGGGCCATTGGCACGGAAACGCGCCAGGGGATGCGGGTCGGTGTTGGTCTGCAGGCGGGCCGCTTCCGCGCGTTGATTTGTGCCCCACACTTGGGCCCAGCCGAGAAAGAAACGCTGTTCCGGGGTGAAGCCGTCGATATCGGGAGGGCGCTTGCCCTGGATGGATTTTTCGTAGGCAGCGTAAGCGATAGCTAAGCCGCCCAAATCGCCGATGCTTTCGCCCAACACCAGCTTGCCGTTCTGGTGCAGACCGGGCTCCACTTCGTAGCCATTGAACTGGTTGACGACGCAATCGCCGCGCGCGGTGAAATCCTTACGGTCCTCGGGCGTCCACCACTCGTGCAAGTTGCCCTGCCCGTCGAACTTCGAGCCTTGATCGTCGAACCCGTGGCTGATTTCGTGGCCGATCACTGCGCCAATGCCGCCGTAATTCACGGCGTCGTCGGCATTCGGATTGTAGAAAGGTGGCTGGAGAATGCCCGCGGGGAAGACAATCTCGTTCATGCTGGAGTTGTAGTACGCATTCACGGTGGGAGGGGTCATGCCCCATTCGGTGCGGTCTACCGGCTTACCAATTTTGGCGAGCTGCCGGGCATATTCGAACTCGACACTGCGGCGGACGTTGGCGTCGTAAGAGGTGCGGGCAATGGTGAGCTTGGAGTAATCGCGCCATTTATCGGTATAGCCAATCTTCACGGAGAACGCTTCCAGCTTTGTAAGGGCTTCCTTCTTTGTCTGCGGGCTCATCCAGGCCAGCGTGGGAATGTCCTCGCGCAACGCGGCAATCAAGTTGTTGACCATTTCCTTGGCGCGCGCCTTTGCCGCAGGCGGGAAATATTTGTCGACATACGCTTGCCCGAGCGCTTCGCCGAGATTGCGGTCGGTCGACTGCACGCAGCGCTTCCAACGCGGCAGGATTTCCTTGGTGCCGCTGAGCTTGCGATCGTAAAAATCGAAGTTCTCTTGCACAAACTTTTCCGGCAGCGACGGAGCATTGGCGTGCAACACATGCCAACGCAAGTAGGCTTTCCAGTCCGCCAGGGAAACGCTGGCCAGTTGCTGATTCATGGCCTGGAAAAATTCCGGCTGGCGCACGTTGATTTGCTCCAGCGGAGGCGCGGCGACTTCGTGAAGGTATGTTTCCCAGGGCCAGTCCGGCGTAAGCGCACTCACCTGAGCCAGCGAGAGCAGGTGGTAGTTCTTCTCGGGGTCGCGAAGTTCTACGCGAGTACGCGAAGCTTTGGCAAGCGCGGTTTCGATGGTCATCACCGTTTTTGCTTCGGCAGCGGCTTTCTCTGCGGCGTCGCCGGCCAGTTCGAAAATCTTGGCTACGTGCAGTTCATAATCCGCGCGCAGTTGTTTGGATTTGTCGTCATCGCGGAAGTAATAATCGCGATCCGGCATTCCCAGGCCGCCTTGACTGGCGAAGGCGATCACCCGCGTGCTGTCTTTGATGTCTTGCCCGGAAGAGAAACGGAAAAGCACACCGGCGCCTCGTTCTTGTAGGTCGGCGACAGCGGCTTGCAGGGATTTCGGGTCGCTGATGGCATCAATGGTATTCAGCTCCCCGGCGATGGGCTTCAGGCCCGCGGCCTCAATGGCGGTGGTGTCCATGCAGGAGGCGTAGAAATCGCCGATTTTCTGCTGGTTCGATCCCACCGGGGCACCCGCAGTGGCGGCGGCTTCGAGAATCGTGCGCAGGGCGGTGAGATTATTGTCGCGAAGCTGCGTGAAGGTACCCCAGGATGAATATTCGGGGGGAATCGGGTTGGTTTTCATCCAGTTACCCATGGCGAATTCGAAGAAGTTGTCGCAGGGCTTGCAAGTGCGATCCAGATTGTTGAGCGAGAAACCCCATGACGGCGTATCGCCGGCGGCCGTGGCCGGCATTTGCGCGGAAACAAGCATCAGCGCCGCAAGAGCGGCCAGCGCGCAGCCAGCAAGCAGCAAACGAAAATGAGTTCTGTGCACAATTCACCTCAAGGGAGAACGGGAAAGAGCGAGCACCAGGAGCAACCGGCGCGAGTGTAGCAGAATCCCGGTTTTAACTGCATGCGCTTCTGCGCTACTCAGCGACCGCACAATCCACCGGCTGTGCTTGCAGCAGGTCAGTCAACACTTTCGGCACGATGGAAACAAGAAAGCCGCGGCCGCCCCCGTTGATATAAATCTCCGGCAATTCCAGAATCGTGCGCTCTACGTAAATCGGCAAAGACTTGCGCAATCCAAATGGCGAAGTGCCGCCCACCTGGTAACCGGTGTGACGCTGGGCCACTTCCGGCTTGCATGGTTCCACGCGTTTGGCATGAATCTGCCGCGCCAGGTTCTTCAGGCTGACTTGACGGTCGCCATGCATCAGGATGATTAGTGGTTTCGCGTCCTGATCCTGCATCACGAGGGTCTTCACTACTGCGTATTCCGGCACGTGCAACTGCTTCGACGACTCGGCAGTGCCGCCGTGTTCCACGTAATCGTAAAGGTGCTCTGTGAAGTTCACGCCGTAGTGGCGCAGAAAGGTGGTTGCCGGAGTCTCCGGAGCGTGTTCCTTGTGGCTCATGCGGGAAGTACGGTGAATTTTATTTCGCTGGTGTGTTCAGCGGAGGCAAGTAGTTCTTTTCGTATTTCGCCAACTCTACCTTTTCCCAATCTCCGCGAATGATACCCTCGCGGATCTGTGAGGGAGTTTTGCCGCGATGGGTCTGCTCGTAGGAGTAAAACACTTCTTTCTGGCAAATATCGCACTCGGCGCCGTGGCGACCGACAAAGCAATCGAGCAAACTGCCGTGTCCCGCATGGCGGTCGCAGTGGCAATAGCAAGGCTGCTGGTACAGCACTTTCCTCACGCGCCCGGCCACGACGTAGGCGTTGAAGATCAGCTTTTCGCTGAAGATCGACGGCTCCATGGTGGGCGGCAATTCTCCAGTGGGTGGCTGCGCGTGGAATGCGGGAACCGGCTCGGCAGTGCTGGTGTTTTGGTCGGCGGCGACGCTCTTGTTTTGCAGTGGCACGGCGGCAAACTGCGGCACAACGAGGAGCACCGCAAGAAAAGTGACCAGTGCGAGGAACCCCGCGATCTTAAACATAGTTTTCATGTCAGCCTCTTTTCGGCGGCATCGCCCCCCTTCACTTTACGGCGAATGCTTGCGGAATTCCACAGATAGCGGCCGAAGTTGAGAGTCTGTGTGGGAACTAAAACTCCCTCAGCGGTTGAAGCCGCGCTCATTCGGCGCTCGTTTAGGTACGGCTGAAGCTGTGCCCTGACGAAAAACACGAGTTATCAGCCATACCCTTCGGTCGGACCGGGTGGTCTGCGCGCCGTACCACTGTTGCGTTACGGCAGATGGACCACGCCGATACGCGCGGGTTGAAGCACGGTGACGTCCAAAATGTGGCTGCCGTTCAGGTTGTCCGCCTGGCTATTCACGATGAAATAAAAGTCATCGCCGCGCAGCGCGCCTGTAGTGGGCGAGGCGAGCGAAGTTGCCAGCACGGTGGTCTTGACCACGTGCAAACCGTCGGCCGAAACGTGAAACGCGGCGATGCGCGGATTGCCGATGTCGCTCTGCACCCCAATCAACGCGTCTTTGTGCCAATACAATCCGTCGATCCCTGCTACGGTGGAATGTGTTCCGGGGTCGAGCTCGACGCACGTGTCCGTTTGCAGATCGATGCGCAAAATCCCGAGCTGGTCGGCTACGTACACCGCTTTTTCATCGTCGGTAAGCGCAATCCCTTTCGGGGAAAAGAGCGGGCGCGACACTGGCAGCGTCGTAAACGCTTGGGTGCGCGGATCGAAGCGATAAACTTTGGCCGCCAAGGTATCCGTTACCAGCAGGTTGCCGTCGCGCAGCGCAGCCAGATCGTGGAATTCGTGCGCGAAATGTTCCGATGAGGGATAGCGGCCCAGAAGTTCGCCCGCGCGGTCGAAATGCAGGATCTCGGAACGCTGCGCATCTTCATCGAAAGAGGTACTCCAAAGCGTGCCATCCACGGGATCCAAATGAATGGCCATCACTGGAAGCAGTTTGGTTCGTTGTCCAGACACAAAGCTTTCGATCTTACCTTCGGGGGAGATTCGCAAAATTTTCGGATGGTACAGGCTGCTGAGGTAGAAAAAATCATTCGCCGGATCGTATTCCAGGCCTTCCGGAAACAAATCTTTGTCGGTGCTGGTGAAGGCCACGCGCCAATCGTTGACGGGCGGGAAATCCTTGTGAACTTGATCGACGATTTTGCGAAAATCGCCCGACGCATTGATGGCGGCGAAGGCCGGGTCTTTCGAAGGATCGAACCCCTCCTTGAGAGCAACGCATTTTTGCAGTTGGTCGATGGCCGGAAGAATATCGCCCAGCCTGGCATGAGAAACCGCGAGGAAATACAAGACGGCGCCGCGATCGGCGGTTTTGCCGAGGAGATTCTCGACCGCGTTCATTTGCGAGCGAATTTGTCGCGCATCCGTGCGTTCCGCAGGCGCCCCCCGCAGGTTATCCTCATCCTGCGCATGCGCAGCACCAACCAACAGCAATGACGAGATACACAAGGAGAGCCCGAGTATCCCGCGGTGCGCGCCACTCACCGACGTTCTCTGCGGAGTCGCCCCCGCGCCGGCGCAGTCGAAATGCTGTCCATAGTTTCGCCAGGGGTGATGGACGCTCAACAGAAAAGGACTGTGCGATGCGCGCTGCATGGGAATCGACAGGAACGAAAGAATTTTTAACGAACAATCGCCGGGCGCAGTGGCGTGGCGTTCGTGGCGGCGGTTGCACGTTCCGCCAAATGTTTTTCGCGCAGGTGCTTGTGCACGCGGCGGCCCCAAGTGCGTACAAAGGAATAGTTCAGCGCGCCACCAATCGCGGAACTCGCCAGTGGCACGATCCGGCCAACCCACTTCTCCGCGCTTTCCTCGCCCAGATGCACCGCTAGGCGGGTGGCCACACGCGGCGCCAGTTTTTCAATCATTTGTTTTTCAGCTAAGTCCTTGCCGAAATCTACGCCAGCGGCACTGGCCGCGGCGATCCACATTTGCGTGCGACGTTCCATGCCATTGTGATCTTCGAAGCCATAAAGCAAACACAATTTTTGAATCAGGCGCAGCGTGATGAGTGTGAGAAACCCGGTGTCGGGAATCACGGTGATAACGCCACCCAAGCCAAAACCTGCTCCTTGGGCCATCGCCAAACGCTGCGCATCGTGAATCAGTCGCTCCGCAATCGCATCGAGTTTCTCGAGCGGCGCGTCCTTCATACGTCCAAAATGCGGAACCCACAACCCGTGCTTCTCCGCCAGCGTGCGGCGGAATTCTTCGGGATCGATTTCCACAGACTGCAAGCCACGCAGCACACTGAAGCGCAAAAAGCGCCCCACCGCGCGTCCGGCCATCGACTTGTGTAACCTCGCCATCGCGTCTAGCATCCTACGTCCGGTTAGAACCGGTCAAGCGCCGTTCCGTTGCATCCTTCCTCTGGCCGTCTTTACTGGCTCGCGACAAGAAAACCAGCGTCCTACTTGACGTCGACAAAGTTTTGAGTAAACTGCGTTTTTGCTATGGCGACAATCGCTCCAACGCTGCCTACGGAAGTGATCGCGGATCTCGCGTTCCCGCAACGCGAAGCCGCTTTCTTTTACGGTCTTTTTCTGCGTGGACACTCGCCGGAACAACTGCGTCGCGATATCGAAGTGCCTCCGGCCGTCTTGGCCAAATGGCATAGAGATGCCGAACGTGAACCGCAACTGCTTTCCGTATTCTCGCGCATCGTAGAATATCGCCGGCACGTCCTGGCCATTTTTGATACGCTCATCGGCTCCGAAAAAAATCACCGCCACCTCCAGTAGCGCTGCGCTGTCGATACTAGTACGCATAGTCTCAGCCTGAGACTATTTGCTTCGGATTTGTTGCATCGAGGCAACTTACGCGGATTCTTGCCCGTCTAACCGCATGAACGGCGGGGAAAGTGTATTCGAATGAGCAAGATTCAAAAATTGACGGGTCAGAGTCGAGCGTTTAAACTTAAAACGTCGTAGGGGTGTCCGCCATGCCTGATTTTCTTAGAAAATTTTCGGCTCTGCTCACATCAGCCGTTTTCCTGGCTCTTCCGATTTATGGGCAAGACCAATCGCCCACTCCACAAGTCCAGGATTCCACTTCGCAACAAGAGCCTCCCAAGGACCAGAAGCTGACCAAAGAGCAGAAGCAAAAGATGAAGAAGACCCTCAAGGAACTTGAGGGACCGTACAAGACCTGGTTGAACGAAGATGTGGTGTACATCATTTC
>DATJOO010000048.1:0-3755 GCA_035506955.1 Verrucomicrobiia bacterium
TCGAGCTTACATCGATTGTCGTGCCGTCCATCGCCACGCCGTTTCGATAGAGCTGGATCGTGGCGTCTGTTTCTATCTGGTGACGCCCTTCTTTTCGTCGTTCCTTGCCGTTCTGTTTCATATCGGATTTCCGCTCTGGCCAACGCCCGGATTTCTCAGGTCAACGTCGTGGAGCCCTGGCTTCTGGCCCACTGCGGCACTTCTTGCTTATCGGCAGCTCTCAATTTTTCTGGATAGGCCGGGACATTTTCCGCGTCGCCGCCGCTGTGCCTCGCACCAGCGCGCAATTCGGCAATTCCGCCAAAGGCAAAAGCTGCCCTCGTGGAATTGCTGTCCGAAAAGAAAACGCCCCGAGGTAATCTCGGGGCGTTTTGAATTTGGATTTTTCCAGCCGCGCGGTCTAGAAGTTATCTCATAAACACATGCAGGGCATTGAGCGGTTGCAACTTATGGTAAATGCCGTAAATCAGGGACATGGACCTCACCGACGCCCAATGGGCGTTGCTGGAACCGCTGTTTCGTCCCAAGCGACGGGACGATGGGCGAGGCCGGCCGTGGCAAGATACGCGAGCGGTGCTGAACGGCGTCTTTTGGGTTTTGCGCACCGGCGCTCCCTGGCACGACCTGCCGCGTCGTTATCCTCCCTATCAGACCTGTCATCGCCGCTTCCAACAGTGGCAGCGCTCGGGACTGCTGACCAAGCTGCTGCAGAAACTGGCGGAAGACTTGCGCGATCGTGGAAAGCTGGATTTGAGCGAATCGTTTATCGATGCCAGCTTCAGTTCGGCGAAAAAGGGGGCTCTGCTGTCGGCCCTACTCGCCGCGGCAAAGGCAGCAAAATCATGGCGATCAGCGACGGCCATGGTCTTCCTCTCGCCGTGCACGTGGCCAGCGCTTCGCCGCATGAAACGAAACTCGTCGAAGGAACGATCCAGCAGCGGTTCCTCGCCGAAATTCCCGAGCGACTGATCGGCGACCGCGCTTACGACAGCGATCCGCTGGACGCGCGAATTCGTGAGCGCTTCGGCGTCGAGTTGGTTGCACCGCACAACTCGACGCGCAGCCGGAAGCCCACACAGGACGGCCGTGTGTTGCGTCGTTACCGGCGTCGCTGGAAGATCGAGCGTCTGTTCGCTTGGCTTCATAACTTTCGACGCGCCGTCATTCGCCGGGAATACTATCCAGAGAATTTCCTCGGGATGGTGCAGCTCGCTTGTGCCGTCATCCTCCTGAGGTATTTATGAGATGGCTTCTAGCCAATCGTCGATCGCCATTGGTTGTCCTCCCGATCTCACTGCGAGAAGTAATGAAGCCGGGCTCACCGGTGGGAGCAGCTAACGCGAGCACGGTCGCACGACAAACCGAACCCCGGTCATTTTGACCCTTTATCGTTCTTGTGCGCCTCGTAGTGCCCCATTGGGTCATCGTGTGCCCACTTCTTGTCGGCTTCCTTGTCCGTTGGAAATTGCTCTTTAAGCCGTCGTTCGATCGAGCCGAGTTTCCACACAATCGCCGCGAGCAAAACGATGATGACCGCCAGCATTTGCGTCATTCGAAAAATCTCCGCTCATCCAAATAGATAGCGCCACGCCCAAACCACGAGGGCTAGAAAAATTAAGGCGCATGCCGCCCAAAACACGAGGACAAAAATACCAACCAAGCATCCGCCCGCAGCTTCGCCAACTCCATGAACGTTAGCACCGGCTACCTGTAATGGGTGAGTCTGCGGCGGCTGGGCCAGCGCGCTTGCATTTTCCTTCGGACGAGCCCAGCCACAGACCACACAAATCGCAAGCCCGCGCGAGAAGGCATCGACAGTCCCACATCTGCCGCAAGTAGTGTTTACCGGCACCGTAAAAACGGCGTCTGATTTCTAAGACGCAGAGACTCAGTAGTCAAAACGGCACGTATGCTTTGAACACACCCAACGCCGTGTGATTGCACTTCGTGCTACGTTCGAAGATAGCCGCAAAGGAGGCGCACCGCAATGTTTTGTCCTAAGTGTGGCAAAGAGATTCCAGATGACGCATCGTTCTGTTTGAAGTGCGGCAACGCGCTCGCCGGGGGTGGTGTGAAACCGGCACAGTCTGCCCGGAAGGGCCGCGGTGCCGTCATCGCGGTCGCGCTCGTTTCGCTTCTTTTTGTTTTCCTCATTGTGGCGTGGTCTTCCAAGAACAAACAGTTGCCAACTTCACAGCCACCGCCTCCGGTGTTGGTAGTAATGAACAGTAAATTGTTCACCGGCCAGAACACAATTAAGGGTCTCGGATACTTACAAAACACTTTCACGGTCGAGCCCGGAATGCAGAACTTCCATGTGATTGGCCACTTCACAGCCTCTGGCGGACTTACGAACGACATTCAGGCTGTGGTAGCGGATCAGGATGAATTTCAAAACTGGATCAACGGCCATCAAGCGAAAACCTACTACTCCACGCCGCGCGTGACGACAGGAAAGATCGATATCGGCCCTCTAGCGCCGGGGAAATACGTAATCGCGTTCAGCAACAAATCCGGTTTGGTTGAACGGCAACTGTCCGCGGAAGTCGAAGCCGATTGGACAGTTCAGCGGTAGCGAATTCAAGCGATAGCGGTTCATCGCCGGAGAAAAGAAATGATGGATGAAATTCGGGCAGGCGATTTCGTTGTGACGACGACCGCAACGACGGTTGGACTTGCAGTTACGGTTGCGTCTGGACGTGCCGAAGTGTGGTGGTACCATGCGGACAGATTGGACGGCAGCGCGACCATCATTGATTCTGAACATCGAGTTTCAGAACTGAAGATCGTGGGCGACCCGATTCAGATTCCTCCTTCAATGGTGCAGTTGCGCCGCGAACATTTTGGCGACGGTGCATTCCGCACCCGACTGGAATGCGTGCCGGGTAGCCGTTTGAAGTAGCGCCTGCTTCCGCGGCCCGAGTAACTGCGTGCAGCCTGTAAAATCGGGTTTTGTTGGTTTCCGCTTCGAGAGCCGCCCGACCCTACCGCATCCGTATCAGATGCAACAAATGCTCGTTGCCTGCAAAGTTGGTGGACGTAGCAACAACGCGCCTTGAGCACACCCGCGCCCGCATGTTAACCTTTCAAAAGTCTTCCGGTGCTCGAGTGGCGGAACTGGCAGACGCGCCGGACTCAAAATCCGGTGGCCGCAAGGCCGTGTGGGTTCGATTCCCTCCTCGAGCACCACTTGTTTTATCCGCTGTTTGTGAGTGGCGCGCGCGCTGTGGACGCCGCGCTCACCGAGCGCCAGCGCCGGTACGATGATGGGCCTCTGCTACGCCACACCCGAAAGACGGCAATCCGGCGACTGACCAACCTGGGCGTTCCGATCCCGCGCGTGATGCAGATGGTAGGCCAGAAAATCCTGACAATGCACATGCTTTACAATGTGGCGACGGAGGACGATCTCGACCGAATCCGTGAGAAGCACGACGGTACGCAATCCAAGCCGCCTCGCGGTAAGGTGCGGATTATGCGGAAAAGTGGCAGCCGAGCAGTGTAAACAACTTGGCACGCTCCCAGACTCGGACAGGGAGGGCGGCGACAGCCGGGTGCAATTGTTCGGTTACGGCGTTAACACGACTTAGCAGTAAGAACCGACTGAGCTGCCGAGACCCGGGTTGGCTGCAATTTCGTTGTTTCGGGGGGCGGGACAGGCATACGATGCGCGAGACCGGGGTCCGACCCGGAAAATTTTGATTGGAACTCTTAGGGAATGCGGTTCTGCTGATAGCTCTTAAACTGATTAGTAG
>DATJOO010000049.1:0-47937 GCA_035506955.1 Verrucomicrobiia bacterium
ATTCGACATCCGTCAAACTGGAAGCATCGTCGATTACCGACTCTACCTCTTCAGTGGAGAGTTTTCGCTCGCTGTCGGCGATAATTGCTCGGATGCGCTCCATCGATTCGTTATGCGCCTTGTCCGACATCAAAGCTTTCAATTCTTCATCAGTCATCGTTGAAAAGTCAGTTCCTTCAATCATTGCTCCCCCTGTACCGCAAGCTCGTTCAGTTTCGACGCACGGAAAATTCTGATGATCGCCTCTTGCTTCGTGCCGATGCTGTCTAATGCCTGATAGAAGTAGTCGACGGCCTTCATCACGTTGCCGTCAAAGTGTTGAAGGTTGCCCTTTCTGGCTTCGTCGAATAACGCGAATTTTTTCTTCGCCCAACTCACCGCGGCAAAGTCGCCGGGTTGCAGGGGAAATTGCAGTGGGTGTGACTCAACCCATTTCGCAATGTCCCGCGCCTCACCGCGCTTGATCCGTGCATCCTTCCGCGGATCGTTCTCGCAGTATTTCCAATACATAAACGCGACTGCATCCTCGAGGCCTTTTCCCTCCAAGCCTATGCTGTGCAATTCATGCGCGCGTGCCAGCAGATAATCATGCCGTTGGCTCTCCGGCACTTTTTCGCCGGACTCGCGCGTCGGCCGCGGTTTGGGTTGCTTGGTGCCAGAAATATTCCGGACAAGATCAGGAGGCGACGCGATCGGCGCGTCGACGATGATCTCGTAAGGACAGCCACTCTCGTGGATACTGCCAGGAGCCACGAGATTGACCCCGCCACCGCGGACTTCCCCGGCAACTCCATTCGGTAGCGTGAATTTCGTGGTGTGATCGATTCCTTCCGCGTGGAAATAGGCATGAAGCCCGAAGCCCGGTCGCCGTCCGGATCGGACCATCAGCGTACGCGGGATGCCGTGATCGGCGCACCACTGTTCCCAGTTGGATTCCGTCAATCCTGTGTCGACATCCAACACTGCCAAGTTGGACTTTAAGAGATTAATCCCGATGTTGTAATTCGGATTCTTGGCCCAGACATTTATTATCGTGTCTCGATCCGAGGTGGCCGCGTAGATGCCATTAGGCGAGACAGACGGGTCCTTGGTTTTAGGCCATAGCGGCGCGATGGCCCATCCATGATCGACAGCGTACAGTGCGGCCTGCAGGAGGTTTTCGAAGGTCATGGCCGCACCTCCTCCGACTCCAACACGCTTTTCAACGTTTCATAAATCTCATCGCGCCAATATCCCGACCGCTTCCGGCCATCGAAATATTCCTTTGATGGGTACAGATCAAACGTTTTCAGGATTTCGGCGAGCCAATACGGATTGATCCCGCGGCCGCCGTTATACTTCCGCCAGCGAGGGAACAATTCCTGCATCCTTGAAACAATTATGTCGAGTGGCAACCAACGGCGGGGTTCTTCATTTGGTATGAAGAAGCATCTGAGACTGGCCCTTAGGACTTCAACTTGAACTTCATCTGAAGGTAGACGCATAAATCGGCACTCCAATGAAAAGGGCCTCGCTGACCAGGCGAGGCCCCTTATGATCGTGCCGACGAGCGGCCGTTAAGGCCGAAACCCGCGTTGACGCGCGGGAAACTCTTGTAACTAGAAGCAGTGGTCATGGTCTCGTCGGTAGATCAGTTAGATTTTGTTGCTACTGGCGGCTCAGGAAGAGGCGTCGAGGGGGGTAAACCGTCAAAATTACCCCATATATTAAGTATAGGCGCGTTTTTTGGCCCCGTCAAGTAAAAAATGTTAAGTATACATCAGTAGGCGGTCCGATGTCAAATGTGGGAGTCATGCCGCCACCCACAGCCACCGCAGTTTTGGCTTTTCCTCATGCTCGCTGAATCCGAGTCTGCGGAGGAAAGAGTACTTACCTTCCTTGCCGTCCCATCCAAGGGCAATGAACCTCGGCTCAAAACGTTTGTTGAACATGTAGCTGCTGATCACGGTTTTTCCATCCGGAGAAATGAAACGTTTCTTCACTCCCTGCGCTGATGCGCCGAGAGGCTTCCATCCACATACTTGATAAATGTAGCCACGCTCGGAAGCGGACTTGTCGCTGTACGCCAGGAAATGCGTCCAACCATAGTCCTGGTGTGCCTGCGCACACGCTGCCTTAATTAGGAAGCTTGGTGCTTCCTTCGGTGTGTGTGCCGCGCAGGCGCCGCGAACCAAACAGATTACTTTCGTCGTATCCTCATGAATGGCGCGCAGCGCTTGTTTCGATCCGTTTTTTGCAAAACATGTGACGCCGAGGAGTTCGCGATTAACGAACAAGCCATAGGACACGATCGTGCCGCTGGCCATCGATTGCAGCCATTCGAACTTGCGGATGAATCGACCAGCACGTGCGTTGCTGATGCGGCGGACCCTAGCGCCGTCTAGACTCGTGATTACCGGTCGCGGCATTGCCACATCCCACAGTTCCCGCACTACCCGTTGGTAGCATTTCGTCTGATCCAGCGAAAAGATGCGCTTGGCACATTCGTGGATGACGCGCTGCAGGGTTTCAGGGGAAACAGTTTCCCCTCGTTTGTGGTTGCCGCCAGCGATTGCGTAGCGAGCCGCTCGCGGTGTGCAATGCAGGACTTTCTGACAATATTCTTTTTTCGTCCTGCACCCCTGGACAATTTCGCGGCGACGGAGTGCCTGCCAGTCCTCCTGGACGCTCATGCCGCCCGCCCTTTCACGGTCCGCTGTGACAGCCACTGATCGAGGGTTTCTCGCCTGAAACGAAACGATCCGTCCGGATACAGAATGTAGGAAATCAAACGCTGGTGACAATACCCGAGCAAAGTTTTCTTATTGAGGCCGAGGATTTTCGCGGCTTCGCAAGTGCGTAAAAGCATGACACACCACCTGGTTGTGAGGTGGCCTTGCACCGAGGTTGTCGGCGTGGCTTACAGTTTGCGACCGATTAGCAGGGGCTGCTAATAGGAGGTTTTCTGGGAACCACAAAGGTGGGGGAGAGGACCCCTCTTTCCTTGGTACCTATGGTCCCAGCAGAAGTTTTGTTTTCTAAATTTTGTTTTCTAAGTTTTGTTTTTTAAAGTTTTAGTTTTTAAGTTTTGTTTTTTAATCTCTATAGCCCAAATTGTAGCAAAGTGAGGTAAGCGAATTACACTAGCCTTTGGTACAGTCGTGGTACAGTGCAGTGCAATGCCCCGGTGCGGCCCTAGTCGCCGTCTAGAAACATCTCGTCCGCAATTTGCCGCTTGCGCTGCAGGTCGGAAGTGTCCGCGGCAAGGTACATCGCTGTGGTTTTCAAATCGGAATGTCCTAAAAATTCCATTGCCGCTGGCAGGCCTAATTTCTTCGCAACACGTGATCCGGCTGTTTTCCGGAACATATGCCCGCCTCGTTTACCTACCAGGTTGATTCCGGCTTTCTTCGCCACTGTGTGCAATCTGTAGATCAGATGTGAGTCAGGCCTGTTATCGCCATTCGGAAAGACCAGGTGATCGTCTGCAGCCTTTTCTCGAGTCTGCCGGGCTTTCATGCGCTTGCTGATCGCTGTTGGTAGTGTAATTTCTCTCTCCTCGTAGTCCTTCGGCTTCCAACCAAAATTCGGCTTGGCCTGTATCTTGACTGTCGACGCGCGAAAATTGAAATCGCTGTATTGAAGGTACACGGTCTCCTCATCACGGAATCCGGACCACAACAGAAAAAGAAGGTAATCAGCTTGATCTTCGTCGGCGTGCTTGAGTAGCAGATCAATGGTCCCCTGATCGTACTTGACGGGTTTTTTCTTCATCACCTTTGGAAGGTCGGCACGAAACAAGAGGCCAGCGTCGCTGAGGCCCTGTGCGTTGCCTCGTTTGCGGAGTTGAATCCCATGCCGGGCGAGGAAGGTCCCGAGGTATCCAAGCTTGTTTTTGTACGTGCGATTCTCAGAGCCCTTCACGCGTACCCGCAGGTTCTGCCGCATCCATGCGAGAAACGCTAAGACATCTTTGCGATCAATTTGGTCCACGTACACTTTGCTGCAACTCTTGCGGAAGTCGCGCAGGGCATTCTCGTACATGGCGACGCTGTACTTTTTACGGTCCAGTGTTTTCAGTTCCGCGACGAATTCTGCAACAGCGGTTGCGATCCGCGGGCGCGCCTCCTTCTCTGGTGCAGACGCGGGAGGCATCAGAGCCTCGTCGCGATCAACGCCGCCCGCCAGGCGCACTTGCTCGAGACGAAACTTATCGACAGCCGCAGCAAAGTTGTCTCCGGCCGACTGCCACTGCCGGGCGATACGAATTTGATAACCTAGCAGTGCGCCGCCTTTTGGTGCAGTCGGCTCGATGGGCTTGCCATTCTTAGAGAAGGTCACCGCAATGCGTGGGTACTTTCCATCCGGATCAGAGAACCTTGCGTACAGCGTGCAGCGTCGGATCATTGGGATACCCCCGGCTCAAGACGCTACCTTTAAATCTGGTACCATGTCAAGTGCGTAGTGGTACCAATACATACTAAGTACCTGTATTATCAGTATGACAAATAAAGTCCTCTCTCCCGCACCATTGCTTTTCCCTGATCCATTCCCAAGCATACGAAGGCAGCAACTAGCTGAGTTCGGCGAGCAGTCCTTCCATTTCGGAGCGGGCGTGCTGGTTGCCGGAGCGGATCGCGGCCTGGATGCCTTGCGCAAGTAAAGCCTTGGCATCGGCGGAACGATCCTGCTGCGCTAAATTCTGCGCGTACATCTGGTAGCCGGGAACGTAATCGGGATTCGCCGCGATTAGCCTGCGGAAATAGGATTCGGCGGTGGGGAAGTCTCCGGAGTTCACGCATTCCAACGCCAGCCCATACAGAGTGAACGCATCGTTGGGATTTTGCGCCAACATGGCTTCCAGCTTCTGGCGACGGGTTTTCGTTTGTTCGGTCATGGTGACGTATTATACGTGTGAGTCACGAAGCAGCCAAAGCGCAGGGGAAAGAGGAAAGCAATGCCGCGATCAGGGAAGGGCATGATAGGGAAATTTCGGGAAGAGCCGATGAAGGCCAAGCCGGTAAGCGCGTCGGCATCGGAAATGGCGGAAGTGGTGTTGCCGGCGCAAACGAATGCATTGGGTAAGCTGCTGGGGGGCCATGTGATGCACCTAGTGGACATTGTGGCCGCCATGGCGGCGAGCCGTCACGCCAACAGCTACATGGTGACAGCGTCGGTGGACTACATCGATTTTCGGAATCCGGTGAGTCTGGGTGAGATTGTGTTGCTGAAGTCGCATGTGAACCGCGTCTTTCATACTTCATTGGAAATCGGGGTGGACGTGTATTCGGAAGATATTCTTACCGGCGAGAGGAAACACACCACAACCGCGTTTGTTACGTTTGTCGCCATCGACGAACACACCCGGAAACCCAAGCCGGTGCCGCCGCTGATTGTGAAGACGGCGGAGGAAAAGCGACGGTGGAAAGAAGCGGCGAAACGTCGAGAGATCCGGTTGATGCATCGGGAGCAGGAGAGAAGGGGAGAGAAGTGATTTTTGCGTAGGTGTGGGGAATGTCTCTTAGTTTCTAGAAAAGGCGAAAACGGCACGCCTCGGAAGGCGGCCGCTACAAAAGCTAGAGGCTGATGGAAGAAAGTCGAGAGGGAGTCTTCAGGGGCTGAAGCCCCCTCCAAGAAGCATTGGTCGGTGGGCTGTGTGATTCACGCCAAAGCCAAACTCGACTTCTAATTCCGTTTGGCGCGAAAGGGGCTAGTTGGCGAAGGAGACGCGGATTTCATCGGCTAGTTTGAGGGCGTATTCGACGCAGGTACCGATGGCGGGGCCGTTGAAGTAGTTTCCGGCGAAATGAAGGCCGGGGAAATCGGCGCGAAGTTGCTCGAGTTTGCGGAGACGTGCAGTGTGGCCGAGATTATATTGGGGAAGGGCGCGCTGCCAGATGGTCACACTCGAAAAGACGGGCTGGTTTTGGATGGCAAGAATCGGAGAAAGTTCCCGATGTAACAGGGCAGCAAGCTCTTCGGGAGGCTTCTGCACAATTTCCGGATTGGTGGCGCCGCCCACGAAGCTCGTAAGGAGCGCATAGCCATCCGGGGCGCGGCCGGGGAAGAGCGAAGAGTTCCACACACTGCCCAGAGCATTTAATCCAGAAGAGCGAGGGATGAGGAAGCCGAAGCCCGCAAGGTTGTGTCCGAGATCGGCTTTCCGATAGCCGAGAGAAACGACGGCGATCGCGGCATATTCCACGCTGCCCAACTCGACTGCGAATGCGGAGCTCAGAGGGGAGAGGATGCGAGCGGCTCCGGCGGGGGAATTTGCCAGCACGAGGCGTTCGGCTTCGATGCTTTCTTCTCCTCGAGGGGTACGAACAAACACGCGGAAACGTGGAGCCTTTGGCTCGCGAGAACGATCTAAAGGCTGGATCGCGGTAACTTCGGAATTCAGTGCGAGACGATCGCCGAGACTTTTGACCAGAGCACGAATCAGGGTTTCGTTGCCGTCGCGAAAGGTTTGTAACGTGGCTTTTTCGCGAGGGGCGTTGCCGCGCTTGGCTTTTCTGGCTTTCATTACCGGGAAGACACCGCGAAGGATGCTGCCTTTTGCGGTTTCGGCTTCGTGCAGAATGGGGAACGCGGCGCGGAGACTGAGTTTTTCTGGATCACCGGCATAGATGCCGGAGGTGAAGGGGCCGACAAGGCGTTCGAGAAGCGTGGCTGAGAATTTTCGGCGGATAAAGTCGGCGATCGATTCGTCGGGCTCAGGGGCTCGGGTGGAACCAAAAAGATCGCGCAGGATGGCGAGGCGCGTGCCACCGGCGAACATCGGGGAAAAGAGGATGCCAGGGCCCATCGGGACATTCTGGAGTTTCCCATCAATCAGGATGAAGCGAGGGGCTTTGGAATCGGCTACGAGTCGCTGGTCCAGGATTCCGAGGTCGTTGCATACTGAGGTAACGCTGGCGTTGCCCGAAAAACTTTGTGGCCCGCACTCGACCAGAAAACCTTCGCGTTGGATGGATTGGATGACACCGCCAGGACGAGGGCACGCTTCCACGACAAGGGTAGAAGCTCCTGCTTTTCTGAGTGCATACGCGGCAGTGAGGCCGGAGATTCCCGCGCCCACAACGAGTGCCTGGACCTGGGTGGACATGAGTTGAACCTTTTCGGGCCTAACATCGAACTTGAAAAGCAGCGTAACGATGGCCCGTTTTAAGCCACGGCTACAAAGATCGGGACCGCAGAAGCCAGAGGTCGCCAAAAAAGTCGAATGAAGAGTCTTCAGGGGCTAAAGCCCGACTCAATTGCGCGACTTCCGCGGAGGCTGAAAGCCCCCGCCTCCCAAAAGAAAACTTCTTTCCGCAATCTAATAACGCCGTTGCTACGGACGCGCACAGTTACAGCGTTTTGGAAAAGAGCGGACGTGCGGCGAGCTGCTGCTTTTCCAGGTACGGATCAAAGACCATGGCTAAATTGCGGATAAAGATACGGCCCAGCCACGCAGTGCGGATTTCCTTATCGTTGATAACCACCAGGCCATCTTCTTGGGGCATCTTGAGGCGTTCAAGTTCCGGAGCGAAGTATTCGTCGAAGTGGATGCCGAACTGGCGAGAGATCTCGTCCTTGATGATGACCGTGTGGCAGAGCAAACGACTGATGACTTCGCGGCGGATGATATCGTCTTGCGAAAGACGATAGCCGCGCATGGTGGCGACACCGCGTTCGTTGACGGCTTTTTCCCAGTTGGGGATGTCGCGGTAATTCTGCGCGTAGATGTCCTGGATGCCGCTGATGGCGGTGATGCCCATGCCATAGAGATCGGCGCCAGCCTTGGTGGTGTAACCCTGAAAATTGCGGTGCAGCGTACGATTGCGTTGAGAAACCGCTAGCTCGTCATTCTCTTTAGCAAAGTGATCCATGCCGATGTAAAGGTAACCGGCTTCGAGGAACTTGAGCAGACCGCTGCGGAAGATGTCGAATTTCTTCATGCCTTCGGGAAGAAACTTGACGAAGGAGCCTTGCTGCTTTTTGAGCCAGGGGACGTGCGCGTAACTGAACATGGCGATGCGGTCGGGAGAAAGGCCGACGATTTGCTCCACGGTGTGGGCGAAGCTTTCGCCGGTCTGGTACGGCAGGCCGTAAATCAAGTCGACATTGATGCTGTCGAAGCCGAGCTCGCGGGCGCCGGCGATAATGTCGCGAGTAATCTCGTAAGGCTGGATGCGGTGAACGGCTTTCTGGACGTCTTCCTTAAAGTCCTGGATGCCCATGGAAAGGCGATTGAAGCCCATGCGGCGAACGGTCTCGAGATGCGCTCGGGTGGTGACGCGAGGATCGACTTCGATGCCGATTTCGGCGTCAGGGGCAAAGGTGAAGCGCTCGCGGGTGTAGGTGAACAAGTCCTCGATTTGTTCGGGAGAAAGATAGGTAGGGGTGCCACCGCCCCAGTGGAACTGAGCGACGGGACGGCTGCGCGACACGCCGCGGGCGATGCGGTCGATCTCTTTCTTAAGCGTGGTCAGATAGGGCGGGGTGACGCGCTTATCTTTTTGAATGATGACGTTGCAGGCGCAGAACAGGCAGAGGCTCTCGCAAAAGGGAAGGTGCATGTAGAGAGAAACGGGAGAGCCTTTGCGGTCGGCATCTTCAATAGCGCCTTCATATTCGGCAGGGCCGAAGGAATCGACCCAAACCGGAGCCGTGGGATAGCTGGTATAGCGCGGGCCGGGACGGTTGTAGCGATTGACGAAATCTTCGCCGACGGAAAGTTCTTGCTGCATCTGGTGCAGCGTGGGGTTCATGGTTGGCACGACGGGTACCTCACTTCGCGGACTGGGTTCGGATTGATGAGCTTGTGGACACTCATGGTGGTCAGGGGCGTGCGGAAGCGGCCGGTTTATTGGCGCCAAAAGCGGCTTGTTGGCCGGTGTGGATGAAGTGTTGGGCATTGTCCACGGGAGTATGTTGCAGAATCCCGTGGCCCAAATTCAAGATGTGGCCGTGGCCATTGAGCTGGGCGACGATCTCCAAAGTGGCCTGGCGAATTTTGTCTTTAGGGCCAAAGAGAATCGCAGGATCAAGATTGCCTTGTAATGCCACTTTCGGCCCGGCCAGCGCGCGAACTTCGCTGAGGGGGACGCGCCAATCGACGCTGAGTACATTTGCCCCGGCTTTCACGATGGAAGGGAGCAAGTGATGCGAAGCCTTCGTGTAATAAATGACCGGAACTGCGTTGCCCAGGCCGGAAATTACTTCCTGAACCGCGGGAAGAACGAATTCGGTGTAATCGTGAAGATCTAATTCGCCGCACCAGGTATCGAAGAGCTGAACCGCGGCGACACCTGCAGCAATCTGGCCCTGGAGATAAAGGATAGTGGCTTGGGCGATGCGGTGTAGCAGTTCGCGAAAGACCTTTGGTTGGGAGTAGAGGAAATTCTTGACGGTGGCGAAGCCCTCTTTGGTGCGGCCTTCGACCATGTAGCAAGCCAGGGTCCAAGGAGACGCGGCGAAACCGAGTACCGGGGTCTCGGGGCCGGCGTAGCGAACGGCGCGACGCAAGGCTTCCATGAGGAAGCCCGTTTCGACCTCAGGATCGAAGATGCGGAGTTTCTTTACATCGGCTTCGGTGCGCACCGGTTCGGGTAGATTGGGGCCTTTGTCCTCTAGTTCCAGAGGGAGGCCCATGGCCTCAGCGGGAATAAGAATGTCCGAGAAGATGATGATGGCGTCCACGCCAAGGCGGCGGAAGGGCTGCACAGAGACTTCGAGTGCCAAATCGGGAGTCTTACAGACGTCCAAAAAGGAGTGTTTTGCGCGAATTTCGCGATATTCCGGGAGATAACGGCCCGCCTGACGCATCATCCAGACGGGCAGACGAGGTACGGGCTCGCAGCGGCAAGCGCGCAGGAAGAGCTCTTTGCGAGTGAGGGCGGTAGGAGCCTGGGAAGTCATAGGTTAATGTGAGCAGGATAACAAATCTGTGTGATTCTTGCCTGTGCGTGGGGTCACTGACCGCACATAGCCAACTCGGAAATGTTGGAGGGTATGGAAATAGTGGCTAAATGGGTGTCTGTGCGGTGTCGCACAGCGGGAAAAGGGGGAGTGCGGTATACTCGGCCCAGAAACGCGCAAACTGGGCTTTGGCGTGCTCTGGACTGCTATCTGCCAGATTGGCGCGGAAATAGCCAATGATTCATCCATTTATTATCCTAACGGTTCTGGCCTACCTGGTCAGCATGGCGTTATATATCCGTTTTTTGAATACCGGGAAGGAACTGACCGGCAAGGTGGCCACGGCGGTGATGTTCCTGGGGTTAGTGGCGCACTATTTGGCGTTGCTGATGCGGGCAAAGGGGACGCATACGGTGCCCTACCATGACCTGCAGGGATCCATGTCGTTGTTCGGGTGGCTGCTGGCCGTGACGTATCTGTGCCTGGAGATCTACCACCGGCAACGAACCGTAGGAGCGTTCGTTCTACCGATCATACTAGCCTTCTTTTTTACCGCTTACCTGGTACCGGATCATCCTCATCCGCCGACCGAGGCCCACGGGGTGGTATTTGCGTTGCATGTCACCTTGAGCATTTTGGCGTATGCGGCGTTTGCGTTGTCGTGTGTGCTGAGCTTGATGTATCTGGCGGAAGAGCGATTTTTGCGGATGCGGAAATTGCGGGATGTGGTGTGGAGGTTGCCGCCGTTGGAGCTGCTGGAACGCATGAGTCACACCAGCGTGCTTCTGGGGTTGATTACGATTGCGGTGGGTACGGCGCTGGGTTTTGTGGCGGTGGACCGGCAGCCGGGACACGCGGCGTATTTCGATCCGAAATATGTGATGACGCTGGTGGTGTTGGGATTGTATGTGGCGTATTTCCGGTTGGCGCGGACGACGGCGTGGCGGGGGGCCCGGGCGTCGATCCTGTGCGTGTTCAATTTTGTGTTGGTGGTCTTAAGTTTTACCGTGGTGAACCTCTATTTTTCGCAGCACCACCGGTATTTCTAGGAGCGCGGTTAACGCAGCATGGAGATTGTACTGGTTGGCCTGAATTTCCGGACTGCGCCTGTGGAGGTGCGGGAAAAGGTGTCGTTCTCGCATGAGCAGGCGCTGCGAGCGTCGGAGGAGTTGCGATCGAAGGGAATCCTGGAAGAGACGCTGGTGTTGTCGACGTGCAATCGCAGCGAAGTGTACGGAGTGCATGCTAACGGACACCGGGAATCGGCGGCGGCCCTGTCGGGATATTTGTGCAAGTTTCATGAATTGAAGCCAGACTTGCTGACCCCATCGCTTTATCACCATTACGATCATGACGTGGTGCGGCATTTGTTTCGCGTGTCGGCGGGCTTGGAGTCGATGCTGCTGGGGGAGGCGGAAATTCTGGGGCAGGTACGCGACGCCTATTTGCGGGCGCATGATGGCCATGTGACCGGGCCGGTACTGAACCGATTGTTCCAGGCGGCGCTGGAAATAGGAAAGCGAGTGCGGGCGGAGACGGAATTGGGGATGCGGCCGATGGGCGTAGCGTCCGCCGGAATGAAGCTGGCGGAACGAATTTTCGGGAAATTGAACGATCGCACGGCGCTGGTGCTGGGAGCCGGAACGATCAGCGAGCAGGTGGTTTCGCAATTGCGGGATCGCAATATTGGGCGGCTGCTGGTGACGAATCGTTCGCGGGAAAAAGCGGAGGAGTTTGCGCGGGAATACAACGGCAACGTTATCGAGTGGGGCGAATGGGACACGGCGCTGAAGATGCCAGATGTGATCGTTTCTGCGGTGGGCGTGCAAGAACCGTTGTTGACGAAACCGCTGATCGAAAAGGCCATGGCGGCGCGCGGAAATAAGGCGCTGTTCCTGATGGATTTGGGGCTGCCGCGAAATATTGCGCCGGCGGTGGGAGACCTATATAACACTTACCTGTACACGATGGACGACCTGACGGAGATCGTCGATCAAAACCGAAAAGCGCGACAAAGTGAAGTGCCGAAGGCGGAATCGCTGGTGGAAGAGCATGTGGGAAAGTTCATTTCCTGGCAGGCCAGCGTGGAGTTGATCGGCGTGTTGGATACACTGCGGGACCGGATGAAGACACGGCGAGCAGCGTTTCTGCAGGAAAAGCTGAACGGAATGGATCGCTATAGCGCGGAAGACCGCGAGCATTTGGGACAACTGATGGATGAGTTGGTAGAGAAATTACTGATTGCGCCGGCCGAACGGTTACGTGCGGAGAAGGAATTTCGCAAGAAGATACAAAGCGTGGAAGCGATCCGGGAATTGTACTTATCGGACAGGGAGAAAACGTGAGGCCACTACGCATAGGGAGTCGAGGAAGCATACTTGCGCGGTGGCAAGCGGAATTTGTGCGCAAGCAGTTGTTTCAGCTGACGGGAATGGAAGCGGAAGTTGTGATTATCAAGACTTCCGGAGACAAGATGCAGCAAGCGCCGCTGACGCAGATCGGCGGGAAGGGAATCTTCATCAAAGAGTTGGAGGAGGCGCTGCTGGATGATTCCGTTGACTTGGCCGTGCATAGCGTGAAGGATATTCCGACAGACACGCCGTCGCGGCTATTTTTCCCAGCGGTTTGCCGCAGGGACGACGTGCGCGATTGCCTTGTGTCGAATAACGGAACGTTGTTGGCAAACTTGAAGCAAGGAGCGCGGGTGGGAACAAGCAGCCTGCGGCGTCAGGCGCAACTGCGGCACTACCGGCCAGATTTGGATATCCGGGAACTGCGCGGGAACGTCGATACGCGGTTACGAAAAGTGGAAAGCGGGGAGTACGACGCCATCGTGCTTTCCAAGGCGGGATTAGACCGACTGGGTTGGAGTGGGAAGATTACAGAGCCGTTGTCGACGGAGATTTCGCTGCCGGCGGTAGGGCAGGGAGCGATCGCGATTGAGTCGCGCGTGAAGGATCAGGAAGCTGCGCAGATTCTGGAAAAATTGAACGATGAAGAGACGCGCACAGTAATTATCGCCGAACGGGCCCTGCTGGCGGCGTTGCAGGGTGGCTGCCAGGTGCCGTTGGGCGCGTGGGCGCGTGTGGAGCGGGGAGAACTGGTGATGGAGGCGCTGGTGTGCTCGGTGGATGGCAAGCAGTATGTACGCCAGAAAATGAAGGCACCGCCGAGCGAGGCAGCGGAATTAGGGCAACGGATGGCGCAGTCGCTGATCGAAGGCGGAGCACGAACGATCTTGGATGAGGTGAACCGCGCGCGTGGGTGAGAAGGCGATGTCGTTGGCGGGGAAGCGCGTGGTGGTAACGCGCGCGGCGGAGCAGAGTGAAGCGCTGGTGAAAGCGCTGGAGGAGCAAGGTGCAGTGCCAGTGGTAGTGCCAATGGTGGCGTTTGCGCCGCCCGAAGACTCGCGAGCGCTGGATGAGGTGATTCGAGAAGTCGGGCGTTACGACTGGCTATTTTTGACGAGCCAGAATGCGCTGCGTGCGTTGCAGGAGCGTGGGGAATCGCTGGGGATTCGGCTGGCTGGGGCTGGGAAGTTGAAGATTGCGGCAGTAGGCCCAGCGACGGCGGAAGCCGCGGAACATGCCGGCTTGCACGTGGAATATGTCGCGGTGAAACATCAGGGCACGGCGATGGCGGAGGAATTGGGCGAACGAGTACGGGGTAGCAGTGTGCTGCTGCCGCGGAGCGACCGGGCAAACCCAGAGTTGGTGGAGAAGTTGAAGGAATTGGGCGCGAACGTGAAGGAAGTGGTGGCGTATAAGACAGTGCAGCCGGATGACGAGGGCACAGCGCGAGCCAGACAAATGCTGAATGAGGACGCCACCGACGCGGTACTGTTTTTCAGCCCATCAGCTGTTCATCATTTGCAGCAAATTGTCGGGGTGGATAACTTTCAGAAGTTGGCAAAACACGCGCTATTCGCGGCGATTGGTCCGGTGACCGAGAAGGCGCTGCAGCAGGCGAAAGCGGAGCGTGTGGCCATGGCGCGAGATACGACGGTAGGCGCGGTCATCGGAATTTTGCAGGATTATTTTTCGGCAAACATGAAATTGCCAGCAGGAGCGAACCCAGAGTGAGTTTTCCATTTCACCGGCCAAGACGTCTACGCCGTACCGAAAAGCTGCGCAGTTTGATTCGGGAACATCGGTTGAGCCCGGCTGGATTTGTGTATCCCATGTTCGTTTGCCCCGGAAGCAACGTGCATGAAGAGATCAGCTCGATGCCGGGCATCTACCACCAGTCGGTCGACAAGATCGTGGAAGAGTGCCGCGAGTTGGCGTCGTTGGGGATCTCGGCGGTGGTGCTGTTTGGATTGCCAGAAACGAAGGACGCGCGGGGAGCCAGTTCGCTAGCGAAAGATGGGGTAGTGCAGAAGGCGATTGAGGCCATCAAGAAAGCCAAACTCGACCTCTTGGTGATCACGGACGTATGCCTGTGCGAGTACACGGATCACGGACATTGCGGAATGGTGGAGAATGGGGAAATTATAAACGACGCGACGCTGGAGGTTCTGAGCGAGCAGGCGCTTTCGCACGCGCGCGCGGGAGCGGATATTGTGGCGCCGTCGGACATGATGGACGGGCGGGTAGGCGTGATCCGGGCGAAACTGGACGATCACAAATTCGAAAATGTGGCGATCATGGCGTATTCGGCGAAGTATTGTTCGGGATTCTACGGACCGTTCCGCGAGGCGGCCCATTCGGCGCCGTTGGTGGGAGACCGTCGGAGTTACCAGATGGATCCGGCGAACGGGAGGGAATCGCTGAAAGAAGTGGCCATGGACATCGAGGAAGGCGCGGATATTGTGATGGTGAAGCCGGCGCTGGCATATCTGGATGTCATCCAATTGGTGCGGCAACATTTCGATATGCCGGTGGCGGCCTATAATGTCAGCGGGGAATATTCGATGGTGAAGGCGGCGGCGGCGAAGAATTGGATCGATGAGAAGCGTATCGTGATGGAGATTCTGACGGGGATCCAGAGAGCGGGCGCGGAGATTATTTTGACGTATCATGCCAAGGATGCAGCACGGTGGCTGAAAGAGAAGAGTTGAGGCAGCGTTGAAGAAGAGCTTAAGAGTGAAACTGTAGAAAAGTAGAAGACGGCGGCGTTGAGCTGCCAGCAGATTCTGCGAGTCAGGGTGGAGAGATGAGCCAGGCGACGACAGCGGTAACACCAGAGCGGAAGCGTTCGAAGGAAATTTTTGAGAAAGCCGAGAAGGTGCTGGTCGGCGGGGTAAATAGTCCCGTGCGGGCGTTCCGGTCGGTCGGCGGCGAGCCGTTAATCATTGAAAAGGGAAGCGGGCAGCATCTCTATGATGCGGACGGAAACATGCTGCTGGACTACGTATGTTCGTGGGGAGCGATGCTGCTGGGGCACGCGCATCCGGCGGTAACCGCGGCGATTGCGGATCAGGCGGCCAGGGGAACGAGTTTTGGTGTGACTACGGAGTTGGAACTGGAACTAGCGACGTTAATTACGAAGGCGATTCCGTTTCTGGAAAAGGTGCGGTTTGTCTCGAGTGGCACCGAAGCGACGATGAGCGCGGTGCGCCTGGCGCGTGGTGTAACCAAGCGCGATTTGATTGTGAAGTTCGAGGGCGGTTATCACGGACATGCCGACAGCTTTTTGTCACAGGCGGGTTCGGGCTTGGCGACGCTGGGAATCGCGGAGTGCCCCGGAGTGCCGCAGGCGCTGGCGGCACTAACGCTGAACGTGCCGTACAACGATTTGGCGGGAGTGGAGAAGCTGTTTGCGGAGAATAAGGACAAGATCGCGGCGGTGATTGTGGAGCCGGTTGCTGCGAACATGGGTGTGGTGCTGCCGAAGGAAGGCTTTTTGAAAGGGCTACGGGAAATCACGCGCAAGAATGGCGCGTTGCTGATTATCGACGAGGTGATCACCGGATTCCGGCTGAAGAACGGGTCGGCGCAGGACGTTTTTGGAGTAGAAGGCGACCTGACAACGATGGGCAAGATTATTGGCGGCGGAGTGCCGGTTGCGGCATACGCGGGGCGCGCCGAATTGATGAACAACGTGGCGCCGCTGGGGCCGGTGTATCAAGCAGGAACTCTTGCGGGGAATCCGCTGGCCATGCGCGCGGGGATTGCGACACTCAAGGAATTGAGCAAGCCGGGACTGTACGAAGGGATTGATGAACTGGCTAAAAAGCTAGTGACGGGATTGAAGAAGGCGTTACATGATGCGGGAATCGTAGCGCAGGTAAACAGCGTTGGGTCGCTCTCGACGATTTTCTTCGCACCGCAGTCCGTGAGCAATTATAGCGACGCGAAGAGGTCGGATACGAAATTGTACGCAAAGTTTTTCCGTGAGATGCTGAACCGGGGAATTTTCCTGGCGCCGTCGCAATTCGAAGCGGCCTTTGTTTCCGCAGCGCATACCAGCGGAGACATTGATCGCACGATTATCGCCGCAAGCGATGCGTTGAAAGCCATTTCCGCCTAGCCGCCCGCCTAAGAACAATTGAGGAGACAATCTCATGCATGAAGTCATGGAAGCCCATGAAGCTGGGGAGCACCATGAAGACAACCCGTTTTTGTTGCCCGTGGCGGTGACCCTGTCGGTGCTGGCGGTGCTGGTGGCGATCGCGACACTACTGGGGCATCGCGCAGCGACGGAAGTGCTGATTTTGCAGGATAAGGCTACGGATCAATGGTCGTTGTTCCAGGCCAAGAACATCCGGGCGCACGAGATGGCCAGCGTGGGGGATATGCTGGATACACTTACAACCGTGGACAAGGAAAAGGCGAACGCGCTGCGGCAGAAATATCAGGCGGAAGCCGAACGATACGACAAAGAGAAGGGCGAGGCGAGCGAAGAGGCGAAGAAACTGGAGGCCGAGAGGGATTTAGTGGAACGCCGCGAGGACCGGTACGATGCCGGGGAAGTGATTTTGGAGATTGCGTTGATTGTGTGCGCGCTGACGCTGTTGACGAAGAGAAGGATCTTTTGGTTCGCGGGAATCGCGCTGGGATTGGTGGGATTGTTAGTAACGGCGACGGGATTTTTGTTGAAGTGAATAATTCGAGTGCCGTGGATCGGGGAAGCCTCATGTCTAAAGGCGTGAGCTACAGGGCGGCGAAGGTATGGCCTGTACGAACGTACAGTCATATTTAGACAACTGCGCTGCTGGCCAGCGTTTACGCGAGGCAGGAAGTTTATTATTGTGAGGGGCAGGGTCATCTAGCTCGCGCGACCGGATGTATCAGCTCGTGTAAAACCTCAGGAGGCTTCAAAAAGTCGTGTAGGCGGCTGCACGCTCGCCCGCCCAGTGCGAAGCGGAAACCTCATGGCACAACGAACGCTAACCGATCTCGGAATCGCTCTTGGCGCGCAACAACTCGCGGTTTTGCTGGATTCCACGCAGGACCTGATCGCTATTCTTGGCGCTGACGGCACCGTTCAGTTCGCAAACCTGACCTTTCAGAAAGTGCTTGGCTACCAGTTGGAAGAGCTGCTGGGGCGAAGTATCCACGCGATTGTGCACGCATTGGATGTGGATGAAGTGCGTGGAAAGCTGAAGGAAGTGGCCACGGCACCAGCAGGAAAGATGTCGGCGCGATGCCGGTTCCGTTGCCGAGATGGGTCTTGGCGGTGGATTCAATTTACCTGCCGGAACCGGCTGGACGAGCCCGGATTTGAAGCAGTGGTATTTCATGCCAGTGATGTGACGGACCTGCACCGGATGGAATCGGAACGCGCGGTGAATTCCGAAATTGTGCACGCGTTAAACGAGACCAACAACCTGGATCAACTGCTGAAGCGCATCCACGGATCGTTGAAGACGATTCTGCCGGCCGAAAACTGTTTTGTGGCGCTGCACAATCCTGAGGATGACACCTTTTATTTCCCCTTCCTGGTCGACGAATATGACGAAGTGCCGCCGCCGCAAAAGGTGGGGCGAAGCTGTACAGCGTATGTGTTTCGCACCGGAAAGGCGAGCCTGATTCCGCAAAGTGAGTTTGACCGCCTGGCAGAAGCGGGGGAAGTGGAATTGGTGGGATCGGCGTCACCGGCCTGGTTAGGTGTGCCGTTAAAAACGCCGACGGCGACGATCGGCGTGCTGGTGGTACAGCACTATCAGAACGAAAACGCTTATGACCGACGGGACTTGGAGTTTCTGGAGTCGGTGGGCGGGCACATCGCCCTGGCGATTGAACGGCGGCGCGCGGAAGAAGAGCTGCGGAAGAACGAGTCATTCCTGCGGTTGCTGTTCGAATACAATCCGCTGCCGACGTGGTTATACGAGATTGAGACGCTGCAATTCCTGAATGTGAACAAAGCGGCCATCGAGCTGTACGGATACAGCGCGGAGGAATTTGCCCGCATGACGATTCTGGAGATCCGGCCGGAAGAGCAGCGGGACAAGGCACTGAACTACATCAAAGAATTGGGCGCTGACGCGGAAGAGCACGAGTTCTGGCTGCATCAGGCGAAAGATGGCCGGACGTTTGAAGTAGAGGTGATCTCGCACGAATTGCGGTACGCGGGGAAACGCGTGCGGTTGGTAGTAGCGCAGGACATCAGCGAGCGGCGGCAGTTGGAAAGCCAGTTACGGCAAGCGCAAAAAATGGAGGCGGTCGGGCGATTGGCAGGGGGCGTGGCGCACGACTTCAATAACCTGCTAATGGTGATTAAAGGACATACCGAACTGTTGTTGAGCGCGCTGGAGCCGGCGGAACAAATTACGCGAAAGATTGAGCAGATCGACAAGTCGGCGGATCGCGCGACGGCGCTGACGCGACAGCTGTTGGCGTTCAGCCGCATGCAGGTGCTGCAGCCACAGATAATCAATCTGAATGGGATCATTGCGGAGATGGGCAAGCTGCTGCCGCGATTGATTGGCGAGGACATCGAACTGGTGATTCGCGTGGCCGAGGACTTGGGTACAGTCCGCGCCGACGCCAGCCAGATGGAACAGGTGATTATGAACCTGGCGGTGAATGCCCGGGATGCGATGCCGAATGGCGGGAAATTGGTGATTGAAACGGCGAACGCGGAGCTCGACCACGGTTATTTGACGAGCCACCCGCTGATGAAGGCGGGGCCGTACATTCAGTTGGTGGTGACCGACAGCGGCACGGGTATGAACGCGGAGACACAAGCGCATATTTTTGAGCCGTTTTTTACTACAAAGGAAAAGGGCAAAGGGACGGGATTGGGATTGGCCACGGTGTACGGAATCGTGAAGCAAAGTGGCGGATTCATTTGGGTATATAGCGAATTGGGAAAGGGCACGTCGTTCAAGATTTATCTGCCGAGGCTCGATCAAAGGGCGGAACAAACGAACGTGCCGCACCGGGCCGTCGACTTACCACGTGGGACCGAAACAGTGCTGTTAACCGAGGATGAGCAGGACGTGCGGGAAATTGCGCGAGAGTTTTTGGAGTCGGGCGGGTACCGCGTAATTGAAGCGCGCGATGGCGCGGAAGCGATCGAGTTAGCGGCGAAGCACCGGGGAGAAATTCAGCTGCTGGTGACGGATATGGTTATGCCGGGAATGACCGGGCAGGAGCTGGCGGTGAAGCTGCAAATGGCGCATCCGGGATTGTGCGTAGTGTTCATGTCGGGGTACAGCGAACATGCCGCAACGGAAATGGCGAATGCAGACCCGAACGTGAGATTGTTGACGAAGCCGTTCAGCCGCGCGGCGATATTACGGACCGTGGGAGAGAGTTTGCGGGGAGTGGGGAAGAAGAGTTAAAGAGTGGAAGAGTGAAAAAGTAAAAGAGTGGCTCGGTTAATCTTGTAGGGTAATCCCAAAATCTCAGCTGTGGTGGGTGAGTATCGTCGGTCTAGACGATTGCATGGACCATAGTGTCGGCGTGAAAGGTAGAAAACACGCCCTCAGCGGCTGAAGCCGTGGAGATTCTCCGTCCGTTGTGGCACGGCAAAACCGTGCCCTGACAAAAAATATCCAGTCTCACCAAGAGCCTGACGCGCGTATTTTGAATTAGTCAAGCTTGGGGTGTTTGCGGTGAAAATCGGTGAATTGTTGGAAGGCGCGACCAGCTTGTAGCGCGGCGGCATCATCGCCGGCACGAGCGATAAATTGCAATCCCACCGGAAGTTTTTTGTCCGTAAAGCCACAGGGGACGGAGAGTGCGGGGAGGCCGCATAGATTACCGATAGCGCCGAGCGGATCGGGAAAAGCGAGGCCCTTGGATAAATCAAGATCCAGAGGAGTGGCAGGAACCGGCTGCGAGGCAGTGAAGAGAACGTCGTAGTCGTCGAAGAGTTCCGTGACTTTTACCTGAAGAATTTCTCGAATGCGAAGAGCGGAGGTGTAGTCTGCGCCGCTGATGGTGAGATTAGGGTAACCGCCGATTTTGGCGAGTGGATCGGTGAGTTCGCTCACTTTGCCGGAGCGGATCAGATCGCCAAAGGCGGAGGCAACTTCGCAGCCGAGAATGATGTTGGCGGCGTCCTCCCAGGGACCGTCAGGAAGTGAAGCGCTTCTGAGAGATGGGAAGTGATGCTGAAGAGTTTTGTGGGCGGCATCAACGACTTTGGCGACCGAGGGATCGAAAGACTTTTCCGCCCAGGCATTGGTGAGCCAGCCGAGACGAAGGGCGCGAGGCTTGAGATCGGCAGCGGGGGTGTAAGTGAAAGCGGCTTTGTCGATGGGCAGTGTGCTGCGGTCGAGAAAATCGTGGCCGGCGATGGCGGCGAAGATGCGGGTGCAATCCTCAGCGCTGCGTGCGAGTGGCCCGATTTTATCCATGGAATAGGAGAGAGCCATCGCGCCATAACGGCTTACTCGACCGTAGGTGGGGCGAAGACCGCTGACTCCGCAGAAGGCTGACGGGCAAATGATGGAGCCCCAGGTTTCCGAGCCGATGGCGAAAGCGGCGAGCCCCGCGGCGACGATGGCTCCGGAACCGGAAGAAGAGCCGCAGGTCCAGCAAGAAATGTCCCAAGGATTGTGGGTTTCGCCTTGCAGGGAGGCGGAGGCGTATTGGTAGCCAAGACCGCCGGCGAGTTCGATCATGGCGGCTTTGCCGAGGAGAATGGCTCCGGCGTGGTTCAGGTGCTCGATGACCGTGGCGTTGTAGTCGAAGACCTGATCCACGTAGGGCTTGGCGCCCCAGGTGGTGGGAATATCTTTCACCGCGAGAAGATCTTTGGCGGCGTAAGGGATGCCGTGGAGCGGGCCCCGGTAATGGCCACGATGGATTTCTTTTTCGGCAGCTTGCGCTTGATCGAGGGCGACCGTGTCGGTGATGCGAGCGTAGGCGTTGAGCTTGGGTCCGAGTTTTCGGCTGCGCTCGAGATAGCTCTCGGTGAGTTCGACCGGAGAAAGCTGCTTGGATTGAATCTGCTTGGCGAGTTCGCTGACGGAGGAAAAAAGGACAGATTCTTTAAGCATGCGCGTTGGCGGTCAATCCTTTTTGGGTGTGGCGAGAGGTTTGGACTTCGGCTCGCGTTCAACGAGAGGTTTCAAATAGAGAGCCGGGGCGTTGCCATTTTGCAGATTGAATTTGCGAATGCGTTCGAGGGTGGGCTGAAGATCGGCGCACATTTTCTTGATATTGGCTTTCTGCGCGTCATCGAGATGGCTTCCGTAGAGACTGAGGAGTTGCTGGTAGCGCGCGTCGGCTTCGAGTTGACCCTCTGGGGAGAGTTGGGGGGCGGTGCCAGTGGCTTGCGCGCGCGCAGACGGCGGCAGAAGGGCTTCGGTTGGCGCGAGAGCAGCGGTTGCGGAAACGATGGCGGCACGATGAGCGAATTGTCGGCGGGACAGTAGCGAGCCACTTCTCTTATTCACGGTGCACCCCTGAGCTGTGGCGGTGGATCGGAGCTACAGGGAGGCTATCCAATTCGACGTGAGGCGTCAACTGGACGAAAGGACAAAGGCAGTGTGAAAGAGTGAAAGAGTGGAAGAGTGGAAGAGTGGAAGAGTGGAAGAGTGGAAGAGTGAAAAGGCTAGGGGCAGCGCTGTGCCGGGACCCTGAGATTGCCGGCGATCAGTGAATTCGGGAGGCGGTTGGAGTAGACTGAGGACTCCCGCGCAGGACCTCTACCTTTTTGAGCTGGCTGGAAGCTGGCATCAGATACATTTTAAGTGGCACGAGGCATCACACTCTATATGGACAGCTCTATTACACCACTGGCGACGACTGATGCGCTGCAATGGGCGCACCCGATTGTGCGCGAGTGGTTCTTAACCCGGTTGGGCGTCCCGACCGAACCGCAGGAACAGGGTTGGCCGCACATCCTGCGCCGAACGACGACGCTGATTTCGGCGCCGACCGGCTCTGGCAAAACGCTGGCGGCATTTCTGGCGTGCATCGACCGTCTGGTGCGAAAGGCGTTGACGGGAGAGTTGCAGGACCGAACGGAAGTGCTATACGTGTCTCCGCTGAAGGCACTGAGCAACGACATAAAAGTGAACTTGGAAATTCCGCTGGGAGAGATTCAGCGGTTGGCCATGGAGCGCGGCCTGTTGATGCCGGAAATTCGCGCGGCAGTGCGGACGGGAGACACATTGATGCACGAACGGCGAGCCATGCTGCAACGGCCGCCACACATTTTGGTGACGACACCGGAGTCGCTGTACATTTTGCTGACGGCGGAGAAAAGTCGCGAAATCTTGAAGTCGGTGGACACAGTCATTGTGGATGAGATTCATGCCGTAGCCGATGACAAGCGCGGGGCACACCTGGCGTTGACATTGGAGCGGCTGGACGTGCTGGCGGAACGGCTGCCGCTGCGTATTGGATTGTCGGCGACGCAGAAACCGATTGAGACCATTGCTCGTTTTCTTACCGGCGACGGGCGGACAAATCCCATGATTGTGCAGATCGGTCATCAACGGCAAGTGGACCTTGCGGTGGAAGTGCCGGCGAGCGAACTGGGACCGGTAGCGACGCACGAGATGTGGGGAGAGATTTATGACCGGATCGCGGAGTTGGTGAAACAGCGCCGGTCAACGCTGGTGTTTGTGAACACGCGGAGATTGGCGGAGCGGGTAGCGCATCACCTGGCAGAGCGATTGGGCGAAGAGGCGGTGGCGACGCACCACGGAAGCTTGTCCCGAAAATTGCGGCTGGCGGCGGAAAAGAAGCTAAAAGCCGGAGAGATTCGTGCGCTGGTGGCGACGGCGTCACTGGAATTGGGGATCGACATCGGTGCGGTGGATCTGGTGTGCCAAGTGGGGTCGACGCGCTCGATTGCGGTGGCGTGGCAGCGAATTGGAAGAGCGGGACACTGGCACGGAGCAATTCCGAAGGGGCGGATTTTCGCAACGACACGGGATGAATTGGTGGAGAGCGCGGCGCTGGTGCGGGCGATGCGAACCGGTGATCTCGACAAGATCGAAATTCCCAAAGCGCCGATGGACGTGCTGGCGCAGCAGATCGTGGCGATGTGCGCGTGCGACGATTGGAAAGAGGAGGAGCTATTTGCACGGGTGCGGCAGGCCTATCCGTACCGGGATCTGGAAAGAGCCGCGTTTGACTCCATCGTGGAGATGCTGTTCGAGGGGATAGCCGCGAGACGCGGAAGGTATGGCTCCTACTTGATGCGCGATCGCGTGAACGGACGGCTGCATGGAAGGCGGGGCAGCCGGTTGGTGGCGATTACGAACGGCGGTGCGATTCCCGACAACTCGCTGTATGCGGTGATGGCCGAGCCGGAAGGGACGCCGGTTGGGACCGTAGATGAGGATTTCGCGGTCGAGAGTTTGGCTGGCGACATCATGTTGCTGGGGAACAGTTCATGGCGGATCCGGCGGGTTTCGGCAGGACGCGTGATTGTGGAGGATGCGAAAGGAGCGGCGCCCAATATCCCGTTCTGGCGAGGGGAGGCGCCTGCGAGAACAGCGGAACTTTCATCACACGTGGGCGGGTTGCGAGAAAAAGTGGCGGAATTGACGCGTGGCATCGTGCCGGGGACGAATTTGCGCACTTCGGCGGAGGCGGTGGCTGCGGTGGAATGGCTGGGTCGGGAATGTGGGCTGGATCGTGCGGGCGGCGAGCAACTCATAGCGCATTTAGTGGCGGGACGGACGGTGTTGGGTGCAGTGCCCACGCAGACGACGGTGATCGCGGAACGTTTTTTTGATGAGAGCGGCGGGATGCAACTTGTGATCCATGCACCGTTTGGCGGGCGGGTGAACAAGGCGTGGGGGTTAGCGCTGCGCAAGAGATTTTGCCGGTCGTTTAATTTGGAATTGCAAGCGGCGGCGACCGATGACGGGATCAATATTTCGCTGGCGGAGCAGCACAGTTTTCCACTGGGGGATGTCTTCCGATTTTTGCATCCGGCGTCGGTGAAGGAGGTGTTGGAGCAGGCCGTGCTGCCTTCGCCGATTTTCACGGCCCGATGGAGGTGGGACGCTTCGCGAGCGTTGGTGCTGCAGCGGTTCCAGCACGGAAAGAAAGTGGCGCCTCCGATTCAACGAATGCGGGCGGATGATTTGCTGGCGGCGGTGTTTCCGGACGCAGCGGCGTGTCCGGAAAACCTGGATGCACAACCCAGAATTCCGGAACATCCGCTGGTTCAAGAAGTGATGAAGGATGCGCTAACGGAAGCGATGGATGTGGAAGGGCTGAAGCTGATCCTGGAGCGCGTGGTGAATGGGAGCATCCAGTGCATCGCCGTGGACACGCCGATTCCATCACAGTTTTCCCACGAGATATTGAACGCCAATCCGTTTGCGTATTTGGACGACGCTCCGTTGGAGGAGCGGCGGGCGCGAGCTGTGGAGATGCGGCGAACACTGCCGGAGAGCGTGCTGTCCGAAGTTGGGAAGCTTGATCCGGAGGCCATCGCGGAAGTGCGTGGGGAAGCCTGGCCGGATGCGAGGGATGCGGACGAACTGCATGATGCGCTGCAGACGCTGATAGCTTTGCCGGAGGTGACCGAGAGCGGGAGTGCGATTGGAGCGGTGGTGCGCGAATCCGCATTGGGCTGGCACAGCTTGTTTGAAGAATTGAGGCAGCAGAATCGTGCGGCAGTGGGTTCGGTGGGAGGGCGGCGATATTGGGTGGCGGCCGAGCGAGCGAAGAGTTTTGCGCGGCTTTTTGCGGGGGCGGAGTTTGCGTCGACGGTGGCGGAAGTGGAAGGCGATCCAGCGGAGCGCGAAGAAGTGGTGCGGGAGTTTGTGGCGGGCTGGATGGAACATTGCGGACCGGTGACGGCGCGGGAGTTGGCGGACGTGCTGGGATTAGCGCAGAAGGATGTTGATGCGGCGCTGCTGCAAATTGAGGGAAGTGGAGCGGTGCTGCGCGGGAAATTCACGGATCCCACGGTGGCGGAAACGGAGTGGTGCGGGCGGCGGTTGCTGGCGCGAATTCACCGGCTGACGCTGGGCAGGTTGCGGCGCGAAATTGAACCGGTCAACGCGGCACAGTTTATGCGCTGGCTGTTCCGCTGGCAGCATGTGGTGCGGGGAACGCAGTTGGCGGGCGAGCGCGGAACGCTGGAAGTATTGCGCCAATTGCAGGGGTACGAGGCGCCCGCGAACACGTGGGAGCACCAGATCCTAGGACGCCGCGTGATTGGCTACGATCCGAAGAATCTGAACCAATTATGCCTTAGCGGCGCGGTTGGCTGGGGCAGATTTTCACCGCATCCGGCGATGATGGAAGACTCTGGAGAACGTGGCAGGCGAGTGGCGCCCAGCAGTGTGGCGCCGATTACGTTTTTTGTGCGCGAGGATGCGGAGTGGATGTCGTATCCGCGGAGGGAATGGGCTGCAGAGGAGCATCCGGGGTTGAGCCCAGCCGCACGCGATGTGCTGCAGTTCCTGAAGCAGCATGGAGCATCTTTTTTTGCGGATATTGTGCGAGGAACGCGGAAGCTAAAGGCGGAGATTGAGACGGCGTTGTGGGAATTAGTGGCGGTGGGATTCATAACCGCGGATGGCTTCGACAATTTGCGGGCGCTGATCGATCCAAAACGGCGGGCAGGTCAGGGCAGCGGGCGCATGACGCGTCCACGAGACAGCGTGGGGCGCTGGTCACTGCTGTCGACGGGAGAGGCAGCGGAGGCGGCGGGAGAATTGGAGGCAATCTGCTGGATGCTGCTGAAACGGTACGGCGTCGTGTTTCGCGAAGTGCTGACGCGGGAGTCGATTCTGCCCCGGTGGAGGGAAGTACTGATCGCGTTGCGGCGGTTGGAAGATCGCGGAGAGATTCGCGGGGGAAGATTTGTGAGCGGATTCGTAGGAGAGCAGTTTGCGTTGCCGGTGGCGGTGGAATCGCTGCGAGCTTCGCGGAATGAAGCCGCGACTGGAGAAGTGGTCACGGTGGCGGCGGCGGATCCGTTAAATCTGGCGGGAATAGTGGTGCCGGGAGAAAAGGTGGCGGCGAATTCACGGGGGCATGTGAGTTTTCGCGATGGCGTGGTGATCGAGGAAGAGCGGCGGGAATGGGAACCAATGGCGAATGCGGGGTGAGAGTTAAAGGGTGTAAGGTTTAAGCTTGCGCGAATAATTGTAGGAACGTCTTTGGGGGCTGGAGCCCGACTCTTTTCGCGCCGATTACGCGGGGTCTGAAGCCTTCGCCCCCTAGACAAGCTACTTTGTTAGGGTCACAGGCTTCAAACCTGTGCTACCAGACAGCGGCGTAAAGCTGCTGTTACAAGTCACTAATCGAGTTTGGTTAGGTTGCGGACGTGGAGTTCGAGGGCTTGATTGTATTGGCGCTCGATCTGGAGTTCGGTTTGGAGTTTCTTGATCAGGAGTTCGAGACAAGAAATTTCGGCGCGAAGTTTGTGGATGTCGGCAGCGCTGGCAGCGCGATGAGCCACAGGCGCGGGCTGGGGCGCCTGTGGCGTGGGCGGATTCTGTTGGGCGAAGGCATCGGCTAAAGCGCGAGGCCAGACGGAGTCAGCGGGCTTGGTTTCCCCAAAGACGGATGGCAGCGTGGGCATGGCCGCAGGCGGAAGCGCTGCAGGAATCGGGGCTGGGCGGGGCGGAGTCGGGGGCGGGGCAAACAAGCTATCGAGAGCCGGCGACGCACCGGGCTGTTGAAGATGCAAAGGCTCAGTAGTTTTGCCGGCGTTGAGGAGATTGCGAACGCGGCTGATCAGTTCCTGGGGTTGGAAAGGCTTGCGCACCAGTTCATCGGCCTGCACAGCGACGGCGCGGTCGGCGACGGATTTGTTGACGACGCCGGACATTAGGATGACGGGAGTTTTGCCGAATTGCGGATTCTGCTTGATCTGGCTGCAGACGGAATAACCATCCTGGTCGGGCATGATGACGTCGGTGATGACCACGTCCGGCGGATACTGTTCGAACTGATTGAGAGCGGAGGCGGCGTCGGCGCAGGTAATGACGTGAATATTTTCGCGACGAAACGCGATCTTGATGACTTCGCGCATGGTGGCGCTATCGTCAATGAAGTAGACGGTAGGCGCTGGCTTGGGCTCGGTCGAACTCAGCGGTGGCATCGTGCTGGTTTCGCTCACAGGGCCTCCTTGTCGGCCAGATTGGCAAGAGGATCAGAATCGGTGTCGTGCTGATTCGCGGCTTCGTCATATTCCCGCATGGCGTCGAGCATAAGGTCGGTCGCGGAACGCAAAACGGTGCGTTGCGCGGTGCTGGCCCCATAAACGAACTTGTAGACCCCCGAGCCCACGCGAACGCAGCTTTTCAAAATGTCGATAACGGCTTCGTCGCCGAAAAGAGAGCCGCATTCGGCGTGGACGATTTCGCCTGCGTCGAAGAATAGAACCGCATCTGTTTCACCCGCGTTAATGGTGAGCGCGCCGGTTTGGCGGGCCTGGCCGAGCATCTGCATGACGCCCGTCAAATCGTGGTGGGTGAGGTTGCCGCTGAGGCTGGTGTCGGCCTGGCCGAGCATTTGAGTGGGCTGAAAACCTTCGACCTTGCTGATGATGATGTTCTTGACGTGATTGGCGATCACGGCGGGGCTTAAGTGGCGGTCGATATAGTCATCGCAGCCGGCTTGGAAAGCTTCCATCAGGGCGCCCTGGCTGCCGTCACCGGTGGCGATGATGGGGAGATTGGAATTTTTCGGGTCGGCATGAATGATTTGCGCAATCTCGAGCGCGCCCATTTCGCGCATATGAGTGGCGCAAACGATGGCGGTGGGCGCGTTGTATTCGAGTGCAGTCAAAGCAAAGGTGGCCTGCGTTGTAGAAGTGACGTCGAAACCCTCGCGCTTAAGAGCATCGCCAAGCCGCTTGGCAAAGAGCACATTGCTGTCGATCAGGAGAATTTTTGCGGGTTTGCCGGGGATCATGCGTGCACCTCCGGCAAAGCGGGCTTGGCCGAGCGGACATTTGCGGGAGCGGGCGAGCCGGGAGTTAGTGCATAGAGATTCAGGACTTCGATGACTTCGCCCTGGTGCGAGAGCCACGCCGAAACATGGGGCGAATCCGACGGGCTGGCGGGTGTAAGGTCCGACTGGATCAATTCGCATTCGCCGCTGACGGGAAGCGCGACCCAATCGGCCCCGTCCTGTTGGCGGCGCGAGGCGATCAGATAAAAGCGGCGGTGGGTAAGCTTTCTCCCGGTGAGTTGTTCGGCGATGTCGCATACGGGGACGACGCGGCCGCGACGAAGAATGACGCCGTCGATCCCGGGAGTTTTGTGAGCAAAGCGAAAAACACGACTGGGCGCGGCTAGTTCCGCGACTTGGTCGGCGGCCAGCGCGAAGCGCCGTTCCCCGAGACGAAGGAGAACGCAGGAACAGCTATCGAGTTGGTCGGTCCAGGTCATACGGTAAATTCCGGCTGAGTTACGCCGCTGGCCTGCGGCAAATTTTTATGAGATGTGACGGCATCGAGCAGCGCCAGTTCGTCGGGGGTCAGAAAGCCCGAAGGATTGACGACGGGAATGACATTCTGGTCCAGAACGGTGAGGCCGCGATACCAGGCGCGTTCTTCGTGGCAGAAGGCCCCTGGAAGAGCTTGCAGGCGGCTCATGGTGGTCATTTTCTCGATGCCATCGACAAGAAGGGCTACACGCGATTTACGCAGAAGAAAGATGAGAGCTGCAGGCGTCGGGCGCAGACCAAAATGCAAGGGAGCGTTGACGACGTAAAGATTACGATCGCCGCGCTGAATTACGTGTCGCACCTTGGCAAGAGTGGCTTCGCTGACTTCCACCGCGGCGCCGGCGAGGCTGTCTACACTGCGGACTTCCTGAACAGAGGCGGAGGAAATCGCGAAAATTTGATTGCTGGCGCGAAACAGAATGATCTGCTCGGTGCGGACAGGGTGTGATTTCTGGGAAGTGGCGACGCGCATCAACGTGCTCCTACCGGGGCAGCTTTGCTGAGAGCGAGGACGCGCTTTTCGATGGCGGCATAAATGTCATCGATACCTAAGACTTGATCGACGACGCCCGCTTTAATGGCTTCCGCGTTCATGCCGAAGATTACGGAAGTGGTTTCATCCTGCGCGACAACATAGCCGCCAGCATTTTTGATGAGGCGCGCGCCGCGTGCCCCATCGCTTCCCATACCGGTCAAAACCACACCAATGCTCATCGGCCCGGCGAAGGAGGCGACCGATTCCATGGCGACATCGATGTTCGGGAGGTAACCATCGATGCGGCCGGACTTGGCGTCGAGTTCAAAGCGGCCGGTGGGCGTAAGGCGGAGATGCTGACCGCCCGGGCAAATGTAAAAGGTGCCGAGCTGAACCGGTTCATTCGGTTCCGCTTCCTTGACGCGAATACTGGTGAATTCGGTGAGTTGCAGCGCGTATTGCGACGTAAATGCCGCCGGCATGTGTTGCACAAGAATGACCGCACCCGGGAAATCGGGAGTGAAACCGGGAGCGAGGCGCATGACCGTGGCCGGACCACCGGTGGAGGCTCCCAGAACGACAATGGGGAAGCGAAAGTCGGGTGTCTCTATCGTTGAGGAACTGGAAGATCGGGAGATCGCGGGAGTCGCTGCGGTTTTCAATGGCGACTGAATGTTGCTGGCTATGCGCGAAGCGGTGCGCACAACACGTACCTTCGCCGCAACGCGAACCTTGCGCAACAGTTCGTCTTTCACGCTTTGCATGTCAAGGTCGATACCGCCGCTGGGCTTGGTGACAAAATCGATGGCGCCGAGTTCGAGAGCTTTGAGTGTACTGGCGGCACCTTCTTTACTCTCGGAACTGACCACGACGATGGGCCGTGGATTCGTGGTCATGATGTTGGCGGTGGCCTGGAGGCCGTCCATGTGCGGCATATTCAAGTCCATCGTGATGACGTCAGGCTTGAGCGATTGCGCCAGGGCAATGGCTTCGCGGCCATCCTTGGCGCGGCCGACCACTTGCAGTTGGCCATCGGCGTTGAAAATGGACTCGAGGACTTTGCACATGAAGGCAGAATCGTCCACGACGAGCACGCGGAATTTTTTAGGGGCAGCGCTCACCATGGGATCAACCAACCGGCACGGTCGGCCGTGCCGCCTCCGTTCCAATTAAGTGTTCGACGGCTGCGAGGAGCTGATCTTCCTGGACCGGCTTGGTGAGGAAGGCGGAAGCCCCTTCTTTCAAGGCGCGATCGCGATGCTTGGCACCAGCGCGCGAAGTAACGACCATGACGGGAAGCCGTTTCGTAGACGGGCTCTGGCGCAATTGAGCCATGAGCTCGTAGCCGGTCATACGTGGCATTTCGAGGTCGGTGATCACGAGATGGCAACCAGTCTGAGAAATGATTTCGGCAGCTTCCAATCCGTCCGCGGCAAGTTTCACGCGATAGCCATTCTTTTCAAGCATACGGCCCACAAATTTGCGAACGCTGATGGAATCGTCGGCCACGACAATGACGCGTTCGTGATCGACGCGATCGATGGCTTCGGTCGGTATGGTGCCACGAGCGACCGCAGTGGAACCCGGAGCGAAAACGCGGGACGCCGCGGCAGAGGCCTGGACCGCACGACGCTCGTTGGGTTCGGTGGCCACCATGCGATTCAGGTCGATGAGAAGAATCAGGCTGCCATCCGGAGCTATGGTGGTACCCGGGAAAAGTTTGACGCGGCGGAGATATTCGCCGAGGTTTTTGATAACAATTTCGTCTTTGCCCAGAACTTCTTCGACGACCAGACCAACCTGGCGATTGCCGGCATTGGCGACAACCATACGGAAGTAGCCGTTGATGGGCTCGAGTGGCGGCAGACCGAGATAGGAATCGAGGCGAACGACCTCGGTAACAATATCGCGGACCTTAGTGAGAAGCTTGCCACCGACGTCTTCGATTTCGTCGGCACGAAGGCGGCGAATTTCTTCCACCACGGCGAGGGGCAACGCGAAGTGATGCGAACCGCAGCGCACGAAGAGCGCGGGAGAAATGATGAGCGTGAGGGGAACTTTGAGAGTGAACTTGGTGCCGTGTCCGGTCTCGCTTTGCACTTCAATTTCGCCGTTGAGGGCGTTGAGATTCGAACGGACGACGTCAAGACCGACGCCGCGACCAGCCAGTTCCGTTTTTACCGAGGCGGTAGAGAAGCCGGGGTGGAAGAGCATTTCGCGCAGATCGCGTTCAGTGAGGCGATCGGCGGTTTCGGTGGAGACGAGGCCGCAATCGATGGCGGCTTGACGAACGCGCGGATAGTCGATGCCGCGGCCGTCGTCTTCTACTTCGATATAGATGTGGTTGCCGCGGTGATAGGCGCGAAGCGTTACACGGCCCTGTTCCTGTTTGCGGACCGCGAGGCGATCCGCGGGCGTTTCGACGCCGTGGGCAACGGAATTGCGCACGAGGTGAACAAGCGGGTCGGAAATTTGTTGAATGATGTTGTTATCGAGCTCGGTTTCACTGCCGGAGAAGTCGAGCGCAACATTCTTTTTGGCGGATTTGGCGGCGTCGCGAACGGCGCGAGAGAGCAGGGAATAGAGAGTGCCGATCGGAACCATGCGGGCGGCGGTGATTTCGTCCTGCAGGTGGTGAGCGAGTTTGGTGAATTCGTGAATGTCACCTTCGACGCGATTGACGTAGCCCTCCAGTTGGGAGAGGACTTCGTTGACGTCGGCGGAAATTTCGGTCATGGAACGAGAGAGGATGTTGAAATCGTCGTAGCGATCCATCTCCAGTTCGCTGAATTCGTCGAGGAAGCCCTCGCCGGCGGCGGCGCTGGCCAGCAGCTTTTGGCGCTGGTTATTGGCCCAGGGCATACCGATTTGCTGGCGGATGCGGTTGTACTCGTACTTTTCCTGGAATTCGTTGACCTTACCCTGCAAGCGTTCCTTGGAGAAGCTGAGGGTATCGATCATCTTTTCGAGCTCAGCTACGCGGCCAACCATTTTGGTGCGGCTGATGACGAGTTCGCCCACAGTGTTCATCATGCGATCAAGGCGACCGAGAGCGATACGCACGGATTTGCTTGCGGCAACTTGTTTCTGCGTAGGAACAGTCGCGGGTTTGGAAGCTGGCTTCTCCGCGGCTAAGGGGGCGGCCTCCGGAGACTCAGCCGGAGTGGTTTCGGCCGTGACTTCTTCTTCGCCTTCGGGCGGAGCAAATTGGGCGATGCGCCCAAGCAAAGAATCGACGCCGGCGCGCATTTCCACTTCGCCGGGCCATTCGCGGCGTAGTGTTTTACGAAGAACGTCTACGGATTCCAGGCAAATGTCTACGATTTCGGGTGAAGGTTCGAGTTCTCCATCGCGGAGACGGCCGATTAGGTCCTCGACGCGATGCGCGATAGAACCGAGACGACGAAGACCGACTTGCGCGGCCGAACCTTTGACGGTGTGGATGGCGCGGAAGAGGCGATTGATCTCTTCGGGATTGTTGTTACCTTCAAGCGAAAGCAGGCAATCGCTGACGATCTGGAGATGTTCTTCGGCCTCCGGCTGGAAAAACTCCAGGATTTCATCGGCAACGTCGTCATCCGACGGAAGTGCGTCGAAATAGGAGCCGGTTAGACCGGTTTGTGGGGCCGCGGGCTCGATCGCGGCGCTAAGCAGACTGCGCGGCTCCGCGGCGATCGGTTCGGTGAGGCTGAGATTTAGCGGCGGCGGTTCGGGAGGAAACGCGAAGCGATAGCGTTCCTTGAAGGCGGAGATGTCTTCACGATTCTCTTGTCCGGTGTCGCTGATTTCGATGAGGCTGGTTTCCAGCAGCGAGATGCCATCGGAGAGGAATTCGGTAATGGGACCGTGGAGGTCGTCGCCGAGGGGAGCATTGAGGGCGTACTGAAAGACGTGAGCGAGCTTTCCGGCGATTTCGGAGAAGCGCGGGAAGCCGTAACTGGCAGAAGTGCCTTTCAGGGTATGGGCAGCGATGTAGAGGCGCTCGAGATCTTCGCGACGCGGCGCAACTTCCTGCAATACACCGACGTACTCCCGCAAATACTGCAGGTGCTCGGAGGCTTCCTGCAGGAACAATTCGACGGCTTCGCGGTCGGGAGTGCTCACGCGCGTCCCTCCGTAACGAGTTCGGGCTTGTGCATTTCCTCGGCGGTTGGTTTGCGATACATAATGCAGTCGCCCAGAACGATGGCCTGGAACTTCACAGGCATTTTCGAGATGGATTCGGAATGGCCGAGGAAGAGATAGCCACCGGGTTCAAGCGCGTCATAGAAGCGCTGGACGAGTGCCCGCCGGCGTTGTTCCGAGAAGTAGATCAGAACGTTCATGCAAAAAATTAGGTCCATACGCCCCACGTAAACAGGGGAGGCGAGATTCATCTGTGCGAAGCTGACAATTTTGCGGAGGCGGGGCTTTATCTGGTGACTGCCATTCACAGGAGAAAAATGAGTGCCGAGCTGACGATCGTTCACACTGGAGATGCTGCGGCCCGAATAGACGCCGCGCTCCGCTGTTTTTAGCGCCTGACGGCCAATGTCGGTGGCCAGGATTTCGACTTCCCAGGCATCGGCGAAGGAAAGTGTGTCGAGGACGGTGATAGCAATGGAGTAGGGTTCTTCGCCGGTGGAACAACCGGCGCTCCAGACGCGCAGGGTGCGAGGATTGCGCCAGAACTTTTTCACGTGGAGTTCGGGCAGCACGTGCTTTTCGAAGGCCTCGAAGACCGCGGGATAGCGGAAGAAGCTGGTTTCCTGGGTAAGAAGCTTTTCGAGGAGCGCCTCGTATTCGACGTTGGTTTTGCGGGCAGCGCGCAAAAGATCCGTGCCGCGCGCATAGCCGCGTTCCTGCAGATGTTCACGGACTCGCGTGGAGAAAAATCTCTCGCGCGAGGCATCGAAATGAATGCCTGTCCGCTCTTCAATTAGCATGCGGATCTCGCTCAATTCGTGCTCACTCAAAGCGTTTTCCGGCCCGCGGCGCTCACTCATGGTCATCCCGCAATCGCCCCACGATGAGGTGGGGGAAGAAGTTCACAATTAACGAACGGCGGCAACCGGCGCCATACGATGATCCGTGTCTTCGGCCGAAGCGCCTTTGGCGTTGGCACGGAACTGGGCAAGAGCTTCGTTGAGCTGATCGGAAAGCTTGACGAGCTGGCTGACGGTGGACACGGTGCTACGCGTGCCTTGGGAGGTCTGCCGCGTAATGTTGGAAATGATCTGCATGGCGTGCGCAACACCTTCGGTGCCGCGCACCTGCTGTTTCGAAGCGAGTGAGATTTCCTGAACGAGTTCGGCGGACTGGCGAACGACGCTGGAAATAGCGTCGAGAGCGCGACCAGCCTGATCGGCCAGGGTGGCGCCGGATTCGACTTCCTTGGTGCCGTCTTCCATGACCACGACGGCTTCGTTCGTTTCGGCCTGAATGGCTTTGATGAGGGCGGCGATGTCCTTGGTCGCGCTGCGGGAGTGTTCAGCGAGCTTGCGGACCTCATCGGCGACGACCGCGAAACCGCGGCCAGCTTCACCAGCGCGAGCGGCCTCGATGGCGGCGTTAAGGGCAAGGAGGTTGGTCTGCTCGGTGATGTCGTTAATCACGTTGATGATTTCCGAGATTTCCAGGGAGCGATCGCCCAGGGACTTGATCTTTTTGGCAGTAGCCTGCACGGAAGAACGAATGCGCTGCATGCCATCGAGAGTGTCGCGCACAGCGCGGTTGCCCTGCTCGGCGGCGTCAAGAGCGCGGCGGGCGGCTTCGGCGCTGGCTTCGGCGTTGTTGGATACCTGTTTCATGGAGACCGTCAGTTGTTCGACCGCGCTGGAGGTATTGGTAATTTCCTGATCCTGTTGCGTGGCGCCGGCCTGCATTTCGTCGGCGGCGACAAGGATGTTGTTGGAGCACGCGGTGACTTCCATGGCGGCCTTGCGGACACGCTCGAGCACCTTGGTGAAGTTGTCGAGCATGTAGTTTATGGAGTCGGCGACGTTGCCGAGGGCGTCGTTGGTAACCTTGCCGCGCAGGGTCAAGTCGCCGCGGGCGACCTGATTGATGACGGCGAGCAAGTCGGTAATGCTGCGCTGGAGCGATTCCGTGGCTTCCTGGTTGGAGGAGGCCTTGGAGACCTTGGCTACGGCGCGATTGAGATTCTCCGCGATATACCCGAATTCATCGCCGGAAGAGACCTCGGCACGAGCCTTGGCGTCGCCGGCCGCGAGGCGCTCGGAGAATTCCGCGAGTTCGTTGACGGGAGACAGAATGCCCCCGCCAAGTTTCCAGGCCAGGACGATGGTCATGCCCAGCGCAACGATGCCCGGGATGATGAGGCCGGTGGCGTCAAATCCCGTGGAGTTCGCGGCGGACTGTCGGCCGGCGGTGTAGGCCAGACCGAGGACGACGCTGAGCGCGACAAAATTCAAGATGATCAGCGTCCAAATGGTGCTACTGATTCGCGATTTCATTACTTCCTCCCCAAACTCGAGCTAATCTCGCTAAATGCTGGGACCCGGATAAACTTCCAACAGCCGGCGCAGATCGAGGATCAGAGCCAGGCGGTCTTCGTGCCGCAACATACCAACACAGTGCGGCACATTTTCTGGTGCTTCCTGCAACAAATCCTCGGCGTCGTTCACTGAGAAGGTGCCGATAACTTCGTCGGCGGCGATGCCCAAGCGCAGGTCGTCGTGATGCGCATCGCCACGAAGAGAGGCGACCACGACATGCTTTGGGAGCAGACCGGCACGGCGGCCTTCGGTGAGAGCGATGTCGATCAGAGGAACGATCGAGCCACGAAGGTTGAAGACGCCGAGCATGTATCCGGGGGACAACGGAACTTTGGTAACCAGCGGCCACTCGAGGACCTCTTCTACGTCGAGCACCGGAAAGCAGAAACGCTCGCGGCCACTGCGAAAAACGACAAACTGGGATTCCGGCGGACGCTCACCAACCGGAGCAAGAGCTTCCAGCATTTCGCCGAGTTCGGCATCGGCGGGTATCGGAGTCAGTTGGAAATCTTCAGTCATTTCGTTCGTATTCCTCGTACGGCATCAGACGAAGCGCCGAACTGCACGCAAAAGCTCATCGCGGGTAAAGGGCTTGGTGACATACCCATCCGCGCCCTGTTGTTGACCCCAGTAACGGTCGCTGGCGGTGTCTTTAGAGGTCACCAGGATGACGGGGATGGCGTTGAACTTGATATTGCCCTTCAATTCCCGGCAGACTTGGAAGCCGTTGCGCTCGGGCATGACCACGTCGAGCAGGATGATGTTCGGTTTCTCCACGGAAATGGCTTCTTCTACACGCTTCGGATCACTCAGGCCAACCGGCCAGTAACCTTCGGGCTCCAGTAAGCCCTGAATGAGCCGAACCTGGGCGGGTGAATCGTCGACGATAAGGACTTTTTTGGGCACGGGTATAACTCCGCGTAGTTCTCCGAAGTAGAAAAATGCACGTCATTGGCCAGCTTGCGGATTCCGGTGAGGGAGTTGCTTGGATTTTTAAGTGCAGGCAAACAAGGGAGATAGCGGAGCCCGACGAAGCGCTAGTGGCGAGGGAAAGGGCTCGTAGCCGCTTCGTCCGTCTCAGCATGAGAAGGCGTCTCAACCTCCCGCATTTCCGACGCGAGGGATGAGAATCGCTGCATGATTTCGTTGATGCGTAGGGCCATGGTGTGAATCGTCTTGATCTGGGAAAGGGACTGAGCCGAGAGCTCGCCGGGTTCGAGGAGAAGGAGCTCAGCATTGCCGAGCAGCGAGGTCATGGCATTGTTGACGCTGTGCTTCATGTCGATCATGTAGCGGCCGAGCATGGCGTCGTTGGCATTCCGCGTGGCGCGTTGCTCTGCTTGCTTGGCGAGGCGAAGCGCCTCGGTGCGGCGTAAAGATTCTCCGGCCACGAGGAGAACAACCTGGGTCCAATCCTCACGAAGCGGAACGTGCAGAAGGCGTGGATAGCGTTTGCGGAGGGTGGCGAGTTCTTTGGGATCTGAGGGAGCGCAGAGAATGACAGCCGTGCTCGCAGAAATGGAAGCTAAGACGTCGGAAGGGGCCTGCTGCCTGAGTGGTCCAATGACTATGAGGTCGCAGGCAACGGTATCGTCGCTCTTCCAAACGTCGCTAGTGACCACGGAAAGGCCGGGCAGTTGCCGTTCGAGTTGCCAACAAGCGGTGAGCAGACGCGCGAAGTCGGCGTCATCCGTAAGAATAAGTGCGTTAGTGGTCCGCAACAGAATCCGCTCCCTGACTGTTCACTCAAGCCTGCCGGACTACGCAGCAGGGAATTAAAGCTTTTCGGCCTCGTCGAGCGCCGACAAAAGACGCTTGGTACTGATGCCCAAGTTCACTGCCGCCTCGGTATCTTTCGCTTGCTTGGCCAGTTCCACGCGTTCCTGCAAACGGGAAACCTCCATGCGGGCGACAGGAAGCACGCGATCGAGCGGGGTGGCCACGCCCATTTCCTTGGCTTGCTCGAGGGCGGCGGTAACCAAAGCGCGGGCAACCACGGCACGCCGCAAGTCCTCGGCGACGGGGCCGTCTTCGCTGACGAAGGCGGTGACCTCCCAAGAGGACATAAGCAAGCGAGTATTGCCGACCCGCACGGTGGTCATCGAGCGGCCGCGGGAGGGAGGAGCGGAAATGAGCTGCTCCCAGACTTTTTCCATGCAACTTTCGAAGTCGAGGTCGGCCTCCGCTTCCGCCATTTTTTCGGCAGCGGGCATAGCGGATTTTTCCGCATGTGCGGTAGTCGCAGGAATAGACAGCGGTGTGTCGGGAGCGGGAGAAGGAATTTTGGGGACGACGGCAGTCTCGAGAGGCTTGCCGAGTACCTTCTCGATGGTCTTTTCCAGGTCGTAGCGCAAGGCCAGAAGTTTTTCGAAGGCCTGGTTTACCGTGCGTTCGTTATATTCCCTCTGGAAAGGCTGTTTCCATTCATCAGCGATCTGGCGGACCTTGTTGATGGGCTCCGTGGAAGTGAGGCCGAAAGTTTGGCAATTGATGGTTTTGGTGCCGGTACTTTCCAGATGATTAATGCCGGAGCGAATGTAGATTAAGTCGGCGTGCATGAGCTCGATTAGCGTGCGGCGAAGCAAGAAGTTGAAACGGACGAAAGCGATCATGGCCGCAGGGTCATAGAACATTCCACCGGCACTTTCTTTGACGCGGCGTCCCTGTTCGATGAAGCTGGTCTTGAGAATGTCGCGAAGGCTGCGGAAGGTTCGCAGAGTGATGATCATTTTTTCGAGAGGCTCGCACCAAGTGAGCGGGGTGCAGTCAACCTCGCCGAGAACGGGCTTCATAACCTGAGCGACATCCGCGAGTTCGATTTGTTTGTGATAGATCTTCGCGGGCGCACACAAAGCGAAATACTGAACGAGAAGAAAGTCGATCTTGTCGCGGTCGGTATTGTTTTTGGAGGGCTTGCGGAGATGGCGCATGATCAAGGCGCGCAGCCCGCTCTCGCTGGCGCTGAGCGTGGTGGTCTGGAGGAGTTGGCGCAGTTGGTGGACTTGCACCTGTGCGTCCATGGCATCCAGCCAGGCGTACACCTGCTTGGCGAAATCGCCTTCGGGTTTTTCCTGCAGAACACGCTTGTTCTGCGGGAAGGGGATTTCCATCTGAAGGTGCTTGGCCAGCGCCAAATAGATAGGGAAGACCGAGCGAGCTTCTTCCCATTGCGCCAGGCGAACACCGTCGGATTTGGGCGGAGCGGGGATATTTAAAGTTGTGATTGATTTATTCACGGCTGCATCATCCATTCGCAGGGACGGTCGAGAAATCGCACGGCCACGGCCTTGCGGCCTTCATGGTACTGCAATGCGATAACGGCGGCCTCTGCGGGACGTCCTCCTCCATCGCGAACCAAGCGAATGCGATCATCGAACTCCAATGCCAATTTCGACAAAAAGATGGCGAACTCCGTCGTGCCATATTCCACTACGGTCGTTTCCTGGGTGCGGACCTGCCCCACACGTAAGGGGGATATGCGCACAGGTATGCGAACAGCCGGGAGCTTGGGAAAAAAGCGAGCGAGCTGTTCGGTACATTCTTGTTCACCAACGATGAGAGTCATGCGCGAGCCCCGTAGCCATGGGTGGTGCGCGAACGCGAGCCTCAGAGGCATTCCGGTGTGCAAAGACACACGGGATGAAACCGAGGGCGCACTGTCCCAAGCGGGGAGATGCACGCTGGAAGCCAAAGGCCGGGAACGGGTAGGCCGATTGGAATTGACTGGAGAGAAAGGGCTTAGGGATTTCCTCAGAGCTCAAGGTTTCGCGGATGTCTCACCGTGACACAGTTCGTCTCAGACAAGTGCGGAACCGGTTGCGGGGCGGATGAGACGAAATGGGCACGGCCGTCCGTAACTAATTCGCGAAACTAGCCGGATATATCATACGTCTATAGTGCAGAGTAAGGTACTCTCAACACAGTCAGGAGAAAACAATGGCGCGATGTGTCGCGATGTTTGTCTGTCTAGGTCTGTCCTATGCAGTAGCGGCGGGCGGTCAGACGCCGCAGAATATTGCAACACAAGCTTCAGCGACTCCGGCGGCCAGTGCGGCGAGGGCGAGTGGGCCAATCAGCCTTCCGAATGGGACCAGGTTCGTGGGCAAGCTCACAACGAAGCTGGATACAAAACATGCCAAAGTGGGGCAGCCTCTGGTCGTCGAGGTGAAGAAGGACGTAAAGTCAGGTGAGCAGGTGGTGTTGAAAAAAGGTTCCCTGGTGAAAGGAACGGTGACAGCAGTAACACCATATGCGAAGGGTGGGTCGGGCGCGGAAGTGGACATCTCGTTTGACAGTGTAGGCGACAAAAATGAGGAGCAAATACCGGCACACTTCGCAATTTACGCACTCTCCGCAAAGTTGGAAAAACAGCCCGACGACATGTACAACAGCGGAGGGAAGCAACGGATGGCTACTTCGGCGTCAATTTCCGGGCAAGTGGTAGCGCCGCACGATAACGAGCTAAGGCCGGAAACGACGGGGATCTTCGGGTTCACTGATTTGGAACTACATCCCTTGGTGAAAATGACGCCACCGACCTCGACGGTGAACTGCAAGAGCGGGAATATCGTGTTGGAAAATGGGACAGAGTTGGTGTTGGTAGCTGTTGGGCAGTAGCGCACCATCCGTCCTAGAGTTACTGACGAAAATACTGACGGTGAATTTACCGCGCATCACCGCCGAGGACGCTGTCGAGTGCGCGGTAGCATGACGGAGCTTCCTTCAGTGGCCGGCGGCGTGAGCTTCGGCTTCTTCGGGTTCCGGTTTTTCGGGACCGCGATGGATGCCGATGTTATAGCGCTTGAGCTTGCGGTAGAGCGTGGCACGACTAATGCCGAGCATCTTACCGGCGAGAGCCTTGTCGCCATGAGCTTGCTCGAAGACGCGAAGAATGGTCATGCGCTCCATTTCCGCGAGCGCAGTGGTTGAGAGGGAAGACGCATCCTGGGAACTGATCGTTGGCGCGACAGGTTGTTCGGTACGAATGGCGGGAGGAAGGTCCTGGACGTCGATGGTGCGTTGATCCCCAAGTGTGACTGCGCGAGCGATGCAGTTTTCCAGTTCGCGGACGTTGCCGGGCCAATCGTACTGGAGAAGGCTCTTCATGGCTGCCGGCGTGACTTGCAGGGGCGTGCCCGGGGTGTAGCGATTCAGGAAATGGTGGACCAGCATAGGAATGTCTGAACGGCGCTCCCGCAATGGGGGTAAATGCACGGTGACGACGTTGAGGCGGAAGTAGAGGTCTTTGCGGAAAGTGCCGGCGCGATAGGCGGCTTCCAAATCGCGATTGGTGGCGGCAACCACGCGCACGTCGACATTTATCTTTTCGTTGCTTCCCACAGGGCGAACTTCTTTTTCCTGGAGAACGCGTAGAAGCTTGGCCTGCATTTCGAGGGGTAGCTCACCAATTTCATCGAGGAAGATGGTGCCACCGTTAGCGGCCTGGAACAGACCGGCTTTGGTCTTCGTCGCCCCGGTGAAGGCGCCTTTCTCGTAGCCGAAAAGCTCGCTTTCCATCAGCGTGGGAACCAGCGCGCCACAATCCACGGCGACGAAGTTGGATTTCGCCAGGGGGCCACGGAAGTGGATGGCGCGGGCAACCAACTCCTTACCCGTGCCACTTTCGCCGGAAATAAGAACCGGCGTTCGTGTGTCTTTCAGGCGTGAAATCATGCGAAGAACGTCTTGCATGCAGGCGGATGCGCCAATGATGCCGTCGAGATTCTCTTCGGTGGTGACTTTGTCGCGAAGAAAAGCATTTTCGTTGACGAGGCGGACCTTTTCCGCCATGCGCTGCAGGAGTAACCGCATTTTTTCGACGCGAAAAGGCTTCTCAATGTAGTCGTAAGCGCCGAGTTTCATGGCATCGACGGCGGATTCGATGGAGCCGTGACCGGTCATGATGGCGACTTCGGTGCGAGGGAGTGCCGCTTTGATGGCTTTGAGAAGGTCCACGCCGGATTGCTGGGGTAGCTTGAAATCGGAGAGGACGAGATCCGGCGGGTCGGTCTCCAGGCGAGCGGCTGCAGTTTCTGCGCTTTCGGCTTCATCACAAACAAAACCGAGCGAATGGCCAATGGTCATGCACAGGCGGCGAATACTTTGCTCGTCGTCGACAACTAACAGTTTAACTCTAAGATCGTCAGTCATGGTTTTCCGAAGGTTTTCTCCACAGTGGAAATCAATTGCTGAACCCGAAAAGGCTTTTCGATGCACGGCGTGGAACTGCGCGACAAAAGCGATTGCGTTTCGCTATTGGCGGTGTCACCGCTGATTAAGATGATGCGTCCGCCGAGTTCGGGGCGGTTGCGCTGAATCCAGTGGTGCACGTCAGCGCCGTTGACGTCGCCGGGCATGCGAATATCAGAGATCACACCGGAATAGGTTTCGGTGGACAGCTGGTGAATGCCTTCAGCGCCGCTGGAGGCTTGAACGACGCGATAGCCCTTGCGCTCGAGAGCGGTGCGCACAAACGCGCTGACCGAAGGTTCGTCCTCAATCAGGAGGATGGGAGCCAATGCGGGATTGGTGCTGGCGGTCATCGGCCGGCCTCGGTTGCGGCGGCGGCTAGCGCGCTTTCCGTGGCGATCGGAAGGCGTACGACAAACGTGCTGCCGGTTTCACTTTCATTGTTCCAGCAAAGAATTTCGCCGCCATGAGCGCGAACGATGCCGTAACAGATGCTCAGGCCGAGGCCAGTTCCTTTGCCCGCGGGCTTAGTGGTAAAGAACGGGTCAAAAATCCGTTCAGTCTCGCTGACACCGGTGCCGTTATCGATGAAGGCCACCTCGACGAAATCGGTGGTCTGGCGTGTGCGAATGCGGATTTTGCCGTGGTTGCCGGATTCCTGTATGGCGTCGTAGGCGTTATTGAGAATGTTGAGGAACACCTGCTGCATTTGCTGAGGATCGCCCATGGCCATTTGGAGATTGTCGTTGAACTCCTCGGTGACCTCGACGCCGTGACTGGAGAAGTCATAGCTACGCAGGCGAATGGTCTGGCGGAGAATGTTATTGATTTGCAGAGGCTCGCGCTGCGCGGGGCGCTGGCGCGCAAAGCTGAGCAAACCCTGGACAATTTCTTTGGTGCGTTGGGTCTCGCGCAGAATAATCTGCAACTCCTCGCGCGCGGAGCCGGGAACGTTGGGATCCTCGAGAAGAAGGTCGGTAAAACCGAGGATAGCGGCCAGCGGATTATTCACTTCGTGAGCGACGCCGGAGACCAGTCGGCCGATGGTGGCCATTTTTTCGGTGTGGGCGAGCTTGGCTTGCAGCAGCACCGCATCGGTAATGTCGGTCATGACCACAACAACGCTGTTGACCTGGTTGGACTCGTCGCGACTAGGGCTCAAGCTGACGGAGAAGTGGCCGATGGAGCCGTCACTGCGTTTGACGCGTAGTTCGAGATTTTCTACCTGCTGACCATTGGCGGTAGTTTGCAAGGCAGCCTCAAAATCCTGTTGATGGGAATTTTCGACAAGACGGCCGAGGCGATGACCAATCAGCTCCTCTTGACGATAGCCCGCTTCAAAACAGCGCCGATTGGCGTAGCTGATCAGACCGGCGGTATCGAGGACCAGAATCATGCTCTGAGTGGTATTGAGGATTTTCTGGTTGAAGTCGCGCTCGCGCTGCAATTGAGACTGGAACATCTTCTGTTCGGTAACATCGAGCATGAGGCCACGGATTTGGACGATGCGGCCCTGGGAGTCGCGAACAGCACTAATGTTCTGGAGGGTGTGCAACAGGCTGCCGTCTTTGCGCCGAAGAGTTTCCTCGTAGTTTCGGAGAGCGCCGCGCTCGGCGATGGCCTGGACCAAGCGTTCTTTCGCCGCGTGAGTTGGGTACAAATGGGCACTGACATCCGCGCGAAGCAGTTCCTTGCGCGACTTATAGCCCAACATGCGGACCATGGCGTCATTTACATCCAGGAATTGGCCTTCGGGCGTGGCGAAAAAGAGTCCTTCCTGAATATTGTCGAACAGTTCGCGATAACGGCGCTCCGCTTCGCGACGGTCACTAATGTCTTTCAGGACGTGAATGGTGCGGCCTTCTTCTTCGGTGACGCCGCGCGTACGCGAAGTGGAAACGATAAAGGTACGGCCTTCGCCGGTGGCGATGTATTCCTCGCGGGGTTCAAATGTGTTTTGACAGAACGGGCAGGGAAGGGCACTGCCGGTTTCCGCAATATGGCGCAAGCTGCGCATGGGTTCCCCGACCAGTGCGGCGGGCGGAATGCCGAGATGAGAAGCGAGAGAACGATTGGTGCGGACGATGTTCCAAGCCTGATCGTGGACCACGATGTAGTCGCTGATGGCGTCGATATCTTCGACCCATTGCTTTTTTGAACGCTCCAGCTGCGAAAAGCGGCGGACCTTTTCCATTACCAAGGCGGCATAGCTGGCCAGAGCTGCGAGCAGGCGCTCCTGTTCGGCAGACATTTCCGTCGAGCCGCGCTGCAAGCAGAGGGTGCCCATCAGTTCGTGGTCGCTGGCGTAAATGGGATAGAAGACACACGAGGAACCTTGTTTCGGCCAGGGTAAAACCTGAAGGGTAGGACGGCGAAGCTTCACCTGAGATGTGAGCCATGCGCGTTGCGCGTCGTCGGTAGAGGATTTTTGCTGCCGACAGTGGAACTCCACTTTGTTGCCGTGAATTTCGCCGACCGCGCCCCATTCAGCGTTGAGCAACTCCGAAGCGCGAGACGCGAGGCCGGCCAGAAAGACCGGAAGTTCGCGGCAATGCGCGGCTTCCAGCGCCAGGTCCATAAATTCATGAGAAATGTCAGTGGGAGAAGGAGCGCGAAGACGGCGGCGAGTGCCGGAGGCGTGGCGGTTCGAACGAGGGTGACGTTCACGCATAGGGGTAAAGGGTTGTAGCGCGTCTCAAAATAAGAATTTCCAGAAACTACGCTACTGGGCAATCTCAAACTGAGTCAACGAGCGTTCCAAAATGTGACACGCAAGCGTTACCTGTCCTCTCGGACAGGCCGCTGCGAGAAATCTCAGGCTGAGACCCCGAGCGACGATTCACCATGCTGTTTGAGACAAGAAGCTACGAAGTGCGGCGGCGAATCGCTACTCCGTATGTCCGTAAATTATTGATATTGATTGTGTTATTTCCGAAGAAGAGAAAAGAAACCCGCTCAGGAATTATTGAATGTACTGGCCCTTAGCTTGCCTTTCTTCCCGTGGGCAAGTATCGACCTGGGGAGGGTGTGGTGTCCATGGGAACCTCGTGGGGAAATCGAGTGATCGGAGTGCTGATGGCGATGGCGCTAACGGCGGGATGGGCGGGAGCGCAGTCGAGCTCGATAGACGAGAGTAAACGCAAAATCAAATCCAAGACGAATCCGCAATATACGGAAATTGCACGTAGGATGAGTTTGTCCGGCAAAGTGAAAATCGAGCTGGTCATTGCACCCGATGGTCACGTGAAAACCGCACGACCGGTGGGCGGACATCCGGTGCTGGTGCAGTCGTGCCTGGATGCAGTGAAAGACTGGAAGTTTGAAGCAGCGCCGGAAGAGACGACACAGATTATTGAATTTGAGTTTAAAGCGCAGTAGAGGGCGGCGGGGGCCGCAAGGCAGAAGGCGGAAGGGTGGGGAGGAAGTGACGCGATGACAATCGAAAGGCAACTATACAAAGGGTTCGGAGTAGTTCTCGCGATCCTGGTGTTGCTGCTGTTCGTAGACCTGGGGGCGTTGTGGATGGCCAGGTCCGCAAACAAAGAGGCATCCGCGACGCTGGAGAGCGTGCGCATGGCGGAGAACGTCCGCTACCAAATCATGCAGAACCGGCTGAACCTGAACAATTTTCTGCTCAGCGGCGATCCCCGCGATGAAGACAAAGTGAATCACGGTTTGAGTGAACTGACCGATCTGATCAAGCGCGGGCAGGCTGGCGCGAGCAACGACATTTTACGGACGGCGCTGATCCAAGTGGAAGGGACAGAGGCGAGTTGGGCCGACAATTTTGCAAAGCCATTACTGGCCAAGAGACACCAGGTGGACTCGGGCGATGCGACCGTATCCGATTTGCAGATTTTCTATTTACAAAAGGATCCGGCTTCATGGCTGACGAAGTCTTCGGCGGTGCTGGATCAATCAAACGCGGATATGCAGCGCTTGGCGAATGACTCGCAGGCAATCGCTGCGCGAACGAGCATGTGGGGAGGTGTCGCGATCGTTATCGGCACGCTGTTGGCGATCGGGATCGGGATCCTAGGAGCGTACCGCACGGCGGGATCTATCACCGAGCCTCTAAAACACTTGATTACGGTTGCGCGGGAAATTGGGGATTCCGGTGATCTGGACCAGAACATCGACATCCACCGAAATGACGAGATCGGGGCGCTGGCCACAACCTTCAACAACATGGTGGCGTACCTGAAGGAAATGGCGGCGGTTTCCATGGCGGTGGCCGAAGGCGATTTGACGATGGAAGTGGCGCCGCGGTCGAAACGCGACACGCTGGGGAATGCCTTCCTGCGAATGTCTCATGGCCTACAGGAAATCGTGAAGTCAACACGCGACGGAGCGTCGCAGGTTTCTGCCGGGTCGAACCAGGTAGCTGGAGCGGCGGACGAATCGGCGAAGGTAAGCGTGCAGGCGTCCTCGGCGATTGAAGAGGTGACCAGCACGATGCACGAGATGAGCATCAACGTACAGAACGTAGTGAAGAACACACAGGTACAGGCATCGAGCGTCGCGGAAACCTCGGCGTCGATCGACCAGATGGTGACGTCGATTCAACGCGTAGCGGATACCGCGAAAGTGCTGCTGGATATCGCGAACCGTTCGCGGGAAGAAGTGATGACTGGCATTCAAACCATGGAGAAGACCACCGACGGGTTGAACCGGACCAACCGGGCGATTCAGTCCTCCGCGGAGATCATCAACATTCTGGGACACCGCGCCGACGACATCGGCAAAATTATCGAGGTTATCGACGACTTGGCGGAACAAACCAACCTGCTGGCGCTGAACGCCGCCATCGAAGCTGCCCGCGCCGGTGAGCATGGTTTGGGCTTCGCTGTGGTTGCGGACGAGGTGCGCAAGCTGGCTGAGAAATCGACGCAATCGACGAAGGAAATCGCGGACCTGATCGAAAGTATCCAGAGAGAAGCGCGCCAGGCCGTGGAAAACATGGAACACAGCACGCGCATCGTGGAAGAAGGGCTGAGCCTAGGGAACGATTTGGGGACGGCACTGCACAAGATTTCTGACGTGGTGACGGAAGTGTACAAGTTCTCGCAGGAAATCGGTGCGGCGACGAATGAGCAGTCGGTAGGGTCGGCGCAGATTGCGAAGGCTACGAACCGGCTAACGGAAATTACGCAGGAGATCAATTCCGCAGTGGAAGAGCAAGCGTCTGGAGCGCAGGCGGTTGTGCGAGCCATGGATAAGATGCGCGAGTTGGTGCAGCAATCCGCGTCGAGTTCCACGGAATTGTCCGCGGCTGCTGAGCAGATGTTGAAGCTGTCGCGCAATCTGCTGGACAACATGGACCGTTTCGTGATCGACCGAAGCTCGCAGAGCCACTACCGGCGCGAAGGAATGCCATCGCGGCGCGTGGGTGCCAATGCGCAGGCCGCAGAGTATGAATTAGCTGAAGTAAGCCGTTCGTAGTACGGAGCATTGCATGCAGAAAGACTGCCATCTTGTGGGCTTTCGCATCGGCGAAGAAACGTATGGAGTGCCGATCGCTTCTGTGCGGGAAATCGTGCGCGTGCCGGAGATAACAGCGGTGCCGAACGCGCCGGAGATGATTGAAGGTGTGATCAACCTGCGCGGAAAGATCATCCCGGTGATGGACTTGAGAAAACGTTTTGGAAGCGCGGCGAGCTCGTCTGACAAGAAAAACCGGATCCTGGTGGTGGAGTTGGAAAGCCGGCTACTGGGATTAATCGTGAGCTCCGCTTCGGAGGTATTGAAGATTCCACCCTCCGAGATTGAGGCACCGGGAACCGTGTTTGCCGAAGGCGAATCGAGTTACGTGACAGGAGTCGGAAAGTTGAAAGGCCGACTGGTCATCCTCCTGGACATTGGCCGGCTCTTGCGCCAACCGGAATTCAAAAAATTTGAGGAGGCGGCGGAGCCTGTCGGAATGGCCAGGTAGAGGTGCTTCGAAGTTGGGGAGCGCTGCCGAATGACCGAAAGGCCGCCATCATTCAGCATGGGAACGATTACTGCGCAGATTCAGCTGACGGAAGCGGAACTGAAGCTCCTGCAGACCCTGGTGTACCAGGAATGCGGGATGTACTTCGACGAGCGGCGATCGCATTTCCTGAAGGATCGC